>PQXE01000066.1 GCA_003194495.1 Deltaproteobacteria bacterium
TGAAGCGATACTGTCACAATCGTCTGAATGTCATGGAAGTTCTTGGCTTGGTTAGCTATGTCGAAATACACCGGCGAGGTAGTGACAGGATCTGCAGTTTGGGATGATTATTTTTTTCAAAGTGCCTAACTGGGACTTGACGGCCCAAAAATGGGCGGGAAAGGAGCTGGAAAGGGCATACCGCAAGTCGGCAAAATATGTTGAAGAACAAAGGACAGAACTTACAAGAGCCAGAAAGGAATTAAGAGCAGAAATATCCACTCGCAAGAGGGCTGAGAGATCTCTAGAGAAAATAAGGGCGGAATTGGAGTTGAAGACCAGTAAGCTTGAGGAGGCAAATATTGCGCTGAAGGTTTTGTTGGAACAAAGAATCGAAGACAAATCAGAGCATAGAGAGACGATATTATTAAATGTAAATGCGCTGATTTTGCCCTATTTGGAAAAATTAAAAAAGACTAAATTGGACAGCAGACAAAATGTCTATGTAGGTATCATCGAATCAAATCTAAATGAAATTATTGCGCCATCAGTGCGGGGGTTATCCAAGATAAGTTTAAAGCTTACGCCCACAGAAATTCAGGTAACAAATCTTGTTAACCAGGGTAAAACCACTAAAGAAATCGCAAAATTCATGAATCTAGCCACAAGTACAATCGATACTCACAGGAACAAAATCAGGAAGAATCTTGGCATAAAAAACAAGAAGATAAACCTCAAAAGCTACCTTAGAACCCACCTTTTTACCTCATAGTATGGATATTTGATCCATATTATATCCCCAATCTTTCAATATTGACATTACTGATATAATTTTGTGTATAAATAAGTTGACTACAAAGCTTCCAGGATTGATATCGAAAAAGTCTATGATCGGTTAGAAGATCAGTGAGTTGGAGATGTAATATAATTATTGCTTGTTATGAATGAGGATTCATTTATTCTGTTCTGTTTTGGGTGAGATTCAATAAAATCAAAGAATTGGGCGTTTCACTCTCATAATTTTGAGGGGGAGTGAACGGCTACTAGGAGGTAGTCATGAAACATCATTCAGAAAATCAACCGTACTGGCTTTTTTTAGCGCTGCTTGTCATATTTTTCTCTCTTTGTTTGTTGATTCCTAATGAGGTTTGCTATGCAGAGGCAGTTTATGGAAACTACTGCAAGGGATGGCAAGAGACATCGCCCTTGGACACGCCGATTGATTCTCCTGGTGCTGGATTTGTGGAAAATGGCTACATTTATTGTCCAGGAGGGTGGGGAGATGCAAGAGGGACTTTTCATTATGCAATGATCAATGCCGATGGTTCATTAGGAACGTGGCAGGCCACGACGTCTATGCCAGGCAATCATCACACCCAGTCCTCGGCTACATCATATAACGGTGTAATTTATCTGGTAGGTGGTCATCGACCACAGTGGTGGATAAGGGATGTTTACTATGCAGTTCCTGAAGCAGACGGCTCTATCTCCACGTGGATTTCTACGAGTCCGCTTCCTGCTGTGAAGGGCGGAAGCGGGGCTTTCTGTTACGATGGGTATCTATACAGCACCGGGGGGACAAGCGGATACGCAGGCGGCAGGAATGCCTTAACGGAAGTTTTGTATGCAGAGATTAACGTGGATGGTTCAATTGACAGTTGGCAGACTACGACTCCGTTACCTGCGGGAAGATGTTATCATGGGGCAACGGCGTACAATGGGTACGCGTATATTGTGGGAGGAGTATACGCAGGTCCGACAACAACGGCTGTTGAAGTACTCTACTCGCCAGTTCAAAGTAACGGCGAGACTGGAGCCTGGCAGAAGACCACACCACTGCCGATCGAGGAAGGCCCGAACCTATTGAATTCCAAGATCTTTCCTGTGGATGATTATCTCTATCTTTGCACCGGACAGGGCGGCAACTACCGGGCAGCGATTAATGCTGATGGGACATTAGGGGCATGGCAAAAATGGCAGAACATAGGATTGGATGAGCCAGGAGATTACGTCGGAACATATACGCTTGACCCGGATACAAAGCACATATACGGTCTGGGCGGAAGACTATCTGATGGGACCACGACGTCCGATAAGGTTTACTACATATCACTGGGGTGTTTTGTTATCGATACTGAAATCGACATCAAGCCGGGCAGCGACCCCAACTGCTTCAACAATGACGGACATGGCGTCATCCCTGTAGCCATCCTCAGCGATTGTGTCGATGGCTGCGTCCCCGGAGGCGGCTTTGACGCAACTCAGGTCGACCCGGCAACAGTGGAAATGGAGAGTCTTACGGTCAGAGTTGTGGGCAAAAACGATAAACTTCAGGCCCATATCGAGGACGTCAATAACGATGGCTGCGATGATCTCGTCGTACAGATAGAGGATCAAGACGGGGTATTTGAAAATGGCGAAACGGAAGCTACAATCACCGGAAACCTATATGATGGCACGGCCATCAAAGGAACCGACACTATCTGCATCGTGCCTTAGGATACATTAGAGAGAGAGCCAGCATCATCAGAAAGCAAAGGCAGAGCCATTGCTGACCCTGCCTTTTTCTTTATGCGCAAATACTTAGTATTTCTATAAGGGATACCGGCCACATTCGTGTAAAAACTTACGTTAGCATATTGCACGCATAATCATATGTCCCGATAATCAGTCGTTGCAATTCAATCTTTACCGAATCCGCGTTGGCTTCTGTCGCCCTCCGGTAAAATCATACGTCCCGTTCACAATTACGTGTTTGTGCAGCATCGGAGAAACACCTGCCAAATGTTTATCTGGGATCGTATGACTTCTTTCTCGAAGGCGGGTGACGATTTCGGAGATATGAACGGTATTCCAGACCAGGATGGCGTTGGACAGAAGGCTCAGGCAACTGGCCTTGTTCATAATCTCGGCCAAGTCTCCGGATCGAAATTCGCCCTGATCGGCAAAAAACACATGCCTGGCCACCCCCTGGCGATGCTCTCCGCGATTGAGCTGCTTTTGGACCTGCCGCCGCATCTCTTCGTCCTGGATATAGCTCAGGATATACACCGTTTTTACAAGACGCCCCAATTCGGTCAACGCCCTGGAAAGCCGATCGGCCGGCGATGAATTCACCAGGCGTTTTACGATGACATCGGCCGTTACGATCCGGTTTTTTAAAGAGGCCGCCACGCGAATCAGGGATTCCCATTGCTCCCGAATCAACTCGATGTTCACCGTGCCCCTAAATAACGGCTCCAGAGGACCGTAATGAAGGTTTGGGTTAATCTTATAGAGCCGTCTTTTGTGTAAGCTTTTGATCCTGGGCATAAACGAAAAGCCCAGCAAAAAGCAGAGTGCAAAGAGATGGTCGGTATAACCACCCGTGTCCGTGTGGTGCCAACAGGGTGAAAGCTCTGAGTCGTTTTCCAGCAGCCCGTTCAATACATACAAGGCTTCCCGTTGCCCGCAGGAGATCACCTGCGTATTGAACACACTTAATAGATCGGATACGTGAGTATAGACTGTGACGACACGATCGTAGTATCCAAAATAGCGGGGATAGACCGAGGCAATCAACGAACTTTGGGACACACCGAACCGCTGGCCATCCGATGATGATGCGTGTCCGTGTCCCCATACCGAACTTACTTCCAGGTTCTTCTGATAATTGACCAACACCGTATTGGCGGCTTTTAGGGTTTCTTGCCGTAGGCAGGCATTGGAGATGTTCCGAAGCATATCTACCGTAATTTTCGCGGTGCTGTCCGCCATGGTTAACACCCCTAGATTGGTTCCATGGGCCACAATGGCCGCCAAAAGGACCGGAAGTTTTTCGGTAATGTCGCCCGAAGAACCCTCTACTGGTCTTAATTCGGTCGAAAAGCCACAAAGCGCTTCGACTTCCATCAACAGGTGTTCGATCCGGATTTTCGGCAGACTGGCTTCGATTAATTGCCTTAGTTTTTTGACTTCCCCCTGTTTGCCGTCGGCCTTATCTTTGCTGAATCGCACCTTGCCGTTTTTAACCTTGATAAAAGAGTTGCGACCAACCCCGCTGACGGCTGTGGTGGCCGTTCTACCAAACTCATCGGCCAGGTGCTTTAAAATATGGCCGGGATCAAGAGAAAATCCTTGATCCGCACAGACTTTGGTTTTCTCTGCAGCCCATTTCTGGTCGTCATAAACAAGGTTCCAAAAGGAGACGTAATGTCGGCCTGCAGGAAGGAACAGGTCTCCGGATTTGAGCGCTTCGCGCATGGCTAGGGCAAGAGCGAGCTCCCAGGTGCGTGGGTTGATGCACCCATCTTGGGTATGCAACATTTTCTTCCAGCGCTTGGGGATAAAGCGTGTGGGGATATCAGTCGGCAATTTCTTTAACACTCCAGAGTTAAATTTTCGCGCGATTTCGATAGCCTCGATCAGATAACGGGCACCTTTGACGGCTTGGAATTCAAGTTCTAAAAACAAGGGGAAGTACCGTTTAAAATTGGGATACTTCCCGTGTAATATTTCCACATAGCCCCGCCCTTCCAGCCTTCGAAAGGCCTTGGAGTCTTCCACTGCAGACTCTACCCGCTCGCGGTCGTTTTCCCGGTAAAGCATATCGATGTGTTCATGCTTTTCGAGAGCCAGGGCTGTTATTGCAAAGGCTTCCAGTGTGGGGATGCCCAGACGCAGCCTTTTGCGCAGCTTGCGGTGGGCGTGTTCGTAGATGTTCTTGGTCTTCCGCTCCATATCGGTCAGGAACTGGGCGTGCATATCGCCCAGATTGTCCACGACGCTTTGTTGGGTTTCCACAAGATAGCACGAGGCCAGGGCGTATCGTTTTGCATCGTCAAAGCGTCGGATACGCCAGGCATCATAACTCTTTACCGCGGTGCCAAGCTTCTTGATCAAACCGGGATGGATACCTGCAAAAAACTCCCTGGAGATTTGGATGGCCACAAGCTCTTCATAGTTTCGAAAGTAGTAGGCTATTTTCCTGGCCGTAGCTTCGGGTGGATATTCACCGAAGCGGGTGGATATTCACCGAAGCGGAAGAAAGGCGTTGTACCTGTATCTGGATCGGCCTGAAGCAGGTGAAGGTAAACAACAGATGGAACGTTGGATATTGGATTCGGTCTGCAGATCTTTTTACGTGGAAGACCTGATTGACAAATCTGAGTCGAAACTCAAAAAGAAGCTAACACATAACTCCTTGTTTTTATGTAAAGTGAGACCAGCATGGCGTTGTTGCCCAATATTTGTAACCTATTGATATCTATGGATATAAATATTTGTGGGTAAAGGGCAGCCCTAGCCTGGATTCCCATGCGTACATGCCATCCTAACACTGATTGTTGCGACCATTGTGTGCGCTGACCTTTTCCGATATGCGATTAAGTTTATTGGGATACGACCCCCAATCATCACTCCGGGTTCGTAGGAGTAGGTGTAGCGGCCCGCAATCATAAACGCCCAGACCCGCAATAATGATTCTTCTGGGCCCACAATAAATGACAATAAGAATAGGGTCGGGCCCACATTAAGCGTCACTGGGCCCACATTGGACCAGCGGGTCCATTTGAACAGAAAGGTACGGTTTGAAACCGTACCTTTCTGTGAATCGCCCCCACTTATCCTCAATGAAATAGGTTCCGCTCGGCAGCACATGCTTAAAATAAAAGGAAGAAGCGAGATGTGTGACAGTATCTCTTCATCAATTTTTTCGCCTTGTTCGCGAAGGCCTAATGAAAACATAGCTGCGATATTGTACCGTAGAACTTCCATTTTTTAAATGGAGCTGGAAGTTTTCCTTCATTTCATTGAATTGGAAAGTGCTTTTTCTGGGTTTCTGTGAGAAATTTAACAGGCATTATTTGCGGTTCCATACCGTCCGAAAAACGGACGTTTTCCTTGTGCTAAACAGGAGGGTTTATTAAGGTGGTATTCTTAACAAGAAAAGTCATCAAGAAAATCAATACAAGTTTGTTGGCCTAATTGCAAGTTTTCTGGCAGGAGTATTTTTATATGCTGATCGGCTATATCCGAGTTTCAAAAAGTGATGGCAGCCAGTCTCTTGACCTACAGCGCGATGCTCTCCTTTCCGAAGGTGTTGAGTCTGACAGGATTTATGAAGACTTGGCCTCTGGCCGGAAAGATAATCGGCCTGGGTTACGGGCATGTCTTAAGGCACTGCAACCAAAAAACATCCTTGTCATTTGGAAACTAGACCGCCTGGGCCGTGACCTGAAACACTTGGTAAACACGGTTCAGGATTTTAATGAACGTGATATTGGATTGAAGGTTCTTGCCGGAGCTGGAGCTCAGATTGACACAACCACAGCCAATGGCCGACTTGTTTTTGGTATATTTGCTGCGTTGGCGGAATTCGAGGCTGAATTAATCAGGGAACGTACTAAGGCAGGGCTTGCTGCTGCCAGAGCAAGGGGACGCATGGGAGGAAGACCCAGAAAAATGACCTTAGAAACTCTAAAAATGGCTATGACAGCAATGACAGATCCAAAATCAAATGCCTCAAATGTGGCCAGTAGACTTGGTATTACCACAACTACACTTTATGCCTATGTAAATGGCGATGGCTCAGTTAAAGAGCAGGGACAGCGGCTATTGAACAAGAATATATCAGAAGGTTGTAGTGCGGTGAGAGGATAAAGGAAATCATGGTCAATCAAAAACTCTTAGCGCAACTTTTCGTTCCATTGGGCTTCAAACCCCGTCTCGTCCTTTAATGGCGTCGGTATAAATGCGAAACCGTACCTTTCTGTTCAAATGGACCCGCTGGTCCGAGATATATTGTGGGTATTCAGAGTGATTCAATCTGATTTACCCGTGGTCCTGGCTCCTTTTGACAGTCGTTGGAGTCAGACAATTCGAGGATAGACTGAGTCTTTTTTGTATCTCTCAGTGTCAGGAAATTGTTGATGAAAGTGTTTGACAAGGACACCTAGGACTGGACCGACTAAATTACTTTCTGGAAAAAGATTGATTATGTGAATGCTCTGGAAAAAGATTGATTAACGGAACTTTGGTCCTCGAACTGTTTGAGCCTAAAATTACCAGAGCTCTCTTGATTTGATCTAAATCAAAGAGAATTTTACTATCTTTAACTTCTTCATTCGAATCTGATGAACTGTTTGACTTTAACGCATCAATCTTTTTTTCAAGGGTCTTTATTCTAAAAATAACATTATCCGAATCCTGCTTATTTTTTAAGTATTCGCTTATAATAAATCTTACAGACTCAGAAAGGGCCATGCATTTAGGTTCGGCAAAATACCTTAACTCTTGGTATAAATATTCAGGTAGTCTAAAACTTACATGTCTCATAATTTTTGGCCTTTAAGTTTTTATCAGATTTTATCTGAGCGCTGATTAAAGTGTTTAATTCCTACTTTAAAAGTAAAAAAATCCTTTGTTTTTTGTTAAATAAAATATTTTTAAATTGTGCTACAAACTGTATACATAGGTATACATGAAAAGTCAAGAACTTAGAGACAAAATCAGATTTTTTGTATACCTTTTGTATACCTTTAATTTGTTAAGAATGTATAATAATCACTAATGGTTAAGTCCTTAAATCAGCTGCTCTAAAATGCAATTCTATTGCGTAACGTGTCCGGTGAAAACGAGCTCTGAGCTAGGGGTTATTTCTTAGTATTGATAATGAACAAACAAATCTACTGTGCTAGGGGTTTTGCTGTAATGTTTTTTGATTTAAAATCACCCAGAACGTAAATATGAGAGAGAAATCTGGAAACTCAAAAAGGCTTAGTGGAATTCTTCTGAATTAGAATTTTAGAACAGATTAATAGTGATAACGACACGAAAGAATCCGAATTCGGTCCTCTTCTACTTCATAAACAAGGCGATGCTCTTCTGTGATCCGCCTCGACCAGCAACCAGACAGGTCTCTTCTTAGAGGCTCCGGTTTTCCGGTTCCCTTAAACGGATTGCGCTTCGCTTCCTGGATGAGCTTGATGATCTTCAGCGCAGTGCGTTTATCGTTTTTGATCCACCAGGTGAGGTCATCGAGGGCATTAGAGTCGAATTCCGAGCTTCTCATAAACGACATCCTCCGATATGCTCTCTTTCCTCTTTATCGCCTCTAATAGTCTAGCCTTGTTGGCGGAGCTCTTGAGTAGGTAGTCGGTTTCCGAAACACCAGCCAGTAGCTTTTCATACTCTTTGAGGGATAGCACCACCCCGGTTTTCTTGCCGGATTCGTCGGTTAGGTATTGGATGTTTGGCATTGTTTTTCTCCTTTCTGAAGCAAATATTTTCGAAGCTCACCTTCAGGCACAATCCCATCTTCTAAATGCAAACAATTTCCTTCCTGGACCTCATGTTCCTTGCCATGGAAGGTGACTATTTGACCAGGTTCGATTGTGATGCCTGCCAGCTTACTGTCCTGCTGATCTTCTTCCCAGCCCAAACCCCAATCCTCTTTAAGGGCTTTTAAAAGAAAAGCCCGGTAATTCTTGTTGGCCAGTGCGTTGGCGTACAGGATGTTCCTCTTTACGTATTCAGCGCCCTTCTTCCTGAGATTTTGCTCAACCTTGTACTGGATGGTCTTTTTTCTCTGCTGCTCTTTGGGGAGTAAGTTTAAGAGAGTGCGATATTCAACGCTTTGTGTGCTCAGTATGTCCACGGTTTTGTCTTTTTGGGCGGTTTTTGTATTCGGGAGAACCAGGAACCGGATAGACGTCACCCGCCGCCCAGTCTTGATCTCTTCGTACTTAAAACGAATATCTGTCCGGGCTTTAAGTTCCTTACGGGCGACCTCCAGAACACGAGATTTGAAATGATTGTAGCGTTTATACTGCTTTTCTATCCCTAAAATAGTCTTTAATCCCATAAGTGTTTTATTGACATCCCCGGCCGAAAGATACTGTTTTAACAGTTCATAGAGTCGGATCGAGTAAATACTATCAAGACGAATAGTGTTTATAAGCTGGTAGGCAGTAAAATTCTTTTTCAGATTAAATAAATGCGGAGCCATTTCCTCATTTACTTTAAACGTCACTGTTACATCATGGTTGATATAACTAATTTTTTCAAACCAGTTTACTATGATATAACCTTTTTTGTTTTGCAAAAACAAGGGCTTAGACATAATCTCTTTTGCTGTCTTGGCGACAACTTGATACATTTTTTCTCTACTAATATTTGTTAGTTCTGCAAATTCGTGCGCATCATATGTGTACTCAGAATGTGGAGGGTCCCCGGGCTTAATCTTCGATATGGCCCATAGGATCATCTTTTTTTGGTTGAGCGTTAATTTGTACTTTACCCGCTCAATGATCCAGTTGTCTTTAACGACGAGTTGATTTTCAGGTTTTCGCATGCGCCGTTTATAAATAATACCACATAATTTGTCAAGTGGCATTATCCTTACCAATTTGTGGCATTATCCTTACCAATTTGTGGCATTATCCTTACCAATTTGTGGCATTTAGGTCGAGAACTTACTAAATTTATTAACGATTTCGGCCCAGAAAATATAAAAATATAAAAATATAAGAAAACTACTACAAAAGAATTGTTTAATTTTTGAGAATTTTTTAAAAAAGTTGCTGTTTTTTTCGTAACTTCTCAATAAGTCCGGGCAGTCAATGATTTCAATAGGTTATGTACAGAAAATTGGGCCCCAAATGTTACTCTTAAAAATAGTGAATATGAGTAACTTATTGATATCACAGGATATCGTTATTTGACAGCATAGTGCAAAGTGATTTGCAAAGAAAAAAACTTCATTTTTACGTCCTGCAACTTATTGATTTCATAGTATTTTTTAAATTGCCCGGACTTATTGAGAAGTTACTTTTTTTCTTTGTAACAGGAAGAATTGTTTGTATTTTTTTGGAATCAAAATTTCTTAAAATACAAATGCGGAAGAAAAGATATGACAACTCCAAAAAACAACACTTGGATTATAGGAGTTAAAGCTCAGCAGGTCTTTTCCGCAGGACTGGAAGTATTCCTAAAAATCCGGTAGCAGTTGAACTTAGCGGATAGAATAACGGCCTGGACTTGGCCCAGGGGAAAACCGTCCTACAGGAAGAGTACTTGTGTATGTTTTGTAGTCTGTAAATCGCTTAAAACGCAAATACAGGATAAAAAAACCTGAAAAATCCAAAACCTGGATTGGGCATTTTGTTTGCGATCATCTGGCCGGGGAGCCGTGACCAAGTCAATCAAAATATACTCAAAAATTATCGGTCAAGTAGGCAGGATTATAATTTTGAATTTTCTGCTAAAGGGAGTGATGTGACGATAGTAAAGGTCAAAAAAAATTTTCAAATCAAGCTTCCGGGCAATCTCCATAAGAAGATTAATATTACTGATTAAAAATGTTTGTATGTTTATATGTTTAAATATAAAAACATATAAAAGTCTAAAACTTTTTATCCAACCACTTCACAATCATCTCTTCGATCAACAACGACTTATCCACCTTTTCCCCGACCTTTCTGCGCTTGATCTGCTCCGCTGCAAAGGCGATGGTTAGCCGTTCTGCAGTCTCTTCGCTCAAAAGCAGGGTTTGTCTTACCACATTCCCCGATCTGGGTGACGGTCTACCGGTTTTTTTCGCAGCCTTCTTTACTTTCCTGGCCGTCTGGCTCTTGGTCTGATCCTGCTTGGCTGCTTTCTGAACTGCAGCGTTTACATCGACAACGAGTTTTTTTCTTTTCTTGGGTAGGGCCATATTGGTCACTTGGTCAGCGAGACGATTTCTTTTGCGATATTTTCCATATCCTTGGCCGCTTTCTTGGCTTGGTCATACAAGCGGGCGTTATTTTTAACGCTATTTATGTATTCGGCCAGGGTCATACCATCCCGGCTGTAGTTTTCAAATGTGGAGCGAAACGGCAGAAAGTTTTTAAGGCAGCCGATCTCTTCCGGCATAATTCCGGCAAAGTAATTTTTTACGTTTACTTTTTTGGTCTGCGGATGAATGAAGCTTGGCACGATTACAATAGCAGCCAGGTTCTCTTTCAAGCCCTCCTGAATTACTGGCCATAGGTTACGGGCAAAACTGGCTTCATCATTGGTACTGGTACGCATAGGGATAAGCACCAGGTCACTGAGATTCAGGGCAAGCTGAGTGGCAAAGCCGCCCACGCTTTCTCCGGGTACGTCCAGAATAACCGCTTCATGAGTGGTAACAATTTTTTCCAACTCTTTAGTGAGCTTTGTCAGCTCAATACCAGCCAAAGAATAGAAATGGACGTGTTTGGTTGCCCGTTTATTCTCTACTCGCTCTTTAATCCAGTCGGCAAGCGTTCCCTGGGAATCAAGTTCAACCATGGCAATCTCGCCAAACGTCTTCTTGAATGCCTTGCTGTAGGCAATGGCTTGAGACAGGGTAGTTTTGCCAGTGCCACCCTTAGTCTGGACAAATGAAAAAATAGGCATAGCTGCGTTTATGAATTTCTGAGTTTATATATTTAAATGTTTGTAAGTATGTATGTTTTTGTGTTTATAAGTATAAAGGTAAAAAAACATTTATACAAGGTTTAGTGTGAGGCGGAGCAGAAAAAACTGGTCTATTCTGGTTCACCAGATTTGGTGATCAGCTTTCTTTTCGCAATAGGTCGCAACTGCTTGATCGCACACTCTCGCCGCATAGCAGCCCCACGGCCGCTGACCATTTCACGATATACAAGCTCAACCGGCCGCCTGGCCCGCGTGTACTTGGCTCCGCGCCCTGCATTGTGCAGGGATACGCGGGATTCCATATCCTTTGTAATGCCGGTATAAAGACTTCCATCAGCACACTGAACCATATAGACGTACCATCCTACCATATAGAGTGCATACTCCAGCTTTGTTTGGTCTAAAGGTAGCGTAGCTGTCATTTGCCGCAATCTGTGATCTCTCCCAAGAAATTCCCGCTCCGAAAAAGTTCCGATTATTCAAGTGGAGTCTCTGTTTTAGATTTTAAAAGAGATACAGAACTTCGTAAAACCTTATAGCCATGTTTTTTCCTTGTCCGCACGATGCGATTAATTTGGAAAATAGCTTCTTGATAGCTTTCAACATCGTGCTGAACCCATCTGCCCTTTTGGCCGATCCTTCCCCATTCTCGGCGGACAACACCTCCAAAAAGTGTCAACTTGGCATCAATTCTGTACCAGCGGTGCCGGTTACGTTTGGGGTCTATGCTTTCAAGATAGATAGTGCTTTTCATTAGGGATTTGGAAAAAAACAATTTACCCCAATATTGGATCAATAATGACATCCCATTTAGCCAATAGTCTTGATCTTTTTAATCGGCCTGCATATTTTTTCATTTCTTCTTTTGATAAACTGACTCCCTTTTGATAAACTTTATCTATTAATTTTATTGCTGGTTTAATTCCTTTCCAAGTCATTGTTCCGGCCCATTTTATTGTTTTTTCAACACTATCTAAAATTGTTCCATTCCAGTGTTTTTCCAAGGCTCCCCAACAACGCTCTATCGGATTGTATTTACTATGATACGGAGGATAATAAACCATATGAATCCGCAGGCCTGTTTCATCTGCAAATTCCGTCATTCTTTTGATAAACTGAGTTCTGTGACTACTATTTTGTGGTCCATTGTCTAAATTAATAACTAACTCCTTAATGTGTGGATAAAGATGCTTATTCGCGTGCCACCATATTAATAAAGCATCTACAATAAAATCACTTGTTTCTGATGAGTTACCAAAAATAATGGTCAGTAGTCCTGTCAGTACATCCAATATCCCAAAAGGCTT
>PQXE01000067.1 GCA_003194495.1 Deltaproteobacteria bacterium
CGTTGTTCTGATGGCCATCGAAATACTCAAGGGCGCAACCATGCCTATTTTGGAATGTGCATGGTACAAAAAGTCCGACGCAACCTTCTCCGACGTCATCGCCCTTGTGAGACGCCATATTTGGAGTACCAGGTATTTCGTGAACTCATCGAAAGACCCTGAGTTTAGCTATTTTCACGATGATTTTCTGGATGTCTTGCTGGATCAGGTCTGCTACGCAGCTTGAACATTCTAAAAACTGCCAAAGTGGAGTTTAAAGAATGTTTTTTAATAATTTTCGCTCATCTGCGTTAATCAGTAACCTTATTCAACCCAGTTTTCCAGACGCAGACCAACAATTCTTTCAAATTCTTTGGTATTGTTTGTCACCAATATCATGTCCCGTGATCTGGCCAGACCTGCTATGAGAAGATCATAAGGACCAATAGGCATTCCTTTTTTTTCAAGTTGCGCGCGAATAGTTGCAGCTTCTATAGCAGAGGAACGATCCAGGTTAATAAGGTTCAATGGCAGAAGAAATTTGGCAAGGGCATCCTCGGAACGTTGCCGGTATTGGCTTTTCTCAACTCCGTATTGAAGTTCGAACAGGGTGATTATGGAGATTGCAACATCCTGTAGAGAATGTTGCCTGAATCGCTCAAGAACCTCCGATGGGTGTTTTTTAATGAGGTATATGCAAATATTGGTATCAAGCAGATAACGCATCAGAAAGATTCCCTCTTCTGCATAGCGGGCTGATTACGTCCATCTTTCATAAAGTCTTCCGGAAATTCACTGAGAGATTCGAACAACGAGTCCCATGTCGTTTCTATCGGCTCCAATATAACCAAGTTGCCTTTTTTGAATATTTTTACCTCATTGCCGGAAATTCTGAATGCTTTGGGCAGTCTTACTGCTTGAGAACTGCCATTTTGAAATAATTTTGCTGTTTCCATTTTATTACCCCCACCTTATAAAATATAAAATACTCGAAATTTAAGATTAATAATCGTAGCCGCAGATACACGCAGATAAACGCTGATAGGACAAATTATTAAAAAGTTAACAAAAAAAACAGCTTGTATCTGCGTTAATCTGCGGCTAATAATTGTCTGTGTTTATCTGTGGTTAAAAATTATTTACCACTCGTTTAATTTCAACCCTCGGCTTCCCAAAATTTACCCGGTTAAATAAGATTTGAGCCTGTTCTTTGTCACAGCCTCAACGCCGTTTCCGCACTTCTATAAACCGAGATTGTCCCTTACTTGAATCTTCTTCTCAAATCTTAGCTTGAGGTTGATGCATTTTGTGAGATAATACCCGTATCTTGCGCGGTCTGCTTGTTGACTTGACACGCATTACTCCTCTCAAGCTATTTAACTGGGTGAATTATCAACCCCAAGCTTCAATCCTGTCGCCTTCAAATAGTTCAATGTTTGCGCAAGATGAATATCTTCAATACGTCTTGCCGTCTTAAGTTCAACAATAACAGTCCCTTCTACTATCAGATCCGCAAAATAGTCACCAACCACTATGTTATCATAATATACCTTGATCGGCTTTTGCTGTTCGATCCTCATCCCATCCTTTATCAATTGATGTGCCAAAGCATTTTCATTGACATGTTCCGGTTCTCAAATCTTAGCTTGAGGTTTTTGGTATAACCAACGTAGAAATTTTTGTCCAATTCGCTACGTAGAACGTACACGTAAAACATCAGCATTATTCCTCAAGCTATTTAACTGGGTGAACCTTCTCCCACGCTGGAGGGCCTATCTGTCTTGTGGATAGAAATGTCCTGGACTTTTCCTTGATGTTTCATGATGTGAAATTTCCTACCCGCCCTACACTAATTTCTCAAGGGGTAAGTGTCTCACTTACATTGACACAGAGGGGGGCGCATTTACGCGTTGGGGGACCTAGGATTTTAGGCCGATTTGAGGGACCTACGTAAACCTCATCAGCTGACAAAATGGCGTTCAGAAGCCTCTCCCCCAACCTCTAGATGCGCCCCACAGAGGGTAGACGTACTTTGGTTCTTCAAGCGCCCGACAACAAAGCAGATTCGGTGAAATCGGCAACCCCTTGCGGCTTCAAATGCCGAAAAAATATATCAAAAATCAGTTTCACCTTTTGGGTGAAAGATTTAAATACATTTGTAACGTATAATAGACCAATATTAAAGATAAATTTCCCTTTTTCAGTATTTGAAGTGCATAATTTGGGATGATAGATATTCTCATTTTAACCCATATCAATCTTGATGCAATCGTAAATAGTCGACAATGTCAAAGTGCGGGCCAGTGAAATCAGGTAGTTACAGCCCTCATAACGTCGGCAGAGTCCTTTTTGCGAGGTCAACAATTTTATTTAGCTTGACAGGGGGAATATAGGATGTCCCCCAAACCGTCCGTCCCCCACGTCCAGTTTTTTATGGTTTTGAAAAAAACTGCCCAACCTTTCTCAGCGGCTTCATCCACAAGGTCCATGGATACGGTCGCAACCCATTCACCTCCCAGGCCCTGCGATCCATTTTATTTGCTTTTATCCGTTTTGTTAATGAAGCATTGCTTGCGCCACCAACTCTCATTTTAACCAGCATTTCGGGAATATAGGCGGCAGAAATTCGGTTCTTAAGGAGAAACCGGAGCATTAGCTCATAGTCTGCGGCAGATCCCAAATCATCGTTAAATAAACCATATTTTTCATAAATTGCTCGACGCACAAAAAAAGTCGGATGTGGCGGCATCCAGCCCCAATAGAATTTTCCTGGTTTGTAATCCCCTGACTTCCAATACCTAACTATTCTATAATTTTTTCCAATCAGATCTTCGACCTCCGCCCTCTGACCTCCGGCATCCCCCCCCTTTAACCTTTCACCTTTCACCTTTGGCCTGCGTTTCTCCCTCACATAGACCAGGTCGCCGTAACAGGATTCCACATTTTTTTCGGAAAAAACCCTTGCCACCTTTGAAAGTATATACGGGCCTGCGTAGATATCGTCTGCGTTGAGAAGGCCTATTACGTCACCGGTCGCTAAACCTATCCCTTTGTTCATGGCATCGTAAATACCTGAATCAGGCTCGGAAACCAGCCTGTAATGTTTGCTGTCATACTCTTTAATAATCTCAAGCGTATTGTCAGTAGAACCACCATCAATAATTATGTGTTCTGCTAGATAATTCTGCGCTAACACACTCTCAATGCAATCGCGAATAGTATCAGCCGCATTTAAGACAACGGTAACGATAGTCAGCTTATGTTTATTCATAAAACATTAATATATTCAAAAAAACGGTCTTTTTGGAACCAAAACAGACTTGAAGCACAACTGCGGCCAGGATCAGTCCTGTCACAATTGGAGCCAGTAAAAAAAGGATGATTACACTGAAAAAAGTCCATTTTGAGCTGCCGTCTCGAAATAGCTATATAAGTTTCGTATGCGTAACTTATATATTACGGATATGTTTATGTTATAGCTTTAGATCGACTCCGACTTTTTGCAGGGTAATCAAGGATACGAAAATAACAGGATTTAGTTTGGCTTTCAGCTTGACTGGTAACCATTATTATCGTGCGGTGAGTTTGGAATGGCGATTACGGATGATCATATAAGACCCAAGAACCAATACATCCATCTTCGTCCGAAGGAAACAATCCAACGCTTGTTCGGGAGTACAAACAATTGGTTCATTTTCATTGAAAGATGTATTTAAAACCACCGGAACACCGGTAAGATTCTCAAACTCCTTGATAAGTTGCCAGTAGAGGGGATTATCCTCCCTTCTCACGGTCTGAAGCCTTCCGGTACCATCCACATGAGTAACCGCCGGGATCTCGCCCCTTTTCTCCGACCTAATCGGATAAACCTTGATCATAAAAGGGTCAGGGTAATCTCGCTCAAAGTATTCTCCGACCCTTTCCAGAAGAATCGAAGGGGCAAATGGCCGGAAAGCCTCCCGCCTTTTAATCCTTGTATTGAGCACGTCCTTCATCTCCGCTCGCCTTGGGTCAACCACTATACTCCTATTTCCAAGCGCCCTTGGCCCCCACTCCATCCTGCCCTGAAACCACCCCACCACCATACCATCAGCAATGAATTTAGCCGTCTTCTTGCACAGCATATTCTGATCTTTTACTTCTTCGATTACGCATTTGGTTTTTTCCAGTTCTTCACGATTTTCGATTAACGATTTACGTATTTCGGCTTCTTCAAAGCCGGGTCCCCAGTAAGTCTTTTCCATCACAAAATCCCGCGGCTGGTTCAAGACCTGGTTCCAAACATAGTAGGCTGCACCCAAGGCGCCTCCTGCATCGCCTGCAGCAGACTGAATATAGACTTCCTTAAAAGGAGTTTGGTCGAAGATTTTCCCATTGGCAACGCTGTTCATGGCGCATCCACCGGCAAGGCAGAGATTGGGGAGGCCTGTCTGTTCGTATACATGGTTCAAGATATGAAAAAATGCCTCCTCATACATAGCCTGCAGGGAAGCAGCTATATCTTTATGGCGTTTTTCAATCGGTTCTTCACGGTCCCGTGGAGGGCCCAATAGTTTCTCCATTTCCTTGGAATAGGCCGGCCCCATATTTGGCTCGCCCCCTTCCCATGTCATGGTGACTCCTTCTGAATGATGGACAAAATATTGAAGATCTAGTTCAAACCGCCCATTTGAGTTCAACTTGACAATTTTTCGCATTTTATCAATTAGTGAGGGTTCCCCTAATGCCGCTAAGCCCATCACCTTGTATTCATCTCCATATTTGGGAAACCCCAGAAACTGGGTCATAGCCAGGTAAAATAGACCGAGAGAGTGCGGGTAAAAAACCCTTTCCTTAGCCTCAATGCGATTCCCTGTTCCGCTGCCCCACATAGAGCCTACAAAGTCACCAAACCCGTCAACAGAAACTATTGCAGATCTTTCAAATGGAGAAACCATGAAAGCACTGGCTAAATGGGCAATATGATGCTCAACATTATGTATTCCGGCCTTCAAGGCAGAGGTTTCCACCTGAAATTCTTCAGAGAATCTTTCCTTTATATTTTTTACTTTTGAGGCATTTTTTAAACGATCCTTTACCAGAGCTAAGGAAGGATGCTTACGAAATGTAAAAAGAACCTTATTTAATAAGTTGGCCGTTGGATTGCGGTTTAGAGCAATATTATCTATATCCTCGACCCTGATCTGCGCTTCCTTAAGACAGTATCTGATTGCCTTGCTCGGAAATCCTGCCCAGTGTTTGATCCGTCGAAAACGCTCTTCTTCAACAGCGGCAACAAGCTCGCCGTCTACGACCAAACATGCAGAAGAATCACCATGGTAGGCATTTATTCCCAAAATGATCATTTATGTTCTCCTTGGAAGCAGATAAGATTACTCACGTCATCTATGGACCGAAACAGGGCGGCTGACTACATCACTAATCCAAAATATCATTCAAGGAATCAAGAAATCTACCACTTGATCCCTTTGAAAATAACATCCCGCCGAATGTTGTCTTTGTATTTCTCAACCACACGGAACATTCCTTCCAAAATCTCATCTGTAAGATAGTGCGGTTTCACCCCGATCTCGATCAGTCCCTGATATGTGGGATTATAATAGTGTTCTTCGGCCTCTTTCCGCGGATTTTCCAAGTGGTCTATCTTTACCTGATATCCCAGCTTCCTTCCAATATCCTGCACCTTTTCAGCAAGTTCATTGGCACTGAAGGTCTCCATGATCTGGTTGAAAATACGGAGTTGTCCTTTTTTTGCATGGGTCTCCGCAGCCTTATGCACGCACTGAAGCGTGTCATTGATATTCAAATAGCCCCTTGTCTGGCCCCCTTTTCCATATACGGTCAATGGGTAGGCCACAATGGCCTGAACAATGAAACGGTTCAAAATGGTCCCAAAGATCTCGTCATAATTAAAGATTGTCCGCAACCGCTCATCAATGACCGAATCCTCGGTCTCCAACCCATAAACAGGTCCCTGCATCAGGTCCGTAATCCGCAGATCCCACATACGCACCCCGAACCACATCAGGTCAGTATCCATGATCTTGGTAGTGTGATAAAGAGAACTGGCCTGCCGGGGAAAAAGAAAACGATCTTTTCTGCTCTTGTGCTCAATTTCGAGCCACCCCTCTTCAATATCAATATTCGGCGTCCCATATTCCCCCATAGTCCCCACATGAACCACATGGGTATCCCGTGAGAAATCCCGCAAGGCAAATATCAAGTTATTGGTTACGAGCAAGTTATTCGTTATAGTGATATTGGCGTACTGATAATTGATGAGGGAATAGGGGGCTGATGGCTGTTCTGCATAATGAATGACAGTATTGGGTATGCCTGAAAAATTATTATTAATCGCCCATGAATATTCAAAATCACCCTTGAATAGAGATCGCATGATTTCAGGGTTGGTAAGATCGCCGATCACAACCTTGATTTCTTTTCCCGTGTGTTCGTACCAGTTCTTGGCTCGCTCAATCAGCGTAGGAACAGGATAAAGCATTCCCACATCCAGCTCAGTACAGGCATTTCTGCGGAAATAGTTATCCACCACCGTAACGTCATAGCCCCTCTTGCTGAAGTACATGGCCGTAGGCCAACCCAGGTATCCGTCACCACCGAGTATTAGAATATGGCTCATTTCGTTTCCCCTTTTTCCAGATGACAGTGTTCGGATGACAGATGACAGAGATCAGATGTCGGATGTCAGAAGTCAGAAGTCAGGATTACATGATACATCATTGTTTGAAGTTAATAAGAAATGGTGATGGTTTCTTGATCATGGAACCCAGTATTGCGCCGACAACTTGACATTCTTCTATAAGGTAGTGGCGGTGTTCTTCGCTGAGATACCCACAGTCTTTGGCAAAATCGAGCCAGGTATCTGTCTCGCTGTTTTCTCCATCTGCATCGGTCAACTTGCTGATAAAATGTGCCTCATACCTGCGCTTTGCCCATGCCTCTCTCAAATTACTACAAACTGAACGGGATGATCTTCTGATCTGATCCGTCAACGAATACTTTTCTTCTGAAGGCCATCGCTGGCTGATATTGAATATTTCCATAGCAAGCGCGTAGGCCTTTTTATAGACTTTCAGGTCCTTTGCAGACTTTATTTGTTTTATTTCGATATCCGACCTCCGACATCTGACTTCTGACCTCTGTCCTTCCCCGACCTCTGTCTTCCGCTCTGCGTTCTGCCGATTATGGCCAATATCGTTCATCAGGATGTTTACTAATCTCTGAGGGCAAATCTAATAATTTGTATTTCACAAAGAACTCTTCAATTTGCTCTTGCGTCATAGTTGGCTCATCGGAGGAAATATACGGCCGGTCAACTGTTTTGGATACGATATTAGAATAATCGTATTCGATCTTTCTATACATACTCCTAAATGCGGGCTGGACCACAAAATAATCTTTCAATTCCCATGCTCTCCTGGTTTCCTCATGGCTCATCAGTTCTTCGTACATCTTCTCGCCAGGCTTCACGCCTATTTCTTTGATCTCGATCTTTTGAGGATCATGACCGAAGTGCGGGGCCAAAATCTTAATCATGACCTCGGCCAAATCTTTGATGCGCAGGACCGGCATCTTGGTGATGAACACCTCGCCGCCTTTTGCCTGGGAATGGGAATCAATGACCAACTTCACGGCCTCGCTGACACTCATGATAAAACGAGTCATATCTGGATGGGTCAACGTGACCGGACCGCCTCTGCGAATCTGTTCTTTAAAAATAGGAACTACTGACCCCCTTGATCCCAGTACATTTCCAAAACGGGTGGAGGCAAATACAGGACCATCTCCACGCTGATTGCTGTTGGCAGCAGTCATAAGCCGCTCGCCCATAAGCTTGGACGTACCCATGACGCTGGTAGGATTTACGGCCTTGTCTGAGCTGGTGAATATGACTTTTTCCAGACTATTTTCATAAGCTGCATAAATGATGTTCTGCAGTCCTACTATATTGGTCTGCACAGCCTCAAAGGGGGAGCGCTCGCATAAAATTACATGCTTGAACGCCGCGGCATGAAAGACAATATCCATCTTTCGCATACACCGAACGAGCTTGTCCCGGTCCCGCACATCCCCCAGTGTGAATCTGGCATTAGGATATTGAGCAAAGCTTTGCTCGAGAAAAAAAAGTTCACTCTCGTTGTTATCCAGGCCAGAAAATTCTCCGGCCTGATACACCTCCAATAGTTGCCGCACTAATTCCAGCCCGATCGTTCCGCAGCATCCTGTGACAAATACCCGCTTGTCTTTGAAAAATTCGTTCATGCTATGCTCCGCTTTATGCTCCGCAGGTTATTTGTTAATGGTTATTTGTTAATGGTTATTTGTTAATGGTTATTTGTTAA
This sequence comes from Deltaproteobacteria bacterium, assembly GCA_003194495.1. Taxonomy (GTDB): domain Bacteria; phylum Desulfobacterota; class Dissulfuribacteria; order Dissulfuribacterales; family UBA3076; genus UBA3076. Next base: position 8,343 of record PQXE01000067.1, read on the forward strand.
TGGTTATTTGTTAATGGTTATTTGTTAATGGTTATTTGTTAATGGTTATTTGTTAATGGTTATTTGTTATTGGTGTGCAGCTTAGGCAATCTTTGCTTTATTCAAATACCTGATATATCCATTTAGCAAGACCTGCGCTCCATTGATGAGTTCTCTTCCTCGCTCATATTCCCCGTCGGTGATATGGCCCTCATCTAGCGAGGTGATCAACTGATCGATAAGCTCATACAGTGATCCCCGACTTATTCTGCAAAATTGTATATTTTCCTGAAAATGGAATCTGCCATAACCCTCAGCCACGTTGTGCGTCGTAGACCGCGCAGCCCTTTTCATATCATCCACCAAGGAGTATTTCTCATCCTTCGGATATTTCTTGACAAGCTCTGTTATAAACCTCCTCACCTCAGTGCACGCTTTCCAACATTCCAGGTCTTCAAATGATTTAAAGCTCTTCTTGCTCATATGCTTTGACTAATGCCCATTAACAAATAACCAATAACTTTGCCCATATGTTTTCACGTGCTTTCCAACATTCTAAATCTTCGAAACTTCGAAATTTTCTTTTGTCATAGTTTTTCACCAATAACCAATAACCATTAACTTTCACCCAGAAACCATTTGAACGTTAGTTCGAGGCCACTCTTCAAGTCAAAGCGCGGTTCAAACCCCAAAATCCTCCTCGCCTTTGATATATCCGAGTAATTCCGTTTCACCTCACCCTTCCGTTCCTTCTCAGAGACGATTTCGCTTTTTCTCCCCAGATGTTTTTCCGCCAGCCGGTTCAACACATCTGCCACCTCTCCCACCGTATGCTCCCGATGAGTAGCGATCTGAAATACCTCCCCTCCAATATTCGGCTTTTCCAGGGCCAGCAAAATAGCATCCACCAGATCTTCAACGTAGATGAAATCCCTTGTCTGGTTCCCGTCACCATAGATGGGCAGCGGTTCATCGGCAAAAATGTGCTTGATAAACTTGGCCACTACACTGCCCTTATGCGTGGAATAAGGCCCATAGATATTTCCAAAGCGCAGACACACCGTCTCCATACCAAAAGAACCATGGAAGGCCGAGCAGTAAGCCTCGCCGCAAAGTTTGCTCGCACCGTATGGCGAAATAGGCTTCGGAACCATTTCCTCATGAATGGGCGGTTCCTGTTCACCTAAAGGCGCACCCGAAGACGCAAACACAAACCGCTTGACACCATTCACCCGGCAGGCTTCGAGATAGTTGAAGGTGCCGATAACATTGGTTTCGCAATCCGCTCTTGGATCCTCAATTGACGGAATCACACCAGTATTTGCTGCCAGATGTATCACAGCATCCATACCACGACAGGCTTTAATCGCCAGATCCGCATCCTGAATATCGCCCACCACCAGTTCAATTCCGGTCGGTTCGCTCTCTGACCTCGAACCTCCGACCTCCGACCTCTGTATCTCCTCCAGATCCTCAAGCTGTCCAACGCTTAGATTATCCACAACACGGATACAAACACTTTCATCCGTTTTCATTAAAAAGCGGATGAGATTTACGCCAATAAACCCGCATCCGCCCGTTATAACGATATTCTGCACTTATCCTCCATCCACGCCATGTCTTCCGTCTTCCATCTTCCGTCTTCTGTCCTCCGACCTCCGAAGTCTGGCCACCGACCACTATAATTTCCCCACTCCCCTTGCAAGGAGTCATCCATCCAGCGCCGCAGGCGCCATCCTAATCATCCCGATGTGAAGCTTTCCCCAGAGAAAAAGGTCGGCCATCCTTTACGCTGCGACATGAACGGGTACAAAGATGCTCGGCTTCACCTGGGTTTTCAGTTTCTCCTGATGAATCTTGACCCGAGCAAAGACGATAGGCTTGCCTTCGCTCCCGTATTTGTCGATCAGATCCAGGTTGTATTGCCGGATATCAGGGTCATCATCCGGCAAGATCACCAATTCAAACTTCTCCGGCAAAGAACTGAACACCTGCGGGTTGTCCATCAAGAACTGCATAATCTTTCCGCTCAACAAGATATTTCGCTCCACTATCCCCTCATGAGGACTCACTTTTTTCTGAGCCATTCCTCAAACCTCCTTCGGTACGCACCCCACCTCTTCACCAGATCATCCATAGCAAACGTCAGAGCCTCATTATAGTTTTGGGTAGCCATGGTAATCTTGCTCGATTTCTCATACGGGTGAAGCCGATCACAGTGCGCGAAGCCATGTGCTGTATCGTATCGTACTACTGGCGTAAAAGTGCCACTTTCGCCAAACCGGCATTCCAGTTGAACGACAAATTTAAGGACTTTACCGTGTTCCAGCTCGAATTGTACACGTAGTGCGTTGTCGTCGTTCAAGCACCGATGAAACTCAACGAGACGCATTCAATTATCCTAACCCGGTCAGCAAGCGCTGCCAAATTTGGGCAACACCACCAGCCGTTAGCCAAGAGAAACAAGATCTGAGATTCTAAATCGTCCTAATCTGCGGATCTGTCCTCCGTCCTCTTTACCCTGTGAAATTCATGCCAATGAGGAGCGTAGCGCATTTCACTGGGGTGTCCTCTGTCTTCCGATCTCTGACCTCCGCCCTCCGCCCTCCGACTTCTGCCCTCTGACCTCCGATTGCTGTGCTTCCCGCTCTGCTTTTTGCGCCATCCGCTATGCCCTATGCTTTTTTCCAAGTATGGTCCGATACGCCTCCACATGCCTCTCTACAACAATCTGGATGTCGAGGCATTTTTTTGCTGTTTCCCTGGCCTTCCTTCCAAACGATTTGCGCAAATCTGTATCTTTAATTAATAAACTTACCTTTTTCGCTAGTGCTTCCGGATCCTTAGTCGGTACAATAAAACCGTTTTCCCCATTGCTAATAAACCTGGAGACATCAGCAACGTTAGTTGACACAATAGCCTTCTCCATGCTCATTGCTTCCCATACGGACAGTGGTGAAGCCTCTGTAGTGGAAGAACATACATAGATATCCGCCATTTTGAGCACACTGCGCACATCCTGGCAGGAACCGGAAAAGTAAAGATTTTTCATCCCAAGCTCATCACACAGCTTGTGCAACTTATCAGAATAGGCTTTCTGGCTATCAAAGTGAGGACCGACGATAAAAAAATTCAAATTGTCGTATTGCCTGTTTAGCAATCGGCCCATTTGAATAAAATATTCATATCCTTTTAATGGATTAACATTGCCCACAGAGACTATGTGAACGCTATTTTTTTTTTGTATTTTAGAATCATAGTGTGCTTGGGCAGGATCGAAAAAAGAAGTGTCCACTGGAGCCTGGATCTCAAACAGAGACTTCTCTATACTGCCTAGTTTGCGGATGTAATATTCTTCAACACGTTTTCCTGCGACGATGAACCCATCCGCGCACCTTGAAGCTAAAATATGAAAAAGGAACCGCAAAAAGTAGGGCATATAGGTGTCGTTCAAATGCCAAAGGGTCTTTATCCCAGCCATTTTTCCTGCGATCACCCCTTTGTATTGCCAAGCTCCACCGCTACAGTGAATGATGTCAAATTTTTCCTTTTTCAAGAATCGATATAAGACAAAAAGCTCATAGAAAAAAAATATAAAATATTGGAAAAGGTGCTTCTTGTCTTTGGTTAGACGATGCAGAGGAAGGCAGATATTATGTATACCGTATTTATCTAATCTCTGCTGAAAGGCCTCGCTTTGCAAGCGTGGATAGATGACCGTTGTCTCAATGCCTTTTTCTTTGAGCCGTTTGGCTACTTCGGCGATGCGAATTTGGGGTCCTCCTAGACGCCCATCTTCGATGATATTAGCAACGCGTACGTTTTCATTATCATTCATTATAAGCGCTTTGACGTCCTCCTATTCTTTCAATCTTCGATGATGTTGGCTATTTTAATGAACTTCCCTTACTAAACACCAATACGCCTGTCCTAACAAAAAAGGCCTTCTGCACTTGCAGAAAAAGAACAAAATCGGGAGCCGTCAGTCCTCATAGCCAAACCGCCTATTCCATTTTTTGGCAATGCGATCAAAAATTAATAAGTCTTTTTTGCTTAACTCTTTGAGCCACCGCTCGTCCAGTTGAATCTTGGTTTCGTTCTTACGGAAGCGCATCGGATTGCCACCAATGCTGTGAGCCCCAGTCTTCTTCAGGACAAGCATATTTTCGTCAAAAGGAGTCTCCAAAAACTCGCATATCTGTCGCGCCGTGGATTCGGGTTCGCAGCAGAGTGATTCATATCGGATGCGCAAAATTTTGTGGGGGGGATGCCCCGTTGACTCCAAATAGACCTGCGATTTTCGGAAACCCACCACTTGGCCGCCTCTTTCACGCCCATGTCTGTCCCTCTCA
>PQXE01000068.1 GCA_003194495.1 Deltaproteobacteria bacterium
TGGGAGGAATAATCATACTCTGTGATATCAGAACCATCTGTCTTCCTGGCCAGGAAACCATCATAGTCGTATTGATAAGTGACTGTCCCTGCGGTTATGAGATGATCTTCATCAGAGTAAGCGAGGCTCCTGGAGATACCTCTTAAGGTGTTTATCTCATGGGTCCTGGTTCCAGCAAGGTCATATGAGTAATCCTCGACTAAGGCGCCGTCTTTGGTCGCTGTGAGGCGCCGTCCCATGGGATCGTAGGTGTAAATGTAGTTGGATGTGATGCCGTCAACCGTTTCGGTCTTGGCTGTGATCCTACCTGCATTGTCACGGGTCAGGTCCCAGGATGTTAGGCTGCTGCTTATGGTAAAGTCCTGGCTGTCTATCTCACCATAGCCGTTGAAAGAGCGAGACAGGTTCAGTGCATTGTCTGTGACTGATTCGGGCAATCCGTTTTGTATGTTGCGAGTGATGGTAAAACTCCCTGCTCCGGTCAGAAGACCATCTTTGTCATAAGTGTAGTTTTCACTGCTTCCTGCATAGCTGAAACCGGCCAGCTTGAAGTCACTGTTGTAGCTATAGGAAAGAGTTTGATTCAGGGCGCCGCTCAGGGTCTCTGATGTGACCAGCGAGCCGTCGTATCCGTATGTGATCGTGTTTGTTCCCTTGGTGATTGAGCCTACCTTTGTGCCGCAGAGATAGGTGTAGTCAATATTCCCCTCCGGGGTCTGGATCCGGGTAAGTCTGGTCTTGTCATACAGATTGTTAATCTGTGCGCCTGAAGGAAAGATGGTCTGAATCAGCCGTCTGTCCTTATCGTATACATATTGGTAACCGCCGCTTATGGGGGTTTGGTAGGAGCTGTTCAGATTTACTCTGTTATAGCCGAAGCCGTGACTGACTGTTGATGGATTGGTCAAAACGGTCATGTTGCCGTTTCGGTCATACGTAAAGCCCACTGTGGAGCCGTCCGGCCTGTTAACCCCTGTAACGCGCCCCACGGGATCGTAGTCATAGGTTGCGGTGTGATCTTCAGGATCAGTAATGGATTCAAGGAATCCCTGCGCATTATAGGTGAATTCAGTCATTCTTGTATTGGTGTTTACGGACGACAACCGTCCCCTGGTATCATATCCATAGGACATGTCATAAAGACCGGGTATGCTCACTCTCTCGGTCAGAAGGGTATTGGGATCATATTGCGTGGTCAAGGTCCTGTTTTCAGGAGTTGTGATGGTTTTTTGGGACTGGAAGATATCGTGCGAAATAGTGGTGGCTTTGCTATTTACCGTCACTGTTTCAGTGATCAGGTCCGGGATGTCGTCTGCGTCAGTATCTCAGTCATTTCCTTAATATATTTGAACTTGTATTCCGGATCGAGATCATACTTGAAGCTCAGGTCCATGCCGCACGGGAGGGACTTGGTTGCTGTAAGGCCGTCTGCGGATTGAGTAAACAGTGTCTCAGCGCCGGTGGGGCCGGTGATTATTGATGTATACGCCCCGGTGGAATACATGTGATCGAGATAAGAGGTCAGATTGCCTTCAGCAGTGAGTTTTTGATACAAAATATCGCCGTTTTCCTGCACAGTCCGTGAAAACTGCCACCGCCCTCCTTCCTCATCCGTTGCATCTGTCAACCGGCCCAAGTAATCAAAGTGGTGGTCAAAGCTGTTTGCCTCTGGCTCTATCTTGGCTGTCATCAGTCCGTCAGGAGTATATTCAAATCTGTAAAAGCTGCCATCCGGATAAGTGATCCGGGTGAGTCGATTGTCGGCATCAATGGTCAAACTGGTTGTTCTCGGCGGCTACGCCGCCGAGAATCGCGGCGCTGACTTCGTCCAGCACCTTGTTCTGTCGCCTTGCGCCAGAACAAGGCACTGGACCCGGCTGCGCTTCTCGGAGCCTCAGGGTACAAGCACCCTGAGGCTCCTGCGATGCTCGCGGGTCAGCGCCGCGATTATCCCGTCCGCAGAGGTGATGCTGACGGGCACACCGCCGGCGTCCCTGTTGATTGTGATCCGGTTGCCGAAGCAATCGGTTATGGAAACCAGGTTATTGTTATCGTCATAGCCGAACTCACGCAGAACTACTCCTGTATCAAGATCCATGGTCGTCTTGTGGCGGCCGGTGCTGCTCATGATATGACCCAGACCATTGTCTTCTGCAAAAGCAATGTCTCCGGCGGTCATGCTGTTGGCAAAGGCGGAGTGGGGACCCACTTTACGGATGCGGTGATTGCCGTAATCCGCTATATACAGGTTGTCCGAGGCGTCCAGTGCCACGTCAAGCGGTTTACGCAATTCAGCCTGGGCAGCAGGCCCTTCGTCGCCGCTGTAACCATCTGTTCCATTGCCTGCCACTGTCGTGATAATGCCTCTCGTATCCACCTTCCGGATGCGGTGATTGTCGGAATCCGCAATATACAGGTTGCCTGATGCGTCTACTGCCATGCCCTCCTAATGATGCAATTCAGCCTGGGTGGCAGGTCCGCCGTCGCCGCTGTCAAAGATTAAATTCTATTTTCCAGGGCTGTCCCCTTTATTTTTCATAAAGGGTAAAAAAATGTCAATATTTAATATTGGCATAACCACCTGTAAAACAACGAATAATTGACAAAAAGGGGATGATTTACCACGCCAGTTCCGGTTGACCCACAAATACCTGGTAGTCATGCCTGTCATGAAATATTTTTTTCAGCTCTTCTTCCCCGGTTCATCACATAATACCCGACGCTAGGATACTCTATTCTGAGTGAACGTGCCATGCGACAATCTGTAACATTTTGACCCTCAAGAGTCAAGAGCAGACTTGACCCCATTTCTTTATGCGATGATTTCCTGGATGTCTTGCTGGATCAGGTATGCTACGCAGCTTGAATATTCTGAAAACTGCCAAAGTAGAGGTAAAGATTTGACCCCAATTCCCTTCTGTAAACCGCCGCCAATAAAGGCTTTAAAATTGTTAATAACAAATCAAGGTCCGACTCCAATCCCCCGATAGGCTCTTAAACTACTGAAGCAGACAGGCAGGAAAAAATACCACAAAGGGCCTATTATCCCGTGAACAAAGGTAGGTAAAATAAAGCTCCTAAATTCGCCCATGGGATAGGGAAGCAACTTGAAAGACCAATCAGGAAAAATCGAACCCGAAAAAAAGACCAGCAGAGAAAAAGGCAGATCAAAAGGCAGAAAAAAAATCCATACTAATTGCCATTGTGCATCCGGCTCACTCCGGCTAAGCTTGATTATTACCCACCATGCAATTATTAGGTGGATAAGACACAGCACTAAACCTACTTGATAGCTTGTATTACTGGCCCTATTAAAAAATTCTCTCATCAATCACCACCTGGGTTGCTGTTTTTAAAATATCTGGTTGCCGCTTTTGCCTTCCAATTGTTGGAAGAATCATTGCCAAGTCCACGAAGGCATCTGGCAAGTTTTCTGTCGCAATTCTTGAAACAGTCAGCGCGGTCTTCCGATTTGCAGGGATTATTATCACGACAACTGCCGTAACATTTATCGTGACCTCTATAGCATACGTCCTGTTTATCAATTGGTGGCTTGACTTTGGAACGATCAACTGTATTCCAAGTTCCTTCCTGCCCACCCGTCCAATTAGGACCACCCCAGTTCCCATACCATCGCCATAATCCCAACGGATCCACCGCATTAATCGGATTATTCAGGCAATACCCATAAAGATCCGTATCCCCACCTGCAAAGCCTATTGGATCCTTAGCTGTCCACCTGCCGATATCGGGGTCATAGTCTCTGTAGCCAAAACGCACAAGGCCTGTGTCTCTGTCGTGGAGGCCGCCCGCAAACCCGAAGGGAATCTCAAACGAAGGATTCGTGTCCTCTATGATATTCCCAAATGAATCGTAGTCAATTCTCTTTACCACATTGCCGGAAGAATCCGCTACTATCCTGAGTGACCTTACTTGGTCATAGGTAAGGTAGTAGGTTGAACCACCTGCTGTCATGGCAACAGGCATCCTCTCATCGGCATACTCAAACCGCATTAGGAGATTGTCGCTTCCATCATACACGGCAAGTAACCGGGTCAGGCCCTGCCAGAGGTATTTTTCGACTGTGATTTCGTCAATCTTCCTGGCTATCCTTCTGCCCAATGGATCATGGATGTACTCTATCTCTCTGCCGTCAGGTAGAGTGACGCTCAGCAGTTCTCCCCGGGAGGAATAATCATACTCTGTGACATCCGAACCATCTGTCTTCCTGGCCAGGAAACCATCATAGTCGTATTGATAAGTGACTGTCCCTGCGGTTATGAGATGATCTTCATCAGAGTAAGCGAGGCTCCTTGAGATACCCCTTAAGGTGTTCATCTCATGGGTCCGGGTTCCAGCAAGATCATACGTGTAATCCTCGACTAAGGCGCCGTTTTTGGTCGCTGTGAGGAGCCGTCCCATGGGATCGTAGGTGTAAATGTAGTTGGATGTGATGCCGTCAACCGTTTCGGTCTTGGCAGTGATCCTGCCTGCATTGTCACGGGTCAGGTCCCAGGAGGTGAGCTCTTTGCTGTTTATGGTAAAGTCCTGGCTGTCTATCTCACCATAGCCATTGAAAGAGCGGGACAGGTTCAGTGCATTGCCGGTGACTGATTCAGGCAGGCCGGTTCCGGCATTACGGGAGATAGTAAAGGCGCCGGCACTGGTCAGAAGACCGTCATTATCATAGGCGTATGAATTGGTATTGCCGGCATAGGTAATATCCCGGACATTGAAGTCATTATTGTAGGTATAAGAGAGGGATTGATTCAGATGGCCGCTCAGGGTCTCCGATGTGATCAGCGAGCCGTCGTATCCGTATGTTATCGTGTTTGTTCCCTTGGTGATTGAGCCTACCTTTGTGCCACAGAGATAGGTGTAGTCAATATTCCCCTCAGGGGTTTGTATCTGAACCAGCCTGGTCTTGTCATAGACATTGTTGATCTGTTTGCCTGATGGGAATATGGTCTGGATAAGCTGCCTGTCCTTGTTGTATATGTAGCTGTAACCGCCGCTTATGGGGGTTTGGTAGGAGCTGTTCAGATTTACTCTGTTATAGCCGAAGCCGTGACTGACTGTTGATGGATTGGTCAAAACAGTCATGTTGCCGTTTCGGTCATACGTAAAGCCCACAGTGGCGCCGTCCGGCCCATCATATTATTGCCAGAGGCATGGAAAAGCGCAAAATCGTTGATGACAAATTAGATCGAGACAATTTCGTCTCGCGCATGGATAGTCGTCGCGGTTGTATCTCACTGGTCAGGCTGCAGATAGCGTATCAATTGGTACAGGATTATGGAATCCCCTTGGCAGAAGTAGCCCGACAGCTCGGAGTTTCTATGTCTGCCACTTCCAAGGCAATTACAAGGAAAACGAAATAGTAGGTCAAGCTAGAATTATGTCCCCAATCTCCCTATTGCCCTCTGGCAACCGACAAAATATAGCCCTTTTAGTGGGCAAAGCCCACCCTACCTGACTTAAGTTCGTTCAGAAACATATTTTTAAGGGCGTCCCGCTTCTCATGAACGCGATATCCAGTAGACATTCACAGATTTGCCCTCCTAATGAGTTTTTTCCCCAAAAAGCTCCCAGCGATGCAGAAGAATATCTGTACCGATCCAATATATAGAAATCCGTTAACTGAAGTCCAAACGAAATATGCAAGATCTAGCTCGGGAGAAATCAAGATGAAAACTCTAACCGCAAGAAGAACGTGAGACACAAAAATAGCGATAAAGGAATGCAATAAAACATGGTACCACTTGCTAGAATTTCCAAAACACCTAATAATTATACCTATTATAAAAGGTATGATCATCTCTACTACAAAAAAATGAGATGTACGATTCAAGCGAGGAATAAAGATTAGAACAAGCCAAAAGAAACATCCAGATAGAATACTGATAGTAAGCTTTCCTGTTATTGATCTATTGTAATTATTATAATGCATTTTTGATGTTATTTGCAAATAGACTAGAATCCAATGTCAAGACCGGATTATCAGTCATACTTCTTCTCACACTTTTTCATGCATTCATTATAGTTCTGAAAGATCCGCAAAAAGTCGGAGTCAATCCAAGCCTATAATATAAATATATTCGTAATATATAAGTTACGCATACGAAACTTATATAGCTATTTAAGGACAGCGGCTCAAAACAGACTTTTTTCAACGTAATCAGTTCTGTTTTGCCAGAAGCTCACAAATCTCAAAAGCATTCCTTGATCTTCTGAAACATTCACGTGTAACCAATCCAGCATCGCCTTCTCTGCAGATTATATCATCTCGGATAAGTTTGTTGTGACATCTAACCCTACAACGACACCCCGCTCCGCGCGGCTATCTCTTTGATTTTCCTTTTTCGATGTGACTGATAAGCAAGGTGATTCCTGTATTGAATCCATCGCACCAGTTCCAGGGCTTTATCCACATCGAAACTCCTCAAGGGTAGAACCACCTCCAAGAGAATCCTAAGCTGCGAGAGCGTAATGGCTGGAGCTTTTTTCCCCCAATCTTATCTTCAAGTGCCAAAGGAAGAAATGGGCCAGCATGCACGTCAACATATGGTGGTTCCATCCTGCAAACTTTCTTACCTCGTATTGATCCATCCCCAGTTCACTTTTGGTCTCCTCGAAGCACTGCTCTGTGGCCCATCTGATGCCGCTAAGCCAGACGAAGGTCTTGAGCCGCGTGCTTCGCGGGGCATTGCTTATAAAAAAGCTATAGGTCGGATTGCTCCCGACTGTACGCTTCATGATCAGCCAAGCCGTTTTCCATGGCAGCCCCTCTTTTGAAAGCATGACATCCCTCTTGCTGAACTCATACTCTATCGGCCCCTTGGTTCCCTCGGAGACCTTGCGCCTGTACCAGAAGAAATCGTTCAGGTTGCGCGCTATCTTCAAAACTGAGACAGGCTCCTTCCCAGTGCCTTCAATAACCTCCTTGAACCTCAGCTTACCCTTGTACCTGTACTGCTTTGTCCTCGTGATGGGCCTTTTCAGCCAACATCTTGTGCCCAAGGGTATGGACACGAAGTAGGTCTTGTCAATACACTTTTCCACCGACTCGATAAAGTCGGGGCTGTTTCCGTAATTGCTGTCGGCTACAATATACTTAAATGGAAGGTCCTCGCTGTCTTGAAGTCCTTCAAACATCTCTGCTGCCAGCTGTGGCTTGGTCTTGAACTCAAGATCCTCTGGGACCCTGCATTTCTTCCTTCTTACCTCGTATTCGTCAGTGAACCACTTCTCGGGCATGAACAGGCGCTTGTCCAAAAGGGCATAGCCATGCCGCGACGCATACGCCGCAAAAACCCCTACCTGACAGTTCTCCACCTTGCCCAAACTTCCACAGTACTGCTTCGCTACGCCGACTGAATCCCGCCCCTTTTTTTGGAATCCTGTCTCATCGAATATCAGCACCCCCTGGGGATCCCCCAAATCCTCACCTACAAGGCCATGATATCTGCCTATCATTTTGTCTTCGTCCCAGACGGCATCACTTACAGCCCGCTGCATGGACCGCACACTGCCATTCTCCACAGAAAGAGCTATAGGTTCGATTGACTTTCTCTCCAACTCACTGAACTGGCCAACCATATACCGAAAGATGTTCTCTCTGGTCTCGTTGCGCAGGAAACAATCCCTAAACTCCCCATGAAAAGCCCTCAGCTCTTCCATGAAAGACCCAATGTCCTCACTTTCAACGTCAAACTTCGGAATCGAAAATATATCTCCTTCTTTACGACAATCTGGTAACATGCTCTCCTCCTTTAGAATTTGGAAAGAAGTATACCGGATCGCGCGTGTTAGTTAAAGAAGAAAATTAGCAAAATGACGTTGTAGTGCTAAGTGAATCCATAAAATACCAAAATTTACAATTAAAAGTACACCAACTCTGACCTAAAAGAACAATCAAATTAACCGGATCATTCTAGACACTCCTTCTCACACTTTTTCATGCATTCATTATAGTTCTGTTTTGCCAGAAGCTCACAAGTCTCAAAAGTATTCCTTGCTCTTCTGAAACATTCAGGTGTAACCAATCCAGCAACGCCTTCTCTGCAGATCACATCATCTCGGATATATTGTTCGTGACATCTAAGTGAATCCATAAAATACCAAAATTTACAATTAAAAGTGCACCAACTCTGACCATCCGGATCCACCCAATTCACCGGATCCCCCACACAATACCCATACAGGTCCGTATCCCCACCTGCAAAGCCTATTGGATCCTTTGCTGTCCACCGTCCGACATCTGGATCATAGTCTCTGTAGCCAAAACGCACAAGGCCTGTATCTCTATCATGCAACCCGCCAGCAAATCCAAATGACACCTCAAATGAAGGATTCGTATCCTCTAAGATATTCCCAAATGAATCGTAGTCAATTCTCTTTACCACATTGCCGGAAGAATCCGCTACTACCCTGAGAGATCCCACCTGGTCGTAGGTAAGGTAGTAGGTTGAACCACCTGCTGTCATGGCAACGGGCATTCTCCCACCAGCATACTCAAACCGCATGAGGAGATTGTCGCTTCCATCATATACAGCTAAAAGGCGGGTCAGGCCCTGCCAGAGGTATTTCTCAACTGTGATACCGTCAATCTTCTTGGCTATCCTTTTGCCCAGGGGATCATGGATGTACTCTATCTCTCTGCCGTCAGGTAGAGTGACATTAAGCAATTCTCCCCGGGAGGAATAATCATACTCTGTGATATCAGAACCATCTGTCTTCCTGGCCAGGAAACCATCATAGTCGTATTGATAAGTAGCTGTCCCTGCGGTTATAAGATGATCCTCTTCAGAGTAAGCGAGGTTCCTGGAGATACCCCTCAACGTGTTCATCTCATAGGTCCGGGTTCCATTTGGACTATATTCATACTCTTCGACCAGAACATCATCCTTGGTAACGGTAAGAAGCCGTCCCATGGCGTCGTAGGTATAAATATAGTTGGAGGTGATGCCGTCGACTGTTTCGGTCTTGGCTGTGATCCTGCCTGCATTGTCACGGGTCAGGTCCCATGAGGTGAGCTCTTTGCTGTTTATGGTAAAGCCTTGGCTGTCTGTCTCACCATAGCCATTGAAAGAGCGGGACAGGTTCAGTGCATTGTCTGTGACTGATTCAGGCAGGCCGGTTCCTGCATTGCGGGAAATAGTAAAGGCGCCGGCATTGGTTAAAAGGCCGTCATTATCATAGGTGTATGAATGAGTATTGCCGGCATAGGTAATATCCCGGACCTTGAAGTCATTGTTATAGGTATAAGAGAGGGATTGATTCAGATGGCCGCTCAGGGTCTCTGATGTGACCAGCGAACCGTCGTATCCATAGGTGATAGTGTCTGTTCCGTTGGTGATTGAGCCCACCTTTGTGCCGCAGAGATAGGTGTAATCAATATTCCCTTCAGGGGTCTGTATCCGGGTAAGCCTGGTCTTGTCATAGACATTGTTGATCTGTTTGCCTGATGGGAATATGGTCTGGATAAGCCGTCTGTCCTTGTTGTATATGTAGCTGTAACCGCCGCTTATGGGGGTTTGGTAGGAGTTGTTCAGGTTCACTCTGTTATAGCCGAAGCCGTGATTGACTGTTGATGGATTGGTCAAAACAGTCATGTTGCCGTTTCGGTCATATGTAAAGCCCAAAGTGGAGCCGTCCGGCCTGTTAACCCCTGTAATGCGCCCCACGGGATCGTAGTCATAGGTTGTGGTGTGATCTTCAGGATCAGTAATGGATTCAAGGAATCCCTGCGTATTATAGGTGAATTCTGTCATTCTGGTATTGGTGCTTATGGACGACAACCATCCCCTGGTATCATATCCATAGGTTGTCTCATAAAGACCGGGTATGCTCATTCTCTCGGTCAGAAGGGTATTGGGGTCATATTGTGTGGTCAAGGTCCTGCCTTCAGGAGTTGTGATGGTCTTTTGGGACTGAAAGATATCGTGCGAAATAGTGGTTGCCTTGCCATTTACTGTCACTTTTTCAGTGATCAGGTCAGGGATGTCGTCTGCGTCCGTATCCTGGTATGCCTTTTCCCTCAGCATGACCTTTTCCAGGGCAGAGGGCGTGCTTTCAGTCATTTCCTTAACATATTTGAACTTGTATTCCGGATCGAGACCGTACCTGAAGCTCAGGTCCATACCGCACGGGAGGGACTTGGTTGCTGCCAGGCCGTCTGCGGATTGAGTAAACAGTGTCTCAGCGCCGGTGGGGCCGGTAATTATTGATGTATACGCCCCGGTGGAATACGTGTGATCGAGATAAGAGGTCAGATTGCCTTCAGCAGTGAGCTTCTGATACAGAATATCGCCGTTTTCCTGCACAGTCCGTGAAAACTGCCAGCGCCCTCCTTCCTCGTCCGTTGCATCTGTCAACCGGCCCAAGGAATCAAAGTGGTGCTCAAAGCCATTTGCCTCAGGCTCTATCTTGGCTGTCATCAGTCCGTCAGGGGTGTATTCAAACCTGTAAAAGCTGTCATCAGGATAGGTGATGCGGGTTAGGTGGTTGTTGGCATCAATGGTCAAACTGGTCATGATCCCGTCCGCAGAGGTGATGCTGACAGGCACACCGCCGGCGTCCCTGTCGATTGTGATCCGGTTGCCGAAGCGATCGGTTATGGAAACCAGGTTATTGTTATCGTCATAGCCGAACTCACGCAGGACTGCTCCTGTATCAAGATCCATGGTCATCTCGTGGCGGCCGGTGCTGCACATGATATGACCCAGACCATTGTCTTCTGCAAAAGGAATGTCTCCGGCGGTCGTGCTGTCGGCAAAGGCGGAGTGGGGACCTACCTTTCGGATACGGTGATTGTCTTGATCCGCGATGTATATGCCAGAGGCGTCCACTGCCACGCTGTTCGGAAAATACAATTGGGCCTGAGCAGCAGGCCCTTCGTCGCCGCTGTAACCATTTATTCCTTTGCCTGCCACGGTCGTGATGATGCCGCTCGTATCCACCTTCCTAATGCGGTGATTGTTGGAATCCGCAATATACAGGTTGCCTGATGCGTCTACTGCCATGCCCTCCGGATGATGCAATTCAGCCTGGGCAGCAGGTCCGCCGTCACCGCTGTAACCCTTCTTCCATACCTTGCCTGCCACTGTCGTAATGATACCGCTCGTATCCACCTTCCGGATGCGGTTATTATCTTCTGAAATGTACAGGTTGCCCAAGGCGTCCACTGCCACGTCTTGCGGAAAAAACAACTCAGCCTGGGCAGCAGGCCCGCCGTCACCGCTGTCACCCCATGTTCCATTGCCTGCCACGGTCGTGATGATGCCGCTCGTATCCACCTTCCGGATACGGTGATTTTGCCAATCCGCAATATACAGGTTGCCCGAGTAGTCTACTGCCACGCCCACTGGATAACCCAATTCAGCCTGGGCAGCAGGTCCGCCGTCGCCGCTGTAACCCCTGTGTCCATTACCTGCCACTGTCGTGATAATGCCGCTTGTATCCACCTTCCGGATACGTTGATTTTGCCAATCCGCAATATACAGGTTGCCCGAGTAGTCTACTGCCACGCTCACTGGAGAATTCAATTCAGCCTGGGCAGCAGGTCCGCCGTCACCACTGTAACCCCAGCGTCCATTACCTGCTACTGTGGTGATAATGCCGTTTGTATCCACCTTCCGGATGCGGTTATTGTACATATCAGCAATGTACAAGTTGCCCAAAGCGTCCACCGCCACGCTCTCCGTATGACGGAATTCAGCCTGAGTGGCAGGTCCGCCGTCGCCGCTGTAACCCCAGTGTCCGTTGCCTGCCACGGTATTGATAATGTTAGCATTATTCCTGATTGTTGTGCCGTCTCCCTTTTGAAGGGTGGATGGGTCCACAGGACTGAGATAGTGGTGAGCAGACAGGGTCCAGCCTTTAGCACTGCCGCTGATTATTGATGCTCCAACAAGCAGAGTGTCTCGCTTCCAGGAGATCACCTCTTGCCTGGCAGGTATCTCTGTGATATCACCGCCTGCCTGGGCAAATGCCCTTGTAAAATCTCCCGGCGATAAATACACTGCGTCATAGACAAAGCCCAATTTGACGTGGGCCATAGTGGAACCGCTGACCGGTCTGCCTAAGTGGTCAAGGCCGTCCCACTCAAATTCTGCCTTCTGATTGGGCAAGGGATCGAGTATCTGTTCCAGGGTACGGCCTGCAAGATCCACACGGACAATTATCCTCTTAAGGCTTGCAGGGACTGCGTCTCCGGATGCAGGCACGTCTATATGAGTCTTGTAACCTTCCACATGGTTGCTTGCATAGTGGAGGGTCATACCTGTGCCGGGGACAGGGATATCTTCGTGGAAGATCCGGCTCCTTTCCTCCACGAAAGAAGATATGTTGCCTGTCTTGCAATCCTCATCTTTTTGCCCGTCCGCATCTGGCTCGCCTTCAGGGTTTGGAGGAGCGGCATCTTCCGGAGGGCCATACGGCCAGTTGCAGTCCCAAGGGCTGAAGTGGGGCACTTCAACCCGCCAGAACGTGGAGCCGGGGGCATACTTTTCGCTATCGCCAAGGCCTGTTACTTCATCGCTGAATGATCCATTTGA
>PQXE01000069.1 GCA_003194495.1 Deltaproteobacteria bacterium
CAGTCGACAGGCTTTTGCAGGGTTTCGACCGCGGACAAGGTTGCACCAAAAGGCGTATTCTCAACGGATTGTGCTTTGAAACCCGAAAAAGGCTGTCGGCTGTCAGGGGGGGAAGTGAATGATTACGCGCAGCCTCGCAAGCAAGCTTTTGTGCGACCCCGGCCAACTCGCCTATGCTATGAACGAGATTATCCATCTTTGATTCTGTTTCACTCTTCATCCGTACCCGTTTCTTGCGCTTGGTCCCTAATGTCCAGTTTATGTCCAGTTTGGCACAACCAAAAGATTATGGCCTATTGTTACCCATATCATTACCTAATTCATTGAGTATTACCCAATTACCATCTCTTTTTCCCGGTGATTCATTCTATGGCCCGTTTGGCCCCTTTATGGCCCCTTTGCGCAGCACATATGCTGTTCCTTTACCGGTAGTGCCAACCTTCTCCAAAATGCCCCTTTCAACAAGTTCCGTAAGGTCGCGGTGCGCTGTACGTTTCGCCACACCCAGGAGCGTTTGGTATTCCGTATTTCCGATCCGCCCAGCAGTCTTGAGATGGATCAAAGCCCGTTGCTGGCGGTCATTGAGATTCAGTGTAGCGATCACCTCCGCCGTCAGCCAGTCCCGCCAGAGCGTCACAACGAAATGCGGCCCGCGCTGCTCGAAGTCGGGCTCGGGCAGGCCCGCCTCCCGGCAATCTGCGATCATGTCCGTTGTGCCGGTCCCGGCTTTCTCCACGTATTTCACCCGGAACAGCGGTTCGGCGATCAACGGGTTGCGCGGTATCGGACCATGGGGCTCCCGCAACAGGGCAGGGGTAAGCCCGGGAGGCAGTTCACCAGGGTTCCACACCTCTACCCGATCGGCGAAGACGATGACCTGGACAAAACCGTTATGGCGGTAGTTACGGTGGGTAACTGCATTGACGACGGCCTCCACGATGACCGGGCGGGGAATCTCGAACGTAACAGGGGCCTGTGTGCTTGCCACACGCGTACCTACTCGGCGGTCAATCTTGCCAAGGACAAATTCCACGGCCTCATCAATCACCTCAAGCAGCCTTCCTTCATAAGGTTGCTGGGAGGCAATGGGCTTTTGTTTTTCCGTTCCATGGAAATGGAAGTAATGGACCTGCGCATTGTTGAAGAACCTGCGCGGATTCTTCCCGAAGAGAAGTATGGCTGCGTTAGTGGGCTGACCATCTCGCAGCAGATTGAAATTTTGCAGAACTGCCTTCGGGGTCCGAGATCCTTTGAGTTTCAGCCGGCCTGTGACTTCGGCCGTTTCAACAAAAGCCGTTACCTGTGTCTTGTCGATATCCCGGAGCGTTGTCCCGTCACATACGCTGCCATCAAAGGGCATGGATCTGAACGCACCGCGATTCTCAAGGCATTCGACCAGACTGGCATAGACCTCGCGGATCAGCCCAAGGGTATCTGAAAAACGGCGTCTTATGACCTGGCGGCCAGCCCTAGCCACCAGTTTGGCCATGTCAGGCTCACGCGCCTTGTCGTCATTTCCCTTAACAAAGATCAGGCGTTCATGGTGAGTTTCGGTGGCGTGTTCAAACTCAAGTTCAGTCGGCGACTTCCCGTCCTCGTTCTTCCATCCGTACTCATTACCGAGAATGGCAAGGTAAATGTCCCGCTGTTCGACCTCGCTTAGGTAGATATCGTCAGGTTTACGGTCTCGGGCAGGGATGTCTTCGAACAGAAACACATCCGAAATGAACCGGCTGAGCAGAGGATCACGCGTTATGAAATCCTTCACTGCGCGTCGTTCCGCTGCGAGTTCCTTCTGAACGCTGCTGATAAACAGGCTATAACGACTGGTAGCCGGTTTCTTCATTGCTGGCTCTTTTCTCCGTACGGCGCTTCATCCTCCCGCACCATCATCGGCTGGGTCATGGCGTTGACCGATAAGTAATAGTGCGCCACCTTCGTGACCTCGTGCCATTCGAACCGCTCCGACTGCGTGCCGACGAGGCCAACGGTCCAGGTGCCGTCGCCACCGACCCGCACAGTCTCTACGCGCATCAGCTCATTGAAAAGCGAGCCGACGATGATAGACCCCTCGCGCATCTGGCTACTTGACGTCGTCATCGGTTTTCGGCTCTCCCTCTATCATCTTGACGTTGGTCACCGGCTCCACCGGACTTTACCCATTCGTCGATCTTTTCTTTCCGAAACTTCCACAGGCAACCGATCTTGTGCCCAGGCATATTTCTTTGACTTATCCATCTGTAAACGGTATCCTTCTTGATGCCGAGATATGCCGCAATCTCATCCACGGAGAACCATCTGTCTGTGTGCGGCCACGCACAGGCAAATCGATCTTCCATCATTTGCTCCACTTACGCTTTATGTCATAGGTTGTCTCGTAGCGGCCTCTTTCCATCCGGTTCATGACCATCTTCCGGCCGGGTTTGATGCTTGCGCACTCATACGTCAGTCCAGGCAAGGGGCCTGATCAGGTCTTTGTAATAATTCCAGTTTTTCGTAAGGAATTGGTAGCGCCCGGCAACGATGCCCGGCGCTATGCCGAGTTGATCTGCCCAACGGACAATTTCGGGCTTGGAGCGAATCCGGCGGATATTATCGTCATATTTTGAGGGGATTAGATATTCAGAGGCAAAATCGTTGGCGCTTTTTTCTCGCGGATCATCCTGGCTGCCGTCGTTGATCAGTAAATCCTTTTTACTGTCATTCAAAACATGACCGGCTTCGTGAAAGAAAGAGAACCAGAACTTGTCTTCACCTTTTCTTCGCAAACAAAGAAGGATCATAGCCTTATGCGGGGTCAACCACTTGGTCGCTCCATTCCAAGGGACCTTTTTCATCTCCTTGACCAGGGCAATGGCTACACCGGATTCCGCACAGAGCCGCTTCAGCTCTGGTTCGAATACCTGAGCAGGCTCACGTGTCAGATTGCGAATATGCTTCAGTGCCACTTTAAAACGGTTTCTATCAAAAGGCTGACAGTCTATTTCGCGAGTCTGCAATTCACCCTGTCTTATCCATGCCGAAGCAGGTCCCGGCGTGGACTCAAAACACGGAGAACGGCGGGCGGCCACGGCTGGCGCTCCCCATATTTGTTGCCATGCATCCACACTACTGACACCATAAAACTTTAGAATCTCACGTAGCAACAGGGCCTTGTCCTTTATTTGGGGTAATATGCCGCGCCGGACCAATTCCGCTGTTGGAATCTCTTTTAGCCACGATAGATCTGCCTCCAATCGCTCGCGTTCATGAATTTTAGCAAGCTGCTCGCGGTATAGTGCCTCGAGATTGTTCCACATGGTCGCCGGCACACCGGTGGCAAGTTCCAGGCGATTGGCGGTTTCATAGGTTATGGGCTGCGCCCCCTTGAAAATGCGGTTTAAAGACTGCACAGTAAGATCAGTGCGCTTGGCCAGTTCTTTTTGGCTCATACCAAGCGATTCCATCACTTCCCGCAGGGTTTCACCGGGAGGAATGGCATAATCCGGCTCAAAAGCGTATTTTTGCCTGGCAGCAACCATGGAATCCTCCGACAACTTGCCCTTTACGATTTCCCCTCAGTTCGTGGCAGCGGGCAGGCGGCAACTTTGAAATATCGATAAGAGTCTCTGCGGCTTTAAGCTCCATCATTCGTTGTTGAAGTTTACGCGCCATTTTTGCGCCCAGCTTCTTTTGCGCCACCGCATTTTGCGCCCAGAGTTTCTGAATTCCAACTCTCTTAAAAAATATATTCATTGTGTCTTCCTGTCAATAAAAACATTAACAAGGCATGTTAATAATTCTTAGCTGCCTATAGAATGACAAACAACTCGTTCATCGATTATCGCCGTTCCCGTGAGCTTTCCAGTCACTGAGTATTTCTTCGAGGGGGACTTCGTGCAGAACGTGCGCAACTCCCCAAAAAAATGGACTAAGTTAAGCTTTCAATGTTCAACAAAGCAACCATACTTTTTTGTTAAATCCGGTCAAAATAAATAAAAAACTCCACGTCTCTTTTGAGATAATGGACCTTTAGAAAACATAGTCAAGGCATGGTTCGCCTCCGGTGTATTGTCGAGATTGAGGGTCTTCTTACTCTGGTAACCCAGGCTGTTCAGCAAACCAATGGACGTGGCGCGCAGGCCGGCACCGGAAAAGGCCCAAAGCGCTGTCTCGATTTGTTGTTTGGTGTCTGTGCTCATGGTCGTATCTGTGCTTTCAGGTCCATTTCTTATCCTGCCTTATTCCTGTATAGACTTCAGTAAATATTTCCCCACATCGGTCAGCCGGTATTTCTGAAGGCGGCTGTTGGGCTTCTCGGGGATGGTGTATTCAATAAACTTCTTGTCCAACAGCTCTTTGATCGTGCGCTTAAAGGCTCCTGTTTTGCTCCTCAATCCCAGTATCTCAGTCAATTCGTTTGCTGAAAGAGAACGTTCAAAAAGAGCTTGAAGAATGGCCCCTGACTGGGCCCTTGACTGGGCCTCTGACTCTGGCCGCAACTCAGTCGAGTCTGTTTGACAGGCCTCAAAATCAGGGCATTTGACAATGATCCGGAAGATGTCTCCCTCGATCTCGGGATCAGCGCCGCCGTATGCCTTGCCATATTTCATCATTTTTCGCATTCCCGAACCCAATTCGTCAGCGCGGCCGATTTCACGGAAAAAGCCGCCGATGACCGGATTTTTAGGGAAGGGGGTGAAAGTGGCCGGGTTCAACGTGCCTGTAGTGGTTAATTTGCGCTTGATTTACGGTTATCTATATGGCAGTATATAATAAAAATTGATAGGAGGTGTGCAGTGGTAGAGAAAATCATGAAAATAAATTGTTATCATTGTAATAGCGAGTATATTGTTAAGTATGGATTTGATTCAATAAATGGTAAGCAATTATATAAATGTAATAATTGCGGTAAATATAGTAGAGATAACCCACAGTACAAAAAATATTCAGATAATTTTAAGGAATTAGTTATCGGATGTTATATGGAGGGGATGTCTTTAAGAGGCATTGAAAGAAAATTTAAGGTGTGTCGGCAGACAGTATCTGGTTAGCTAAAAAATAAAGCGAAAGAGAAAGATTTGAAGGATATATTGGTAGAACCTGATGAAAATGAAGTGATAGAAGTTGACGAAATGTGGTCTTTTGTTTTTTCTACTATTTTTAAGGTTTGGATATGGGTTGCTATAGCTAGATATAATAGGCAAGTAATTGCTTTTGTGATTGGTGATAGAAGTAAGAAGAGATGTCGTAAGTTATGGAAACGTATTCCATATTTTTATAGAGGTAAACGCTCATTTAGTGATTTTTGGGAATCCTATAAACATATATTTGATCCTAAATTTCATAAATGCGTTGGGAAAGAATCAGGCGAAACGAATCATATAGAAAGACTGTTTTGTACCATTCGTCAATGGTTGCAGAGGGTATCAAGAAAAACTTTAGCTTTTTCGAAGATTTTATATATGCATCATATAGTTTTTAAAGTATTTTTTGTTGCATATAATGAATATATTGCAAATGAGACTTAACCACTACCCAATCTTCCACCTATCCACCTAATTGACCGGCAAGACCTCCTCCTTGAGCATGCAGCAGGCTATGCGGCTGACGGGCCTGTTGTCCGAGTCGTAGGAGATATTCCCAGGGTGGAGTATTTTGTTTAGCACACAGCCTTCGGGAATCTGAAGTGAGAAAAGGTCGCACTCTCTTATGGGCGGACGTTCCTTGAGCACACCGTCCACAATCTCCATGGAGTGTATCGGATAGTCTTCACATAGAGGACACGTGTAAACCCTGCCGTTAGGGAACACAAAGTAATTATCAGCAACAAGGCCTGCACAGGCAAAAGTCTCATCAGGCTTTAAGAACACCTTGGGATATGTCACATGCACACCCTTTTCAGCGGCCTTGCCTGCAACATCCGGGACAACCGCTTCCCATTCTTCCCGGTTGAGCTGAAGGGATGTCTCGCCCTTCCTGACGGATTTGCCCCTGATTCCTATGACCTGTATAAAAAAGCGATTCACTCCCAAGTCTGTCAGGAGCGGCGGCATATTAACAAGGTCATTAATATTCATGCGGCTTGCCGTAAAGATGAGGCTCACCCCGAACCCCTTGTCTAATGCCCGCCTGATCCCGGAAGTGCATATATCAAAGACCCCTTCTCCCCTGATGAAATCGTTGACTTCCGGATGGGAGCCGTCAAGGCTGAAACTGAAATAATCCAGATCCTCAGGAGAAACCCTGTCAAGGATATCATTAAAGAGATAACCGTTGGTATCCACTGTTATGGAGGCATAGCCCAAACGCCTTGCTTCCTTGATGCCATGAGGCAACGCAGGACTGAGAGTGGGCTCTCCGCCGAGGAATATGACATTTGTATTATTTGGTGATTTGGTGATTTGGTGATTGTCTGCAAAGATAGCCAGCCACTTGGCCAGAGTCCTTTCATCCAGGATTTGTCTGCCATGCTGTTCCGGGTTGATATAGCAATGGCGACAATGGAGATTACACTGAGTGAGTATGTGAAAAAAGAAATTGCGCGTGTTGGGCTGGAACTGGACTGTTCTGCGTTTTATCTTCATAAATTTTCAAGTGTATACTTATACAAAAGGCTGTCCTTCCAGTAGGATTGGGCCGGATCAGAAAAAAACCTCTTAAAAAGGGCCAGGCTCTCTTTTCTCTTAATTCCTCCAAGTATCTCGATGTGGCTTTTGGCATAGAGATTATCATTAAAGAAACCACCAACCGGCCCGGCCGCACCGGTCATGGGTCTTGAAAAATCCAGACCCGTTGCCCCGCCCATAACATCTTCATAGGCATAAACTATTTTCTTGATGCCGTTTAGGATAAGGGCACCAAGACACATAAGGCATGGCTCAAGATTGCAATATGCAGTGATGTCTGTATTATCCCCGTGCCCCAGTGGACGTCCTCTCTCAATCCAGTCCCTCAGAGCACACACCTCGGCATGATCAAGCTCGTTCACATCCTCAGGCATGGTATGTGATCTGGCTCCTGACCCCACGATCAAATCTCCGGATACCAGGACGCACCCTACTGGAAAATTACCCCTTGACAAGGCACTTGAGGCCAGATCCAATGCCTCAGACATCCACTTGTCGTGTTTCAAAGTCCTCTGTTCCTCAGCCACTTTTTGATATTCTCTTCAAGGGCAAAGCCGGCGTCTGTCTCCAATACTATTTTCCCTTGCAGCAACCTTAGCCCATTTTTCTCAAGTTTACTATCAAGCCGTTTACAGATATAATTCACACAGATAACGTGCCGGGCAGGAATCATGCAGCCCCGTTCTCCAAGAAACCAGCAGCCTGTCTCATCCCAGGGTGATGAAGGAAGGCTGCAACCCATCAGGAGATTAATTAGAAGCAGAATCACGTCAAAACGATCCTCTATGCCTCTTCCGCAACAACTCCCTCCATCATTGACAGCGCAATCAGTACACTCGGCAACAAGTCCTATCCTTTTCATCTGAATCCATGATTGCTGAATGGCCTGCCGATAAGTCTCCTGTAAAGACTGAATGGCCTTGTCGGACAACAACTCCCTGCTATAGACATGAAAAAGCTTCTCCGCACACCAAATTTTTTCAAGGATCGGATAGCCGGTGCCTATAAGCAGCCTCACAGGGTATTTGTTAATCACCTGCAGTTTTCCTCTGTCCATTGGACAACTTAATCACTATACAACCAATCGGGCAAGGAATTCTAAGTTACATGATCCACTTGCAAAAATCCAGATCCAGAGAGTACACCGGCCCTTATATCCAGATTGACTTCTATGGATGGACAGTATACAAGTACTCCCAAGCAAGAGGAGAATGTTGTGAAAGATGAATCACTCTATGCCCAGGCGGGCGTAAACATAGATAAGGCCAATGAATTAGTAAAAAAGATACGGCCGATGGTCGCATCTACCTTCAAGCGTGGAGTCCTCACGGAAATCGGCGGCTTTTCCGGACTTTTTGCGCTTGACCTTGATCGGTATCATGAGCCTGTCCTGGTCTCTTCAACTGACGGCGTAGGGACCAAAATCAAGATCGCCACCCTGTGTAACATGCATGAGACCATTGGGATCGACCTCGTTGCAATGTGTGTTAACGACATACTGGTATGCGGGGCCAACCCACTGTTTTTCCTGGACTACTTTGCCACAGGCGAGCTGGAGCCTGAAAAAGCAACAGATATTATAAAGGGCATTACAGATGGATGCAAAGAGGCGGACTGTTCCCTTATCGGCGGCGAGACTGCTGAAATGCCCGGACTATATGCAGAAAATGACTATGACCTTGCAGGATTCGCTGTTGGAGTCGTGGACAGGGACAAGATCATCGACGGTTCCGAAATAGGTGTAGGCCAGGTGATGATAGGCCTGTCATCAACCGGACTCCATAGCAACGGCTTTTCCCTGGTGCGAAAGATCTGTTTTGAAAAACTCGGGCTTAACGTCTTGGACAAGGTGCCCGGAATCGGAGAACTTAGCCTTGGAGAAGTGTTACTAACACCCACAAAGATATATTCCAGTACAATCAACCACCTGCTCAAGCAGCAACGAATCACCGGCATGGTACACATCACGGGTGGCGCTTTCCTGGATAATATACCCAGAATACTCCCCAAATCCTGTCGGGCAGTGATCAAAAAGGACAGTTGGCCAATCCCGCCCATCTTTCATTTTTTACAGGAAAAAGGCAACATATCTGAAGAGGAAATGTTCCGGACATTCAACTGCGGTATCGGTATGGTACTCATAGTGCCCGAGGCCGACGCACAGGACCTGCTTTTCCAGACCCATGCACTTGACGAACAGGCTTTTGTTATTGGTCATATAGAAGAGAGAGAGCTTGAAAAACCGCCGGTGATATTTCAAACATGAGTACATTTCAAAAAACAGATTCCGCTCAAAATGCCCCAGATGAATCACTTTATAGACAATGATGAATGGTGAATAGTGAAATGTGGAAGAAGATTTAAAACTCGACTTTGGCCATTTTTAATTCATGGTTGTTGGGCTAACTTACTGAAATTATTATATCTAGCTTGAATTGGATCAAATCTACCCATAAAAAATCGGGGTATGAGTGCTTGTAATTCCCAAATCGTGCAGCTAACTCCTTGATTTTTCTGGTTTTATAATAATCGAAAAATGGCCAAAGTCGAGTAAAAGACATATACCTTAATTCAACATTCAACATTTAATGTGCGTCGCCATGACGAAAAAAATGAAGCAACGCCGCAGGTGGGGTATTTTCAGCGAAATCCAATGATATTGGTGAGCGCTTGCTTAATTGGTCTTTCCTGCAGATATGATGGGGAGAGCAGGCCCGATGTTCGGCTTATAGAAAAGCTGAGAGGAGCCTGTGTTGTGCCGGTTTGCCCTGAGCAACTGGGTGGCCTCGCAACCCCCAGACCGGCTGCTGGTATCTATTATGGAAACGGTATGGATGTCTTAAATGGTCAAGCAAAAGTCTTGGCTATAAATGGACAAGATGTCACAGAGGCCTTTAAGCGAGGTGCTGAGCAAACGGTCTTCCTGGCAGGCGCCTTGGGTGTTAAGCAATGCTTTCTAAAAGCAAGGAGTCCTTCTTGTGGTATCACCGCACAAATCGGGGTCACTGCGGCAAAACTGCTTCTAGAGGGTTTTGAAATTGAAGAAGTAGGCTAGAACTATTTAACCCCTTGCCCCACCTTGCCTATTACCCTTTCGCGCAATTCTTTCCCAACCTTGAAGAATGGCAACTTTTTCGGTGATACAGAAATATTTTTACCGGTCTTTGGATTTCTGCCAGTGTAAGAATCATATTTCCTCACTGTAAAACTCCCAAAACCGCGAATCTCCACGCCGTCTCCCTTTACTAAAGCCTCGGTCATGGCATTAAAAACCTCATCTACCACAAATTCGGCCGATTGACTATCCAGTACCGGATCTTCTGAAAGGACCTCTATAAGACCTGATTTATTCACCTGAATCCCCTTCTTTCCTTAGGGTTATCTGCAAAACCTATCTTTGGTCGAAACTGCCGTTCCGAGAACAATATCCCGATGGCTGCATTTCTCGTCGGGAAAAATGCTTCTGAAGACTGGTGTTGCATTTTTTCTTTGTTTTTGGGAAGTTGCTATTAAATACAAGTACGTTAATATCAGATCAAGGTTAACTTTGGCAAGTCTATAGAGGCAAAAAAATTATATTTCTATTCATAACTATTCAGGTAGATAGACTGAAGGTAGAAGGCTAATAGGGACAAATCATGCGTAATCACATAAAATTGCAGACATTTGAGTTAGCTGACGAGATTGCAGTATTAGTTTAGAGGAGTCATCTCTGTTCGATCGTTGCGAGAAGGTTGAAGTACTTCAGCCTTTGACCTTCGACCTTCAGCCTGAATAGTTACTTCTATTCAAAAAACACTATGTTCAAAAAATGGATTAAAAAAATAGCCGGGCAGGAAGGCGAACCAAAAGAAACTTCCTCACAAGAGCCTGCGGAACAGACAGAGGCCGAAGAGCCGGTAGTTAATTCATCTGCCCAGGAATCTCCAGAATCGTCAGATTACTCCGATCCTGTTCATGAAAATGGCATAGAATCCGGAACACCGCGGATTGGGCTCTTTAAACGCCTGAAAAAACAGATGGGAAAGACCAGGGGCGGGTTTGTCCGACAGATGGACCAACTACTCCTTGGGCGGCAGGATATAAATCCTGATCTCCTTGACGAACTGGAAGAACTCCTGGTTATGGCAGATATGGGGGTAACCACTGTCCAAGATATTTTTGAGAAGCTGCGTGCTGAAGTTAAGAAAAAGGAGCTTCAGGACCCCTTGGCCCTGAGAGAGCGACTTAAAAAGCAGATCGCAGATTTGCTTAAAGTGCCTTCGACTAAAATTACATGGACACCCAGTCCCTTTGTAGTTTTGGTAATTGGTGTAAATGGTGTTGGGAAAACCACGACCATTGCCAAGCTTGCTTACAAGTTAAAACAAGAGGGCAAGAATATCCTTCTTGTGGCAGCGGATACATTCAGGGCCGCTGCAGCAGAACAGCTTGAGACATGGGGAAAACGTATCGATGTACCGGTTATAAAGCACCGTGCCGGATCTGATCCGTCGGCAGTGACTTTTGACGGCATGGAAGCCGCCATCAAGCGGGATGTCGATGTAGTGATTGTAGATACTGCAGGGAGATTACACACAAAAGTCAACCTTATGGAAGAGCTTAAAAAAATCAGCCGGGTAATTTCCAAAAAAATCAAAGAAGCTCCCCATGAGATCCTGATAGTGCTGGACGCAACTACAGGTCAAAACGCAATCTCCCAGACCAACATCTTTAGCGAGGCTGTCGGAGTCACGGGGATAGCCCTTACCAAGCTTGACGGCACGGCAAAAGGCGGGATTGTTGTGAGCATTGCCGACCAGATGCAGATCCCTATCCGATTTATAGGCATTGGTGAAAAAATGGAGGACCTTCGACAGTTTGACCCGGAAGAATTTGTAGATGCCATATTTGCTGAGGGTTAATATGAAAAATTTCGGGATAAACCTAAAGTTTCTCTAACAAGGCCCCCAGCTTAATCCTCCCCGCTTCTGGATCGCGATTTTGTACTTCCACCCACTCCTCTAGTTTGTCCATGGCCTGTCCGGAGTCAATGATTTCCCGTGCCTTTTCAAAGCCTTCTTTTAAACTCCTCACCTCACCTGCTACGTAGAATATAGGAGCTGCATTGAGACAGATAGTCTTGTATCGCCCTCCTGTATCCTTTCTGTTGAAGATCCTCAATAGCCTCAACGCCTCTTCATGCTGATCGAATTCACTCAAGAGCTCCTCCTGTGCCGGCCTTGAGTAAATCCCTGCTTCATCCGGTAAAAAGACGTATGTAACGATCCTACCGTCCTCGAAGAGTTCTGCCACCAAATTCTCTCCAAGCGGAGAAACTTCATCCATTCCCTCAGAACCGTCCTCGTTTAAGCCATGAAACACCATAGCCCTTTTGTAACCTATCTCCTTTATAGTCTCAATTGCAGGGACAACCATCTCTTTTGCATAAACTCCCCTCACGCCATGGCGCGGATTCGCAGGATTCGCAAGAGATGCGGCTATGTTCAATATACTGCCGAAACAGGCCATGATCATCGTTTCGGCCAGTAGCATCATCGAACGATCTATAGCATCAGATAATAGACTGAATTTAAATAATTTCTTATGAACTTGCCAGAACACCGATGCCGAAATGGCCTAAACGATGATCATGCCC
>PQXE01000006.1:0-60933 GCA_003194495.1 Deltaproteobacteria bacterium
CGAATATTTAGAATGTTGTGGATTCTCCCTGCCATATCTGTTACAATCCTTACATTTGTAAAGCTGTTTACCATTATTAGAGTCAAATCCATTCTTAACAAGATATTTACTACCACAATGAGAGCAACTAAGAATATTAGTTTTAATAATCATTTATTATCTCCTTATTTTTTAAAAGTAAATTATCATATAGTTAAAAGTATATCAAGCGTATATCACGTGACAATTAACGACTATCGAAGATTCTATGTGCGTGGTTTAGTTTCATTGCTCGGAGGAAGGCTAAAAAAATATTGGAGAATAGGCATTCATTGGCTGATTGCAGTAAAGAATTATTTGCTGGAAACCTTCAACGACAACATAGTCCAAAACCTTGCAACCTATTCATAACCTGCTAAAGCAATAAACGTGCCAAACGGTATTGGTCCGGGATCTTATTGTGTATGAAAGGTATTTTCGTTCAGACACTAGTTACGGATATAGCAGCCAGGCCGGCCGGGCCTTCTCAAAGTCTTTTAGGTCCCTGGCCCAGATAGACTGGATATCCATTGGGTCTGTTCCGGCATTTACGGCCTCTCTCACCCTCTTGTCTCCTATAATCAGATCCGTTGGAAGGCGCTTGAACTCGTATTCATAGGGAGGGTCTTTCCATGCAAAGTCTTTTGGATGCATCCTTTTGACTGCGGCTAATATGGCAAGGGTAGTAATATACGGCCGGTATTCAAGTCTATGCGTTACGTGGATCTGAAAGCCTTTGCACTGTTTTCCCGACCACTTGTGGAAAGTCGGTTCGAAAGACTGTTCTCTCAGGACAAAACCCGGCAGTTTCCACCTTTTTGCCTCTTTTCTCAGGGCGTCAGGGTCAAGAAAAGGAGCGCCGAATATTTCAAAGGGCCTGGTAGTACCCCTTCCCTCTGAGACATTTGTGCCTTCCCAGACGACCTGCCCCGGATATACCCCGGCTGTATCAAGAGTAGGCATGTTTGGAGAAGGCCATATCCAGGGGAGACCTGTTGCAGCAAAGTCCATCTCCCGCCTCCAGCCCTGCATCTTCACAACATGTAATTCAAGATCCAGACCTTGCTCTTCCATGAAAAATTTGGCTATTTCTCCAATAGTCATGCCATGACGCATTGGAAGCGAAGCGAGCCCCACAAAGGATTGACAGTCCCGAGCCGGAAGATTGCCCTCTATCGACTCACCTCCCAGAGGATTGGGGCGATCCAGCACAACTATGCCCACACCTGCTTGGGCGCAGGCCTTCATGGCCAGGTAGAGAGTCCAGATGAATGTGTATACGCGGCAGCCTATGTCCTGAAGATCCACGACAAGAAGGTCTATCTCTGACAATTGCGAAGGAGAAGGCTCTCTGTTTTTTCCATAGAGACTGAAGACCGGGATATTAAGGGCCGGGTCATATGCATCAGGAGACTCCTTCATATTGTCCTGCTTCTCAGCATAAAGGCCGTGCTGAGGGCTAAAAAGGCACTTCAGATGGCCTGACAACACGGAGAATATCAGGTCCTTGGAGTGTCTTAAGCGTGAGTCAACCGAGGCCTGGTTGCAAAGAAGCCCCAGCCTTCTTTCCCTGACCCATGACGGCGTATTTTCCAGAAAGGTCTCAAGACCTGTACGTACATTCATTCAAAAATTACCGAATATTCAGTCACGGACCCATATCCTTTAATCTCTTATAGACGTTCACGAAACGTTGAAAATAGAAATTGGGAATTTGGCCTTGATGCTGACGTTGATGAACATATTCAATTTTGGCTGAGTTTTTCAACTATTGCTTTGTATTTTGTCGCATTTGATTCAGATAAAACTTCTGTCAGTTTATAAGCATCCAAATCGTAGACTCTTTTCATTTTCCCCCGAATTTCCAATTTCCAATTTCAATCCGTTAATGGCTCCATAAGAAGCAGGTGTCCGCTCCAAATGGTGGCAATGAAGGCTTTTCATGAGGGACCATGCCTCTTCAAGCACCGCATTTGTCATAGTCAGTCTATGGAGGTTGTCAAGAGATCCTTTCTGAATATACCTTAATGACTTAAGTGTTCCCAAGCCTATTTTATGGGTTTTTTCCCCTGCCTTCCGGCATCCGCTGCACACAAATCCTCCCGCATGAAGTTTGAAGACAACATGATCGCCCATCGGTGGCTTTTTACAGAGGAGACATTGATCAAAATCAGGGGCATAACCTGCCAGGGTCAGAAGCAGGGTCTTGAAAAAAAGAGTGGTCTTTTTTGGGTGAAAACCATCATTAAGAGAACCAAAATACCATCGAAGGAGTTTGAAAAGATTTTTTTGGGGATCATCTTCCTTTGTCCAGAGATTGACCAGTTCGCAACACAAACTGGCCATGACATAGCATTCGAATTTAAGTCTTAGCTGCGGAAAATTATCCAGGATTTCAGTAGAGTCGATCCTGTTCAAACCTGTGGTGCGCGGCAGGGCCAGAGACAGGTTGAGCATGGTGAAAGGCTCAAGTGCATTTACAAAGCGGCGTCGGCTCCTTTTTGCCCCCTTGCCAATGCTCCGCATTTTTCCTCTGGCCATTGTGTAAAAGGTAATAAGCCTATCGGATTCTCCCAGGTCCTGGCCTGAAATTACGAATGCAGGACTCTTGAGGATATCGGGCATGTTATTCCGTTATGATTTCGCTGAAAAAACCCAAGACGCACAATTTGTTGAATGTTGAATGCTGAATTGTGGAAGAACATTTAAAAAACATATACCTTAATTCAACATTTAGCATTCAACATTATCTATCACAGGTTCTTCTTTTGATGAAGTGATCGCGGGAGGCGTGAGGTCTTGATCTGTTTCGTGTTTTTCATCCGAGGGCCAGAAGAACCAAATTGCCAGTATGAGCAATAAAAGAATAAGAAAAAGCGCTGCTGCGGCACTGATTAAGTCTCGATTAAACAGAGAGACTTTATTTACATAATTAAATAACGGCTTATATGCCGGATCAGTCGGCTCGTCAGGACTTTCATCATCAGCACGAATTTTCTGGTAACGAAGGATGACGTCTTCCGGAACAAGACCTATGAATTCTGCATAGCTCTTTATGAAGCCTTTTACAAAGACCTCGGCGGGCAGCTCGTTCCAGCGGCCGGCCTCCATAGTCCTTAACCTGTAGATCGCAATCTTGGTGCCTTCTGCAACTTCCTCCAGAGAAATCCGGCGTAATTCCCGTTCCCGCTTGAGGTATTCCCCTAAGGATTCTTTAAACATATTTTCTTTTTCGGAATGTTACAGAAAAAAATCAAAGAAGTATCTTAATAGTTGACTTTGAACGTAGTTCCCTGAGCCACTCTTCAAACCGGGCATTTATTTGCTCGCGGTAGAGTTTTTTTCTGATTTCTTTTATTTGAGCCGAATCGAGATCAGCCTGTCCGCTTTGTACTATTTCCTTTAATTTGAAAATTTGCCACCCCACCTGAGTATCAACTATGTCACTAAAATCGCCTGGTTTAAGGTTAACTACAGCCTGTTTGACAAAGGGCGCCATCTCTTTCAAGGTAAAAGCGCCCAGGTATCCACCGTCTTGGCCTGATGGGAGATCGGAATAGTTCCTTGCCACTTCTTTAAAATCTTTTTCTTCGCTTAGTGCATTGTATGCCTCTTCGATCCGTCTCCTGGCCTCCTTTCTGGATTCAGGATCACCCCCTTCAAATTTCGCACATATGTGTTGCATTATATAGAGTGTGGCACTGGAGCTATTATTGAGAGGATGTTCTTTCAAGTATTCATTAACCTGTTCATCAGTTACTACTATCTTTGCTCGCACCTGTGCATTTATAAGCTCTGCCCTCTCAATTTGTTGCTTGAGCTCTTTTTTGTATTCTTCGAGTGTATGGCCTTCGGATACAAGTTTTTCTGAAAGCTGATCCCTCGTTATATAATTGTCTTCACATATTTGGTCCAAGGCCCTCTCGATTTCCCGCTCACCTATTTTTATGCCCAGTTTATTGACTTCTTCCTTTGCAAGACGATCATCTATCAACTGTGGCAGGACTTGGGCAAAGATTTCCTGCCTTTTGGTCTCTATCTCTTCTTTGCTCATTTCTTCATTAGTGTATTTCTGAACCAGAGGCTGGGCCCAGCCTTCAAGTTCGGAAAGCGTGATAACATCTCCGTTTACTGTAGCAGCTATCCTGTCGACTATGATACCGTATGCCGGATAGGCCCCAAATGTCAGGACAGCCAACACAACGAAAAAGGTACGGAAAAATATATATCTCATATGCTTACTCCGAAAAATCAGGGCCTGATGTTGAAATTAGAAATTTGGACTTCATGCTTTTGTTTCATCTCTCCCATATTTCTACTTTCCAATTTCAAGTCAAACGAAATTACCCCTTTGTAGCCATTTTTATTAGTACTTGCAAGGTCTGTCTAATGCTTGCAAGGCTATCCTCATCTTTTTCAACAAATTCAGGAAAAATAATCAGTCGGCCATCCGGCAATAGGCGCCACTGCCGGTTTTTTTGTACTGTCTCTATGAGTTGTTCTGGATGAGGTGGGCCTTCGGGCCCAAAACCCAAGACAATACGTTCTTTCTTATTGGAAAAACTCCTGTCAAGCCGTATCACATTCAGCAACCTCAGCGTGCGTTTTATCCCCATTATCTTAAGTAGGGACGCAACTTCTTCCGGCATCGGGCCGAAGCGGTCTCTGAGTTCCAGTGAAAAATCCGCGTCTTTTTCGTTGTCTTCCAGTCGTGCTATTCTCCGGTAAAGGAGCAGACGCTGTTCCACATCAGGGACATACTCTTCAGGGATAAACGCAGGTATGCCCAAGTTTACTTCCGGGTCTATTTCGTTTTTTTGAGGCAGCCCTTTGAACTCGTCTATAGCCTTTTGTAGTAATTCAAGGTAGAGTTCATATCCTACTTCTGCAATACTTCCTGACTGGGAGACTCCAAGTATGTTCCCGGCCCCGCGAATCTGAAGGTCCTGCATCGCAAGGCGGAATCCGCCTCCGGACACAGAGAGTTCCATAATGGCCTTGAGCCTTTTTATGGACTCTTTTCCCATCTCGGATATCAGGGGAACAAGAAGATAGGCATAGGCTTGTTCACCGGCCCTTCCGACCCTGCCCCTGAGCTGGTACAAGTCGGCAAGCCCAAGCTTGTCAGCCCGGTTTATGATCGTGGTGTTTGCCGACGGGATATCTATGCCGGATTCTATGATGGTGGTACACATAAGGCAGTCAATATCACCCCTTACAAACCGGATCATGATCTCCTCAAGTTCATCGGGTTTCATTCGTCCATGGATGACCTCTATCCTGGCATCAGGTGTTAAGCGCTGGATATGCTCTGCCAGCCTGTACAGGCCCTTTATCCGGTTATGAACAAAAAACACCTGGCCGCCGCGGCCGATCTCCCGCTCTATAGCCTCTTTTATTAATGAGTCATCAAACTCGGCCATGAAGGTCTTGACAGGTATGCGATCCCTGGGAGGCGTATTGATTGTTGAAAGATCACGGATTCCCAGAAGAGAGAGCTGAAGAGTCCTTGGGATTGGTGTTGCGGTAAGCACAAGACAGTCAACAGTCTGCTTGAGCCTTTTCAGCCGTTCCTTGTGCTTAACCCCGAAACGGTGTTCCTCGTCTACGATCAGCAGTCCCAGGTCCTTGAATTTTACGTCCGGCTGCAGCAGCCGATGTGTACCTATAATGATATCAACCCGGCCCTGGCTGATGCCGGCAAGGATCTCTCTCTGCTTTTGTCTGGTCTTGAGCCTGCTAAGGGCCTCTACAGTAACAGGATATCTCTGAAACCGCTGCATGAATGTCCGTTCGTGCTGTTCTGCCAGGAGAGTGGTAGGTACCAGTACGGCCACCTGTTTTCCGTCTTCAACAGCCTTGAATACGGCCCTCATGGCGACTTCCGTCTTGCCGTAGCCCACGTCTCCGCATAGCAGCCGGTCCATGGGTCTGGGTTCCTGCATGTCGGAAAGGACTTCTTCTATTGAGGCAGCCTGGTCCCTGGTCTCTTCATAGGGAAATGAGGCTTCAAACTGCCGGAACATGGCATCAGGAGGTGAAAAGTCAAAGCCCTTGCTCACCTTTCTTGAGGCATAGAGGTCAACCAGTTCATGGGCGATTTTATATATGTCCTTCTTGACCTTTTGCTTCGTGAGTTGCCAGCTTGAACTGCCCAGCCGGTCAAGCCTGAGAACGCGACCTTCTATCCCGATATATTTCTGGACCAGTCCCAGGCGGTCTACCGGCAGATAGAGTTTATCACCACCGCGGTATTCGAGAAAAAGGAATTCCCCCGAAACCCCACCGGTCTCTATCCTTACAAGGCCTTTATAGAGCCCTACACCATGGTCCCTGTGAACGATCGGTTGACCGGGCTTCAGATCCTCAAAGGTAAGATCACTTACGGTTGTTTTCTCTCTTCCCGGGCCCCTGGTCCGTCCGGCCCGTGCGCCTAACAGCTCTTCTTCCGTAAGGACTATGTAGGCCTCACCAGGAAGGGCGAACCCTGAAGAAAGTTGCCCGGTACAGATCATAAGCCCGGGTCCTGCCGGGTCATTGGTCAAGGGTGCTGAGAGTATAGGAGGCCTGGCTTCATCACTGATAACCTCATGAAAACTGAGGAGTTCCATCATCCTTTGGCCCTGCCGCCGGCCAGGCACTACCAGGACAATCCTTTCTCCCGCCTCAATCCAGTCTTTGAGCCGGTCAAGCACCGGTCCGATAAGATCAATTCCCCTCTTTGCGCTTCCGAGCATCAAGGTCAGGTCCGGCTTGCTCGATTTTATCTCCAGCTCTTGAAGGGCTGAGGCCGACAGCAGTTTGGATTTGGTGATTTGGTGATTTGGTGATTTGGTGATTGAAGAATTTGATGGCGATCCGTATAGATTGATGTCCTGAAACAACCAGCAGGTATGATCCCTTAGCTGTTTTGAAAGCTGCTCCGGGTCAGACAGCAAAGACTTCAGGGGTGAAAAAACTCTGTGTTCGTTAAAGGCTGATTCGTATGTCTGCTCAGCCCCTTTCCAGTAATTTTCCAGCGCCCTTTCAACCTCTTCGGGCCTGTCAATCAATAGAGGAGTCTGTTGCGGAATATAGTCCAGGACAGAGGCGGGTTTTGGATAAAAAAGCGGCAGAAGTGCCTCATGCCCCTCCACCAACCTCCTGGCCTCCAGTTGTTGCAGGATTTCATGTACTTTCCGGGCAGGCATATTATACTTAGCCGCCCGTTCAACCAATTTTTCATGGATAGATTCAAGAAACGACCGGGAAAATATGAGATCATTAGCCGGGAGTATAACCAGTTCATTCAGGTCTTTAGTCGACCGCTGCGTGAGCGGATCAAAAAAGCGCATTTCTTCTACAAAGTCGCCGAAAAAGTCCACTCGTACAGGAAAGGTTGTTAATGGCGGAAAGATGTCGAGCAGGCCGCCCCTTATACTGAACTCCCCTCTGGACTGGACTATTGCGCAGTGTTCATAGCCTGAGTCAATAAGCCATTTGAGCAGTTTTTCCCGGTCAACTTCCTCTCCTTTTTGGAGATACTCCACATGGTTTAAAAGGATTTCAGGAGGAACCGTGAGTTCCACAAGGGCCTGCGCCGGGGCCACTGCCACAGCAGGACCAGCCTCAGTGGCCAAGCGGTAGAGTGTTGAAATCCTCTGAGATATTGTTTCGGCTGAGGGAAGCAACGGCACAAAAGGAAGCGAGTCATGGCAAGGATACAACAAAACAGGAAAATCCGAGAAAAAGGAAAGGTCTGATACTACCTGTTCCGCCTCTTTCTGAAGGGGAGTGATCCATAGTATAGGGTGATCGACAGACTTGAGGAGTCTTGCAATCAGCCAGGCCGAGGAAGTGCCCATAAGACCGGTTAAGGTCAGGACACTCTCTGGTTTTGCAAGTGATTCTCTGAGTTTTAAAAGGGCCTGTTCAGTATTCATTCTGAGTTTATTGCGATCTTCAATAGCCGTCAGCTATATGATCCATTATTCCTCTTTGACATCCAGCTAGAAAACATAAATGATTTTGAAGTAATTAAAAAGGAGAGAAACACTTATGGCGAAATAGTTCGGATGCAAGCAAGAGAGGTTGTGTGGAAATATTGAATAACCGGGGGCTTGACTGGTCACTTCATTATGTGATGGAGCATTGAATTGAAGGGACAAAGATCTTTAAGTTCATTTCTATGTCTTGTTTCGTGTTTTCGTGATTAATTTTCAGTAGTTTCTTAACCGTACAGTTTTACCGAAAAAAAGATAGCCATTTGGTCTTAACTTTGAACATACAAGGTCGCATATTTTTATCTTTCAATACGCACATCCACTCTTTTCCTGCCCCAGGCAAGGGCCTTCTGGTGTGAGCCGAAATAAACATCAAGGCGATCAGGCCCTTTAATGGCAGATCCACGGTCTTCCACAACGCCCCATCCGTAACCGGGAATATACATCCGGGTACCAAAATGATAATATTTAGTGTCAGCCGCAATGGTACCATCCCGTGGCATGAGGAGCCATGGGAAAAAGATCAGTCGAATGGGGATCATCCAGGGATGCACAATACTGTCCATTGAAATGAGCCCTGGATGTGGTTGATGGGGTTTTGTGCCACTGGCGGTATGCCCGGAGTAAGGCTGGCCCTTGCGCTTTCCTGAACTTACATAGCGGTTCCAGAAATTCAGCTTCAGATACATCCATCTTCCACGTTCCCAGCCGCAACATTGCCCACATCCGCAGTATGCGGTGATTTCCATCCGGCGCACATTGTTACCGGCACACCCCGAAACTACTAAACACGCAAGGAGTAACCAGGGAAGCGTTTGTCTCATAATTGATTCCGCAAAGTAACTATTCAGGCTGAAAGTTGCCTGAATAATTACAATTTGAGCAGCCTTTCTTCCAGGTCATAAGTAATCATTCACTCCCCCCCCTGACAGCCAACAGCCTTTTTTGGGTTTCAAAGCACAATCCGTTGAGAATACGCCTTTTGGTGCAATCTTGTCCGCGGTTGAAACCCTGCAAAAGCCTGTCGGCTGCCAGGGAGTGTGAACGGTTACGGTCATAAGTCTGTGTCTTCTTTTTTTTCATTCAACATTCGATGTTGGACGTTCGATGTTCGATGTGCATTACTAAATTTATCAAGAAAGGCCTTGAGCCCGTTCAGGTAAACACTGCTCGATGTGATAAATCCTTCATTGTGACTTCCTGAAATTTCAAGAAAGGCCCTGGGATCGTTAGCCGCATCGAAGAGCTTGCGCCCATGCCTGAAAGGAACAATCTCGTCTTCTTGACTATGGACTATGAGAACCGGGCATTGTACTTCCCTGATGGCAGCCAAGGCATTGTACTTGTATCTACAAAGCAATTTTACAGGCAAATAAAAATACAGCTCTCCAGCCAAATCCGGAGCTGAAGTAAAACTAGACTCCATGATAAGGGCTTTGGGCAAATGTTGTCCGGCTAACCATGCGGCCACGGCGCCTCCAAGAGATCGGCCAAAAAGAATAATATCAGACGGAGCTAATCCTTCATGCTCAATCAAGTAATTCCATGCCCCTTTCACATCGAGATAACTACCCTCTTCTGAAGGTGTGCCTTCACTTGCCCCATAACCCCGATAGTCAAAGATAAAGGTGCTGAGTCGAAGGCAATGGAAGATCTCAATAGACTCAAGACGGTGGGAGATGTTGCCTGCGTTACCATGGCAAAATATGACCACGCCCCTTGGCGAGTCAGCCGGGATGAACCAGCCTGAGAGCTTGACTCCATCCGGGGCTTTAAAGGAAACCGATTTATACGATAAACCGATTTGGTCCGGTGTTGCGACTATCTCACTGGTGGGAAAATAGATGAGGCGTGCTTGGGCAAAAAACATAAAAGCGGCAAGACCGACATAAATAGCAATAATAAGAATTAAGAACTGTAGAAAAACCTGCCACATATGCAATGTACAATAAATGTTGAATGTTGAATTAAGGGCATCCTTCACGACAAGTCAAAAGTAGTTTATCCTTTTAGGGGTAATATAGCTCAAATCAGGTTCATCCAAGGCCTACGAGACAAATCATACCTTGTGAGTTGGTTACCGATAAGGGCTAATGGAAACATACAACAGCCACATAAACAAAGGCATAGGCCCTGTGTTTGGGAAACAAGCCTGCCCATGCATCGCGCCAGACCCAACGGTATCTTGCTGATTGCTGGAATAGGATAAATAAGCAGGTGAACGCTTACCAGATTTTATTGTCCAAAGATGCCCTTTATTAATTCACTTGCTGCATTTGGTTTGGTATCCTTCTTTTTCCCTGAAAGGGCCTTTCCGAGTTCCTCAATGGCCTTTTTGCGAACCGTCTCTTTTACCTTTTTCTGCACCCCTGCCGTATCCAGGGTGGGATACGGACGTGTCACAGTTCCGGCAAGTTTGAGGCTGATCTCTGCCTCACCCGTTTCA
Source organism: Deltaproteobacteria bacterium (assembly GCA_003194495.1). Taxonomy (GTDB): domain Bacteria; phylum Desulfobacterota; class Dissulfuribacteria; order Dissulfuribacterales; family UBA3076; genus UBA3076. The sequence continues at coordinate 10,447 of PQXE01000006.1, forward strand.
TCCACAAGGTATTTGGCCATTGATGCACGCTTTTTTAGCTTTTCACTCAACTCAGGGGAAAAACGCAGGCTGACCGGTAGATCCAGTTTGCCGTCAAGGCCAACAGTCCCTTTGGCTTGAGCATTGACATCATTGCCGGTCATCCGGGTCTTGAGAGCCACCTGTCCCTTGATAATATGGAGTGAACCATCAAGGTCTTTAAAAGACAGGTTGTTAAGTTCGTCAAGCCCAAGGAGTTTGGCTACCGCCACGGTCACCGGAGTATTACTTACCCGCCCTTCATGAAGGCCGAATGTGCCATCAACAATGAGGGCGTTGCGAAGCTTTGGCCATTCGGTACCGGCTCCGGAAAAGGTCAAATGGGACTGCAATGCACCTGAGATCATGTCCTTGACCTTAGGTGCCAAGCATGCCAGCAGCCGCTCTGCCTTAACGGACTCTACATCCAACTGTCCATCGTATGCCAAACCGGGTTTATTAAGGTCCGCTTTTATTTTGCTGCTCACCTGTCCGTCAGCCACCTTGGTGGAAAGATCTTTCACAGTTAATACGCCCTTATCAAGGCCGTATTCAAGCAAGAAGTCCTTCACTACAAGCCCTTTGTACAGGGTCTGACCAATCTTGATCTCTCCGGCAGCCTTGAGACCAGGAGGCAACGCTGCTCCAGGGGCAGCGGGGGAAGTCGTTTTTACGTCTTTAGAAGGCTCTTTTTCCCCATTTTGAGATGCCGTAGGCAGACCTGCTGCAAGGGCAAGGAGATGGTCGATGTTAATGGCATCGCTTACTACATCCAACCGGATGTCAGGCACCTTTGCATAATTTTTTACCTCTCCGCTGAGACGGACCTGCTCCTTTTCCAGGCTGACGTCCACTGTGTAGTCCAGCCGGTCCTGATCAAAATCGCTCTTTCCAAAAACATGGGGCCTGAGTTTTCCATATTCGGCATCCGCCTCAAAACGCAGATCTCCTCGATATCGCAGTGATGCCGGATCACGGCCGAGATCCAGAGAGACCTTGAGGTCGGCCTTTACGTCTGTGTCGGGAATCTCCTTGAGCGCATCGCGGACAATGATCTGCGCATTATCAACAATTACCTTGTTTACGGTGAGAGCAAGGGGAAGGGCGGCTGATGCAGGCTTTCCTGTGTCTTCAGGCTTCTGTTTTCCCGGCTCAGCCTCGGCTAACACTGTCAGAGTCTCGAAATTAAAAAGCCCATCCTTGTCGCGCAGTACCCGTACGTACGGGGCATCAAGGCGTACTTTGCTTACTACTATCTTCTTTTGTAGCAGTGGTAAGAGGTCATAGCGCAACACAAATTCTTTTGTACTAACAAAATCAGTATGACTGTCCGCTTCCTTTACTGTAAGGTCTTTCACAGTGATGCCACTGAAAAGGCCCACATTGATTCCACCGATCCGGACAGTTCTACCCAAGGCCTTTTCCGCCTGGGGAATTACCAGGGCCTTCACACGGTCTTCGGTCAGATAGAAATGTACAAAAAGCGATAGCCCAACCAGCACTACGCCAATCAACACAAAAAACGTCACAAGTATTTTGCCCAATTTTTTCATGATGCTGTTCCCCTTTCTTTGAGACTGATATAAAGATGATCTCCCTCTTCAGTGCTTAATTACTAAAGACCGTTTTCAGGATATCGGTAGTCCTGGCCACAGGATCTGTTCTAATCTTTTTCTCCTCTCCTACACGGAGGGCTTCTCTGAGTCCTTTGACAATCTCGGCATCCGACAATACACTCGACGTCTGGGTGGATTTGCTATCACCTTTCGAAGTACTTACATCACGTACCGTATCAAGGACCTGATCAAGAAAACCGGCATGGACCGGTACTGCAAGGATCATAAGGATACAATTCAACAAAATGATTCTACACATGGCATAAGTCCTTTGCTTTATCCACCAATGAAGTGAAAACATTTTTCAAACCACTTTTACTCCAGTTTCCAGTATTTTCCGAACGAGCGGATTTTTTTCTGTAAAATCTTTCGTCCAAAATGGAATGGGCGCCAGATCGCTACTGGCAGAAAGAGTTATATGCCTGATTTTGCAGCGATCACGGATGCGTACTCTGTCAAAAGCATCGGATACTAATGCAATGTCTATATCACTCCACGCATGAGACAACCCTTTGAAATAGCTTCCGAATATTATTGTACGATGACAATTCCGTTTCAGTCTATAATAGATGAGTAGTTACCTTTCATTGCTTTTGACCCAACGTGTTAATTGTTTCATAGAGTCCGCAAATGTTGGGCTTCGTCCCTTGACCCAACCGACTATTGAGTTGTTTGATAATCAGTCCTTCCAAAATCGGCAGCGAATACTGCTAGATCCGAGCCGTCTATATCGTCGTCACGATCAAAGTCTCCCTTGCAGTCGCTGCTACAATTAGTTCGGCCGAAGTCGGCCGCAAATTCACAAAGAGGAAGGGGAATAATGCCGGATGGTGTTCCAAGCCAGAAGGCATTGCTTCTTGTTTCCGCCATCACGGCCCAGCTGGTGGCGCCTACGTGCTCACGGCGATAGTATACCCACTCAGACCCATCGGGATTATCGAAGCCTGTCGTCATGGTTACCACGTTAGTCGCATACATCCCGCCTGACGGGGCACGGCCGCCAACAATCTCGTTGAGTACGTTACCGGCCTTGCTTTCTTGCCCTGTAAGCATATACGCCGTTGCCATCTGGCCGGTTCCCTCGTACCAGATACCATCCTTGTCGTCGTCGAAGTCAAAGCCCCAGGTGCCGGGTACCTGGTTGTGCATCTCGGCGAAGTCAAGCGCTACGTAGTAGCTACTGGGTAAATCCTGCAGGGCGAGCAAGGTCCACGGCTGGCAGTCCAGTGCTCTATGTAGGTTGATGGTCATTCCGTCTTCTGTAGTGCCTACGTACCAATGTCCTTCTGTATCATTCCACAGGGACATCACGAAGTCGTATGCGTGTTGCGCCATGGCGCTCCACTTGCTATCACCTGTGATATTGTACAGCCTGGTGAACGCGGCATATAGGTCGAGGTTGTGTTCTGTTGATTTGTACTCGAGCCGTACTTGATTGGGTTCCCACCAAGTGTAACCGCCCATGTAGCCGCCGTCGCCTCTCTCATCTCTCATGCAGGTTTCTACCCAATTGCCCATACGTTCGGCTGCTTCAAGGTACTGGATTCTGCCGTTGACGTCGTAGTAGGCAAGGAGCGCAAGCATGGTCCATGCCATGTTTCCGGTCGCCGTTCCAACGGCGAACTGGTCCTCAAACCAGTTTTCAGCGTCACTGTCCCACCATCCCGGCATTCTTACTGTGCCAACCTTGCAGTGCGGGGTCCATCCCGGAGGAAGGATCAATTCACCGGACTGGTACGCATTTCTGATCCTTCCATCTGTGAAATAGCGGTCATGGTTCTGAGCGTAAACCAGCGCATCGGCTATCAATTTTGCTCTATCATTCTCTCCGACAGCCAGGAATGACAGGATAGCCATCGCGTTGTCATAGGTATACGCCATATTTCTGAGAATCGTGTCTGCCGCGAACTCCGAATTGATGGTTTTGTAGCTGGTCAGCAGGCGTGGGGCGTCCAATCTTGGCAGATCGTAGTATATGTCATCCAGGTAAAAGACGATGGGTGATGAGGTCCTGGTAGGCGCAGCCCATCCGAACCCGCCCAGTACGTAGCTCAGGTCCAATCCGGATAGGTCTAACGTATACTCTGTCCAGTTTGTAGAAAGAGTAGTCAGGCTGGTACCAATTTTGGGAGAGGAATCCGGATAGGGTTTCATAGGTATTCCGGTGTCTGGGTTTCTTCCAACGCCAAGGGCAAAGAATTCAACTCGTTCAGTGCCGGTCTCGCCTTTAGCCCAGAAGGTCAATTTAGTCGCTCCGGTCAAGTCAAGGCCAGCATCCGGGGTGTCCCCCCAGTTTGCTTTGGGTTGGCGATCATCTCCTTCCAGGATGCCGTTCATATAGTAAAATCCAGCCCACTGGTTATAGGCCGCATCTACAGTCACTTGGATACACGACAAACCGGAATGAGGATTCATTGTGTGATCTTCCTTCCCACGAGCCAGGCCCATAGAAGACCCCATATACCCTCGGTGATTGAAGTTATTTCCGCCTGCCGATGCATCAATGTAAACACTGAATACCTGGTGGTACTGGTCCATCACCTCGGCAAGCCACGAAGTGTCGGGCGTATTATCGGCTGCCGATGCCGACATCGTTCTCAGCAGGTCGAAATTGGGCAACCCGGCATACGTCAGTGCTACCAGCAGGACCATCACGAACAAGATCTTTTTTACTGTCATTGTGATTTCTCCTTTATGTTTACTTTTATGGTCCTTGATTTGATGTTGCACATACTCATACATAATTATAACCGTTTGTCTTTTGCCCTGAAGTTTCTGATTTCTTTATCCGCTTTCTGACAGTGGATATTACCGGTCTCTCTTTTTTCTTATACCTTTCCAGATCCAGTTCGTACAGCGGAAATATTAGAGATCTACAGGAGAGGAGAAAAATATTGATTATTCCAGAGCCGAAGTTGCCTATGCACCAGCGCCCATCTAAAGCACATTCTCTCTTCTGCTGTTTTTTGACAATCGTTCCTGATATGTGTATATTAGGAACACTATTTCAAGTGGGGGAATTTATGCCTAAGGCACGGTTAAATATCAGCCTTGACCAAGATTTGGCGAACTTTATCAAGGTATACGTTCAAGAAAACCGAACAACAGTCGCTGAAGTTATTACGCAATTTCTCCTTGCACTCAAACGGCAGGCACAAGGAGATAGCATGGAGATTATATTTTCCAACCCTGACTTCCACAAAGCACTGGTCGCAGTACAGTCCCGGCTCCGCGACGGAACAGCTCAGTGGCATACCTTTGAGGAAGTTTTTAGCGACTGATGAAAGCAGAATTTGAAAAGGCATTTTTGAAAGGTGTCAAGAAACATGCCGGCATAAAAAAGCAGATAGAACAAAAAGTTCGCCAGATTATGGAACAGCCGGTTGAACTTGGTGAACCTCTAAAGGGCAACTTGCGAGGATTTTACTCCTGTCCGGTCAAACGTAACTTTATCATTTTAATTCAGATATATCCATGATCTTTACAGGTAAATCATCGTACTCCAAATTCGTAGAATACAATTTCATAAGTTCCATTTGAATATCAGACGAAATCTGTACTGCATTGTGGACATATTCAGCGTAATTCGGATTGGTGCATTTCATAACAGCTTGAAAAATCAGCTAATTATTTTGTCAATCTTGTGCATTTAGCTTGAGACTCTATCATGGTAACCATTCACACCCCCCTCCCACACCATTAACTTACTGAAATTAAAATGATAAATGACGTATAAAAAACCCGTAATTGCCATTTCAAAGTTTTGGTCTAATTAATTGAAAATACAGATATTTTTTATGACGGCCACATCCACTGGTAAGATAGTTTATTGATTTTACAGGAATTTTCTAAAAGTGCTCTAATAGCATATATCTTAATTAATAATTACGTAATGTTTACATTATTTATCATTACCTCATATATCAACGTTAATCTTCTTAGATATATAGCAGTAAAAATTTTTTTCCAAATCAGCACATTCAGAAAGTTACGTTATTTACGATAGTTAAGATACGTGAGGGGGGGGAGTGAATGGTTACCTATCATGCTAAAAGCACAATGCATCTTGATGGTATTCCACCACTGATTGTTCTCTATCCTATCGTTAATATTACGAAAAGTTTACTATAGCTATCGGTATCCTTCTGATACCCGGATATTCTTTTCATGGTCAGATGTCGTCACTGGTTCAGTTTGATAGGTGTTGTTTTCCATTACAAATCAGTCTGTGAGGAACCTGCCGATCCTGGGGATGAAGTCTTTTTTGCGTGACATGATTTTTGGGATAAAACACTTATCATCCTTTACAGTCACCCCAAAGGCCTTTTCAATAATCTTCGTGTTACCTTTGACAATTATCTCTTCCCCATTTTTTTCCACCGGATTCATTATCAGCATAGCTACCATGCTGTAGTGCTCTTCTTGGCAGAGTTTTTCCATCTCTGACTTAATATCCGGCTCAATAGACGCAAATTCCCCTTTATCAAGAATCATTATTTGATTAACACCTATCTTCTTTTTATTAAAATGATAGGTCTTGAAATCCTGAAAAAGGATATCCCGTGGAGTCTTTCCCTTTAGGTTTATGCTCGACGCCAATAATTCTTTTCCGAATGTCATCAGATCAAGATCGGCAATCTCAGCCAATTTATTGGCTATTTCGCGATCTTTCCCTGTAGTAGTGGAAAGCGTCAAAAGCAGTGTATCAGACAATATCCCTGACAGAAGGGCGCCGGCAATATCCGGTATCATCTCAATCCGGTGCAAGAATATCTGACCGGCCACTATGGTACAGGTGCTCCCGATCGGTTCGTTATAAACCGTAATAGGACCTATGGTCGAGATATCTCCAACCCGATGGTGGTCGATAATCTCCAGAATATCGGCATCTTCTATACCATCAACAGCCTGTGATATTTCATTGTGATCTACCAGGATAACCTGCTTTTGGATTGGCTCAAGGAGATCACTCCGGGTTACAATACCGATCAGATGATTATCATCATCAACAATCATTAAGCACCGATATTTAGATTCCAGGATCTTTTCTCTTACTTCGTTTACAGTAGTTATCAATCCAACCGTGGGTACGGTTTTTGACATGAGATGTGAGATAGGCATACATAAATTGACCAGCCTGGCTGTAGCGAACGTCCGGTGGGGCGAACTGATTATCAACACCTCTTTTTCTCTGGCCAATTCCAGGACTTCTTTACTAACCGGATGATCTCCGGTGATGATAAGGGCCGAGCATCCTGCCTTGATCAGATCCATTTGTACATCGGCCCTATCCCCTAAGATAGCGATATCACTGTGCCTTGTCCTGTTGATAGTGGTTCCTCTCTGGGAGGCAGCAACAAATATCTCTCCTTGAAGCGATTTCATTTTTCCTGTATTGGCCATGATTTTTCCATGCAGAGCAGACATGAGGTGGCTCAGTTCGATAGGAATAGCTGATAAATTCTCCATCTCCAGTCGTTCCACATAGTGGACAGCCAGATCCATCTTGTCCACAATGCCGAGGAGTCTGTTTTCCGCATCCACCACAGGAAAGCTTTGGATGTTTCTATCCTTGATCAGATAGCCGATATCCATCATGGTCTGTTCGGGCGAAACGGATACTGGTTTTTCAATATCCATATCCTCCACAGTGGCAACGACACTGTCAATCCGCACCGGTGTCTCCAGATTAAACCTCTCAAGAATGAAAGTTGTCTCCTCGTTTAATGTGCCGGCCCGACAAGGGACATACAACCGCGTTTTATCCAGATGGTTCTTAAAGTAGGCATACCCAATAGCGGAACAAACAGCATCACTATCCGGTGCCCGGTGCCCAATGACCAATACACGTTTCTTTTTCATAATCATGTCATTTTTCTCTCGAAAACAGACAGATGAATACCGTGGATTGCGGGATTATTCAGCATATGTAGATTGAAGATCCCGGCAGCAAACTGTGGAAAATGCGCTTGTTTTTGTGGTTCAAATCAAGGGCAAGAGGGGTCTTCTAACGGGGAGCATTCATCCATCTCAACAGATCAATTAAAAGCTTAGTATTAGGGTTTCGGTCTTTGATGAATCTGAACCGTAAAACGATCAAGCCCACCAAAAAGAGAAGTCCAAAAACTAAAAGAAGTATATCCGGGACATAACTCATCATGACATAGCCTTCGGCCTGGGATAACCGGGGGGTCATCTATAATTAAAATACTTGCCATCATACTCTTCCCGTATAGTGTGACCCTTAAAGTGGTCTGAAAAGCAACCGGCCAGCCCCTCCTCAAAAGTCTCAACCCGCCTTGGAACAACATGTATCTCACACTTAGGAAACAGCATATTGAGCAACCCGAATAAACCGTAATCAGGCTCTGGTTTGTTGGTTACAATCACTATTTTTTTCACGGGTTTATCCTCCTCTTTTTTTCGATTGCTGATTTTCAATAACATTCTTGAACCACATTAGTGTTACAGTATTATTAGGGGAGGGTTAAATTTGTATCAAATTTTGCGGTCATATCCTCATACGAATGACAAGGACATCAAGACGATCAGATGCATCCTCAATAACGTCTGAGATTTCGGTAATCTGTCGCACGAATCTTTCCAGGTGGATCTTGTGGATAAGGGGAAGTCCTGAGTGGTATATAGTCCTCATGATGGCGCACTCTTTGTCGTCGATCTCCGATTCCATAATGCCGATAGCGGTGATCTTTTCCCGGATGGTTGCCAGATTGTCAGCCCCATGCAAGGTTTCAAAAGGCGCAAAGAGCCTCACCGCCTCCTGAAAGATACGGAACATTTTTACAATGGTCTCAAAGATTTCGTGCAGGGTTTGCTTGTAATCCTCCGGCACGTCAGGGCTTTGGTATACCACGACGTCAGAAGCTTTCTCGACTTTATTGGCGATTTTATCCACCAACCCTGTCATCATATAGATATCTTTTCGTTCGATGGCGGGAAAGGCTCCGGAGTACAGGTGCTCGCCGATCTTTCTATACAGTATATCAGCCTCGGTTTCAGCAGAGTCACAGTTTCTATGAGTCGATTCACATCTGGCTCTATCACCCTGAAGGAATGCCTCGAGACAACCATTGAAACAGCCCAGGCATCCCCCTACCTTTTGAACATGCTCATCAATGACTTCCTTAGTTTTTCTTTCCTTTTCGGTAAACATGTAAGATACCCTTTTGCCGCGTCATATGCTTTATCAAACCGCCTTTGGCTTTTCAGAAAAAAGAATCGATCCAATTCTCCGAATCAACTTATTAAACCACATCATTGTTACAGTTTTATTAGGACAGTATTAGTCCAATGTTAAAGCTAGATACCTAGCCCGGATAAACCGGAACGTAACCATTCACACCCCCCTCCCACACCATTAACTTACTGAAATTAAAATGATAAATGACGTATAAAAAACCCGTAATTGCCATTTCAAAGTTTTGGTCTAATTAATTGAAAATACAGATATTTTTTATGACGGCCACATCCACTGGTAAGATAGTTTATTGATTTTACAGGAATTTTCTAAAAGTGCTCTAATAGCATATATCTTAATTAATAATTACGTAATGTTTACATTATTTATCATTACCTCATATATCAACGTTAATCTTCTTAGATATATAGCAGTAAAAATTTTTTTCCAAATCAGCACATTCAGAAAGTTACGTTATTTACGATAGTTAAGATACGTGAAGGGGGGGGAGTGAATGGTTACGATGCAACTGTTGTTGCCAGCGAAGGAATTGATGAATCTAATGAAAAATATATTACATTTCGAAAGACTTACAGGAAACGCTTTGGAGAAAATCCTACCATCTATGCAGTCAATGGCTACGATGCGGTTATGCTTTTGGCTACACTTATTGGTCGTGTCGGATTGAATCCCGAAAATGTAAAAATAGCATTGTATGGACTTTCTAACTATCTCGGCGCAGGTGGCGAATTACATTTTGATTCTAATGGTGATGCAATCAAGAAGGTTAATTTTTTTATTGTCCATAAGGGCAAATTCATTGATTACGCTGAAAAAAGTCCTTTTTGAGCCCCCGCCTCGAAATAGCTATATAAATTTCGTGTACGTAACTTATATGTTACATAATATGTTTATGTTATAGCATTAGATCGACTTCGACTTTTTGCATCGACTTCGACTTTTTGCAGGGTAATCATTAATTTTTAAAAAATGGCACAGCTAATAGCAAATAGCCTCTATGTTGCTTCAATCTATACAATTATTGCTCTTGGATTTGCGCTTATTTATCAGGTAAGCCATTTCTTTCATTTTGCCCACGGCGTGGTTTTCACAGCAGGTGCTTATCTGACCTTTCTTTTTAAAATATGCTTTGGTTATCCGTTTTTTTTCTCTATTGTTGTAGCTATTGGTTTTAGCGCTATCCTCGGCTGCCTTATTGAAATCTCTATTTATCGTCCCTTAAGGCGTAAGGACGCTTCCTCTCTTATACTACTGCTTGCGTCTCTTGGAATTTATATAGTTTTACAGAATGTTATCTCAATGGTTTTTGGAGATGATATTAAGACCATAAGATCTGGGATAGTCGAGGAGGGAATCAATATCCTTGGAGCGAGGATCACTCCTATTCAAATAACGATAATTTCTGTAAGTCTATTTCTCCTTGTCTGCTGTTTCTTTTTTCTTAAGTACACAAAAATGGGGCATGCTATGCGAGCTGTCGCGAATGATCCTGAACTCGCACGTGTTTCTGGTATCGAAAGTGACAGGGTAATTCTCTCGACTTTTGCACTCGGTTCTGCTCTGGCAGGAATTGCCGGGATTCTTGTTGCACTGGACGTGGATATGACACCAACTATGGGAATGAATGCTCTTTTGATGGGTGTGGTGGCGGTGGTCATCGGAGGTGTAGGAAGTATACCGGGTGTAGCACTCGGGGCGCTTCTCCTGGGAATGGCCCAGCAGTTTGGCGTATGGAAAATCAGCTCTCAATGGCAGGATGCCATTGCCTTTGTCATCCTGCTGATTTTCTTACTTTTCAGACCGCAAGGATTTCTGGGAAAGAAAGCGAAGACTGCAACGCTGTGATGGGTTGCGAGAGGGATTCTGATTATGACTGAAGTGAATTAGCCCAGATGAGAATTTCAACAGCGATATTTTATATGTGGGTCATGTTTTTTCACCACGAAGGCCACGAAGAACACGAAGATGGCTACGGCAACGCTGTGATGTTAAATTCGGCGAGGTGAAGAGGATGAGAAAGATTAAAACAGAAGATGATCCGGTTCTATTAGCCATAAAGGAACGGCTGCGTGAAATCCTGAGCGGACAACGCCAGGGAGATTATCCTTTTTGGCTCAAGGGCCAGAGGGAATGCCGTGAGGAATTCTGATTATGACTGAAGCGAATTAGCCGCAGACCAACGCAGACGGACGCAGACATTCTGTTCGACCGACCCCAGTGAAGTAGGGTAAGCACTTCACTGAGCAGGCCTGACCGAATAAAGAACTCAATCCGCCAGATGGAAAGAGTCGCGTTGTCAGCCTGCAACGCGACAGGCTTCCATATCCATCAATGTGTTTTGACAGTTATGAGTGAAAAATTTAAAATAAACAAAAAATAATAGTAGTGGAGAGAAATCCTATGCCCCTTGCGATTGCAACAGAACCGGTCCCCTTTACTGTGGACTCTGATGGTGTTGCGCGGGTCGCCAAAACCCGTGTGACTCTGGATACAGTTGTGGCAGCCTTTTTAGAAGGTGCAACGGCTGAAGAAATTGTCCAGCAATATCCGACTGTGGATCTCGCTGATGTCTACTCAGTAATTGGCTATTACTTGCGGCGACGTTCAGAAATGGATGACTATGTGCAGCGGGGACGACAACAGGCAGAAATACAGCGAAAACAGAATGAGTCGTGGTTTGATCCGTGCGGTGTGCGCGATCGTTTGCTGGCCCGCAGGACTCACAAGGTTACCTAATACATGCTCAGGCTTGCCGCAGATGAGAATTTTAACAACGATATTATGCGTGGGTTATTACGTCGGAAGCCGGATTTAGACATAGTTCTATTCAAGACGTGGGTTTATCTGGAGCAGATGACCCGACTGTGCTCCAATGGGCTGCGCAAGAAGGACGCGTCTTGCTTACAGAGGATGTCAACACAATCACACGTTATGCTTATGAACGGGTAGAAGCCGCCAAGGGCATGCCGGGCGTGTTTGAAATCGGCCGTGCCGTTCCAATCGGCGTTGCCATAGAAGACATCCTGTTATTGGCAGAGTGCAGCCTTGAGGGTGAGTGGGAAGGACAGGTGCGTTACTTGCCGCTACTGTAAGCTGGAACATAAGCTATGTGGAGCAGGTTGTGGACACCCTGTTATGATGAAAACCATAAGAAAGGTCAGAGCAAAAGATGATTCGGTTCTGGCGGCTATCAAGGAACGTCTGTACGCGGTTCTGAGCGAAAACGCCAAGGAGATTATCCTCTTTGGCTCAAGGGCCAGAGAGGATGCCCAGAGGGATTCTGACTATGACATACTTCTCTTGGTAGACAAGAGATCCAGACTGTTGGAAAACAAGGTGGATGGTATTGCCTATGAGATGTTGGAACGCTATGGCGTTGTCGTAACCATCTTCGTTGATGAAGTGAAAGCCTTTCAGATGGATCAGAGCGAACCCCTTTTCTGCAATATTTGCCAAGAAGGTGCGGTGCTGTGAAAGAGGATCTCCACCAGGAGCTTGTTAAAAACTACATTCCTTACGAATCGGACGTATGGTTTCCACAGGAAGTGGTTGAAGCTAATGTTGTAAGGGGCGATAGCCTTCTGAAAGCCTGGCGTGAGCATCTTGGCTTGACCCAAGCTGAAGTTGCCAGGCATGCTGGGATGAGTCAACCGGCATACGCCAAACTTGAAAAGCCGGATGCGAATCCAAGAACAGCAACTCTAAGGAAAATAGCGAGAGCACTTGGAATATCCTTTGAGCAATTGACTGATTAAGATCCTATTGCTTATAGACTTTTTTAACAAATTACGGCGTCAAAATCGAATGAGGAGATAGGGCGGGTTTGTTGAGTACTGAAAGCACAAAACAAACTCAGTGATCCTTGCGCCTCTGTGGTGAATTATAAAGCATGGAATACCTCCTCCACATCCTGATCCTTATTGGGATTTATATCATCCTTTCAGTATCTCTCAATCTGATAGTTGGATATGCTGGTTTGCTCTCCATCGCCCATGCCGCCTTTTATGGAGTGGGCGCGTACGTTGCCGCACTTCTGGCCCTGAAATTCAATAGTCCTTTTTTGGCTAACATAATCTGCGCCGTCATACTTTCAGGCCTTTTAGGGGCATTGGTTGGGATACCTTCCCTCCGCATCCGTGACGACTATTTTGCCATTGCCACCTTTGCCTTTCAGGTCATTACGTTCAGTATTATGAACAACTGGGTCTCGTTTACCGGCGGTCCCATGGGACTACCGGGCATCCCGCAGCCGACCATTTTCGGCCTGGAGATCAATACGCATTATCGTTTCCTTTTTCTTGTTTGCCTACTTTGCATCGTTACGTTCTGGATATGTCATAGGATTGTCAACTCTCCTTTTGGCCGTGTCCTGAAGGCGATCAGGGAAGATGAGGTCTTTGCCCAGGCTATGGGGAAAAATGTGGCCTCGTATAAGGTATTGGTTTTTGTGATTGGTGCAGGCATGGCCTCTGTGGCAGGGGTCATGTATGCTTATTATATCAGTTTCATTGACCCTACAAGCTTCACTGTGATGGAGTCAATTTTTATCATCTCCATTGTCATCATCGGAGGGGCGGGCAATATCTGGGGCTCTGTCCTGGCAGCAGTGATACTTGTAATCCTTCCTGAGGCCCTGCGGTTTGTCGGTATGCCTAGCGCCATTGCGGCCAACATGAGACAGATTATTTATGGTGGCCTTTTGGTCATATTCATGCTTTTCCGCCCCCAGGGCTTTATAGGGGAGTACTCATTTAAGAAATAAGGGAGAAGCTGCACCACTGTGATTTCTTCGTGTTCTTCGTGTCCTTCGTGGTTTAATATTTACTTTTATCTTCCATGAGACGGTTTTATTTCCCCAATAGCCTCTTGCTTTGTTAGATGGAGATTAAACATTTAAACAAAAAATCATTTTCACCACGAAGGACACGAAGAAGGCAATTGAAGGGTTTTGTCGGGGAATACTCCTTTAAAAAATAGGGGGTTGTTGAACTACGATGTTCAACGGGTGGTTTTTATAATTTCTTCGTGTTCTTCGTGCACTTCGTGGTAAAGAAGGTAGGGAGTATGCGTTTAAGAAATAATGGGAAGCTGAACCACGAAGGACACGAAGAATGGAATTCGATAAATTGTCAAATCGTATTATTGGGTGTGCGTTAGAAGTTCATCAGTATTTAGGACCAGGGTTGCTTGAGTCAACTTATGAACAGTGTCTTGCCCATGAGTTGAAACTTGGAGGCATACCATTCAAGCTGCAATATTCACTTCCAGTGGAATACAAAGGCATCAAACTTGATTGCGGTTATCGGATTGACCTGCTCGTCGATGATTCTATTATTGTTGAATTGAAGAGTGTGGACAAAATCCTTCCAATCCATCAGGCACAATTGCTCACGTATATGAAGCTATCCGGTATATCAATAGGACTATTGTTAAATTTCAACGTTGAATATATGAAGAACGGCATTAAACGGATGGTTTTATAATTTCTTCGTGTTCTTCGTGCACTTCGTGGTAAAGAAAATAATTGATTTATTTTTATGCTTTTTCGTTCTCAAAGTTTCATGGGGAGTATGCTTTCAAGAAATAGGGAGAAGCTGCACCACGAAGGACACGAAGAAGGCAATTGATTCATTCTGGACGAACATAAAATATGAACTCGGTTCTAAATATTATAAACGCCAACAAGAATTTCGATGGGACCATTGCCCTTGATGATTTTTCCCTGGATGTCCCAAAAAGTTCTATCATCGGTATTATCGGTCCTAACGGGGCAGGGAAGACCACGTTATTTAATGTAATAACGGGTTTTCTAACCCCGGATTCGGGAAAGATCATTTACAGTGGCAGGGATTTGAACGGGCTGTCGCCTTATCGCATTACCCGCCTGGGAATGGTCCGCACCTTCCAGCAACTTCGTCTCATAACGCGTATAAGTGTGCTGGATAATCGCCGCGGATCAGTCGCGAGCACGTAGGCAAGCTTGCTTGCCTGCGCGCGCAGTCGACTGCATTCGCTGGTTGTGAGGCGCGGAGCGCCTCGCAGCCGGCGGATGGCAATCCGCGGCGATTGTCGAGGACGCGTAGCGTCCTCGACAACATCATGCTATCCTTTCAAAATCAGTCTGGTGAACATCTCAAGGGTATCTTTCTTTTTCCGGGGCGTATCAGAGAGCAGGAGAGAAGAAATCGCGAAGAGGCCCTGGAATTCTTGAGACACATGGGAATTGAAGACAAGGCACATGCCCTTGTAGAAGACCTGTCCTATGGGCAGCAGAAAATGGTCTCAGCGGCCTGTTGTCTGGCTTCGGGTGCTGACCTTCTTCTATTGGATGAACCTGTAGCGGGCATCAACCCTGAGATTATTGACAAAATTCTGGCTATCATCAAGAGACTTCCTGAAGAGGGAAAGACCGTTGTCCTGATTGAGCACAACATCGATGCTGTCATGCAGGTCTGCGATAAAGTAGTTTTTATGGATGAAGGCAGAAAGATAGTGGAAGGAGACCCTGAATCAGTGAGGAATAATCCCGCGGTCCTTGAGGCTTACCTGGAATAATATGCTGAAGGTTGAGAAATTAGAAGCCGGTTACGGCAAGAAGCAGGTCCTTTTTGGCATAGACCTTGAGGCATCAAGCGGGAAAATTACGGCAATTATCGGCCCCAATGGTTCTGGAAAATCCACGGTCTTGAAATCCATTTTTAGCCTTATTCCTGTATGGAACGGCAGTGTCATTTATAATGGTGAGAATATCACCAATCGCGGAACCAGAGCTAATGTAAATAATGGCATCGGCTTTGTACCCCAGGGAAACAGGGTATTCGATGAGATGACCGTGCTGGAAAATCTGGAAATCGGGGGACTGCACCTACCCAAGGACCGGTTTAAGGAAGAATTGAAAAAAATATGGGGGCTATTTCCTGAACTGGAGAAAAGGAAAAAACAGAATTCAGGAAAACTGAGCGGCGGTGAGAAACAAATGCTGTCCCTGGGCAGGGCTCTGATCATCAACCCGAAGATGCTTCTTATGGATGAACCCTCTCTGGGGCTTTCATCCAAGCTGGTAAAATTCATGATGGGTCATATCCTTAAAATCAACCGTGAATTCGGGGTGACTGTCCTGATTGTAGAGCAGAAGGTCCGTGAGGTCTTGGAAATCTGCCATCACATCTATTCAATTAAACTGGGGAAAATTGCCTATTCCGGAAAACCCGAGATCCTGAAAACCGATAAGCAAAAGCTAAAAAAACTGTTTTTATGAGACGTGTTAAGCTCGTCAATCATGATCAAGTTTACTCAGCCTGTCCTTGAAAAAGTGGGGTTCTTCTCCTGAAAGGATCATCCTTTTCCTGGAAATACGCATGAAGTGCGGTATCGGCATATGCGGCCGCTGTAATATCGGCGATCAGTTTTAGAAAGATCCCCCATTACACCTGGTGTGCTATCAATATCTGTGGGCAGTGTAAATGGAAATATCATGCTTGATTTTCGCAAGTTCTGTGGCTAAAAGGTCTTCAGTCATATTCTGCGTGGTTGTATTATTTGGTTGGAATGTTCTATGTATCTCCTCGGCATATACTTTGAAAACGCCAAGAAAAACGGCGACGGCAGGTTCTGTTTCAAAAAGGACCGCGGAAAGATTCGCAAGTGGACCAGGCTTCCTGCAGGAAGGTCCGACAGGGAACTGTTGCAATTGATGGCTTTGGCCTGTGCGGGCGATCGCTTCTTGCGTCAACCTCTTTTAGGTCTCGGACGCTTGTGCAAAAATCTTGATATCCCTTTGCAACTCGAATTCATCCTCACGACTCACTATCCAATCGACGGCAGAGGCCGTGTGCCACCGCTTTTGGGCAGCGGTATCCATATTGACCAAAAGGGGCAGGTCAGGGGATTGACCAAAAAGGATTGCCGTTTGTTGCCGCCTGGTCTCACGATTCGCAGTCCCGCATTGGGTACGGGCAATTCATGCTACTTTCTCCTTGCCTATGGCTCCGAATTGAAGCATCACGACCAAACGGATGATTTCAGTTTTACAGACCTTTTTTTTCGTGTAACCCGGTTTCAATCGCTATTCAACAAGGAGGCCCTTGTCACGGACCCAGTGGCGTTTTTGACGCGACTCCATTACAGGGGCGTTCTGAAATCACGCTTTCCGGCAAAATGGACCCTGGAGCGTCTGACTCAGTCGTTCAAAGAATACCTCGGTATAGAGACAGGCTGCTGGATGGAGAAAAGGTGTGATTTTAGACAGGAGTGGGCTCGAATGCGGCCCTGGCAGCATAGGGCTGCACTGCCAATTCTTGATGTTGCCCGCCACATGATTGATGCCTTTCCAGGATCAGGAACACCGCTCAATATGCCCGGCTTGATGTTGTTGGACCGGCCTGACCGCTTTTGCACAAAAAAGGGCTTTCCCTGCTGGATAAAGCTCATGGATCTTCTGCTGCCGGCAATGCAATTTGTGGTTACGCTTTCTGACGAGGCCCTTTTAGGCTTTCCCAATAACACAGAAAGAAGGCATCTGTCCCTTCCTGTCGCTGCCGAGAAGCCCAGAAAAAAATGTCCGACTCGAATACCCCGCAGCACCGTTCTCCTCCTGGACGTGGATAGCCGCCTGCCGAATTTGGCCCTGATGAAATTCAGTCGCTATTTCAAGGAACAGGGCCGTCGGGTTATACTGGCTCGAAGGGAGAGTTTCATAAAGGGAGCTGAAAGGGTTTATGCCAGTTGTGTTTTCTACTCCCCTGCATCACAACGACGCATAAAGAAGCTGCGGGATTATTATGGCGAATCTATGATCCTTGGCGGTTCCGGAGTCGATATCCAGGCACGTCTTCCTTGCAAGATCGAGAAACTCCCTGCCGATTACGACCTTTACCCCGAACTGAAGGACCGGGGTATCGGTTTCATAACCCGCGGGTGTCCCTTTGATTGTCCTTTCTGCATTGTTCCCATCAAAGAAGGGAAGACACATCAAGTCTGTGATCTCGATAGTCTGCTCGAGGATGGTCGCCGCAAGCTCATACTGCTGGACGACAACATCTTGTCTCATCCTAAAGCAGACAATCTCCTTGAAGAAATGGCGCGGCGCAACCTACAGGTCAATTTTACCCAGACACTTGATATTCGTCTGCTGGATAAGGAAAAGGCGCAAATCATCCGGCGGATTTTCTGTTCCAATCTCAATTTCACTAGGCGCGTATACCATTTCAGCCTCAATGACACTCGGAATTTGGATCGCGTCCGCCGCAAGTATCAGATGCTTGGTTTTACTCCTCGTGATAATGTAGAGTTTATCTGCATGTATGGATACAATACCAGCCTTGCCGAAGATGTAGAGCGCTTTCGTTTCCTTCGCTCTCTGCCGGGAGCCTATGTGTTCGTTCAGGAATATCAACCGATTTCAGGCGGTCCACCGCCTGATCTGACGGACTTTTTTGATGATGATGCGGATGAACATATTAACGAGCTTATTCGGATAATGTTCACGCAGAATATGAAGAGTATGGAGAAATACTATCGGTGGTTGAGCAAACGATATGTTCAGACATTTGGGAAATTACATAACGGGTTGGTCGATACAATCTTCAGATACAACTGCCGTGACAGAAAAGGGCAATACATTGCTACCATGGCTGAGACAATCGGAAAACGTAGCAGGGGAAAATAAGCTTACGGAAAGACTCAAAAAGTGATTGTAAGCGTTCACTGGTTCAAAGGTTCAGAGTTTAACGAAAATCTGAAGGAGGTATTATTGTGAAAAGAAATGTGCAAAATACCAAAATTAGTGATATGCACAATCTGTTCTCCCAAGGTCATGATATGAAATACATCGCCAGGCATTATAACATGGACCTTCCGCTTGTTTGGGCATTACTGCTGGGAGGAAATACAGATCAGGAAAAATTCAAAGAGCTTGGTTGGGGCCTGCGCACATGAGATCAATGGAATTCGTCCCCTAAGTAACTTTCTATCATGCTAAACGATTGAAAAGCCGGATTTTTTTAGATTTTCAAAGCATAGCTTCATGGCGCCACCCCATACCAAAATAAGAAGGAATACAAATTATGGCTAAGAAAGCAAGGAAGAAGAAAGAAACAAAGAAGAAACAAAGGATCATTAAGAATAAAACCACACATAAACCAGAAATAGAATTTAGTATCGATGATTCTGTTGTCGTTAAAGAAGGGACTCTCGATCCTGATTATGGTGATGACATAAGTGGGTGGCAGGGGAGAATTTATGAAATAGATGACAATTTTGACGATTCTCTTATCAGGATCAAATGGGACAGTATAACACTGAGAAATATGCCTTGTTCTATTATCTCGACTTTGGCCATTTTTCGATTATTATAAAACCAGAAAAATCAAGGAGTTAGCTGCACGATTTGGGAATTACAAGCACTCATACCCCGATTTTTTATGGGTAGATTTGATCCAATTCAAGCTAGATATAATAATTTCAGTAAGTTAGCCCAACAACCATGAATTAAAAATGGCCAAAGTCGAGATTATAGAAGATAGTGAAAAAGACGGTCTTGTGTGGTCGATTATGGATATGTATGCAAGTGATCTTGAGCCCACAAAATCCAGGGATAGGGAAGAGGAAGTTGCTGAAACCTTAAAGATGATATCGGAAAAGTATGATCTGGAAGAATTTGATGATGGTGATACAGGATTAACCGAGGATGAAATCGAGACGGACCAACAGATGAAAAGGATTCAGGCCATTTTAAAAGTGACTGATGAAGAGGACATAATTGTTAATGATGAGAACTTGGAAAAGTATTTTCAATATCTGAATAAAAACATTGCATTTCCCTGTATAGTTACTGGAATAGAGGACTTTAGATGGGAAGAGTTTTATGTCTTAGGACCAGGTGACAAAGATGAATATGAGGAATTAAAAAAAACACAGCCCTCATACACAGACCATACAGAATCCTGAGTTTTGATGATCATTATGACGAAGATAACGGTATCCTTGCTAATGTCCGCCGTGTCTCAGATAAGGAAAAATTTACTCTGCCGTTAGAAGACTTAGAAGCTATTGACAGAACTTCAATTAACTATCAGATACTTGACGATTATAGTGTATGGTTTATTAATTACCGGTACTTCTGAGGTTCAACTGGTATCATTATTATTGGTATAAGCGATTGAAAGGCGCAATTTTGCAATACCATTAAACGGAGATGCGGACAGACCAATGAAAAACAACTTCGTAGAATACCTTAACGAAAAAGTCATGTTGGGAGATGGGGCCTTTGGGACCTATCTCTTTGAAAAAGGTGTAGACCTCACAAAGAATACTGATTTGCTTAACATCAGCGATCCGGACCTGGTCTATTCCGTTCATGAGGAATACATTAGGGCCGGGAGCGAACTCATTGAGACCAATACCTTTGGTGCCAATAGTTTCAAAATGCTCAGGGTCGGCCATGAGCATAAGGTGCGAGAAATTAATCTTAAGGGGGCAGAGCTTGCGTGTCGGGCTGCAGGAAATGAAATTTTTGTAGCCGGATCAATCGGCCCGACAGGTGTAAATTTTTCACTTGAGAACGATGAGGTTGAGTCCGGCACAGTACAGGAGGCCTTTGTTGAACAGATGACTGCCCTGTTGGAAGGTGGGGTGGATCTGTTCATTCTTGAGACCTTTACCTACCTGGACGAACTGCTTTTGTCCATTGGAACAGCAAAGAGAATTGCACCTGATATTCCAATTGTGGCCCAGATGGTCTATCCGTTCCACGGGCGGACAGCCATCGGCCTGGACGCCTTGGATTGTGGCAGGGCAACAGCCGCTGCAGGGGCCACGGTCGTTGGTACCAATTGCGGACGGGGCGTCAAGGCTATGCTCTCAGCAGTTGAGCGTCTGTCTCCCCTCAAGGATGCAGTTTTTCTTTCAGCATTTCCCAATGCCGGACTCCCTGAAATCGTAGAACACCGCATGGTGTATTCGACACCACCGGCCTATATGGCCGACAAAGTGGCTGAAATGGTCAAGTTCGGAGTCCGGTTGATCGGCGGGTGCTGCGGTACTACACCGGCCCATATCCATGAATTCAGAAAGCATCTCCACATCAAAAGACACAAAACCACACGGGTTGTAACCAGCGTGGAGAAATTCTCTGGTTTGACTGAAGAAAGAAAAAACTCCATCGGCAGGGGCGGAATGATTGAGAGCCTGAGATCCGACCGCATCCCTGTGCTTGTGGAAGTGGATCCTCCCAGGCATCTGGATATAGAGGGAATTCTCACCGGAGCGCGGGCCTTAGCCGATGCCGGTGCTGATGCAATCACTCTCGCAGAACACCCCCTGGCCGTTCTGCGGGCGGATAATCTGTCCCTTGCACACAGAATACGTGAGGAGACAGGGATACAGACAGTGCTTCATCTGACCTGTAGGGATCGGAATATCTTGGGTCTTCAGGCACAGATTATGGGAGCTCATGTCCTTGGGTTAGAGGCCATTTTGGCTGTAACCGGAGATCCGGCCACTTCCACGGATCAGCCCTGTGTGAGTGGAGTATTCGATGTCCGCTCCTTTGGCCTGGTGCAAATGATAGATCAGTTCAACCGCGGGCTGAACATGGCAGGGGCCTCAATGAAAAAACGGACTGATTTTTCTATTGGTGTGGCCTTCAGCTATCGCTCAGCAAATCCTGATCTCCAGATCAGCAGGCTGGAACGAAAGGCCGATCTGGGTGCAAATTTTGTCATGACACAACCAATTTTTGACCGGGATGCCGTAGAGGCCATGATGGAACGAACGCAACATCTGGACCTCTTGATTTTCACAGGTATCTTTCCCCTCATATCTGCCAGAAATGCGGATTTCCTGCACAACGAAATCCCAGGCATTTCAATTCCCAGGGAAATTCGAGAGCGTTTGTGGAAGTATGAAAAGGTCGAAGACCAACGAAAGGCGGCCCTGGACCTAACCAGGAAGCTGATTGCCGACATCACTCCATTCGCTGGCGGGCTTTATCTGATCAGTCCTCTCAACAAATGGGAGATCCCATTGACGTTGGTACAGGAACTAAGAGCCTCCGGGCACTGACGCAAATCAATATCACAACGGGCATGAGGTCTGATATTTCATCTCTAACTTCACTGATCAAACTGACTGTCAGGCGTAAGGAACTTTTTGAACCCGGAGCCAGAATAGTAACGGCAGTTTCAGGCGGGCCGGATTCGGTCTGCCTGCTGCACATTCTGTATTTATTGAGTAGCCAGTGGGGGCTGGGCCTTGAAGTGGCCCACTTTGAGCACGGCCTCAGGGGCCGGGAATCCAGAGATGATGCCCGTTTTGTAGAGAAACTATCCCATGATCTTGGCCTTGGTTTTTCCATTGAGCATGGGAATGTCCGGGCATTTGCCGGCAAAAAAGGCATGGGAATTCAGGAGGCTGCCAGGATCCTCAGGTACGATTTTCTGGAACGTGTACGTGCCGATACTGAGAGCACGTATATTGCCACGGCACATACTGCTGACGACCAAGCGGAAGAAGTACTGCTGCGGCTGATCAGAGGTGCGGGTCTTCCAGGACTCAGTGGAATTCCGTGGGTGAGAAATAACCATATAGTCCGTCCGTTGCTGGGTGTAACCAGGCAGCAGATCCTGGGCCATCTTAAAGTCCATGGCATCCCATTCGTAATAGATCAATCTAATAATAGCAGGGCATATCTGCGCAATCGTATTCGCAAAGACCTCCTGCCGCTTCTGGTTGAGAATTTTAACCCTGCTATTGTTCGTACTGTTAATCGTACCGCAGAAATGCTGGCAGAAGATCATCAATTGTTGGAAAAGATGGCAGAAGAGGCATATCAGGATTCTTTGTCATCCTCTTCCCATAAGGGAGAACTGGGTTTCAGTGTAAAAAAGATTAAGGGGCATCCAGGGCCGATTCGCCGCAGGATCTACAGAATGGCCCTGAGGGATTTAAGATTATTCAGCGGCAGGGTGAGAGCCGGCCATCTCTTGGGGATGGATAAGTTGGTTACTACCTGTAAAGACCCTTGCGCCTCATGCAGGCTGCCCGGAGGTGCCGTAGCCTTTAGAAGATATGAAGAGCTGTTTATTTCCTCTTCCTGTCTGGAAAAACTGATTTTAGATTCAAATAGCAAGAGCTGTTCTATAAGCGTAACCGGACCTGGACGTTGGCCTGCCCCTTGTGGAAAGGGATATGTGGAGATTTCCATCTCAAATGTTGCAAGTGACTTCAGGTCCCGAAATCGAAAAGAGTATTTCAGGCCACTGTGGTTGAATCCTGAGACTGTTAAGTTTCCTCTGGATCTCAGGACAAGAAAACCTGGGGAAATTTTTTGGCCCTTGGGCGCACCATCCCCTTTTAAGCTCAAAAAATTCCTGATCTCAAGCAAAATCCCACGTGGGGTCAGAAGCTCTTTGCCATTACTCACCAGCGGCAAGGAAGTCGTGGCAGTAGTGGGGGTTGAAGTCTCCCATCCCTATAGGCTCGTTCAAACAAACGGAAAAGCCCTGTCCCTTAAGTGGATAAAGTAAAATAATTATTGTATTAAACTCGTTATTTTGATTTATATAGGTTTTGATTTATGTTAAAAAAATATACTATTGTAGCGGAGGACTACTTTTGAACACCTTTTACAGGAACTTGAGCCTGTGGCTTGTTGTTGGCCTTGTAATGGTCTTTATATTCAATCTTTTTAACGAGCCTCAGAAATCCATACAGGAGATCCCTTACAGCGACTTTTTGGAACATGTTGAAAAAGGTGAGGTGACCAGTGTTGTTATTCAAGGAGACAAACTTGACGGTGCATTTGAGAACCAGGCGCCTTTTCTCACTGTAATACCTGTCCAGGATCCCGATATGATGCATTTGTTAAAAGAAAAAGGGGTTACTATCCAGGTAAAACCGGTCGAGGATACGCCTTGGTATCTTGCATTGCTGATTTCCTGGTTTCCCATGTTGCTTCTCATAGGTGTATGGATTTTCTTCATGAGACAGATGCAGACAGGGGGTGGCCGCGCCCTGTCCTTTGGTCGCAGCAAGGCCAAGCTTGTTACTGATCAGGGTACCAAGGTTACATTTGAAGATGTGGCAGGCATAGAAGAGGCCAAGGAGGAACTGGGGGAGATAATCGACTTTTTGAAAGATCCCAAAAAGTTCACCCGTCTCGGTGGAAGAATTCCAAAGGGTGTCCTGCTGATCGGGTCACCTGGTACAGGGAAAACTCTTCTGGCCAGGGCCATAGCCGGAGAAGCGGATGTACCGTTTTTCACCATCAGCGGGTCTGACTTTGTGGAGATGTTTGTTGGTGTGGGTGCTTCCAGGGTAAGAGACCTTTTTGTCCAGGCAAAGAAAAATGCACCGTGCATCATCTTCATTGATGAGCTAGACGCAGTGGGCCGCCACAGGGGTGCCGGTCTCGGGGGCGGACATGATGAAAGGGAGCAGACGTTAAATCAGCTCCTGGTGGAAATGGACGGTTTTGAGAGCACTGAAGGGGTCATTTTAGTTGCGGCTACCAACAGGCCTGATGTGCTGGATCCGGCCTTGTTAAGACCCGGCCGCTTTGATCGACAGGTTGTTGTCCCTGTACCCGATCTGGGGGGACGTGAAAAGATATTGAAGGTGCACGTGAATAATATTCCGCTTGGACCGGATGTCGAACTGTCAGTAATTGCCAGGGGTACACCAGGGTTTTCCGGTGCCGACCTTGAAAATCTTGTAAACGAGGCGGCTCTTCTTGCGGCCAGAGAAAACAAAGAAACCGTCAGCATGGTCGACTTTGAGAAGGCAAAAGACAAGGTACTTATGGGCACTGAGAGAAAAAGCCTTATCATTTCGGATGAGGAAAAACGCATAACCGCTTACCATGAAGCAGGACACACATTGGTGGCAAAAATTCTCCCCGGCACTGATCCGATTCATAAGGTGACCATCATACCAAGGGGTCGTGCCCTTGGGCTCACACAGCAGCTTCCGGAAGATGAGCGTCATAGCTATCCAAGGTCATATCTTCTTAATAACCTTGCAATTCTCATGGGAGGCCGGGTGGCGGAAGAACTGATAATGAATGAATATACCACCGGGGCGGGAAATGACATTGAAAGGGCCTCACTCCTGGCGAGAAAGATGGTCTGTGAGTGGGGTATGAGTGATGGGCTTGGCCCGATTGCATTTGGCAAAAAGGAAGAACACCCGTTTCTCGGCAGGGACTTCAGCCAGGTTAAGGACTACAGCGAGGAGACCGCCCAGAGAATAGATCAAGAGATCCTGAAAATAGTGCATGATTCATACAAAAAAGCCAAATCCGTAATTCAAGAGGATATTGATTGCCTTCACGGTATTGCCAATGCCTTGCTGGAGAAGGAATCCCTTGATGCGGCGAGTATTGAACAAATAATGAGTAACTGCCGAAAAAATACTCAGATTCAAATGGCAGGCGCCTGATACTATAAGAATGGCGCAATTATTCACTCCCTGCCCAAAAGTGTAAACGATTACAAGGATGGCTCTCCCCAGCTTGGCTATAAAAGAGCATACATTCCACTGGGGTTCTCGCACATATATTATGGGGGTCATAAACGTGACCCCTGATTCATTTTCAGATGGTGGGAAATTCTCTTCTCTGGAAGGGGCTAAGCGGCAGGCGGCCTTGCTGGTTGCTGACGGAGCTGACATCCTGGACATAGGAGGGGAGTCTACCCGGCCTTTCTCAGAGCCTGTTACTTTTGAAGAAGAGTTGCGCCGGGTGATACCTGTCATAAGGGAGATACGGGAAATCAGTGATTGCCTGATATCTGTTGATACTGTAAAGGCTGAGGTAGCCAAGGCCGCGCTTTACGAGGGGGCTGACATTATCAACGATATCAGTGCACTGCGTTTTGATCCCAAAATGGCCGATGTAGCATCCGCCTTTGAAGCCCCTGTTGTGCTTATGCATATGAAGGGGAGTCCTAAAGATATGCAGGTGGATCCCTACTATGAAGATGTGGTTGAAGAGGTCAAGGGCTTTTTGGAAAAACGCATAGCCTGGGCCAATAGCAAGGGCATTCCCAAGGAAAAGATGCTGATTGATCCGGGCATTGGGTTTGGAAAAAGTTTTCAGGACAACCTGGTATTGATTAATCGCTTGGAGGAGTTTACCGAGTTAGGGGTGCCGGTAATAGTGGGTGTTTCGCGAAAGGCATTTCTGGGGGCAATAGCCGGGATAAATGAGGCAGGAGAGCGTGATGTGGCTACTCTGGGTGCGATTGCAGCATCAGCCATGAAGGGAGCGAATTTGGTGCGGGTCCATAATGTTGCCCTCACCAGGCAGGTGCTCCGGGTAGTTGATGCTATTCGCAGAGAAAAACTTTAATGTTTGAGAGCATTACTCAATATATGCCGATAATTCGGTGGCAGGATGTAGTAGACATCTTGGTGGTTTCCTACATCATATACCGGGTCATCCTTCTTATCAGGGGAACCCGTGCTGTGCAGATGGCAGCAGGGCTGGCTTTAATTATTGTGATTTATTTCGCAGCCGGGGAGTTGAAACTCTTCACTCTTCACTGGCTCCTGGGGATCATCCTTAGCTCTTTGTTTCTACTCATCATAATAGTATTTCAGGACGATATTCGCAGGGCGCTGGCTCAGATGGGTCAGACTCCTTTTCCGAAACTTCGGGTAAAGACCTTCCATGCCCTTGAGGAAATTGCAAAGGCAGTCACTACTTTAACAGAGAGCCATACAGGCGCCTTGATAGTACTTGAGAGGGATGTAGGCTTAAAGGACCACCTTGAGTCAGGAGTGACAATTGACGGGGAAGTAACTCGTGCTTTGCTCTGTACAATATTTGACAAGGGGACTCCGTTACATGATGGTGCGGTAATTATTCAAAAGAATAGGCTTTCAGTGGCCGGATGTGTGCTGCCCTTGAGCACAAACCCAAGCATCAGCAAACGCCTGGGCACCAGACACAGGGCGGCTATAGGTATAACAGAACAGACCGATGCCGTAGTAGTAGTCGTTTCTGAGGAGACCGGCAGTCTCTCTGTAGCCATTGCCGGCAAAATCACCAGAGATATAGATCCCGGCACGCTCAGGCGTATCCTGCATAACGCCTTTGCATCTGAAGAGACTGAAAAACCATGGTGGCGTAGGAGGATAGTTTAGCCTGTGCACCGGCGAGGTTGTATTCGAAAAGATTGGGTTATCAAGTCGCTCTCACTGGGATTTGCTTTGCTACTTTGGTTCTTTGTGGTTGGACAAGAAAAGGCAGAGGTGAGCGTTTCCATTCCACTTGAACTGGTAAATATCCCCGCGGGCCTGGTAATAGCCAACGATATTCCTTCTAATATTGATGTTAAAGTCTATGGTCCCCGCAGCATGATTCGCGCCATGGCTACTAAGGGTGTTTTTAGAGTAATTGATCTTAAAGACGCAACACCAGGCAAAACCACTGTTCACTTATCACCTGATAGCCTTTCTTTGCCCGGGGCGGTTCGAGCACTTAGAATACAGCCCAGCGATGTTGAAATAGTGCTGGAGCCTCTCGTGTTAAGTGATTTCCAGGTAAGGCCTGTTCTAAAAGGCACGGTTGCCAAATATCACAAGGTCTTAAACACGGAAACATATCCTCCGAGGGTGGTTATTTCAGGGCCTGAAAGTGTAATAAAGGCTATGAAGGATGTAAGGACATTCCCAGTGGACCTTGATGGGGCTTCGGATAATATTACCAGGGAAGTAGGTCTGGATATTCAGGGACTCCATGTATCACCAGAAGAAAAGGGGACATATAAAGTCGCTGTATATATAGTGCCTGCCCAAGGCACAAGGCGCATCACTCATATACCTGTACAGATTGAAACCACCAAGTCCGATGTTTTATGGTGGCCCAGAATAGTAAGCGTGACTTTACGAGGGCCCATACTGGATCTCAGAGAAATCAAGGTCACAGATATATATGTTGGGATTTCAGTGAATGGGCTTGAGCCCGGCATTCATTCAGTGGAACCTGAATGCATTGTCCCCGGGGGATTCACATTAATGGAAATCACACCCCGAAATATCAAGGTGAATATTCCGATTGATGATTGATGATTGGCGATTGATGATTGGGGTATTAAAGAACTGGGGGAAGGATGCCTTTTTCCCTGGTCCTTAATCCGCTTTTCGTCTGATAAAAGCAGGAACATCTAATTCATTGGTGTCCACTTTATCAAGGCCGTCAAAGTCTAATACTTGTTTCCCCGGATTCTTTATGTAGCCGGATATCCCAACAGGATCCTTTTGGGTGTGAGTTGTCGGATCATGATCCAGTTTTATAATCTTATTCTTTTTCTTGATAGATTCTATTGGTGTAACAATGTGCTTTTCAAGGGAACGGGCATCAGGCCCTATACCGGTGGCAATAACTGTTACCCTTATCTCTTCATCTATATCGTCATCAAATACAGTACCCAGGATGATATTGGCGTCTTCATGGGCCTCGTCATGAATCAAGGAAGATGCCTGTTCTACCTCCTCCATGCTCAGAGTAAAACTGCTCGCGGTAATGTTCATCAGGATACCCTTGGCTCCGCTTATGGAAATATCCTCAAGCAAGGGATTAGCTATGGCCATTTGAACTGCCTCCAAGGCCCTGCGTGATCCTTTGGCAACACCTGTACCCATGAGGGCCATCCCCATTTCAGCCGTAACAGTGCGAACATCTGCGAAGTCTACGTTTATATACCCTCTCAGGACTATGAGGTCTGAGATGCCTCTTACTGCATAGTAAAGGACCTCATCTGCCTTTCGGAACATCTCCAGTATCGGAGTGTTGGGCTGAGCAAGGCTTCTGAGCCGATCGTTCGGAATGGTTATTATAGTATCTACAACATCTTTTAATTCTTCTATTCCCTCTTCAGCAACGCGAATTCTGCGTTTTCCTTCGAAGGAAAACGGTTTTGTCACTACTGCTACTGTAAGAGCACCCATTTCCTTACTGATTTCTGCAATAACAGGGGCCCCTCCGGTGCCGGTACCTCCACCCATTCCGGCAGTAATGAAGACCATATCACTTCCTTCCAGCATTGCCCTGATATCATCTATGCTCTCTTCTGCGGCTTCCCTGCCAATTTCAGGTTTTGCTCCTGCACCCAGTCCCTTAGTGAGTCCTCTACCCAGTTGAATTTTCGTGCCGGCCCTGGATACTTCAAGGGCCTGGGAATCCGTATTTGCAGCTATGAATTCCACACCCTTGAGTTCGGAAACTATCATACTGTTAATAGCGTTTCCTCCTCCACCTCCGACTCCAATTGCCTTTATCTTTGCAGTGAGTTTCGGCTCTATAAATTCAAAAGACATATGCTTAGTCCTCCAACCGGTTTTTAAATCTTAAACCATGACTTCATACGAAGGGTTACCCTGTTGAATATATTCCCGTCTCTTATCCGGAATTTCTGTTGGGGCTGATGTTCCATGCCATAGAGCACAAGGCCTACAGCAGTGGCGAACAT
The DNA here is from genome assembly GCA_003194495.1 of Deltaproteobacteria bacterium. Lineage (GTDB taxonomy): Bacteria > Desulfobacterota > Dissulfuribacteria > Dissulfuribacterales > UBA3076 > UBA3076. The sequence goes on from PQXE01000006.1 coordinate 39,771, forward strand.
GGGGCCGTTGACCACGTCCACCAGGCCGGAAATCCGCTGTGGATAGCCGATTCTTGCCGGCAACTGGAATACCTGATCCGCAATCTCGGCGATTCCAGGCAGGAGGGCGGAGCCTCCGGTTATAACCACCCCTGAAGCCAGCAGTTCTTTAAGTCCTGTCCGTTCTATTTCCTGGTCAACCAAGGTAAAGATTTCCTCCACTCTGGGCTCAAGTATTTCAGACAGGATGTGCCTGGACAAAAGCCTGGGTTGGCGTCCTCCCACACTGGGGACTTCTATCATCTGATCTTTATCTACCAAAGAGTTGAGGCAGCTACCGTGGTCTATCTTTATCTGTTCGGCCTCGTTACCGGGTGTCCTTAACCCGACTGCTATGTCATTAGTAAGGTTGTTGCCGCCAAGTCCCAGCACGGCTGTGTGTTTGATGGCACTTTCAGTAAATAGAGCAAGATCAGTAGTGCCACCCCCAAAGTCCACAAGGGCCACCCCCAGGTCCTTTTCCTCCTGGGTCAAGACTGCTTCGGCTGAGGCAAGGGGCTGAAAAACTATGTCCACTACGTCAAGCCCTGCCCTGTTTGCGCACTTGATAAGGTTCTGTGCAGCCGTAACCGCTCCTGTCACTATATGTACTTTGGCTTCCAGCCTTACCCCGGTTATCCCGACAGGGTCCAGGATTCCTCCCTGCTCATCCACAATGTACTCTTGGGGTAGAATATGTATGACCTCCCTATCAAGGGGTATGGCTATCGCCCTTGCCGCATCTATGACTCTGTCAACGTCCTCCTGTGAGACCTCCTGGCCCTTTACAGCTATCACCCCATGGCTGTTGAAGCCCTTTATATGGCTACCGGCAATACCAATGAACACTGAGCCGATTTCACGCCCGGCCATGAGTTCGGCCTCTTCCATGGACCTTTGTATGGAATCGACCGTGTTGTCTATATTTACAACCACTCCCTTTCGGAGACCTACAGAAGGATAAGTCCCCACGCCTATAATCTCAGCGCCCTTTTCGCTGATTTCACCCACTACCGCACATATTTTAGTAGTTCCGATGTCTAGGCCGACAATCATGTTACCGGGTCTCCCCACCATTTTCTCTCCTAATGTTTCATTCATTTTCCCTCCTGACAGCCAACAGCCTTTTTCGGGTTTCAAAGCACAATCCATTGAGAATACGCTTTTTGGTGTAACCTTGTCTGCGGTTGAAACCCTGCAAAAGCCTATCGGCTGCCAGGGAGTGTGAACGGTTACCTCCTAATGTTTCAGACTGACCAGGGCCTGGCCGAGGCCGTAATCCAAATCAACCTTAGCTGCTTTCTTATATACTCCTGAGCGATAAAGTTGATACAGGACTTTTTCCGCCTTACTGAACTGGGCACTGAGATTTTCAGTATCAAAGTGAAAAGGAATACCGCTGTCAGATGTATAGAGTATTAAGGTATCTTTTTTAGCTGTGTCTATTTGGCTAATATTGTTTACACCCAGAGTCCTTGTGCCTTTGCTTGCCATGGATATTAATTCCAGGGCCTTTTGGATTGGTTGATTTGGTGATTTGGTGATTTGGTGATTTTTTATGTTTTTAGGGTCGATCCCGGTAATGATAGGAAGAGAGACCGGGTCTTTTGTTGAAAGTTCATCGATAATTTTGCCCTGTTTATCAAGCAAATACATTTTGTCGGAATTCAACAGGGCTACCGGAGTACGTTCTTTGATCGTAATAATCAGGTGATCAGGCAATTTTTTTTTAACTTCAACCGTATGGACCCAGGGATGCGCCTCTATGGACATTGCGATTGATTTCAGATCGAGAGATAAAAGATTGTCCTGGGCGGTCACATCGCTCAGTTGCAAAATCTCCTCTTCCGTGACGCGATCGCAGCCTTTCACCAGGACCTGACAAACCCTGAAAAGATCAGATTGACATGCCCAATGCCGACACATAAAAAACCCTACAAGCACAATGCACATTACGGCTATGCCGACCAATATTTTAGAATTGATAAGCCACGATACGGAAAACACCGGCTTGACAGACTTGGTCCGCGAGCCGGAGCTACGTGCTGAAGACCTGAATTCTGAAGACGGTCTTCTGATTTTCATGTTTCCATACCCCAAATAGATACTTCCGGGACAAGTTCTACATCAGCCTCTTTTTTTACACGCTCTCTAATGATTTTCAGCAAGTCCATTACCTGTACGGCACTGGCTTTCCCGCGATTTACGATAAAGTTCGCATGCTTTTTGGATACCTCGGCATCCCCGATCCTAAGACCTTTGAGTCCACATTGGTCTATGAGTTTTCCTGCTGAATCTCCCGGGGGATTTCTGAAAACGCACCCTGCGCTTGGTTTTCCTACAGGCTGAGTGGTTCTCCGTTTGTACATCACCTTTCTGACATTGCGCCTGATCTGATCAGGGCTGCTTTTGCCAAGTTGAATTCTTGCAGCGGAGATAAGGGCATTATCCGGCAGCCTGAAGAACCTGTAATCAAATTGCAATTGATCTCTCCGGAACCAGCAACTCCCGTCCGGGCCTGTAAATTGTACAGCGTCTATCGCTTCCGCCATGGAGCACTTGTCAGCGCCGGCGTTCATGGATATGGCTCCACCTACACTGGCCGGAATGCCTGAAAGATTCTCAAGACCACACAGGCCGTTGCGTGTGGACCAGGAAATAAGGGACTTCAGCCTGCATCCTGCCTCTACAGACACTGTTCTAAAAGGATGGCCAGGAGGGGAATGGATGCGATTCAGGGCTGCCAGGGTCATGACCATTTTTACGCCTTTATCGTTGATAAACAGGTTGCTTCCCTGGCCCAGTACCTTATAGGATATGGAACGATTACCGAGATAAGAAATGGTCTGTTCAAGGGCCTTTAAGGTCCGTGGAACCAGGAATAGATGCGCAGGCCCGCCTATACGAAAGCTTGTTAGCGGTAAAAGCGAAACATTCTTACGCACCTGGAGATCTTCTATCTTTTCTAGATCCTTAGAGAGCAAGCGCTGATTCCTTTATCTTAAGCATATCCAAAATCTTTGGTCCCATACGCCCTATGGCACCGGCCCCAAGAGTCATGACCACGTCACCCTCCTGCAGGCTTGGTACAATTGCCTGGGGAAGGTCCCCACAGGCATCTATATAGTGCACTGGTCCACCACGTTTATCCCTGATGTTTCTTGCCAGACGTTTTCCGCTTACTCCTACTATAGGAGTTTCACTGGCTGGATAGATTTCCGTCAGCCATAGTTCATCAGCTTCCCCGAAGGCCGTGGTGAAATCGTCCATTAATGTCTGGGTCCTGCTGTACCGGTGGGGTTCAAAAAGAACCACGAGCCGGTGTTCAGGCCAACATGCCCTGGCAGCCGATAGGGTGGCCTGTATCTCAGTAGGATGGTGTGCGTAGTCATCTACTACTGTAACTCCCTCTGTTTCACCCAATATCTCAAATCGTCTGCTTACGCCTTTATATGAAATAAGACCGGTCTGGATTTTGTGAAAAGGTATCTCAAGTTCAAGTCCCAGGGCCATTGCAGCCAGGGAATTTCTTACATGGTGCAGCCCGGGGACCTTTAGTCGTATCTCGCCGAGTTCGGAGTTTTGCCACCAGGCCCTGAAGGATACTCCCAGACCTTCAAAGGTAATATCTCTGGCCTGTAGATCAGACTCAGGTCCTGTCCCATATGTCATTACCCGTTTTTTTACTGCCGGGAGCATTTCTCTGAGGTAGGGATCATCTCCACAGAGTATGGCAAGACCATAGAAAGGGACCTTGTCTATGAAGTCCAGGAAACACCGGATTATGGCATTCAGGTCTGAATAATAGTCCAGGTGTTCCCTGTCTATATTGGTTACTACAGCTATGCTTGGTGTAAGGCGCAGAAAGCTTCCGTCACTTTCATCGGCTTCTGCTACCAGGAATTCTCCCTGTCCCCAGCAGGCGTTGCTTCCCAGGCCATTCACCTTCCCGCCTATGATGACCGTTGGATCAAGGCCACCGGTGCGAAGCACAGAAGAAATCATAGAAGTCGTGCTGGTTTTTCCATGGGCCCCGGCCACTGCTATTCCGAACTTCTTAAGCCGCATCAATTCCGCAAGCATTTCAGCCCTTGGTATGACCGGAATTTGGGCAAAATAAGCCTCCTGAACCTCAGGGTTGTTTTCTCTGACAGCAGAGGAAATCACCACCACGTCGGCACCCTGAATATTTTCAGGAGCGTGTCCCCTGTAAATTGTACCCCCCAATTTTTTAAGGGACCTGATGATTTCAGTCTCACGCAAATCAGAACCCGTGACCCTATATCCAAGATTAAGAAGGACCTTTGCAAGGCCGCTCATGCCTATTCCGCCGATTCCTATAAAATGCATATGTTGTTTTTTATACATGGTTACGTACTGTAGAACCTTTCAATGAATTAGTTTCTGTTTCAGAATATGAAAAAGTATGTCCGGCCATCTCTATCAGTGCAGAGGCTATCTCTGTAGCTGCTGTAGGTTTTCCAAGTTTTCGAGCATTTTTCCCCATATTGATGAGTTTTTGGGGATCTTCCAGCAAAGACTGTATCTCTCCAGCCAGTTTTATAGCACCGATTTCTTCTTCCAGGAAGTATTTGGCAGCCCCGGCTTCAGTCAGCTCTCTGGCGTTGGCATCCTGATGGCTGTCAGTTGCCCAGGGATATGGAATGAGGATCGAAGGCTTTCCCAAGGTTGTGAGTTCAGCCAGAGTACCTGCTCCGGCCCGGCAGATAACCAGGTCTGCCCAGGAATAGGATTCACCGATGTTAGAGATAAATGGGGTCACTTTAGCCGGAATGTTTGCATCCTTGTAAAATTTCTCAACATGTGACACATCCAGCTTGCCGGTTTGGTGAATAATTTCCAAATGAAAACCGGATTGCCACAAAACCTGTATGGCCGAACCGGCAAGCCGGTTCAGGTACCTGGCACCCTGACTGCCTCCCAGGACCAAAAGATTGAGTGATTTGGTGATTTGGTGATTTGGTGATTGAAATGTCTGTGTGGGTCTGTGTGGGTCTGTGGCTAATGATTTGGTGATTGAGTGATTGAGTGATTGAATAATATTTTTCCGTATGGGATTTCCAGTAAAAATTACCCTGTTTTTTGGAAAGTATTTAACAGTTTCTTTAAAACTCACAAACACTGTCTTTGCAAACCTGGAGGCCAAACGATTTGTGAGCCCTGGGATAAGGTTCTGTTCATGGAGGGCTGCGGGTATCCGCAACATTCGCGCTGCAAGAAGTGCAGGCCCGGAGACATATCCCCCGACACCCAGTACCACATGAGGCCTGAATGATTTAAGCCACGAACAAGCCCTGATCGTGGAGGAAGGAAGTCCAGCCAGAGAACGCATGGTTGCTGCAAGGCCTGAGCCTCTGAGAGGTCTTGTGTTCAGGATTCGGTAATCCCATTTACGTCCTGAGAGTGCCTTTTTTTCCACCGGGCGGCCTGTGCCTATCCATAGAACATCTATACGGCCATGGGACTCCATGGCCTCAGCCACGGCCATTCCGGGAAACACGTGTCCACCTGTGCCACCACCAGCCACGACTAATTTGGTAATTTGGTGATTTGGTAATTTGGTGATTGTTTTGTGCTTATGTATTTCTCGGCTCATAGTTAAGTTCACAGTATAGGATTTTCTAAGTTACCCAATTCCCTGGCTGTTTCCTGAAATGCCATGCCGCGTTCTTCATAGTTCTTGAACATATCAAAGCTGGAGCAGGCCGGGGAAAGGAGTATGGCATCACCGGGCTCAGCCAGGGATGTTGCTTCCTCCACGGCTTTTCTCATAGTCTTTTTGCCGTTTTTTGTTCCACTCACCTGGATAACCGGCATCACCTTACTTAGGATTTTTTCAAACGCCTTGGCCTCTTCGCCTATAACAATCGCACCACGAATACGCACCCTTTTTGTGGCCTCGGCCAGGGAAGTATAATCTTCACCCTTGCCGCGGCCGCCCACGATAAGCACTATTGGCTGATCTATGGATTCCAGTGCGCGAAGTACAGATGCGATATTGGTGGCCTTGGAGTCGTCATAATAGTCGATGCCCGCATTTTGGACTACCCACTGAAGTCTGTGATGTGCCGCTTTGAAGCTTTGGATAACAGACTGTACTGCAGCCGCACCTGCACCTGCCAGGCGAGAAATAAGTATGGCACAAGCCAGGTTTTCAATATTATGTCGACCCTTTGGGGACCAGCTTTCTAAGTCATATTCCTCCCATTTATTATCAGGCCACATGACGTTGATTTTTTTCAAAAAGGTATCCGGCCCGGCCCCGGGAACTCCGGGGCGCAGCATCCCGAAGTAGAGTCTTCTGGCACGTCCTCTATTCTTCCACGTTTCCAGTTCCTTGTCGTCCATGTTGCGAATAGCCCAATCTTCAGGACTTTGGAAGTCATAGATTACTGCCTTGCTCTCTCCGTAGCTCTTGATGTCCTGGTAGCGATCAAGGTGGTCCGGCGCAAGATTGAGCCATGCTGTTGTCTTGAACCTTGGAGGAGTGAAAGGAAAGTACTTGGTCCTTGGGAAGTAATCCAACTGGAAGCTGCTAATCTCTAAGACAGCGATAGTTTCCTCAGTATGTTCTTCAATAAGTACGGATAATGGTGTCCCAATGTTCCCAGCCCTTACATGGGGCACCTTGGCCTTTTTCAGCATCTCATCCACAAGCATAGTAGTAGTGGTTTTTCCGTTTGTGCCGGTGATGCCGATTAGAGGTCCTTTCCAGAAGGATGCCGCAAGGGCCAGTTCTCCAATCACAGGGATATTGGACCTGCGTGCCGCCTCAAGGGCAGGAATTTCAGGTGAAACACCAGGGCTGACCACTATCAGGTCGGATGAAAGGCAGGTCTCTACCTTATGTTTTTTTGTCTCCACTCCGACGCCGTTTTTTTCACACCAGCCTGCCAGGCCCTTAGGCCACTTATTCAGGGGATTTAAGTCACTGCATATGACTTGTGCCCCTTGAGAGACGATCCATCCGGCGGCTGCCCGGCCGGATATCCCCATGCCCAGTATTGTTACTTTTTTGCCCTTCAGTTCCACGCAATCACCAAATCACTAAATTCATTATCTTAGCTTGAGCGTGCTGATTGCTACCAGCCCCAGTAATATAGAAATTATCCAGAATCTCACAATGACCTTTGGCTCTTTCCATCCCTTAAGCTCAAAGTGGTGATGGATGGGAGCCATACGGAAGATCCTCTTGCCTCCTGTTGTTTTGAAGTAAAAGACCTGAAGAATTACGGATAATGCCTCAACTACGAAAACTCCACCTACAATGACAAGCAGCATTTCCTGCTTTGAGAGAACGGCTACTGTTCCCAGGGCACCGCCTGCGGCAAGGGAACCTACATCTCCCATGAAGATCTCTGCAGGATAGGTATTATACCAGAGGAAACCCAAACCGGCCCCTACCATTGCGCCACAAAACACCGCAAGCTCTCCTGCGCCCGGAACCGAAGGAATCTGGAGGTACTGGGCAAGAGTCGAGTGGCCGGCCAGGTATGTAAACAGGGTGTAGACTGCTGCAGCTATTATGAAAGGGCCGGCAGCAAGTCCGTCCAGACCGTCGGTCAGATTAACCGCATTGGAGGTCCCTACGACCACAAGCAGTGCGAAAACACCGTACATGATCCCAAGATCAGGCTGAAAGTTCTTAAAAAACGGGATGCTAAGATGGGTATCCCACTTACCATGTGCGGCAATTATACACGCGGCCAGAAGTACAAAGACTGTCTGCCAGGCAAGCTTCCATCTACCGGACAGGCCTGTGCTGTTCTGTTTTCTGATCTTCAGCAGGTCGTCCGCAAGGCCTATTATGCCATAACCGACAAGAATTAAAATGCTTATCCATACGTACAGATTCCTTAGGTCGGCCCACAGGAGTGTGGCGACCAGGATGGACACAATGATTAATATGCCCCCCATGCTTGGTGTCCCGGCTTTTGCATGATGCCTTGCCGGCCCGTCCTCCCTGATGACCTGGCCCATCTGCATTGCACACATGCGTCTCATAAACCAAGGCCCAAAAAACAATATTATTGAGAGGGCGGTAATAGCCGCATATATTGTCCTGAATGTGATGTAGCGAAAAACATTAAATATAGGCCACATATCGTGGAGGGGATATAGCAGATGAAAGAGCATTAACCTATTCCTCTCCCAGATGCCTGATAAGGGCATCCACAGCTCTCTCAAGGCCTATGGCCCGCGATCCCTTTACCAGTATAGTTGCCGGGGAGGGCATGCAGTCAAGAGCGGCTGATTCTATCCAGGAAAGCAAATCCTCCGTATTGGGGAAGACGCGAATAGCCTTTTGCGAAATACCGGCCTTTTGGGCGGTTTTGGAAACAGCATCCGCGAATTGGCCTACGAAGATCAGAAAATCAACTCCTGTATTTGCTGAAAGTCGTCCAATATCCTGATGGAAGTCGTAGGCCGCATCTCCGAGTTCCAGCATGTCTCCCAGGATCACTATCTTTTTTTCGTTTTTGCTCCAAAGATCGAGAGTCTCAATAGCCGCTCTCATAGAGCCTGGGTTTGCATTATAAGAATCGTCTATCAGCCTCCATTTAGATCCAAGATTTTTCAGAAAAAGGCGGCATGGAACCGGTTTTACTTCCTCCAGCCCTTGCTTGATCCGGGCCGGTGTCAGCCCTACTGCATGGCCGGTAGCTGCGGCTGCAACGGCATTTTGTACGTTCGCCCTTCCTATAAGTGGAAGATCAACAGAGAGTCTGCTTCCGGCAATATCCAGGTCCAGCAGAGTGCCATGCCCGCCCGGGGTCCAGGACAGGCAGGTGATTTGGTGATTTGGCGATTTGGTGATTTGGTGATTTGAAGATGCCGGGGCCTTTTGTCCCATGGAATAACCCACCACCTGGCACGTTAGATCTTTGGCACCTTCCATCACCAGGGAATCGTCAAGGTTTACCACTGCCACACCTGTCTGAGGAAGGGCTCGCCAGAGTTCCCATTTTTCCCTGGCCACTTGCTTTATATCCCCAAGGCCGACAAGGTGGGCAGGCTGTATGGTAGTAATAAGGCCCACTTGTGGCTTGGCAATTTCACACAGTCGGGGGATTTCTCCCGGTTGGTTCGTTCCCATTTCCAGCACTGCCCATGAATCATCGGATTTGGCCGAAAGCAGGCTGAGCGGGAGCCCGATAAGGTTGTTAAAATTCCCAGGGGTTTTAGCCATTTTCCATTTTTTCCCCAGGATGGAGAAAATCAGTTCTTTTGTAGTGGTCTTGCCGCAACTACCCGTAATACCGACCACCTTGATTCCAAGGTGTTCCCTATACCATGCTGCGAAACCTCCCAGGGCCTTTAACGAATCCCGGACTTGCAGCAGGACTGGACGCCGGCGAAGGTCGAAATCCGTATGTTGAAATTCAAAGGTCGAACTGACTACTGCACCAATGGCCCCCTTTTTTATAGCGTCAAGGACAAAATCATGACCGTTGAAACGGTCCCCTGAAAGTGCCCAGAATATATTTCCTCTTCTTACTGATCTGGAATCTGTTGATATACCATGGATTGCCGTATCCGGGTCACCCGAAAGGACCCTGGCTCCAATAGCCTTTGCCACCCGAGAAGCCTTTAATCGAAACCCCCGATCCTCAAGACTCTCTACCTTACTACGAACTACGAACTCCGAACTCCGAACTCCGCCCCTCGCCCCAAAGGCCTCTTTCAACATTTCCCTATCATCAAAGGCAAGTCGTTTGTTGCCGATTATCTGATAGGTTTCATGGCCTTTCCCAGCCACAAGCAGGCAGGCACCAGGCTGTACTTTTTCTGCTGCCCATAAAATAGCGTCCCTTCTGTCTGGAATTACCTTCACTTCAGCTTTGGTTGCAGGGTGATGGGGAGGAAGGTCACTGAGGCCGCTCAACATCTGATCGAGTATGGCAAGAGGGTCTTCAGTGCGTGGATTGTCCGAGGTCAGCACAACGATATCTGCCAGTGAAGCAGCTGCCTGCGCCATGAGAGGACGCTTGCCCCTATCTCTGTCTCCTCCACAGCCGATTACGCAAATCAGAGGCCTGGGCCCTAATGGAATAAGGCAGTTCAGGACACTTTCAAGGGCGTCAGGAGTGTGGGCGTAGTCCACAAGGGCGGTCACTCCCCGGGGAGTATGCACAGGATCGAGTCTTCCCGGGATACGCGTTATTGATTCTATGCCGGTCTGAATATGGTCGGGATCTATCCCAAGGGTGATTGAAGCCGCTACTGCTGCAAGGATATTGTATAGATTGTGCAGACCTATAAGCCTGGATTTGATAGAAACAGGCCCTTTGGGCGTGGCAAGCTTACCTATTATTCCATCAATATTGATTGACTGGAACTCAGGTCTTACTTCAGCCTCCGGACTGAGACCATAACTGATCTTTTTCCTTTGTACTATCTCCCATAGGCGCCTTCCATACAAGTCATCAATGTTGATAATTGCCGTATCAGAAGGGTATTCCAGAAACAATTTTACCTTGGCCTGGAAGTATTGCTCCATGTCTTGATGGTAATCCAGGTGATCGCGGCCCAGATTAGTAAAAACAGACGCTGCGAAACTGCACCCTGAGATCCTCTGCTGGTCAAGGGCGTGCGAAGATACCTCCAAGGCCACTGCCTTTGCCCCTTGTTCCGACATGTCTGCCAGGATCTCCTGTAGTTTTATGGCATCTGGGGTAGTGAGTTCAGAAGGTACCTCCTTGCCACAATGTCTCTGGTTTACAGTCCCGATTACACCAGGATTCAGCCCGGCTTTGCTGAAAATGCCTTCCAGGAGATATGTGATCGTAGTCTTACCATTAGTGCCTGTAATGGCTATAAGGGGCATTTTTTCACTGGGATTTCCATAAAAGGCACTTGCCAGAAGACCGGTTGAAAGCCTGGGGTCGTCCACTCCTATAACAGGAAGTGCTCCAGGAACGGTCTTGACGTAACGATGGACATCTTGGCTTGGCATTAACAGGGCAGAGGCTCCTTTCTTCACGGCGTCATTGATAAATTGTCTTCCATCAAGTTCCGTGCCGGGAATTGCAACAAATATGTATCCCTGCTTTACCTGTCTGGAGTCTGCGGATATGCCCCTGATTTTTATATTATCCAGCTCAGGTGATATAGAAACAGCAGGTCTCAGCACTTCTAACATGTCCCGCAATGTCCTTTCGTGCCGTGTATTACCAAACATCACTTGCAGGTTATACTGCAGACCTTCACAGCCTTAAGAGGTGTTCCTGATCTTGGTTTTTGTGCGATCACAGTCCCCACGCCTTTGAGTTTGGTGGAAATGCCTATGGATTGCAGAATATCCAAGGCCTGTCTTACGGATTTTCCCTTAAGATTCGGCATCCTGGAGAGTTCATTTTTGGTCTCTTGGCTGTTCACCGTTCGCCATTTGTCCTTCAAGGGTATCTGTGCCGCCTGTTTTGCTACTATTAGTGTCCGCCCTAAAGTACCCCGGCGTTCACGAGGATCAATTTTTACGCCGTCGAGCAAAACAATATAACTTACTTTGGGTAATTTGTCGGGCCAGAATCCCAGGGCGGTTACCTGGGCTGGAAATTGAGTGGATATTTGCTCAGACTGTTCATTCCACCTGATACTCGCAAGAGAAGGCCCTTCTCTGACCGCGAGGTTTTTCCGCAATTTGAGTATAAGCTCTTCTGTTAACCATGGGATTTTGGCCTGCCTTTGGTCCTTCATAGATGACTCGGATGTCAGGAATTCACTAGGGCTTTGTAAAGCTACATGTGGTGTCACCAATATATTCCTATTTATCAGGGCGGAGAAGGCCCTGAGAATCTGGATCGGACTGGCTGTGATACCCTGGCGTAAGAAGCAATTCTGAGAGTTCGGCAGGGCTGAAGACAGGCTGCCCCGGCCTTCACCCGGAAGATCAATACCTGTAGACTGACCAAACCCCAGACCCCAGAGGTCCCTTGACAGGTCGCCATAAGAGACAAAATCTTTCAGCTCCTGTTCAGCCCAGGGACTCCACATGACCAGACCTTTACCCAAAGTCTCCCATTGCCACTTGTGGGTCATTTTGTCCAAAGGCTGGATTTCTGATTTCGGAAGCTCACTTTGTTCAAACATCCAGTTTAAGAGAGGCGCAAGGACCATCAGGTCAACATTATCTTGCAGAGAGTAATTTGTAATGTTTGTTGCAGGTAGTTCCCAAAAACGTTCCGGGTCCCAGGAAGGCTTGCTGGCAAGAGCAAGGATCTCACCGTTTTCAACACTTATTATAACAAGACAGCCTTTATCGGCCTTAAGCCTTTTCATCTGCCTGTCAAGCTCTTTTTCCGCTGATGACTGAATATTTTTTTCAAGGGTAAGCGTAAGCTCCTGTCCACCTGTGTGAATTTGTGACACATTAGTGTGGTTTAAAAGGCTGTCATATGTGTATTCAATTCCCTCAAGGCCCCTGCCGCCGTGATCGACAAACCCTAAAACCGGAGAAGCCAGTAAACCGCAAGGATATACCCTTTTATATTTTTCCAGTATTTCTATTCCCTTAAGCCGCATATCTTTGAGCTTCAGGCCTTGTTCTACGGAAATGCCGTCTTTTAGACAGATAACGCCCTGTTCCTCCGACAACAGTTTTGTTACAGCATGAGGATCAAGTCCAAGAATTTCTGATACCCGTGGTGCCCAATCATCAACTTGCGGCAACTTGGAAGGCCTTGCCAAGGCAGAAATTGTCTTTTGGCTTACGGCGAATATCGCTCCTGTCCTGTCAAGAATTATGCCCCTGTACAGGGGGCTTTGCCGGGAATAGTAGTCACGGCTCTGTTGTTGAGAAAGTCTGGACGAATCAATGTCATCTTCGCTACTGATATTGTTGCTCTGCCAAAAGCAACCAACAAACGATGTGGCAATGATCACAAGGCCTGCCAGGGCGAATAGAAATTTCCTTTTTTGGACACGGATGAACACAGATGAACACAGATTTTTAAATTTATAAGGAAAACTCATTCTGACTCGACTTTGGCCATTTTTAATTCATGGTTGTTGGGCTAACTTACTGAAATTATTATATCTAGCTTGAATTGGATCAAATCTACCCATAAAAAATCGGGGTATGAGTGCTTGTAATTTCCAAATCGTGCAGCTAACTCCTTGATTTTTCTGGTTTTATAATAATCGAAAAATGGCCAAAGTCGAGTCTGATCTCTATCATCAGTTAAGGGATATTGTCTGCCTGCCAGTGGGTGGGTGAAGTCCCATTTTTTTCCCCAATTTTTCCATACGGCTGCGAGTTTTGAGCTGGTCCATTTGATTGCTGAAATCCTGATATTGAGCACTGAGACGGCCTTCCTCAATCTGAAGGAACTCTATGTCCTTTGCTATTTTCCGGGTCTCGTGAGTGGTCCAGAATCCCAGGATTAATAAGGCGACCAGAGCAAATATGAGCGCAATTGTCTTTTGACGGGTTATATTGAATACTTTTGAGAACGAAAAGCTGCTGCCGGTGTTGTTTTCCTGTGTCATCGGAACATATGAACGTCTCTGTGGTATTCTAATCGTTGCTGATCGAGGACTCATTTTTTCCCCTCCTAATCCTAATGCTCAAGGGTAGTTATGTGATTTCGCTAAAAAAATCCGACCTGTGCGGTTAGCTTTTAGCCATTAGCGGTTAGCTTTTGGATAAAACTGTTCAACATCCTCTTTACCTCATTGACCTGTTGATTAAGTTCTCTATATGTTTCATCCTGTGTATAATTGAGATCGCAAGCGAGAAGTAGCTGATACTCCATCTCACTTGCAGACCCGCTTTAATAGCTAATGGCTAACCGCTAACGGCTAACCGCTAACGGCTAACCGCACAGAATTTAGCATTCAACATTGTCTATAAATCGTCGGGCTCTATACATTGAGCGATTCTCAACTTGGCACTTCTGGCCCTGGGATTACTGTGCATTTCTTCAGGGTCTGGTACCAGTGGTTTTTTAGTTAAGGGTTTCAATCTGTTATCTTCTCTGAAAGCGATTTTTACCAGACGGTCCTCCAGGGAATGAAAAGAGATAATACACAGTCGTCCTTCCGATTTCAGGCAAGACGGGAGTGAGTCAAGGGCATCTTTAAGGTCGTCCAGTTCTCGGTTCACTGCGATCCGGAGCGCCTGGAAGGTCCGTGTAGCAGGATGAATTCGGCGTGGATGGTATTTCCTGGGAATGGAATTGGCAACCACTTTTGCCAATTCCGCTGAGGTCAGAATCGGGGCTGTCCTCCGCCTGTCATATATGCGTTTGGCGATTCTCTTTGCCCATCTCTCTTCCCCGTAAGTTTGGATAAGCTCGGTCAATCTTTTAACCGGAAGCTTGTTGACCATGTCAGCAGCAGTCACTGCACCAGGGGCAGAAGAATCCATGCGCATGTCAAGAGGTTCGTCCCTGGAAAAACTGAAGCCCCTCCTGCTATTCTCCAGATGGAAGCTTGAAATTCCAAGATCCATGAGTACCCCATCAACTTGCCCTATTCTATTGAATAAAAGAACATCGTGGAGATGGATAAAATTGCTGTGAACGAATCGAACCTTGTCACCAAATAGGGCCAATCTGGATTCGGCCTGTTCCAAGGTCTCTGTGTCACAGTCAAGACCAAGGATCATTTTGACTTCAGGGCACCTTGACAGTATGGCCTCTGTATGCCCCCCCAGGCCCAATGTTGCATCAACATAGACCCCGCCGGGCCTCAACGACAGGCCATCCAACACTTCGGAAACCATTACAGGAACATGCATGGTCTCCTTTCTAGCCGCTAATTCCGAATTTAGCGGTGATGTCGCTGCTGTACCGGTCAAAGTTATCCCTCGTTTTTTGCAATTCTTTGTTCAAGTTATCATTGTTTGATATTTCGAAATAAGTGAGCATGCCCGAGAGAACCACATCCCTGGTCAGTCCCGCCTCTTCACGGAGCTTCAGAGGTATCAATATTCTCCCCTGGCCATCCAGGAGACACTCCGCTGCTGCTCCCAGCAAATATCTTTTAAAAGCTACGACTTCAGGAGGTCCAAATTGGAACCGGCTGAAATGTTCTTCTATCTTTCGCCATTCCTCAAAAGGATAAGCTGCGAGGCAAGAGGGCAGGTTGGTGACTATCAACCGGCCATCGTATTTTGCCTGCAAGAACTCTCTAAAACGGGCTGGAATGCTAAGACGGCCCTTGGCATCCAAGACATGGGCCGACCGTCCTCTGAACATTGCTTTTACCTCTTTGTCCTACTTTATCCCACTATATACCTATATATTTTAATAAAGGGCTGCTTGTCAAGAGAATTAAGAGATAATTTAACCATAAAATATCAGTATGTTATATAATGTAAACTGTGCTTCCCTTTCTTTTTCTATAATTTGCTTTTAAAAATGATGATTCTTGAAAATTGAGACAGAAATATATAAATCACCCCTAATTCCTTTATCGGAAACAAGTGTCATCTACTTGAAAAATTTGGAAATTTTTTTGACTATTATCCAGCAATTAAAAGGGAACGGGCTGGTGGTTCAAAGTGGGGAATATGGATGAATGGAAAAGATTTAAGAAATCGCTGCAGGATGCCGATAGTTTACGCAAAGGAAAGGAGAAATAAAATGAGACTTTTTCACTTGATCCGTATTTTGCGGACACATTGGTTCTATCCGGCTATTTGCTTTTTGCTCTGTAGCGTCCCCGGCTGGGCCGATCAGCAATCGTCGTCTTCTCCAACGACTCAGGAGGAGATACTGGAACTTAGCCTGGAGGATATTCTCAATATCGAGATCACCTCGGTATCCAAGAAGGCGCAGTCGCTCTCCGAGGCTCCTGCTGCCATATTCGTGATCACCAACGACGATCTGAGGCGTTCCGGTGTCACGAATATTCCCGACGCCCTGCGTATGGTGCCGGGTCTTAACGTGGCGCGTATCGATTCGAACAAGTGGGCGGTCACTTCCCGTGGTTTCAATGGCCGCTTTGCCAACAAGCTCCTGGTGCTTATAGATGGCCGCAGCGTTTATGCTCCCTCCTTTTCCGGAGTTTACTGGGAGGTACAGGACACCCTGTTGGAAGATGTGGAGCGCATCGAGGTCATCCGCGGGCCCGGCGCGACCCTGTGGGGCGCCAACGCGGTCAACGGGGTAATCAACATCATCACCAGGAACGCTGCGGATACGCAGGGCGGTCTGTTGACCCTGGGCGCAGGTTCAGAGGAGCGCGGGTTTGCCGGTGTTCGCTACGGTGCGGTCCTGGGGGAAGGCGCTTACGGGCGCATTTACGCCAAGGGCTTCAAGCGGGATGAGTTCGTCCATACTGCCGGGGATGATGCCAACGACGACTGGGATATGCTGCGCAGCGGATTCCGTGTGGACTCGCAGTTATCCGGCCGCAATGCGCTGACCTTGCAGGGGGATGTCTACCAGGGCAATATCGACCAGACTATTGATCTGCCTACGTTGACCCCGCCCTACTCGCAGAGCGTTGAGGATGAAGCCGACGTCTCAGGCTGGAACCTGGTCGCACGCTGGCAACATACCCTGTCTTCCACATCTGAATTCACCTTACAGGCATACTACGACCGGACCGACCGCGATGAGGCCTTTGAGCGCGAGGTCCGGGATACCTTTGACATCGACTTTCAGCACCAGTTTGCGGCCGGAGAATGGCAGGACATCATCTGGGGGCTGGGTTACCGGTATATCCGCTACGACTTCACCAACTCCTTGATCATGACCATTGATCCGGACAGCAGCAGTGACGAGCTTTTAAGCGCATTCCTGCAGGATGAGATTACACTCCTGGAAGACCGGCTCTGGCTGACGCTGGGTTCAAAGTTTGAACACAATGACTATACCGGGTTCGAGATCCAGCCGAACGCCAGGCTGCTCTGGGCCCCCCATCCGAAGCACAAGCTCTGGGCGGCGGTTTCGCGGGCGGTGCGAACACCGGCCCGGGCCGAGTATGATATAAGGCTCCTCAATACCGTGTTGCCACCCTTCAGCCCTGACAACCCCAGCCCATTACCAATAGCGTTGATCATTGTAGGCGATTCGGATTACGACTCCGAGGAACTGCTGGCATACGAGCTGGGCTACCGGGTCGTGCCGGTCAAATCCCTGTCGCTGGATGTTACTGCCTTTTATAACGACTATGACAATCTTCGCAGCAATAAGGCTGACGCATTCTCAATCCGGGGCACACACGTCGTGCAGCCTCTGCCGTTTGACAACAAGCGGAAGGGCGAAATCTACGGCATAGAGCTGGCAGCAGCCTGGCAGGCCGCTGATTGGTGGCGTTTGGACCTTGCCTATAGCTACCTCAGGACTCGAATAGACACGAGCAATGAGCATGACGACAGCCCTCAAATAGAAGTCGGCCCGCGACACCAGGCATCCCTCCGTTCGGCCATGAACCTCCGGAAAGATCTGGACCTGGATCTCTGGCTCCGCTATGTGGACGACGTCAAGGCGATTAACGCCAGGGCAACTTCGGTATCTGAAATTGACAGCTATCTCACCCTTGATGCCTGTCTGACATGGCGGTCCATAAAAGACCTCGAATTTTCCCTGGTGGGACAGAACCTGCTGGACGACAAACACCCGGAATACATACAGGAGAGCTTCACCCTGCCCACAGAGGTCGAACGCAGCATATACGGAAAAATCACTTGGCGCTTCTGAGCCGATCCGGACTTTAAGAACGTGAATAAGGACTTTTTTCAGATGCTCGTACGGGCCGGTCTGCTCACGCTGTGTCTGCTGACCGGCATGGGGCTGTGTATTGACGTGCACGCCGACACTGTTGGAGAATATACCATCAAGTCGGCGCTGATACTCAATTTCGCCAGGTTTACGGACTGGCATCCTGAGGCTTTTGCCGATTCACCTGATACCCTCCATATCTGCATCGTTGGGAATGATGCAGTCATGGATGCGTTTACAGGTATTGAGGGCAAGCATGTTGGAAAACGGCATTTAGCTGTAAGAAAAGTGCGCACTACGCGAAGACTTCAGGATTGTCACCTGGTCTTTGTCAGCGGCTCGAACAGAGGCCGCCTGCCACAGATCTTTGCAGCCCTCAAGGGAAAACCCGTGTTGACCATTGGTGAAATGGCAAGTTTTGCCGAGTCCGGGGGCATCATCAACCTCGTCAAGGCAGGAGGTAAAATACGCTTTCAGGTCAATCTGAACGCGGCCCGGCGCGCAGGGCTGAAAATCAGTTCCCGGATACTGAAGTTGGCAACAATAGTGGGTGGATCGCACAAGGAGGAACGCGAGTGATGAAGAAATTTCGCGATGTCCCGATTCGGACCAAACTCATGCTGATTATTGGCATGACTGCCGGAATCGCCCTGCTTTTGGCCACATCGGCAATGGTAGTGAACGAGTACATGAGCACGCGACGTACTGTTACCGAAGAGTTGTCATCCCTGGCGGATGTGGTCGCCTGGAACAGTGCAGCCGCTTTGGCATTCAATGACACGGATGCGGCACGGGAAACACTGGCTGCTTTGGGGACCAAGCCCGAAATTGTGACGGCCTTTCTCTATGACAAGGAGGGTCGCGTCTTCGCTAAATACACGGCCGGTAAACGGGACCATGACAAACCGGACCCGGAAACAGCGAGATGGATTTCCGACTTCCGATCGCTGGTTTCTACACTGTCAGCGGATAATGAAGTAATCCAATACGACCAGGGCGGGCATCTGCATCTTCTACGGCCGGTCGTCCTGGACAACGAGCCAATCGGTGTGATTCACCTGGTTGACGATCTCAGAAGACTGGACGACGTACTTCATGCCTATTACCTCATCGTGGCCCTGATTGTCTCTCTTACCCTGGTCGTGGTTATACTCCTGTCTTACATGTTACAACGGGTGTTCTCCGTCCCAGTGCTGGAGCTCATACAGGCCATGAAGTCCGTTTCGCTGGCAAAAGATTATTCCACCCGGGTAAAGAAGAGCAGCAACGACGAGTTCGGCGCACTCGCTGATGGATTTAACCAAATGCTCAGTGAAATTCATCAGCGTGACGAACAGCTTGCAGACCACCGCCGTAGCCTTGAACAGCAAGTTGCCGAGCGCACAGCCGAGCTGTCCGAAAAAAACCGGGAACTTGAGAACGCTATGGCCGAAGCCCTTGAGGCCAAAGAGGCGGCAGAGGCAGCCAGCCAGGCTAAGAGCGAATTTCTGGCCACCATGAGTCACGAGATACGCACGCCCATGAACGGGGTGCTGGGCATGACCGAGCTGTTGCTTGGCACAGAGCTTTCCGGCAGGCAGAGCAGGTTCGCCCAAACCATCAAACATTCCGGCGACTCTCTGCTGGGGATCATTAACGACATCCTTGACTTTTCCAAGATCGAGTCCGGCAAATTGGTGCTGGAGACCTATAATTTCAACCTGCGGGACATGGTGGAAGAAACAGCAGGGATGCTGGCGGAACGGGCGCACAGCAAGGGACTGGAACTGACCCCTGTACTGCCGGTTGACCTTCCTGTGGAGTTACAGGGCGACTCGAACCGCCTGCGGCAGATACTGGTAAACCTGCTGGGCAACGCGATCAAGTTCACTGACAGGGGCGAGGTGGTGGTGCGCGTGGTCATACTAGCACAAACTGAAGATAAGGTTCGCCTCCGTTTTGAGGTCACGGATACCGGTATCGGTGTTGCGCCGGAAATCCAGGCAGGGATATTTGATGCCTTCTCCCAGGCGGATGGATCCACCACACGCAACTACGGCGGCACCGGCTTAGGCTTAGCCATCTCCCGCCGGCTGGTGGATCTGATGGGTGGTGAGATGGGCGTGAAAAGTGAACAGGGCAAGGGTTCCACCTTCTGGTTTACTGTCAGCCTCACACGCCGGACCGGAAAAAAACACCACGGCCTGCTTCCGGCAGAAGACCTTCGTGGAATGCGGGTTTTGATCGTGGACGACAACGCCACAAACCGGGAGATCCTGTGCAACCAGACGATCGCCTGGGGGATGCAAAACAGCAGCGCGGAAAACGGTGCTCAGGCCCTTGAGATGCTGCGCACCGCCGCTGTAAATGGCCAGACCTTTGACATAGTTCTTCTGGATTGGCACATGCCCGGCATGGACGGTATCGAGCTTGCGCGCAGGCTGTCTGCAGATCCGCTTATCCATGAAATGCATCTGGTGATGCTCAGCTCTGCGGGTCTTGACGAAGAAGCGGAAAGAGCAGCGGTTGTTGGAATCCATCGTTACCTTAACAAACCGGTGCGTCAGTCCGAGCTCTATGACTGCCTGGTGGAGATCATAAACGAATCGTTCGAAGGCCCGGTCCTGCAACCAGACGGTGTGCAGACAGAAGGAGCTAAAGCAGTATTTGACGCCCACATCCTGCTGGCCGAAGACAATCCGGTGAACCAGGTAGTGGCTCTGGAGATGTTGGAGCTGATGGGCTGCCGTGTGGACGTGACGGAAAACGGGAGGGAGGCAGTCGAGGCCATGGCAAAAGCCGGGTTTGACCTGGTCTTGATGGATTGCCACATGCCTGAGATGGATGGATTTACCGCGGCAGCTAAAATCCGGGAGCATGAACAGGCCGGGGGCAATGGCCGGCGTGTCCCTATTATTGCGCTCACTGCAGACGTGCAGAAAGGTGTACAGGATCAGTGTGTGGCTGCAGGCATGGATGGCTATCTGAGCAAGCCTTTTACCCAGGATCAGTTACAGACGGTACTGTTGCGGTGGCTGGACCGGCATGGAGAATTTGCCGGGTCAAAGGCAATGGAGCAGTCAGCCCGGCCGGATGAACAGAAAGAGACAGAGCCATTGCTGGAGCAGCATGTGTTGGACAAGATCCGTGCCCTGCAGCGGCCGGACAAACCCAATATCCTGGGAAAGATAATCAAGCTTTATCTGGAAAGCTCGCCGGGATTGATCACCACCGTGCGCGAGTCTGTCGAACAAGGGGATGGCAAAGCCCTTTGCGAGGCGGCCCACAGCCTGAAGTCGAGCAGCGCCAACCTGGGCGCAATCCAACTGGCGGCCATGTGCAAAGAGCTTGAGGACATGGGACGCGAGGGACGCACAGACGCTGCTAAGGCACTCATGGACCGCATTGAATCCGAATATCAATCGGCCCATGCGGCGTTGGCCGAGGAGTTAGGGAGAATATCCGATGCTTAA
>PQXE01000006.1:65081-100995 GCA_003194495.1 Deltaproteobacteria bacterium
GCTTGAGGACATGGGACGCGAGGGACGCACAGACGCTGCTAAGGCACTCATGGACCGCATTGAATCCGAATATCAATCGGCCCATGCGGCGTTGGCCGAGGAGTTAGGGAGAATATCCGATGCTTAAAGACCAAGATAAGAAACAGCAGCCGGTTGTCCTCGTCGTGGACGACGATATGTCAGTGCGCCTGTTGATATGTGAATCGCTGGAGCAGGCGGGCCTGACTGTGAAAGAGGCCGAAAACGGCGTTAAAGCCCTATCCGTTTTTGAACAAGTGAAGCCCGACTTGGTGCTGTTGGATGTGAATATGCCGAAGATGGATGGATTTGATACCTGCACCAGGCTGCGGCAACTGCCCGGAGGGGACGACGTAGCGATAGTGATAGTTACAGGCCTTGACGATGTGAAGTCGATTCGGCGGGCTTATGAGGCGGGCGCAACGGATTTTATCACCAAGCCGGTCAACTGGCCGATCCTGAATCATCGGGTCCGCTATATGCTGCGATCCATAGATGCGTTACGGGCTTTGCACCGGAGCGAAGCCAGATTGTCTCAGGCACAAAGTATTGCCAGACTTGGAAACTGGGAGCGGGATATCTTCAGCAACAAACTTTACTGGTCAGACGAAATCTACCAAATCTTTGGGCTTGAGCCGCAGACATTTGATGCAACCTACGAGGCATTCCTCAGGGCGGTGCATCAGGAGGATCAGACTTATGTTATAAATGCCGTTGACAGGGCTTTACATAAAAACAAGCAATACAGTATCGACTACCGGATTATTCTGCCGGATGGAACCGAGCGTGCGGTTCATGAGCAGGGTCAGGCAGTTTTTGATGAAACCGGCAAAGCGATCGGCATGCACGGTATAGTGCAGGACATAAGCAAACGTAAGAAGGCTGAAGCAAGGATCCGGTTTCTTGCTTACTACGATATCTTAACCGGTTTGCCCAACCGCCAGCTTTTTAAAGAACATACGGACAGAGCAATCTCTACGGCGCAACGTAACGGGACAAAAGTAGCCGTGATATTCCTGGATCTGGATCACTTCAAGCGCATCAATGATACACTTGGACACAATGCCGGCGATAAGCTGTTAAAAAAGATTTCCAAAAATCTGATGGTCGGCATTCGTGCCGCGGACATCGTTGCCAGGACGGAAACAGGAAAGCAGTCTATGACATCTCTATCGCGGTTGGGCGGCGACGAATTCACAATCCTGCTCACCGGCCTGAGCGAGGCGGAACATGCTGCTGTGGTGGCAAAGCGCATAATAGAGCATGTGAGCCTGCCGGTGAAGATTGACGGTCAGGAATTGTATGTTACCGGCAGCGTCGGAATTGCCGTCTACCCTGAGGATGGCGAGGATACCGACACGCTGTTGAAGAATGCAGACGCTGCTATGTATTATGCAAAGGAGGCGGACAGAAACAACTTTCAATTCTACGCAAAGCACATGAACGCCAGCACGCTGGCCAGGCTCGATATGGAGGCCAAGCTGAAGAAAGCTTTGGAGCAGAATGAACTGGTACTCTATTACCAGCCTCAGGTGGAAATGCAGACAGACAGAATTGTGGGTCTGGAGGCGCTGATTCGCTGGCAACACCCGGAGATGGGGCTGGTATCCCCGGCAGAGTTTATTCCCGTTGCGGAAGAAACCGGACTGATTGTCCCTATCGGGAAATGGGTGTTGAAAACGGCCTGTGCGCAGGTACTGGTTTGGCATAGGGCCGGTTTTATCCCGCTGCGCATAGGCGTCAATGTATCCGGCCGTCAGTTCAGGCAACAAGACTTTGTCCAGTCAGTGAAGCAAATTCTGGATACTACTTGCCTGGATCCCCGGTACCTGGAGATCGAGCTCACCGAGAGCATCATTATGCACGACGTGGAGAAGGCCATAGCCGCGCTGTGCGAACTGAAAGAGGCCGGATTACACCTGTCGGTCGATGATTTTGGCACCGGCTATTCCTCAATGAACTACTTGAAGCGGTTTCCTCTGGATACCTTGAAGATCGACTACAGTTTTGTAAAGGACATCACAACAGATTCTAATGACGCAGCAATCGTAAAGGCCACCATCGCTCTGGCAAAAAACCTGGACCTGGCAACGATTGCAGAAGGCGTGGAAACGGAAGAGCAGCTCACATTCCTGCGTGAGCAAGGCTGTGATCAGATTCAGGGCTATCTCATCAGCCGGCCGATGCCGGCCGAACAAGTGGAGGAACTTCTTTTACGCCACAATACCGGTTGAAAAGATAGTAACTGTTCACGGGGTTACAACACCCGTTTTACCGCCATCAAACGAAAGGAGGCGAACTATGCTTATCAGTATACCTGTTAGGTTTCGTCAAACCCGAACAGGAGTATTCGGCCAACTTTTTTTCTTTATCACACTATGGTTCAGCCTGTCGATCTTTACAATAGGCTTGAGTGTCTGTATGGCGACGGCTGCTGAAGATGAATCAGAGTTTTCCCGCGAGCTGATCGATTTAAGCATTGAAGATCTTGTAAAGGTTAAAGTCACTTCAGTGAGTAAGAAACCGCAGAAGATCTTGGAGGCCCCGGCAGCTATCTTCGTAATCACCCAAGAGGACATTCGGCGGTCCGGCGCAGTCAGCATTCCCGAAATTTTGCGCATGGTACCTGGTTTGGAGGTGGCAAAGATCGACTCTAACAAATGGGCTGTTACCTCTCGAGGTTTCAACGGTCGCTTTGCCAATAAGCTTTTGGTATTGATCGACGGCCGAACTGTTTATACGCCTCTCTTCTCAGGGGTATACTGGGACATGAAAGACACCTTACTTAACGACATTGACCGAATTGAGATCATCCGTGGTCCGGGAGCAGCGCTATGGGGTGCCAATGCAGTCAATGGGGTCATTAACATTATTACTAAAGAAGCAAAGGACACCCAAGGGACTATGGTCATCGCGGGCACAGGAACAGAGAAACAAGGCTTTGGGGCTATTCGGTACGGAGGCATGATAGATCAGGATACACACTATCGGGTCTACGCCAAATACTTCAATCGTGACAGTGCAGTTCATGTTTCTGGAGAAGATGCAGCAGACAGATGGGATGGATTCCGGACAGGTTTTCGCATGGATTCCGAAAGGTCTGATAAAGACCGGCTGACCTTGCAGGGAGATGTTTATAACGGCCGGACCGGCGAGACAGTTATCACCAAGTCCTTTGACCCAACAGCTCCGGCAACTTTTGACGAAGAAAATGACATTGCCGGGGCCAACCTTCTTGGACGATGGAAGCAGAGTATCTCTGACGCTTCTAACATTGCATTGCAGGTCTATTATGATTACACCGACCGCAGCAGTGCCATACTTGAACAACGCCATGATACGTTTGACATTGATTTTCAGCATGATTTTGGATTGGATAAGGATCATCAGATAGTCTGGGGGCTCGGGTATCGTTTCATTAGGGATGACATCAGTAATACGTTCTATAGTTCCTGGAATCTGGACAACCGTGACATAGAGCTTCTCAGCGCATTTGTACAAGATGATATAACGCTTGTGGATAATAAAGTGAAGTTAACATTAGGATCGAAGTTTGAACACAACGACTACACCGGCTTTGAGATTCAGCCGGATGCTCGCCTCATATGGACTCCCAATGAATACTGTTCAATATGGGCGGCTGTTTCACGAGCAGTCAGGACCCCATCCCGTACTGAAGCAGATGGTCGGATTAACAACCGCGTCTTGCCACCCGGACTTTTGCACCCGGACTATCCCGCTCTGATGACACTTTCGGGCAGCGATGATTATGAGTCTGAAGAACTGCTTGCTTACGAATTAGGGTACCGCCTACAACCAAACAGTCGGCTTTTCCTTGACATCGCGATTTTTTTTAATGACTACAGCAAACTGCGTACTTTAGAGAAGGGCGATTATTTTTTTGAAACCTCACCCACAGAACATATTACCCTGCTTTTCACTGCAGACAATAAAATGGAAGCCGAGGTCTACGGCATTGAAGCAGCATTTGACTGGTTAGCATTTGACTGGTGGCAACTGCAAGTCGCGTACACTTACCTGCAGATGCAGTTGCATCTTGATGATGACAGCAGAGACACGATATCTGAGGACGCGGAAGGAGAAAGCCCGCACAACCAAATCTCCGTGATGTCTTCGATGTGCCTGCCGATGGATCTGGAGCTGAACTTGTGGGCCCGCTATGTGGATAGTCTCCCCAGTCAGGGCATAGACAATTATGTGACTTTAGACATTCAGCTGGGATGGATGCCTTACAAAAACCTTGAGGTGTCCATCGTGGGTCAAAACCTTTTTGATAACAACCGCCTGGAGTTCAAACCGGATTTTATTGATACATGTCCTACTGAAGTTGAGCGCGGCGTTTACGGAAGCATCATTTGGCGATTTTAAGTTGGGCAATACACGTGATTTTTAAGAGACACGGCCGGAGGTTGATACCAATATTATTGCTTCTGCTTTTCCTTAACCTCGGACTTAATTCGACTGCGCAGGCTTCTTCATCTCACGAATATGCCATCAAGGCTGTTTTTCTATATAATTTTGCCAAGTTCGTCGAATGGCCTTTGCGGGCTTTCGATGATAACACAAATCAGATTATCCTTTGCATTCTAGGCAAAGACCCCTTTGGAGCATTCCTTAAGCCCATTAACGGCAAAACTGTCAAAGGTAAAAGAATCATTGTCAAATATATCCCAAAAATCGATAACATGGAAAAGTGCCATATTCTTTTTATTGGAAAGTCGGAAGAAACAGAACTGGTTCGTATCCTTGCCAGGCTTAGAGATTGGAATGTACTGACAGTCAGCGATATGGGAGATTTCGCTCAACGGGGAGGAATCATAGGTTTTACCAGAGAAGAAGACGAAATCCACTTTGAAATTAATCTTGATGTAAGTAAGAGGGCCGGTCTAAAGATAAGCTCAAGGCTTCTTAAATTAGCCAGGATCATCAGCGTGAAACCCGAAGGCAGGAAAAGGTGATATACCAAAAAATCATTGTAAGCGTTCACATGGCACCGATTTTGAGAAATGAACGTCGAACATCGAACATTCAACGTCGAACGTCGAATGAAAAACAAATATCCAATACCGAACATTCAGCAGCTATTTATGATTCTCACCGAATGCGGGCGCATCTATGAGTTAGGGAAGCATGACCAGATGCCCCCTTTACCTATTTCCGGCTTTCACCCGCAGGGAGGTCTTGCGGGCCTGGCTTTGTATCATCTTGTGTATGTTTTTCCGGTTTGGCATCAGTGGTTTGTGTTGGAACAGGGTTGGTTTTTTTTATGGGCCGGTATTTACGCCGGCGTTGGTATTGATCTACGGCCCTATTGTGTTCAGCCAGAGTCCGGGAAAAACAATGTGTTCCGTTATTTCGTGAAACGAAAAATAAATAATCTTTTTTTGATGGATGAAGAGTTGACCTGATGGATTCCTTGCCCGGGTTTGAAATCGGCCCCTTGGGAAGACCTCTGTTTACATAAGTGTTATAGGGAGTCTTTTTTCTTAAATCTTTCCACCTGAGACGGCGTTTTTTTACTTTGGTTTCCACAAGTATTCCATAGTGGACGGTTGGATCTGCCTGGAGCGGCATGTCTTTTTTTAGACGATTCCAGAACACACAAGCAATTAGAGGCCGCTCTCTTGACCGCATGGCCTCTTTTTCCACTATGGAAGCAATGGTCACTATATCGTGGATTTGAACACCTAGTTCTTCCGTTCTGCGGCTGAATTCTTCTGAATTCCATACTTCCCGGAAATGATTTACAAAGGTGCGGAGCATCTCATGTGCCGTGGCGTCATTGGTCAATTGATAGGTGTCAGGGTAAATATAGCCCTCGGCGCTATCAGCCTTTATGCCCAGAGTTCTTAAGATATTTTTGTCTCTTGCAACATTGAGAAATGAATCGTTTGATATCAATTTCGCATTTGCAAGAAGGTCATCTATTTGAAACAGGTTATAGCCCTCGGGGATGGTAACTATATATTGGCGGATTTTTCCCTGGACCAGATAATCCAGGATCTCGATAGGCGTTTGGGCTGGAGAGAGTTCATATTCTCCTGCCTTGATTCTGGTTGTTGCATCTTCCCACCAGGCCAGGCAATAAAAGGCCCTTTTGGATTTGATTAAACCTTTTGTTTCAAGTAGTTGTGCTACTGAGGAAAAGGTGCTCCCTGTTGGAATTAATACAACCTGATTTTTGCCTGCTTCCGAAACAGGCAACGTACATTCTTTCCAGATCTGATAACCGGACAGAAAAACCAAGTAGAGTAAAACAGGCAACCAAAATTCACGTATTATGCGCATATTTTTTAGATTGGGGTTTTTCGTAAAATGATCGGTTCCAGGTTCAGGGTTTAGGGTTCAAGGGTTTCAACCGTGAACCGTGAACGTTGAACCGCTCAACCCAGGTTCTGATATATTTTTGGCTGATTGCCCCTTCCCGTATAATTTCAGGAGGGTCAGTGCATACATCAATGATCGTGGATGGTGCACCTCCGGATGTAGGCCCCCCGTCCAGTATATAGTCAGGGGGACAAGATCGTAACTGATCCGCAACTTTCTCGGCCTTATAAGTGGCGGGATGTTCTGAGAGGTTTGCACTGGTTGCGGTCATGGGATTCCCCAGAGCTTGTACCAGAGAATGTGCCCATGAATGGCTTGAAATTCTTACGCCCACCTTGGCTGTATCTGCACAAAGCGGCCATGGTAACCCAGGTTTAGCCGGCAAAAGCAGGGTCAAGGGACCCGGCCAGAAACGCTCCATCAAGGTAACTGCCGGCGGCGGAACCCGGCTGACCAGATGGATGAGATCCGAAGTATCTGAAATGAGAATCAAAAGTGGTTTGTGCCTTGGCCTTTTTTTGATTACATAGATTCGCTCAAGGGCATCGATGTGTTTTATTGAGGCCCCAAGCCCATAGCTTGTCTCTGTGGGAAAGGCTACCACTCCACCTTTCTGCACTATATCTGCAGCTCGTTGGATCAATATGCTGTCAGGTGGTGGGACCATATAATATTTACCAAATTAAGTTCCGAAAAAGGCAAAAGGCTGCTGTGCACGCTTTTTTACAACAATTTGCAGCTAATATCAAATTCAAATATCATATTCAAATCAGCAAGGTTTTGTACCAAAGAGAAACACGCGACGGCATGATCCTGCTCCAGCAGGCCATTTCTCAATTAACTTGACAAAGGGGAATAACCAGGCATACTCAACTTGTGAGCCATTACGGTATTTCTATATTTAGGAAAAACATGTTTCATCGCCAAAATACAAGATCAACAAAGCGTAAGCTACTTTTGACTTGTCATGAAGAATGCCAATAAATTCAATTTTAGATTTTGCAGAGGGGCAAATTGTCCATCTGAGTATAATTGTTGTATGAGGAGAAAACCTAAAATATGTGTTGATGAATTCGCTATAATTAAACAAGATGTTTTACGAATTCAAAAAAGCCAATCTGATTCTAAGATTAAACTCATTGAAACCGGTAAAAATGAAAACTTTGTTGGAATACTCCAGAATTGTCTTGGCCCAGGGGGATGCCAAGTTACTAAACCATTTATCTGTGAAAATTTTCCTATTGGTATAAGAACAGCTAAAAGAGCTGCGATTCTCTTATTTGAGTCATGCCCGCAATTTTATCTTTTACTTGATGATCCTGTTTTTTTTAACAATGTTATAGAGCGTATTCAAAATAGAGATAAGACTATTTTAAATTTAACACAATATACAGAAGCAATTAAATGGATTAAGCAAATCAGAGAGAAGATGAAAAATTTGTCAGGCTTTGAAGATGAAAAATTAGAGAAAATTTTAATGGGTTTTCTTTTTATGGCAAAACAGTATTTTAATCAGAAAGGTGAGATGCCGGATGATTTTCAAACATTTACAGAGTCAAATTTAGATGAAATAGTAAACATCGCCAATTCTTTTATTAAAAATTAAGATAACTAGTGTCTGAACGAAAAGGCCGTTCAGACACAATTTTGAATTAAAAAAAGGGGGGCTAATTTCTTTCAATCATCAATCATCAATCCGAACTATCCCCCCGGCCCATGGCACCCTACATCGAGCAGAGGTGTGGCCTCGAGTTCACGCCTCATGGCCATGTCAAAGAGGACTCGCTCCTTTTTCTTATCCAGGCCGAGGTCCTGACGCCTTTGGTTTATTTTATCAATCATTTTATTGGCAAAATCATTGGATGTCTCGGCCATGTCCCACATCCCTCCATAGATATTTTCCATCTCTTTAAAGCAGTAGTCGGTAACCACTCTGGAGCCTGTTGTGGGGAAACCCGGCCCGAAGACCACATAAACACCACTTGAGACAAAATATTGCCCGATGGATACTGCCTTTTCACTCATCCATTGAGGGGCGCAGCCCACTGCCGGAATATCGCTTATATCATTGCCAAGACCGCCGGTTTTTACCATTTCTGTGGCAGCAATGAGAATCCGGCTGTTATCCACGCAGGAACCCATATGCAGCACAGGCGGACATCCCACTGTCTCAAGGACTTCCTTCAGGCCGTCACCTGCCATGCTCAATGCTTCAGGAGACAAGAGCCCGGCGCGGCCCATGCCTGTGGCGGCGCATCCGGTAGCCAGTACGAGTATGTCATTGGCGATGAGTTCCTTGGCAAGGTCTATATGGATTTCCTCCATGACCCTGTAGTTATCACAGCCGACTATGGCGGCAACTCCGCGGATACGGCCATTTATAATGTTGTCGTTAAGTGGCCTGTAGGATGCGCGAAAACGGCCGCCAAGGGTATAGTCGATATTTTCATAACTGAAGCCGGCCACTACGTCCATCTGATGCACAGGTATGAAGTGCTTGCCCCTTTCCGGGTACTTGTTGATGGCACGCATTATTATTTCCTTGGCTGTTTCCATGGCCCTGTGCTCGTCGAACTGTATGTGTGTGGTCCCCTGGATCCTGGCCTTTTCAGATGTGGTGATGAGCTCGGTGTGGAAATTGTCCGCCACAGGGGACAGCCCCTGCATGATGCACTGGACATCCACAACCATGGCTTCTATCGCGGCAGTGGCAAGTACAACCTCCTGCTGAATAAAACTCCCTGCTATGGGGATCCCCCTCCTCATGAGGATCTCGTTTCCAGTACAGCACACGCCTGCCAGGTTTATGCCCTTTGCCTTGACTTTCTTGGATGCCTTGACAATCTCAGGGTCATTGGCTGCCATAGCCAGGGCCTCGGCAAGTACCGGCTCGTGGCCGTGAACCGTGATATTTACTTCGTCTTTTTTGAGGACTCCGATATTTACCTTGCTCCTTACTGAGACCGGGGTGCCGAACATGATGTCAGACAGCTCCGTGGCTATCATGGAGGCGCCCCAACCGTCGGCCAACGACAAGCGGGCGGCCTGGAAGAGCAGGTTTTTATGTTCCTGGTCCACTCCCATGTGGGTGCGGTGCATTATCTCCACTACCTCACGGTCAACACCCCTGGGGAGGATTCCCAGCCTGCCCCAAAGCTCCTGTCTGGCCTTGGGGGCCCTCTTCATAAAGGCCAGGGTCCCCTCCTGTTGCCCGAATTCACTGAGCATCTTGGTGCCTACTTCTATTGCGAGATCCTTGGTGTCCTTTTCAGCAGGGTTTATGCCGAGCATCAGTGCCGTGTTTCTAAGTTTGATCGTGTCTTTGATCTCATAGGGGGTTTCACCACGGGCAGTGGCGAGAAAGGCAAGGACCACTCCCCTGCCGTGATCCATGTGGGCAGAGGCACCGCCGGCAACCATACGACAGAAATTGCGCGCAGCTACCGTGGCCGCATCTGCTCCGCAGACACCTATCATGGTGTCCACGCCCTCTATTATCTGGCAAGGTCCCATGTTGCAAATGCGACAGCAAACTCCTCCCTTGCCGAACAGACACGGTTCCACTGCCCGCATAGAGACCCTGTGAGCCGCGGTCACCACGCCTTCAGCACATGAGTGACAAAGCACATCACGATTGACTTCGCACTGTATGCCGGGGCACCCCCCTTCTTCCTTATCAAAGCGTCTGCTGGTATCCATAACTATTCTTTTTCCTCGGTTGCCTTGAGAATTTTTTAGACCAGACCTGAAATCTGCTTTGCGGCCTGGACTGTATTTTTCATCAGCATGGTTATTGTCATCGGGCCTACACCGCCGGGCACCGGAGTTATGGCAGATGCCTTTTCCTTTATTGCATCAAAATCCACATCACCGCACAGGATCGCCTTACCCTCAGGGGTCTTGCCTATCCGGTTTACACCCACATCTATCACCACTACGCCGTCTTTTACCATGTCCGCCGTGATGACCTTGGGACGGCCTGCCGCCACCACAAGGATGTCGGCCCTTTTTGTATGAAATGCCACGTCCTTGGTCCGGGTATGGCATAGGGTAACAGTGGCGTTCCCACCTTCTCTTTTTTGAAGCAACAGGTTTGCTATGGGCTTGCCTACGATGTTGCTCCTGCCCACAACTACCGCCTCGGCCCCGCTGGTCTCAACCCCTGAACGGATGAGCATCTCCATGATGCCGTGTGGCGTGCACGGCAGGAAACAGGGTTCACCTACCACCATTTTACCAACATTAACAGGGTGGAAACCATCCACGTCCTTGTCCGGGTTTACTGCATAGATGACCTTGCCCTCGTCTATGTGCTTCGGAAGGGGAAGCTGAATAAGTATGCCGTGGAATGCCGGGTCCTGATTGTATTTATCTATAAGGGCCAGCAGATCGGCCTCACTGATATCATCAAGCTGGTTATCCTGTATGGAATGAAAACCAAGGTCATGAGCCGTGCGCTGCTTTGCGGTCACGTAGGAGATAGATGCTGGATTCTCTCCTACCAGTATGGTCACAAGGCCCGGTGTTACCCCGTGTTTTTCCTTCATCTCGGCCACTTCGGCCTTGAGTTCTTCCCTTATCTGTTTTGCTATCTGTGTTCCGCTGATTATTTTTGCTGCCACTATTCCTCCCTGAAACGTTTCTATTCATATATAAATAACATAAGAGAGACATCCAATCGGCTTTCTCTCTTAATATAATTAGTCACTATGGCTACCCTTTTTTAAAGGGTGGGGCAAGTACCAAAAGCAAAAAAAATGCCATTTTCATTCAGGAACCTGTATTTTTATAACAATTGACAAGATTTTCTTACATACCTAAGTTAAAGAACATTATAGAGAACGCTTTGCAGTTGGTATTATAATAATGTTGTTTGATAAAAAAAGGAAATTTAGATGAAACTAGCGATCAGTGCAACAGGGAAAAATATGGATTCAACGATAGATCCCGGATTTGGGAGAGCCGCCTATTTTCTGATTGTAGACGCGAAGTCAGGAGATATCGTCGAAATAATCGACAACTCCGCTGCCCAAAATGCTGGAGGGGGAGCCGGCATAAATGCTGCCACCATTGTGTCCGGATCAGGCACTCAGGTGGTCCTGACGGGCCAAGTAGGACCAAAGGCCTCTGAAATTCTCCATGCAGGTGGAATAAAGGTGATATCGAACGTGAGAGGAACGGTCGGGGAAGCAGTAGAACTGTATAAAAAAGGGGCGATTTCGTCATCGGACTGAGGCCTCTGTACCACTTGCCTTTGAGGCCTGGATACTTATCTTTTAAAGGTTCAACAGGAGGAGAAGGCGTGGATGCATGAACTGCAGAAGTAAATCAAAGCTTATAACCAGGTTGTCGCGAAAATTATAGAGGGGGTATAAAATGGATTTTGCGGAAATCATCAAGGCAGGCAAAGATGAAGGAAGCGAGAAACATGTACCTTGCATTGAGATCGATAAGGGACATAAATCAGGAAGAAATATCATTCGTGTGGTTGTGGGTCATGATACGCCTCACCCTAATACGGCTGAACACCACATTGAATGGATCGAGCTTTATGGGCTGAAAAAGGACAACGATCAGATGATTAGTCTGGGGCGTGCCACTTGGGCTCCTGTCTATAGCAATCCTAATATCCGGTTTCAGATTAACCAGATCTGGAATTTTAAGTCTTTCCACGCTTTGGCTTATTGCAATATTCATGGTTTGTGGGGAAATTCCCTAGAGGTCGGGAAATAGCCACAAAGGTCTGTTTCCCGACCATTAAATAGGATTTATCCGCTATTAAATAATCAGTAAGGAGGAAAGTAAAATGCCACGAGGAGATGGAACAGGCCCTAGAGGTCAAGGCATAGGACAGGGTGGAGGCGGACGCGGCAGATCCGGCGGCTCTGCCGCAGGCCCCGGAGGAAACTGCATTTGCCCTAATTGCGGTGAACGACTCGCACATCAAACTGCAACCCCTTGCTTTGAACGAAAATGCCCCAAGTGCGGGGCCGCCATGATGCGGGAGTAACCGTCATTGTCCGTTTGGTTGAAAGGCAACGGGGGGAAAATAATTGACGTTGGTCACCCCCATCAAGGAAGCAATGACAGCCAGTAATCCGCGCTGGTTATCATTATTTTCAAATTACCGTTTGAAACCAGTTTGCAGATATCACCTTCGTTAACAAGCTGAACAGCCGGGATTTTGAGCATGTTTTGGAATTTTATAAGGCTTTTTGCTGCATGATCATCGGATAGCTTGGTTTCAATGAGAAGGAATGGTTTTTTATTGTTAGAAAGGAGAAAATCAACCTCCTGCTTATCCCTGTTTCTGAGGTAGTGCAAAGAAAAATTCCCAAGCCCGAGATCATTCCAGTTGGATACGGCCCGAAAAAGCTCGAGCGCAACCATGTTTTCAAATTTTGCTGCGGACGATTCAATCCCTGCACAATCGAAAAGATACAGCTTTTTCTCTTTAGTTATGGCCCTGGATATCTTTCGGCTCCATGGAGGTATTCTGAAAACCATAAAAAAGTTCTCAAAAACCTCGATCCAGTTCCTGACGCTATCAAATGAAACATGCATATCTCTTGAAAGACTTGTCATGGATAACGGGCTGCCGATTTTAGAAGGCAATAGGGAAAAAAGTACTTCCACATCTTCAAGTTTTTTGAGCGATGCAAGATTACGGATATCTTCGCGTAAGAGTTGTTTTTTGTAGGTGTTTGACCAAATATTGTAATAATGGCCGTTCTCGTTAAGGAATGGATCCGGAAACCCGCTGAATTGACTCAAATTATTCCAGATAGTTAGCGTTTCATTTGGACAGGTGCGAACCTCAATGGGATTGGAGAGGAATTGTTCAAGCGACAGGTTATTGCCTGCAAGCTCGGCAAGAGTGAACGGCCACAGATAGAAAATAAAATATCTTCCGGCTAATGAATCTCCTCCCTTTTGATACATATCGAGCCGACCGCTGCCGCATACAACAAATTTATAATTTGCGCTATCCCGGTCGTATACGCTCTTGAGGTAATTTTTCCAGTTTGAATATTTGTGCAGTTCATCAAATATTATGAGCGGGATGGAATTGTTTTTCCTTTGAACTTCTTCATAAAAGGAAGGATTTTCAACCAGTTTTCTTTTTTCGTCAATAATGTCCCAGTTAAAATATAGTGAATTATTGAAGTCTTCGGCCAGAATCTGTGTAAATGTGGTTTTACCAGCCTGCCTTGGCCCGGCAATAAAAACCATCTGTTTATACGAGCAAAGTCTTTTCCAGATATTTTCGTATAATTTCCTTTTCATGGCTGACAATATAAGGCTACAACCCAATATTGTCAAGACAATATTGGGTTATAGTTGAATATTGTCTATGCGGCCTTTGGCAGGACTGCGATGATGTGAAAAGTATGTAGTACATCTGTCCTTGATTTATATTTTAGAAATAGCTTATATTACATCAGGTTAACCACTGGATTGGGTCTATCCGAAGTAAAAAATAACAACAACGAGCATGACAAGGAAAACAATGTCCCCCATAAACCATGAGCTGCAATTCGCCAACGACTTTGTTCAGTACACTAACTGCAATATTTTTCTGACGGGTAAAGCAGGGACAGGCAAAACAACCTTTCTCCACAACATGCAAAAGAACACGACGAAGCGGATGATCATCACCGCTCCAACCGGTGTTGCGGCCATCAACGCAGGCGGGGTAACACTCCATTCTTTTTTCCAACTTCCTTTTGGTCCATTTGTACCGGGCAGCGAGACATATGAGCGCAATAAGCAGCGCCAGTTCAGGTTCAGTAAAGAAAAAAAGCGGATTATACAAAGCCTTGATTTGTTGGTGATTGACGAAATAAGTATGGTACGGGCCGATTTGTTAGACGCGGTGGATGCTGTGCTGCGTCGCCATCGCCGTAGTAACCAGCCGTTTGGCGGGGTGCAACTGCTTGTGATCGGCGATCTGCATCAGCTCTCTCCGGTGGCAAAGCAAGATGAATGGGACCTTTTGCAGCAATATTATGAGTCGGTTTATTTTTTCAGCAGCAAAGCGCTTGGTCATACTGAATTGCTTACCATTGAGCTGAAGCATATTTATCGCCAGTCAGACGCCCGTTTTATCAAGCTCCTGAATCAGGTACGTGACAACCGGCTTGATGAATCATCCATGACGGATCTTAATCAGCGTTACATTCAGGATTTCACACCGGACGAAGATCAGGGCTATATTACCCTAAGCACCCACAACCGCAGCGCCGAATCCATTAATCAGACCAGACTTCAGGCCCTGTCCAAAAAAGAACACCGCTTCAACGCGGAAATTTCCGGAGATTTTTCTGAACATATCTACCCTACCCTGGCCACTCTTCTGCTTAAAGAAGGAGCACAGGTGATGTTTGTGCGCAATGATCCCTCTGCTGAAAAACTCTATTATAATGGTAAAATCGGCAGAATAACCAAAATTGCGAACAAAAAAATCAGCGTTATCTGCCCAGGCGATCACGAGGAAATAGTGGTTGAACCAATCATTTGGGAAAATATCAAATACACACTGAACGAAGAAAATAAGGAAATTGAAGAGAATGTAATCGGTAAATTCAAGCAATATCCCCTGAAACTCGCATGGGCCATCACCATCCACAAGAGTCAGGGGCTGACTTTTGAAAAGGCCATTATCGATGCCAAAGCGGCTTTTGCCCATGGTCAAATTTATGTGGCCTTAAGCCGTTGTAAAACTATAGAGGGTATGGTGTTGAGCTCTCCCATCTCATTCAGGGGAATAAAAATGGACAAAGCAATAATGTGCTTTGACGAAGACGCTCACCAAAACCCGCCATCCGAAAGCCGGCTTCAGGCAGCCAAAATCAGTTACCAGCAGCAGTTGTTGCTTGATTGTTTTGATTTTTCACTATTGCGCAACCATCTCAATTATCTTGCCCGGCTTTTGCTGGGTAACGCCAGAGTAGTTCAGGTTTCAGGCGTTGAAGATATTCACCAATTGGAGAAAAAGGCTGTGGAAGATATTTTTGTTGTCAGTGAAAAATTTAAGCGGCAATTACGCACAATTTTTACAGATGGCAACTTGCCCGAGTCAGATGGAATTATTTTGGTACGGATCAGCAAGGCGTCAGCATGGTTTCAGGAAAAATTTGCCGAAATTTTCGAGGAGTCAGTGAAAAAATTGCACGTCGAAACAGACAATACCGAGCTTCGCAAAAAAATTAGGAATGCCCTGACCAATCTTAAAAAAGAGATTGCCGTAAAGGTAGCTGGAGTACAATGCTGTGAAAAAGGATTTACACCGTCAAGTTTCCTGCGTGCTGTTTCAGCCGCTGAAATTGATTTTACCCCTGAAAAAGAAAAAAGGCGCCGGCCCCCGGCATATACCGAATCGGACGTTGCTCATCCTGAGCTGTTCCAGACTCTGAAGGATTGGCGTTCCCGCAAGGCCAAGGAGGAAGATGTCGCCCATTTCCAGGTTTTACACCAACGGATATTGATCCAGATTGTGGTATGCCTGCCTGACAATACTGCTGATCTAAGAAAAATAAATGGAGTCGGCAAGAGAACCATTGAGAAATACGGTGAAGAACTTGTGGAGCTGGTTTTGGCCTATCGCGAAAAACACGGCATAGAGAAGGTCGTACTTCCAAAGCCCACAAAACTTCCTGAAGAAAGTACCCCGGCAAAAGATTCGGCTTCACCTTTCGGCACGAAACAAACAAGTTTCGATATGTTCAATAACGGATTAACGATTGCCCGGATTGCACAAGAAAGAGGCCTGGTACAATCTACCGTTGAAGGGCATCTGAGTTTTTTTGTGGAAAAAGGCAAACTGGATATCAACAAGTTGCTTTCACCTGAAAAACAACAGGCCATTGAAAAGGAGCTTGCTACAGATCACAATAATTCCCTCAGTGAAGTAAAAAATGCCTTGGGAGATGACTACTCATATGGAGAAATCAAAATGATGTTGGCCTGCCGGAAACACCTGGCATCTGAATAAGAGTAACCGTTCACGGGGTTATAACGCCCGTTTTACCGCAACCCGCCGAGCTGTAAGCGTTTACAGGGTGCTGCAGATGCGAGGCGGAGGGTACGCAGGCGTACTCCCTGTACTTCAAGTGCCCGACAACAAAGCAGATGTGGTGCCCTGTGAACGCTTACGAATAAGATTACAAGGGATGATGCTTCCGTTCACTTCGAGCACAAATTCGACTTCAGAACTCCTGCCGGACCAAGTGACGATTTTATTGAAACCATATGTACGCAACTCCTGCAGCACAAAATTTTCAGCAAAATAGCCCTTGTAGGAACCATAATCATAACACAGAATGCTTTCCGGATTCAGGTTAATCATGGCACCAAGCAAGCCGATGTCAAACAAGAAGAGTTTAATGATTTTTCAATGTAATTGACGTCGTTGACGTTATGTCTTATTACAATAACAAATTCTCATTGAAAGGCGATACTCACAGCATACAAGGCGCAGAGGACGCAGAGAAAGAAAATTACTCAAGGCTATAGCCACAAATCGCCTGGCAGGTGCCTCACGGTTACTTTCTTTTCAGCCACCATGATAAAATTAAAAGATAAACTTTCGCACCTTACTTACAGGCAGGCCTGCAAACTGCTGGGGCCTGAAGGTCCGCAGCTAATCAGGGCGGGTGGTAAATACGAGATTGACATCACAGAACAGGTAGTCTTGAAAAACGACCTTTTCAGGCTGAGTTTGCATGATGCCGTTGTCACCATCAGTTTGAGGCCCGAAAAAAATCAGCGTCTGCATTTCGACTGCTCCACATGTACTGCGGCATGTGTGCATATGGGAGCGGCGGTTTCTCTGATACTTGAGGAGAAACTGGCATTGGGCCTTTCCGCACCGCCCCCGGAGAGGATACCGGTGGAAAGCCTCAGCGACAGGGAACTCGTAGAACAGGCTATTACAGACAGGGTCGAAAGGGCAAAAAGCGAAAAGATGGAACTGAGATCCATCGACAGCAATAAGCTCTGGACGGATTATACAATTACCAATTCTTTTTCGGGAAAAACATACCGGGTTGCACTGCGGGGTTGGGAGAGAGGCGATTCGTATTGCTCCTGTCCTGATTTTCGGAAAAATACGCTCGGTACCTGCAAACATATCCTGCACGCACTTGAAAAGGTCAAAAAACGATTCAACAAGACGGTCAAGAATACGCCTTATGAGGTCAAAGATATCTGTATTCATATTCAATATGGCGAAAAACTTGAATTGCGAGTCCTGGTTCCAAAAGACCTTGACACTGAGACAATGGAACTGCTCCGTCCTGTTACGAACAAGTCTATAGAAGATGTAAGGGACCTTCTGGTCAGGATCAAGAAGATAGAAAACCTCGGTCATGGAATCACTATCTATCCGGATGCCGAGGAATACATGAATAAGCGCCTTTATCTTGAGAGAATCAAAGACAAAGTAAATGAGATACGCAAAGACCCGGGAAATCATCCTCTCCGAAAGACGCTCCTGAATGTTGACCTGCTGCCGTATCAGCTTGACGGGATAGCATTTGCCGTTGGAGCCGGAAGGGCTATCCTCGCTGATGATATGGGCCTGGGCAAAACAATCCAGGGAATTGGGGTTGCCGAACTCCTCTCTGCTGAAGCAGGTATCTCAAAGGTGCTTGTAATCTGCCCGGCATCCCTTAAGTCCCAGTGGCGTTTGGAGATAAAGCGTTTTGCGGATCGGACCTGTCAGCTTGTCCTGGGGTCTACAGAAGAACGGGCCGCCCAATACGATAATTCGTGCTTTTTCACCATCTGCAACTACGAACAGGTCCTCCGGGACATAAACTCTATCGAAACAGTAAAATGGGACCTTATCATACTCGATGAGGGACAGAGGATCAAAAACTGGCAAACCAAGACCAGCCAGACGACCAAATCCCTCAGGTCCCCATTTGCCTTGGTCCTTTCCGGCACACCGCTTGAAAACCGCCTGGATGATCTCTATTCGATCGTAGAGTTCATAGATGACAGGAGACTGGGACCTGCATTTCGATTTTTTAACACATACAGGGTCGTTGACGAAAAGGGCAAAGTGCTTGGTTACAAAAATCTGGACGAGCTCAGAAAAAAACTCAAACCAGTACTTCTTCGAAGAACAAGAAAAGGGGTAATGAGCGAATTGCCTCCAAGGACAACTGAACTCAGAAGGATACCGCCCACAGAGGAACAGATTTCCATACACAATGGTCAGAGAAAAATTATCCAGTCGATTATCTCCAAGAGATACATCTCCGAAATGGACCTCCTCCGCCTTCAGAAGGCCTTGCTGATTTGCCGAATGGCTGCAAACAGCACCTTTCTGGTAGATAAGGAACCGCCCGGCTATTCCAGTAAACTCGATGAAATCGACATTCTTCTGGACCAATTGCTCTCGGAACAAAACCGCAAGATCGTGCTATTTTCTGAATGGACCACGATGCTGGGCCTCATAGAGCCATTTCTTAACAGGCGAGACCTGAGATATGTGAGACTGGACGGTTCTGTGCCCCAAAAAAAGCGACAGGCCTTGATGCATGAGTTTCAGAAGGACCCTGATTGCAGACTCTTTATCACGACAAATGCCGGTTCCACAGGCATCAATCTCCAGGCGGCAAACACTGTTATCAATGTTGATCTTCCGTGGAATCCGGCCGTCCTGGAACAAAGGATATCCCGTGCCCATCGCATGGGCCAGAAAAATCCGGTACAGGTGTTTATTTTTGTCACAGAGGAAACAATAGAAGAAAATCTCCTGGGAACGCTTTCTGCCAAGCACGAGCTTGCCATGGCTGCCCTTGATCCGGATTCGGAAGTCACAGCAGTCAACCTTGCCAGTGGCATAGAGGAGATGAAAAGGCGCCTCGAAATACTCCTTGGCACAAAACCCGAAGCGCCTGTGGACGAAAGCCGGAAGGAACAAATAGAAAGAGAAGCGCAGCAACTCTTGCGCAAGGAAAAAATCGCAGGCGCAGGCGGTCAGCTCCTGGGAGCGGCTTTTGCCTTTATGAGTGAAATCCTCCCTCAAAAGGAAGAGACCGAACAGACAATACAAATGGCAGAGACGTTCAAGAGTCGTCTCCAGGAATGTATGGAGAAAGACGAAAATGGCAATCTGAAGATGACGATTACGCTTCCTGACGAATCTGTGCTGGACAACCTGGCAAAATCGCTCGCCCAGGTACTCGGTTCTGGTTAAGGAACGGGAGATAAATAAGTTAAACAAAAAATAGGCATCCTTTATATAGGTTTTCAGATATTTAATTTCACAAGGCCAGAGGGAGGAAGGCGTATTGTAATACTCCGACGACCGATAACGCAGTGAAATTGAATATATGGAAATCTATATCAGCTTGAGGAATACGTAACTCTGAGCGGCATGTGCGCGACGCATTGAACAGGGAGGTCCCAATGGCAAAATCGATTTCAGAGAATACTGGTTTTGATGACGTTGCCCGGCTGACCAGCGACATTGCGGATACGGACACGCCGACGTTGGCGAGGTTGTGCGGCTTATGCGCCGAAGCCCTGCGCGAGACGCCCGATGCCGGAGCACAGAACCTGCTCTCCCGGCTGGCGGGCCTTGTAGTGGATGAAGACATGCGCGAAGCGGTCCGGGGCGCGAAATTGGGTGCCGCTGATCTCAAATCGCCGCCCCTACGCGTGGTCCGCCAAGATGAGCGGGAGAACCTGATCGAAGCTCGCATCGCCGGACCGCTCAGCGCACTCGGCGGGGCGGAAAGACTGGGACCCTTTATTGTGGACGGCGGCTCGGTCTGGTTCGAGTTCTATCGCGCAGCCCGGCACTTTGAGGTATCGGAGACAGGCGCGATCGCTCCGGCCTTTGTGATGACAAGCGCGCGGCGTCCGACATTTGCATCGGTCGGATCGCTGACGCTGGACCTGCAGCCTGGAACGATCTGGATACGCGGTGATCTTTTTAGCGCCGGTCTGCCGGCAGGCGCCTATGTCGGGATCACTGTCAACGACGGCAAACTAGCGCTGCCCAACACCGTCTCGGTCGGCGATGACAGCGTCGAGGTTGCCGCGCCGCTTGAGGCAAGCCTCACGCTCAAGCTCAAGGCCGACGCGGTCAGCCCAAAGGAAGGGGGATGCCTGTCCCAAGCATCCGTCGTTCTGCCGGACCTTTCGCTGAATTTCGGGCCCTCGGGGCTGGTCATCGAAGGGGGGCCGGGCGAAGCCAGCGCCTGGGGCCGGACCTTTGCTCTTAAAAACTCCACCGGGGCGGTCGAGTTGATCGGCACCATGTGGACGCTTGTGCTGGACTACACGTTCAGCCCCGATCATCTGGACGGAGCGAAAATCGAGTCGCAGCTCACGGATTTCAGGGGCGAGGCGAAGGTTGCCAAGGCGGGGCTGGGCCTGCCTGTCGTCGTCGCCGCTCCGGCGATCCTGGGGCCGGCGTCCGTCGCGCCGGGCTGGTGGCTGTCGCTTGAGAAGCTGCAGTCGCGCTGGTACGCTCCGGATGAGCGGTTTCACGAAATGGATGCCTGGATGGGCATCGGTACGCAGGGTATCTCGCTGTTTTCCCCGTCGGTTGCTGCACTGTCCCGCCCGGTTACCAATATCTACCGGCTTTGGGAAATTGCGGACGATTCCGGCCGGCGCGTCCCCTGGCGCCATTCCTATGATGGCCCGTTTCTGTTCTTCCATCGCTGCGATGCGATCAATGGCGAGGATCTTTTGACGACCGGTTCGGCCAAGGTGGTCCTCGACCGGCCGGTTCAAACAAACGGCATCCCAGTGCGTACGCCCGCCACGCTGGGCGTCATGCATCAGCGAAAAGCGACGGGCGATATTCGTGTCACCTTGGCCGCGCTGGTGGAGGAGACGGCGGAAAACCAGCTTGCACTACGCAATGCCCTTGTTTGGGCGACACGGGCGGTGGCCGTCATGGCGCAAGGCAGCCTGACCGACCGCACCCTTGTTGACGAGGGGACGTCACATGTTTTCTTCGGCATCTTTGCCTGGGTGCCGACGCTGCCCGACCCCTACGTCGGGAACTTCCGCCTGTGCCGACCCGACATCGACACCTCAAGGGCGCTGCTGGTGGCCAAGGTGGCCTGGAAGGACACGGTGGAAGTGGTAACATCCTTCTCGGGCAATCTTGGGCCGCCCATTGTCTGCGATAAGCCTATATCCCCGGGGCAGCCGGTGCCTGCGCCGCAGAGCGATCTAGTCCCGGATGTCGGCCTGACGCAGACCGAACAGGACCGGCTCTACCCGGACGAGGAGCATGCCGCTGACCGGCATGTTGCGCAACAACGGGAAAAACGCAACCGCGGCAAGCGCGCCAAACGAGCAGAGAAGCAGAACCAAAATGCCCGGGCCGCAATTGACAGGTATCTGGAGAAGGTTCTGGGCCGTACGCCCCCGGTTCTACTTCTGGATGTCTCTACCAATCAGGACCTTCTTGGCGTTGCCATGTGGGGAGCGGTGGCCCAAGACCCGCGGCCGTCCATCGCGGCAGCCGCGCCCACGGGTATGACGGGCGTCCTGCCTGGCATTTTGGGCTTTCCGGTTCAGGCGCTGGAAGTCAGATCGCCGATCGAGGCGCTGCGGCTGGTAACCTTGCCGCAGATCCAATGGGAACCGGTGCGCACGCTCGATGCCGATCAGGATATCGTGAAGCTCGGCTGGTTCCCGACGCCCCTTGCATCGGCAACGGATGGCGGGGCGACGGTCCTTGGTGCCCGGTCACAAAGCCTGGCGCCCGCGATCCCCGAAGACGTGCTGAAGGGAACCCGAGATGCGTTCGCCGACGGCAAGGACGTGACCTTCCGTACCACCCTGCCCTTCGGCCTGATCACCGTGGTGCAGGTCAACCCGGTAGAAACGGCCGGGCGAAAGGCGGACCGGTATGAACTGACACGGCCCGATTTCCCCGACGACAATGCGCGCGGCGGCCTGCACATCACCGCGCATGCCGAAGGAGGACGGTCCGACGAGGGAGGCATCTCTCCGATGTTCGCAGGCCAGACACGGCAGCTGATCAATGGCGTCGATCTGGCCACCGGTGCGCCACTGGGGTTGTCGGTTCTGGGCAGCACTGGCGATCCCGCTGGCAGTGTTGAAACGGTTTTCAACAACGACATGTCCAGCGACCCGAAGGTGGTCCCAGTCACCCGGTTCGACCTGTCGGGCTATGGCGGATCCAATTTCAGCGAATGGCAAAACCCCTTTGCCGCCTTCGCCGAAGCATCGAAGGTCCAATTTCAGGTCATTGTCGGCCGCACCGCCCTGGAGATTATCAAGGTCACCAGCGTGCTGCATCCCTGGGGTATTCGCGTCACCCGCGCCATCACAGTCGAGCGCCGAACGGGCGGAGGCGTTGTCCGGCGAGACAGCGGCTG
This sequence comes from Deltaproteobacteria bacterium, assembly GCA_003194495.1. Classification (GTDB taxonomy): domain Bacteria; phylum Desulfobacterota; class Dissulfuribacteria; order Dissulfuribacterales; family UBA3076; genus UBA3076. The sequence goes on from PQXE01000006.1 coordinate 87,833, forward strand.
GCAAGCCACGACACCAGGGCTGTTAGACTATCGCTATATGGATACCGACGTCACACCGCCGGAGATTGCCGTCGCCGATTACGCGTTCGACGCCGGTGTGTTCAAGGGTTTGTTCAACGTACGTTCCATTCGGCCCGCGCCCGGCGTGGAATTCTCCGATTCCGGCGCCACCTTCGTGCCTTATTATTTCGATGCCGAGCTGGCACTCGACGGTCTCTCCGGGCGCACCCAGGCGATCGGCGTGCTGGGGTGGCTGCAAACGGCACCCAACGGAGAACCGGCATCCAAAGCAGCGCTTGAGGCGCTGATTGAGGCGCAAGGCCCGGTGGGCGGTCCCATCGACGCATGGTTGGAGTTCGGTGCCAGTAAGCTGCCCTTCCGCGCCCGCAGGATAGAGGTGGGTCTCGCCGACGATGGCGGCACGCCGCTCTTTGTCGCCACCGTGCGCGGTGTACCCAAGTTTCCCAAGACAGGCGCCTGGTCGGTTGTCCGCCGCGATCTTGTGGGGGTGCCGCCGGGCGGTGGCGAGGCGGTCCCGGTATCCGAGACTCGCGGCGTACCCATGATCCGGCGCTACCCGGTCGAATACAAAGCAAAGGACGACACCTATTACTCCACACCGCCCCTCAAAACGGGGGGAATCGTGGGACCCTGGCGTTTCGCCGATGCGGCCGACCTGCTGACTCCCACATCGCCGCAGAACGAATACTGCGTGCTGCAAAGCACGCCGACTCATGCCTTCCTGTTTCCACGGCCCTATGCTCAAGCTAGCGGGGCCACGCGCGTGCGCAGCGATGTGGAGCCCGAGCTTGCTGATGTCATCGCCCGATCCACCAGCAAGGGAGCCTTCCCGCCGCCGGAAAACGCGATCAAGTTGGGCACCACCTATTACTTCAATGTTGGTTTCGGCGGGACGCTGGCATTGTCGAACCCGGTTTCGGTGGTGAATCATCCGCATCCCCTGCGACTGTCCGGATCCTTAGGACATGGCGCCGAGATGCTTTACGACGATGCGACACTGCAACTCGAAATCAACTCCAATAACTGGAGTGCAGAGTTCTACGGCCTGCGCATCTGGAGTGATATCGCCGGCATGTCCCGGGTTTCGGGTGCGAAGCTGAGGATTGTGGGATCAACCACTCAACGACCGCAGGTGGCTGAGGTCGATACGCTTGTACAGGAATCGATTGAGAAGATCCTCACCTACCTGCCGATTTTCGGCGCACGGGAAACACTTGGGCCAATCGACCTCGGCGCGTCGAACGCCAAGCACGAGATCAAGGTTGAGGTCGGGATCAACATCGAAGTGCCCAAAAACGGTTGGAGCGTCGGCGGCGCGAACCTCAAGCTGAAGCTCGGGACAACGCAAAAGACGGGCTTCGATCTGGATACCGGCGGCGTCAAGGCCTCAGCCAAACTGACCGCCGGGTTTCAGGGCGAATTCCCGATCTTCAGTGTTGCGGCGGCATCTGTCTATATCATCGCCAAACTCGATATCACCTTCAGCATCGCCAGCGTTTCAGGCTCGGTCACGACCGAGAAGTTCGAGCTGCTCGCCTTCGTCGGCGTGGGCGTCAAGGGCGAAATCGGGCCGTTCAAGGCCTATGCGTTCCTGGGGATCGGGTTTGTCCTCAGCTATGACATTGTGGCCGACTTACCGAAATATGGCGGCCTGGTGCGTTTCGAGGCCGGCGTGTCTGTTGCCATCGTCAAGGTCACGCTGCGCGCGGACCTTCAGGGGCTCGTCTACAAGAAAACGGAAATGCTCGATTCCGTACCCGTCGAAAAGACGATGTGCGACTACTCCGGCAAGGTTAAGCTTCAGGTCGACATCTTTCTCATCATATCCATCAGCGCGACGTACTCGGTCTCCGGTACGAAAGAACTAGAGTAGGAGAACACGACATGCCCGTATCGAAAATCACGATTGCCCCCTACCTGCAGAAATGGGACAACGACACCCGCAAACTCTCTATCCGGATGCTGGTTGCGCCAACCGGCAATCCCCTCGAACCCATACTGAATTCACCGGTAGACGTGCCGGCCTTTGCGGATTGTTCGCTGGCGTTCCGGGTGAGCATTTCCGACACGGTAGGCGCCTTGCCGCAGCGTACGCTGGTGGATCAGACCATCGACACTCCACGTGCCGGGGCACCTGATGCTCGCACGATTTTCATCGCGATCAAGTCCGCGCTGGAGATACCGGACGGACCTGCGGGCGATACTTTCTCCGAACAAAAACCCGACATGGTGAAACAGCTGCACAAATACCTGCCGCGAAGCTATCGCCAGTCCTTCGACTTCGTACAGCCGCGCACTTCGCTTGCCGTTACCGATGACAGCTATCGCTGTCTGGTAAGCTGTCCACCGGATGCGCTGCCACCGCTGCCCGACACGGTCATCGGCTGGGGGGAGGCGATTGCCTTCAGCCTGCGCCGGCCGCGCCTGGCCGAAGCCCTTGGCCTCATCGTCCCACTGGAACTCACCCTCGATGCCGCGCCTCGCCTCGAAAACGGCGGCTGGCTCTGGGCCGAGCTTGCACCTGAAAGCGATTATTTCGGCCAGGCCGGACTGCCGGATTTCCTCCGGGTCTTCGCCACCCGGGTGCCGGAGTTGCCGGCTGCCGGCACCCGGCCGATCTTCACCCCGGTGGTGTTCCCTGTGTCCGACAATGCAGCCGACGCTGCCACCCTCGGCCAGGTCGACAAGGTTTTCGCCGAAGCGGTCCGTTTCGACGATGGCTTCTCCAAGATCGTTCATGCCCGCCAGCCTCTCAGCGTGGATTTGCTGGACGAGGATGGTACGAAGGGTTCCGCACCGCGGGACGAGGGCGTGCAACTTGCCTGGGACGACGAGGATATCCTCGAAGGGCAGAACCGCGCCCTTGGGGCCGCGCCGGACGGCGAGAACAATGTTGTGGCACCGCGCGGTGTCTTCGGCTACCGCGTGGACGTTCGCAAACAGGACACGTCCAATCCGCAATCATGGATCCCCCTATCCAAGGTCAGGTCACCCTTGGACCTGGGCGTGGATCTGGGCACGGCGATCGAGGAACGCTGGACGGAGGTACATCCGACTGAGTTGTCCAATCAACTGTGGCTTTCACCCTGGTATGTGTCATGGCGGGGTGGCTCGCTGGTGATGTCGACCAATGACGATCAGCGCTTGATGAACGTGCCACCCACGGACGCCGAGCCGGACCAGCCTGTAGAGGTAGACAAAATAGACCTGTGCTATGGCGAGCGGTACGAGTTTCGGGTGCGCCTGGCCGACAGCACCGGCGGCGGCCCCGATGTCACCCAAGCTGCGGTCCGCAGTGGCGAAGTACCGATCACCATGCTGCATATGAAACGCCACCTTCCGCCGCGACGGCCACCGACGGCAACGCCGACGCTTGCCACCGACGGCTCCACATCCACGATCCGGCTCTGGCGCCCGCCCCTGGGCTACCCGGAAGCGGTCTTCGCAGCAGGCGCAAGCGCACGCACGTCGCTCCTTCAACAAATCACGGCTAACGACGCCGACGTTTCCAACGCGACGCCGCCCTTCATCCGCGACCCCGATACGCCTTACCTGCGTGTTCGGGTTCATCTGCGCGCACCGACCTTCGATCCCGACGCCGCGGAAGGCGGCTGGGTACTGTGGTATGAGACGTCTAGGCCCTATCCGACGGATACAACCCAACCGCTCGACTTGAATCTGGATTGGCGCGAAGCGGCCGACTATCACGACATCGACATTTCAGGCCAGTTGGGCGCGGACGGCACGATAATCGGTCCGTTGACGGTGATCAAATCGCGGGATGTGCGGCTGGAGATCTTCGCCGTAGGCAGCAACGACCTGTCGTATTTCGCCAACCAGAAAGCGCGCATCGGTGAATCTGACAAGATTGATCTGCATGTGGTCGCCGCGTCCGAGAGCGATGTCCTGGCGACCTTGCCACCGTCGGACATGCTGCGCTCTGTTCTGTTCCGGGCCGACCCGATTGGATCCCGCAGCAAAACCCGCGGCGTTGTCGCGCAGAATGATCCGACCACATCACTGGTGGACAGACTGGCCGTCGCTGCTAACCTTGCCTCCGACGGCGCGATGTTTTTGGGGCGCCCGGGCGAGCGTGTGGCCTTCGGCTGTGCCGGTCTGACTTATTATGCCGCCCCGGATGCCAGCAGCCTGGAATTCGCCGAACCAGACGAGCTTACAGGGCAATGGATCAACGTCGCGCAAGCCGTATTCGACCGGGATTGGACATGGCGCGGGGCTGGTTCGCCAACCGTGCGTGTGACGCGCAGGCTTTCTCTGCCCGATGCACCGGGTAATATCCCTGAGAGGGTCGATCTGGGTGAGATCGAGCTTATGCATACGATCAATGTGCAGGCGCGCCAGGATCCCGAGCGTGACCATATCCGGTTAATCTTCGTCGATGCCTTTCCGCCGCCCTTGGGGTCGGACAGTCGGCCCTACGAAGTTGAGGTCACCTATGTCATGACGGTTTCCCTGGAAGGGGGAACAAGCGTTACCCAGACCATCGACAGTCGGCTACCGGTTGCCACACCGCCGACCCAGGTGCCGAAGGTCAAGGCCGCCGGTATTGCGCTGACACCCTACAAAGCGGACAAACTTTACGCGACGACCGCTCCGCGGACCAAGCGGCTCTGGCTGGAGTTCGAAGAGCCGTTGCAGGACCCGCGCGACAGATATTTCGTCCGCGCACTGCACCGCACGCCCGACCCTATGCTGCTTCCGGGGCACGAACCTGTGGCCGACCCGGCAGTGTTGGAAAGCATTCCGCTTAATCCGGAATGGGTGCGGGTGATCACGCCGGGCCAGGTTCAGGATCTGTCCGGCTTATCCGCGATGCAGCGGTTAGAGCCTGCCGACAATTCCAACCGTCAGTTCCTGGTACCGCTTCCCCACAATACCGATCCGGCATCGCCCGAGTTGTTCTCGTTCTACACGTATGAAATCCGGGTGGGCCACGGCGCAGGGGCACCCGAAGATCCGTTCTGGTCCACTGCGCAGGGCCGTTTCGGGGAGCCGCTTGTGCTTGAGGGCATGCAGCATCCTCCGCCCGAACTTGCGTGTTCCGTATTCTACGGCCCGGGTGGTGACGTGACCGCGCGCGCCCCGTTCGCGGCGCCCTATCTAGGACAGAAACGGGTGGCGCCGCCTCAGGTGAACACGCAAATCTGGTTCGTGCTGTATGCCCGCATTATGCAAGCTGACGGACAAAGCTGGCACAATGTCCAGATCGATTTGAAACCCGCGATACAGGCAAAGCAAGTGGGTAGTGTAACGATCGCCCCGCAGGCCGAGGCGACCTGGACGGGTGGCAACGTGAAGGATGCGCTTGAACTTGCCGGTTTACATCACGACACGCCGCTGACCGTCCTTGCCGTGGAGTTATTACCTGAACCGAATAGCAGTTTCGCAGATCCGCTGGGGGGCGACCTTGGACAGGTGCGCGTGCTCAGAACCTCGCCGCTGGCATCTGTGGAGCGGGATTGCTGCGCCTGAAGAAGGGCGAGGTCTGCGAATAAAGACAAAACGTAACCGGCCCTGATCTGAGGAATCGCGGGTGTCTGGTGAACGAAAGAGTCGGAAGTGACGAACCGATCTACTTGACTGGTGCATGTACACACAACTGTTGGTGGGGAAAGGGAGGGATGATAGATTACACTAATGACGATTGCGGTGACTACTGGCATAACAAAAAGCGGCAACCTTTGATCAACGTTGGGGTCATTGGTCACTGGACCGACCTTGGAGAACCTGAGTTGTACCCTGCGTTGCACTGTCCTGACACTGGTGGATATGCTGAAGGTAGCGAGGCTGATGCCCACAATATTTTTAACTTCAGATGGATTCGCGGAATCTATAAGGGATATGTCAGTAATAATGAAGAACTGAGACCTTTAAGAGGATTGACAGCGTAGGACAATGGATAACTGATGTTCCGGTATTCCGCAACGACATATTTAGACTTCCTCTCTATGCACGCGAAGGTGCGATCATACCATTGATGTTCGTGGATGACAAAACAATGAATGCAATAGGTAAACGCAGAGATCGCAATGTATATAACAAAATGATTGTAAAAGTCTTTGCCTGTGATCTGGTAGGTGAAAAGGAAAGCAAATTTATTCTATTTGAAGACAATGGAGAAACTATCGAATATCAAAATAGGTATTTTAGTCAATCTTAGAGAAGAGCTTGTGTAGAAAAAATTCTCGGGCAGACATCGCCCACTTTATCCCGGGGCAGCTTGCTTCTCTCAATTATCTGAGACAAGCACCGTTGTTGACTTACTGATTCTAATTCCACAGATGGCCTAACTGGAAGAGGCCGGCGCGTATGTGAAGAACCGGAAACAACCCAGGCAAAAATCCCTGAAACCTGCTTTTCCTGACACCTGACACCCGCACCATCCTCTTGCAATTGCATAGCACTTGTGACATATTTAAAAATTGTTTTTTCAGGCGGAAAAGGAGTCATCTCATGGGACGGAAAAATTCAAAGATTGAAAAAATTCTGATTGCGAACAGGGGGGTTCCTGCTGTCCGGATCATGCACACATGCCGCGACAGAAAAATACCCACAACCGCAGTCTACAGCACACCTGATCGTCTCTCACTCCATGTCATGGTGGGTGACTCGGCTGTCCATATTGGAGAAGCACCTCCTGCAGAGTCATACCTGAACATGGAAAAAATGATTGAAGCCGCCCTGACAAGCGGTGCCAACGCCATTCACCCTGGATGGGGATTTTTGGCGGAAAATGCCGAATTTGCCAAAAGGGTAACTGATTCCGGGCTTATATGGGTAGGCCCATCTTCCGAGGTCATCAAGTCCATGGGAGATAAAATCGAGGCGAAGAAGATCGCCGTACGGGCAAATGTGCCGACCATACCCGGAATCACTGATATAACGGATATCGACCAGATCAAGGTGTGGATGAAAAATGATGCCGTTGCCTTTCCTATCTTCATCAAAGCGGCTGCAGGTGGCGGAGGCAAAGGAATGGTCAAGGTGGAGTCCGAGCAGGAACTTTCTACCGCATTGAATCAGGCGCGTTCCGAGGCAAAAAAATCCTTTGGCGACGATAAGCTTCTTGCTGAAAAGTATATTGAGAAGGGCCGTCACATTGAGGTGCAGATAGTCGCGGACCGGCATGGAGACACCTTCCACCTGTTTGAACGCGAATGCACCCTTCAGAGAAGGAATCAGAAAATTATAGAAGAAGCTCCTTCTCCATCCATAGGCGATGATATCAGAAAAGAGATCTGCTTTACTGCAACCCGCCTCATGCGGGAAATAGGATATGAAACGGCTGGAACGGTGGAGTTCCTTTTCGACTCATCAACCAATAAATTCTATTTCCTGGAGGTCAACACGCGCCTGCAGGTAGAACATGGAATAACAGAGCTCATTACAGGCATGGACATAGTCGGTCTCATGCTCGACGCAGCTGAAGGAAAAAAATTTTCATTCAAACAGGAAGATATCGTTCCCAACAGGTGGGCGCTTGAGGTCCGGATCAACGCCGAGGACCCCAGGACATTCAGTCCATCCTTCGGACCGATTTCACGCCTCCAGATCCCGCAAGGCCCAGGAGTCAGGATTTCACCGGGTGTCTACGAAGGCGCAGACATCCCGCCATACTATGACTCCCTCTTCATGCTGATGATGACCGCCGGTCCGAACCGGGATTCGGCAATACGGACAATGGACCGGATACTCGGCAGGAATCTGCGGGTTGAAGGGATCAAGACCCTTGCCCCACTCCTTTTGAGTATTATCCGGCACGAAGCGTTCAAAAAAGGGGAGTTCTCCACCAGATTTATCGAAGACCATATGGATGAACTGGTCTCCATGTTCAGGGAAAAAGACAGCGAAGACGAAGTCCTTAAAATTGCAAAATTCGTTGCTGAAATCTCAGCACTCGGACCACAGGGTTGGATGTAGGATAAAACCATGAAAAATTACGTACGACCGGGGATGAGCCCGGGCGATATCGTCTCAAAAATTCGTTCACTTGATGGCGTCATGCTGACAGGCACGGGCATGCGTGACGCAGGACAATCCGACTTCAAGAACAGGCACCGCATTCATGATCTTGCAACGCTTGCACCCTATTATGAAAAGATGAATCTCTTTAGTTCAGAGTGTCACGGAGGTGCACGATGGCATGTTGGGATCATTAACAGAAGGGAGAGCCCCTTCAAGGAGATTGAAATCCTCAGGGAAACAATGCCGAGTGTGCTGCTTCAGACACTTATCCGGGAAACAAACCTCTGGGGATACCGCCCCTACCCGAAAAACGTCATTGAATATGTGGTGAAGGAAGTAGACATAGACGTCTGGCGATGCTTCTCCTTCCTGAACGACATCAGGAATATGCGGTCTGTTGCCGAGGTGGTGATGAAGCGAGGACGGCTCTTTCAGCCTGCGATCTCCTTTACCCAGGCGGACTGGACCACCAACGAATACTATCTGGGATGCGTAGATGATATTGTTGACCTGTGCGCCGGGACCGACGAAATTATCTTCTGCATCAAGGATATGGCCGGTGTGGGAAGTCCCGCACGCATCAGGAGCCTGGTTGACGCCGTCAAACAAAAACATCCTGATCTTATTGTGCAGTATCATCGTCATGCAACAGACGGCCTTGCGCTTCCTGCTCTCCTTGCATCTGCCGAGGCGGGCGCTCAGATAATCGACGTTGAAGAGGATTCACTTACCCGATTCTACGGACAGGCACCAATCCTCGGAGTCCAGGCATTTCTCGAAGAATCCGGGATCAAGGTCCATCTCGACCGTGAGCAGGCAGAGCTTGCGGTCCAGAAGGTCCGTGAGTGGATCGGTCATTATGAGTGGGCCGAATCACCATTCAAAGGATTCGATCATACAGTCACTTCCCACAAGATGCCGGGCGGGGCTTTCCCCAGCTCCTTTGAGCAGGCGGAAAAAGGCGGGTTCCTTCACCTGATGCCCGCTATTCTCAGGATCATGTCCCTCTACAACAAAATAGTCAAATACTTCGACGTGACCCCGGGTTCCCAGATAACCTGGGTTACATGCAGCGGAATCGTCAACATGTACGCTAAAGAAGGCGGAGAATCCGGGGTCGAACACATTACCGGACTCCTTACAAAATTTGTCGAGGGGAAAAAACAGGATATGAGCGCCATGAGCAAAGAGGAGCAGAAGGAGCTTCTCAGCCTTTTCAGAAAAACTCCCGGCGACTTCAAGAACCTGCTCCTTGGCGGCTATGGAAAACTTCCCATGGGCTGGCCCGATGAATGGGTCTACCAGAGCGCCTTCGGCGACGAATGGGAGAAGATGATGGCAGAAAGGAAGGAACTCTCTCCTCTTGATTCCCTGAAAAATGACGATCTTAGCAAGATCAGTGCCGAACTTACGGATCATTTAGAAAGGGCACCAACGGAGGAAGAGTTTATTCTCTATCTCATGCATCCTAAGGACGCCCTCCTGATGATTAACTTTGTGGAAAAATACGGTGAGGCCCCGATTGTTCTTCCTACCGATGTATGGCGGGAAGGGCTCAAGAATCCCGGTGACAAGGTGGATTTCGATCTCTGGGGCAAACCCCACACCATAGAGCTCGCTTCAGTGGGCGCTGAACATGAAGGACACATCCATGTAGTCATGCGTGTAAACAACAAGACAAGGGTCTACTCTGTTGATACCCCCAGGGCCAAAAAGGTTGAAATCAGAATAGCCTCCGGGAAAAACGAAATCGGTGCTCCCATCAATGGAAATATTTGGCGAATCGGAAACCCCAAGCGCGGAGCGCTCAAGATTGGCGACATTGTTCACAAGGGCGAGGAGATTGCCAATCTCGAGGCCATGAAGATGGAAAATGCGATCCTTTCTCCCTACGATGGGCATGTGGAAGAAATCCGTGTCAAATTGAATGCGTCCGTTGTTGAAAAACAACTGTTGTTTGTCCTGAAAAAAGCATAATCATTCCCTCCCACAGCCATGAAACATCCCTTCTCACATAAAATCAGGCCCTTGAACACACACCGCAAGCATGTGGGGTTGTCGCTTCTTCTACTCAAAGAAGCCCATTCCACCAATTCCGTACTGCTCGATGACCACGAACTTCTCAGCCAAAAGGGTGTTGTTGTTCTCGCTGACCGGCAGACCGCCGGTAGAGGACGAAAGAACCGAACATGGGAAAGCGGCTCGAACCGTCATCTTTTTGCTTCCGCTGTTCTCCATCCCGTTCTTCCCCAGAGGCTCTTTCCCGCCATCACCCTCCTTGCAGGCCTTTCTGTGTTCAGGGCGCTCTCTGCCCTGGATATAGACGGACTCAGCATAAAATGGCCAAACGATGTCCTGATACAAAAAAAAAGGTCTGCGGAATTCTCTGTGAATCCAAAAAGGCCGGAGATACCCTTTTCATGGTACTGGGAATCGGCCTGAATATTGAAGGCGACGCATCCCAGTTCCCTTGTGATCTTCGCGATAAAGTCACAACGATCCACCACGAAACCGGGAAAGCCGTCAGTCGGGACATCCTTCTCGATCATATCCTTTCAGAACTGGATATGGTGATAACAAACGCCTATGACGGAAAAATTGCATCTCTTTTTGCTGAGTGGGAGCGGTGTTCAAGCTCTCTGGGAAGAAAGGTTCGCTTCGAGCATGAAGGGATGGTGATGCAGGGAAGCATCAGCGGCCTTGCTTCCTCGGGCACCCTTCTGGTGAAACGAGATAATGCCGAGGTAACCGAGGTACTCTCCGGGGAAATCATCTACCTGTAATTCCGTTTTTTAAATTAAGCGTTAACTTTGTTGGCTACGCTACGCGATTTAGGTTGCCAATTTATAAAATGGATGGCATGTCCGTATATTCTCCTATTAGAAGCTATTGGCCCTGTGCGGGGCAGAGACTTTCAGCTTTAACGGCACGGTCTGCTGAAGCGACTGGTTCGCAATTACTATGCATTGAACTGAGCCAAAAATTCGGTTGGATCTAAAACCTTCAGGGCAGACCCAGCGAAGTCCTTCATATTTCTGGTAACAATAGACTCAACCTTGGCCAGTTGACCAGCTTCGCTCAACACTGCATCCTCGAAATCGCGGATATTGCTGTCGAGAGCACGCTCGATCATACGTTCCCCACCCATTTTGCTACTCTCTGGGTATTTTCCCCGGGGCTGATTGTCGACAACGAAGCAAATCCGTTTCTGATAACCCTAATGCTGCCATATACTGTTGCTGTGTATCAGTGAGCGTTTCAGCCAGCCTGCATATGCCTGCGATTCTGACGATTTGGATTCCAAGGAACTTGGTACTCATCATGAAAGTAGTTGGACGCCGTGTCTGTTTGTTATCCCATCCAGGAAGAGTACCTCCGCTTTCTTTAATGTGCAGGCGAAGGGTATGTTCAATAAGGTTCCAGATCATTAACGCCATTAATAACACCGCTCCAAGCGCTTCGATCCGTTCAGGTTTCTTCAGGAACAAATCATTGACGATGAGGGGATCTTTGAGAAAGGAAAAGTTTCGTTCAATGCCATTTTGCTCTTTGTAGGCCTGAAGGAGTTCAGCACCGGTTTCAGCCATGTCGCCTTGACGTGGAATGTTTGTCAACAATACGAAACAGCCCGCTTCTTTCCGCTTCCGTTCGATCTGCTCTGTTTTTTCCTGTATTTTTGCTTTAATGATATAACGTATATAAGCCACCTTCTGTGGTCTGTTCTTTGGCGGGCGACCACGCGTGTAGTGGACTTTTTCTTCGACAGAAGCAGCGATACTGTGCAACTCCGTGTCTGATTCATTCAGGCATGAGGCAGATGATTCAGCGTCCGGACGGCAGTAAAATTCCTGTTTCGTTTCTTGCGCAATGAGTTTGGTGAGTGTCGTCTCCGAGGCCTTGATCTCCCTACCTATCCGCTTGAGCCGTCGCTTGTCATGGGCCGTAGAGTGTATTACCAGCGCCCGATACGGTTGTTGATAGAGAGTAACCGTTTTTTCTGCGACACTGTATATTGCAGGGGGTCGTTTGGCCGTGGTCGGAGTCTCGTTGAGGGTGCCGATTTTTTCCCAGTTGTTTTCTGCGACCGCCTCGCTCACTACCCGGCCAGCCTCATTGTAAGAGAAGGGCAGACGGGTCAAAAACAGATTGTCGCCGATCATTTCCAGGTTGTCCCTGGTCACTATTGCCGAATCCGCAATGTAGACGAATGCTCCAGGTTGTAAACCATACTTTGCCATGTGTTTGCTGATGCGGCTCAGTACTGCGTTATTTATGGACTTGTCCGACGCATTCCCGTCTTCACAACGGCCAAGAATGGGAATATTCCGTCCGACGCACAGCATTTTGATAAGGAACTGTTTCAGATCAGGCCTGTGGTCCTTGCTGTATCCATAGGTAATATGGAGGGTGTCTGAGTCTGACGCCGATTGCTCGTATTCCCCCCAGACATTGACTGAGGTGGTATCGAAGTGCACATGCCGTGTATCTAACAAAAACTTACACGATGCATTGAACGCCACTTCGCTGAAAACCTTTTCGGCACCTGCATCGAATACTGCATCCATAGCACGGCCAACCGTCGTGTCGTTAAAAGACGTGCATGCCACGTCCTTCCCTAAAAGCGCCTCGGTATCCTGATGTTTGAAGAACTCGACCAAGCGATACAACGGACTGCGGCCCGAAAGCGTATCAAGGATCATGCCTTGAATGATAGTACCCACACTCACTTCCATCTCGGTTGGCACAACACGGTCAATTGTTTCGGTCAAACCGATACGATTGCAAAATGCAGCGATAACCAGCAGGTGGTCTGCTCTTGTGACCTGCATTTTATCAAGAAAGGCATCGAATTCCGTCATTGCTTCCCTCTCTGCCTATGCCAGAAGTGCAAAGGTTGCCGGGGATACACGGCGAACTAATATGCCTTGTTTGGCCTTCTTGGCCAGTGCGCTGGAGAGTGAGTCCCTGTCTGTCACACGCCCATAATGTTCTCTCAGAAGGTCAACCAGTTCATCAATATGTAGAGGACGCTGTTCGTCTGTAAGTAACTCTACAGAGAGATCTGTCAGTGACTTACGTTTTTTTCCTCTCTGCCGTGCTGCACCGGCTTGAGGTTCATCCGTTCCAAGCGTCTGACGAATCGCTCTTAGCTCCAG
>PQXE01000070.1 GCA_003194495.1 Deltaproteobacteria bacterium
AGTTTTTAATCAGTTACAAAAAGACAAAATCTTCACAAATCTATAACGACCATAACCTTCCTTTTTTCACGAACTTAGCACTGCAAAAATTCCGCAAAAATCCAATTTCATACCCGCGGAAAATGGGGTAAACTACTTTTAGTTTGACATAAAGGATGCCAATTTGTCTTAGATGAGCTGGTTTTTTGTTATAGCAGTCTTTCCCAAGAGTGCTGATGCCCATAATGAAGGAGGCTTCATGATGTTGCAACGCATATTGCTGGTGAGTGTTACAAGTTTTCTGGTAATTTTTCTCTTGAGCAATCCTGCTTTAGCTCAAGAGAACAATAAGGATATCCCGGCAGGGGCAAAGATCCTGACATTGCAGAGTGCCATTGCAAGGGGCATCCAATATAATTTGGATCTACAGGTAGAAGAACTCAATATCCCCATCAGCCGGGAAAACGTGACTGTCGAAAAGGCGGAGTTCGATCCGGTGATTGAAATGGGGATATCATCTCTGGAACAAAAGACCCCGACTGCCATAGCTTTTTCCGACGACGATTTTGATAAGTACCGGGAGACCGGTGGTGATATAGGCATCCGCAAAAAATTCCAATTCGGCCTTGAGTCAAAGCTATCCTTTGAAACCAACCGTTCTATGAACAACTCTTCTGTAGACGCATTGCGTCCGCAATATCGAAATATCGTGTTTTTGAATTTCACCCAGCCGCTCCTTCGGGATTTTGGAACTGATGTCAATACAGCGAAGCTTCGGATGAACCAAAATCTGGCAAGCCAAACCGCTGAAGGATATATGGATCGGGCCCAGGGGATTGGTGAGGAGATTGAACTCACCTATTACGATCTCGCGGAGGCCCAGGAGATTCTTCGCTATCGCATCGAATCCCGGGAATTGGCCCGGAATCTTCTCGAAGGTAACAAGGAAAAATTTGCAGCAGGCGTTGTTCCTGTCACTGAAGTACAGGAGTCGGAGACCGCTATGGTGTCCAGGGACGAGCAGGTGATTTTTGCCAGACAACAGGTAGAAACTCTTGCTAACCAATTAAGAGACCTCCTGGGAATACGTCCGGAGGATACACTTTTTAAAGAACCTTTCATAACAGAAGAGATCCCTGGGGAAAAGCAGACTTTTCCCGATTTGGAACAGACGTTGGCTGTTGCTCTGGAAAAGCGTCCCGATATCCAGAAACAGCGCAGGGTAATAGCCAATCAGGACATAAAGCTGGAATACTACGCCAATCAGAAGCTCCCTCGTCTGGACCTGGAGGCGACCTTAGGGGCCAACGGCCTGTCTGGTGGAGAACGAACTATATCCTATGGTGATACAGCATCAAGTTCCCATGAAGGGGATTACATGGATTCCCTTTCACGAATGTCTAAGGCGGACGGACATGAGTGGTATGCAGGACTTCGCTTTTCCTATCCATTGGGCAATCGCGCTTCAGAGGCCAGCTATCGACGTGCCGGTCTGGAAAAACGCCAGGAGGTATATAGGCTTAAACGCCTGGAAGAAACTGCGGAGAAAGAGGTTAAGAATTCTTTGGTGACTGTTAATCGAAGCCTTGAGCGGATCTGTGTTGCAGAGCGTACGGAGGAACTGGCTGAAATTACTTTGGCACAGGAGATGGAGCGTCTTAAAGAAGGGCTTTCCGATACCTTTCGTGTCCTGATTTTTCAGAACAGCGTTATTCAAGCACGAATTCGAAAGACCAGTGCTATTGTGGATTTTAACCAGGGTCTGGCGAATCTTTACCGCGCCATGGGGACTAACCTGAAACGCTATGATATCGTAACCGTTCACGGGATTACAACGCCCGTTTTACCGCAACTCACCGAACTGTAAGCGTTTACAGGGTGCTGCAGATGCGAGGCGGAGGGTACGCAGACGTACTCCCTGTACTTCAAGTGCCCGACAACAAAGCAGATGCGGTGCCCTGTGAACGCTTACATGATATCGTTGCAGACATGCCTCTAACCTCCTGATACCGCCCCAGCCATCGCAAAGATGGGGAGATACATGGCAATGATTATGGAACCTACGGTACCACCGAGGAACACGATCATGAAGGGCTCGATCATGCTGGTCAAGGCATCGACTGCTGTTTCCACTTCCTCGTCATAGAAATCTGCTATTTTGTTCAGCATCTGGTCCAGCGCGCCTGTAGTTTCGCCCACGGACACCATCTGCACTACCATGGCGGGGAATATCCCGCTTTCACTAAGCGGCTGCGCAATTGTCCGCCCTTCACTGATGCTGGAGCGCACATTATATATGGCTTCTTCCACTATCTTGTTGCCGGCGGTTCCGGCAGCGACATTCAATGTTTCAAGTATGGGTACACCGCTGTCTATCAAGGTGCCCAGTGTTCTGGTAAGTTTTGCCACTGCTACTTTTCTCAATAGAGGCCCAAATACAGGGGATTTGAGTATCAGCCTGTCCACAACACGCTTACCTTTTTCTGTTTTGTAGTATTTTTTGAACAGGAATACCATAACTGCCACAGCGCCAATTATGACCAGGAAATAGGACTTCACGAATTTACTGAGGTTGACCACCATCTGGGTAGGAACCGGCAGGCTACCGCCGAAGTCAGCAAACATTTGCTCAAATACAGGTATTACAAAGATAAGGATTACTCCAATTACCAGGGCGGATATGCCAAGTACTATAATAGGATAAGTTAGCGCCCCTTTGACCTTTCTTTTAAGGCGTAGTGCCTTTTCCATATAGTCGGCAAGACGCTTTAAGACATCATCCAATATCCCTCCCATCTCTCCTGCTGCAATCATATTGCAGAAGAGCCGATCAAACTGCTTCGGGTGTTTCTTCAGGGCATCGGCAAAAGTGGAGCCACCCTCAACATCAGACTTTGTATCCATGAGTATTTTTTTAAGTGTCTTGTTTTCTTGCTGACTGGCAAGGATTTCCAAGCCTTGAATAAGGGGAAGGCCTGCATCTATCATTGTGGACAACTGCCTGGTGAAGACAACAATTTCCTTCGTTGTCACCTTTTTTTGAAAAAGTGCCATATTCTCCAGCAGGTCCTTGGGCTTGGCCTTGATCTTAGAAGGAGATATTCGTTGTTGTCGAAGTAAACGGCGTACCACCTGCTCGTCCTGGGCCTCGATCTCGCCCTTTTGTATTTCGCCATTGCTCTCGGTGCCTTTCCATACAAAGATTGGCATAAAGACCCCCCCTAAAAAATTAAGTATGTGTTCTTAGCTACAAAAACGCAAATCCGTCTTTTCAACCTTATCGGATATGTTTCGGATAAACTTGATTTATTGAGGAGATATTAAAGAATTTTAATAGACGTTCACGGCTTGAAATTGGAAATTGGGGTAAGTGGAACAAAAAGGTTCAGAACACCATGGGCTATCAGATAATACGATCATCTGAAACAGTACAAAAGCATGAAGTCCAAATTTATAGTATAGGAATTTCCATTTTGGAACACGGATGAACACAGATTACACGGATGGCTATGGATTAGGTTTATATTGTTCAAACCATGCTTTCATTTCATAAATGCTGTCGCATTTGTGAAATAAAAATCTGTGTATATCTGTGAAAATCTGTGTCCAAAATTTTCCAAGTCCGCCCGAAGGGCGCTAATTTAAAATTCAACACTTAGAATTCAACATTGTGTCTGAACGGCCTTTTCGTTCAGACACTTAGGGAGTCGGGCTAAGGCGTAATCTAAAGATATGCCTGCAATCAAAAAGGCCTTTTCCCTGGAATTGGCACCTGATTTCAGCACAACCGAGGTTTTAGAAACATTAAATTGTTTTGCCAGAAATTTTTGGCAGGCCTTGTTAGCCGCACCATCCACAGGGGGAGGCTGGACCTTGAGCTTAAGTGATGAACCGTGAAGGGCGGCAAAAGCCGTGCGGGAGGATTTGGGTTGAACATGGAGATTCAGAACAATGCCCTTTGGCACCACCTTCAGATACGGGGGAATTTTCATGGGGTTTCAGCCTTCATACAAAACAGACTTATATACCTGTATGTGACGCCTAATCCTGGGTAGTATCCACGTAGCCCTTGTGGATCCGATGTAGAGAGTGCCATCGCTTCCAATTGCAGGAGATGACTGGACACCGCCATAGGTAAAAGGAGACTTCCTTTTGACGCTGCCGTCACTTGTGTTTCTGGCATACAAGTATCCATCCTCTGCTCCATAGTATACTACAGTTCCCCGTTAACTCTGCGGATATACAGGACAATCAGTCCTGCCCCAATCCTCGCCAAACAGAAGCCAGTCCTGCATATCACAGCTTCCATCCTGGTTCAGGTCACATTCGCACGGATCACTAGGAATGCAATCGGTCCTGCCCCAGTCCTCACCGAACATAAGCCAATCTTGCATGTCACAATTATGGTCGTGGTTAAGGTCGCACTCACAATTAGGGATAAACTCGAAGGACTTTATAATAATTTCAACATCCTTCCCGTCTGAAGGACAATTGCCGTTGAACAGCCATAAGTTAATACGGGCATTCTCGTTTCCATCTGGTGGAATATCGTTACCATGATATATCCACGACTCAATTATGTCTTCCGGGGCTGGAGGCAAAGCAGGATGGCCGTGAAGGCTTTGGAAATATAAGGTGTCCCGGTTCCAAAGAAAAAAGTGAGTCGAATACTCATCCTTCAAGTCCATATGAAACCGGTAGGTATTTCCGGGATCGTCCCAAGGCTGAACTACATACTGGGCGTTATTCTCATTTGTCTCTTCTCCCCATCTCGACAATTCAATATCGATTTCGCGATAGTGGTGGTCAGAAGCAATGTCGTCCCATGTAAACAATCCGAGAACAACATTTTTATCCAGTTGATCCACTTTGCCTGTTACATGGAAGATATATTTTCCATAGCCAAGAGACGCCTTTGTAAAGACTTCCGTGCAGTACCATTTCTCGTTCCTTTTGGTGATTTTCAGATGTAATCGGCCATTTTCATCAACCCATACATCTTCCTCTCCATCAGAGAAATAGTTGGGACCCGGGCCTACTTCTATCTCTATATCGCACATTGATTTGACTTCCCATTCGTAGCCGGAAAATGTGATGATCCTGGACATTTCCCTTTTCACTTGAGCATAAGGATACTGGTATAGCTCCGGTGGTATTTCACTGCACTGTGTGCAGAGAGGAGGAATGTATCCATTGGGTACAAGGAATGCGGTTATCCAAGTGGCAGTTTCATCAATACCGCCAGTCGTGATGTTGCACGCCCATTTCCCATCTGGAGAAATGGGTGTTAACGGAGAGTTGGAGTAAGGTTTAGTCCACCAACCTGCTGCGTCAGGTGCGCATGGGATAAAGATGAAAACAGCAACTTTGTAATTAGCCGGATTAACATTTTTCACTTCACCTTGCAGAAGATCTGTACTGCAACGTGGTGGTACATAAGTGAATTCGATAGTTGGTTCACTGGCTGATGAAGTAGAAAGCATCAATATGATTAGTATCGACGCTACAAATAAAATCATACTGTTCTTTTTAAACGAAGTTTTCATGGATTACTCCTTATGGATATTTATCGCCAAGTGAATCGATTGCAGCTCCAGGCAGGCATCCACTATTTTAATATTCTTCTATTCTTGGAGGTACTTGCAAAAATGCAAAAATTGCACCTCGCTTCAAATCGAGCATAATAATTTCAGTAGGTTATATATGTCTTGATGTAATCATTCACTTCCCCCCTTGACAGCCAACAGCCTTTTTCGGGTTTCAAAGCACAACCCATTGAGGATACGCCTTTTGGTGCAACCTTGTCCGCAGTTGAAACCCTGCAAAAACCTGTCGGCTGCCAGGGAGTGTGAACAGTTACGTCTTGATCATAGAAAAGTGCAAAAATTGCATTTTTGCAAGAGGCTCCTTGGATATACCGGACAATCCGTCCTTCCCCAGTCTTCACCGAAGAGCAACCAATCTGACATATCGCACCTACCGTCATCGTTCAAATCGCATTCGCAAGGCTCCGCACCGGGCTCATTGCAATCGGTCCTGCCCCAATCCTCACCAAACTTCAACCAATCCTCCATGTCGCATTGCCGTCATGGCTCATGTCGCATTTGCAGGGGTCATACCCGGTGAAAATCGAGGCCAGGTAGATGCCAGCCGCCAATTCGTCGTCAAGGCAGTATCCTTCCAAAGTTACCCATTGGCAGGGGCCAAGGTCCCAGAGCCAGATTTCGTCAAGACTCAGGCCGATGCAAGTAAAGGTGAACGTGGCCAGCAGAATTTGCTCGCCCTGCACAGGCCACTGTGCAAGCGCTGAGACACGCAAGTGGCCTGGAGACGGCGGGGGCTCGATTCCTGGACCTGAAATTCACGGCGGAGGGATTACAAGATTTCCAGCTTCCAGGTTACTTGGATCAAAGGTCAAATCAAATCCCATACTGACGACAGTGATCGCAGGATCAAGGGAAACATAGAGATCGACAAAAACCGTTTGGCCTGGCAGTAAATTGATGGTTTGGCCCGTGTCCACAACTCCTTGTGAATATGCGGTGTCCCCACCATAAAAGTCAATGTCAAAAATCAGCGTGGGTGAGGCACTTGCTGCCGTGCCGAATCCAATTGCCATCAAGATAGCCAATATGACAACAGTCACTCTTTTCATGTCAATTTGCCTCCTATCAACGATTCGACGCAGTCTGTCCTTTCAAATCAAAACTGTGGGTATCTACGGCTCATGTCAGAAGAATTCCGTTCAACTGCTGGAGCAAAAAAGGGCAGGGCCATTTCTGATCCATGCCCCATTGCGGTTCATTACTTCTTTCTACGTCTTTTCGTGAGTTTTGTATCTATTCACATATTAAGCAATCAGTCTTTCCCCAATCCTCACCGAACCGGAGCCAATCAAGCATGTCGCATTTGCCATCATGGTTCAGGTCGCATTCGCAATCATTAGGCCAATATCCACTGCCGGGCGGCGTGCCGCAATCCGTCCTTCCCCAGTCTTCGCCAAACACAAGCCAATCCTGCATGTCGCACATGCCGTCTTGATTCAGGTCGCATTCGCAGAAATGGGGGAATCCGGTAATTCTGATGTGGTCTATGTACCAGCCGGCATATGTATAAGAACCATCAGCGTAATGACAAAAGCCTAGCCTTATCTTTTTGCCTGCATATGGGCTGAGATCTATGTCGGGATGCTGTGTCCAGTCATCTGAGTCGCCTGCGATAGTAGAGAACGGTCCGATCCAGGACCACTGCTCTGTTCCTTCATCATACACTTGTATCCGGACTTCGCCGTAATCATCACCATAATAATACCAATGCCAAAAATTCAGAACAATCTTTTCAAATCCATTAAGCTCAGGAAGCCTAGTCGAAGCGCTGACGAGCCAACTGTCTGTATGGTTGGGATATGTTCCGTTTATGCTTGTCCCCACACATCCTGTACCACTATAGCAATTAACCGGTCCATACGTCGGGGTGCCCACCTGCCAGATACCCCTGGTCGGTGACCAATCGTCCCAGCCGCATTCAAAATCCCAAGTTGGTTCAGGAACCTTCGTGATCATTTCGATATCATCTATAAACCAGCCGGGATATGTATAAGAACCATCAGCGATATGATAAAAGGCGATCCTTACCTTTTTACCTGCATATGCGGTGATATCCACGTCACTGGGTCCCCATCCAACACAATAATGCTGTATAGTAGTATGAGTCGGGATGTCATTCCAAGCTGACCATCCTGTATATTCGTCATATACGCTTATTTGCATTTTGCCGTAATCGTCCCCATAATAGAACCATTGCCAGAAACGCAGGTGCACCTCTTCATCACCGCTTGCGTCATCAACCCAAAATGAAGGACTGATAAGCCGACTATCAGTATGGTTGGGATAATTGTTCCCCAGAACCGTGCCGGTACATTGTTCTCCTTCATAGGCTTCATCCGGCCCAGATGTCGGTGCGCCTAAATCCCATACACCTCTGTCGGCTGACCAATCGCCCCAACCTTCTTCAAAGGTATAGGGAGGTGGATCAGGCTCTATCTTGATCACTGTAATATTATCAATACTCCAGCCGGGATATGTATAAGAACCATCAGCGATATGATAAAAGGCGATCCTTATGTTTTTGCCTGCATATGCTGTGATATCTATTGATCTTGGACTCCATCCAATAGAGTAATG
Organism: Deltaproteobacteria bacterium; assembly: GCA_003194495.1. Classification (GTDB taxonomy): domain Bacteria; phylum Desulfobacterota; class Dissulfuribacteria; order Dissulfuribacterales; family UBA3076; genus UBA3076. The sequence continues at coordinate 8,163 of PQXE01000070.1, forward strand.
GTATGTTGAACCTAGATCGATCCAGGTTGACCCGTCATCCTCTGATATCTGGATAAGACCGTAATCGTCCCCATAATAGAACCATTGCCAAAAACGCAGATGTATCTCTTGATCACCCGTTACAAAAACTCCGGTTAGATCAATATTTGTGAATAGACGACTGGGCCATGATCATCGTTTCGGCCAGTAGCATCATCGAACGATCTATAGCATCAGATAATAGACCTCGACTTTGGCCATTTTTAATTCATGGTTGTTGGGCTAACTTACTGAAATTATTATATCTAGCTTGAATTGGATCAAATCTACCCATAAAAAATCGGGGTATGAGTGCTTGTAATTCCCAAATCGTGCAGCTAACTCCTTGATTTTTCTGGTTTTATAATAATCGAAAAATGGCCAAAGTCGAGTAGACTGAATTTAAATAATTTCTTATGAACTTGCCAGAACACCGATGCCGAAATGGCCTAAACGATGATCATGCCCGACGACTGTCAGTATTATTGGGGTAATTTTCACCACATTTTGTTTCAACGTAAAACAAACCAAGGTCTGGATCGGGTTCAGCGCGCAGGCACAGATCCCAAACACCGTTGCTCACCTGCCAATTGTCTAAGTCCGTCTCAAAGTCATCACTAAAAATGACTTCCACCACCTCGGCCTTCGCAGTTGGAATAGCGACAAGAAAAATTGCAAGACACATGACTCCCAAAAAAAGTTTGTTCCTCCACATAGTTCCCTCCCCTTGTTGAACTTAGCGCCCTTCGGGCGAGCTGTTAGCTGTTAAGCTGCCTGACTTGTCAGCTTATAAGCTATTGCATCCTGTCTAAAAAGGAAATTCCTATACTATATAAACTCGACTTTGGCCATTTTTCGATTATTATAAAACCAGAAAAATCAAGGAGTTAGCTGCACGATTTGGGAATTACAAGCACTCATACCCCGATTTTTTATGGGTAGATTTGATCCAATTCAAGCTAGATATAATAATTTCAGTAAGTTAGCCCAACAACCATGAATTAAAAATGGCCAAAGTCGAGATAAATAGTTCAAATATAATTCATACTCAGTTTTTTACAGCTCTACTGTCCAGGTTTTCCTTTTCCTGAATATCATTTCACGCTCCCGACAGAACAGTAAATGTTCTGCCGGGAGCAAGGTCAGTAGAAGCGGACCTCCGGTGGAACAGCGGATTTTCGATATCCAGCATTCAATCCCAATACCCAGCAATCAGTTAAGTGAACATGGACAATCAGTTCTTCCCCAATCATCACCAAACAGCAGCCAATCCTGCATATCGCACCTCCCATCGTTGTTCATGTCACATTTGCAATCATTCGGCGGATTGCCACTGCCTGGCGGCGTGCCGCAATTCGTGCGACCCCAATCTTCCCCTAACAGGAGCCAATCTTCCATATCGCATTTGCTGTCATGGTTCAGGTCGCATAAGCATCCGTTCGAGTTCCATCCTGCCAACTTGGCCCATAACCACCAGCAAGCTCTTCCTTTAAGCACGCAATTTATGGTATTGGCAGCACCAAGTGAGCCCGAATGTGCGCAAGAGCCACAACCACTGTAGCCGCTTACACCATTTCCGGTTGTTAGTTGCTCAAACTCAGAACCAATATTATCGTCGCACCATTCTGTTCCCCAATTTCCTCCAGAGTAATCCAGGTTATCCAACATGGTCAGATTCCAGTAATAATTGCCATCTGGATCATAAGCCTCAATATCCGCAAAATCGAATAATACTCTCTTATTATCAATACAGTGCTGCCTTATTAGTTGATTGTTATAGTAGACGTGACCTTTGCCATCCGGCTGGGGATCATCATAGAGGTTTTCGCCCTGACCTTGTGCATGACCGGTCATAAATACAAATGTCACATCAGGATACTCTGAAACAAGTGTCTCCATATTATCAACATAGCACTGGGCGTTGTGCATATTAATACTGCACCAGGACAATATCACGACGTTAACATGACTATTTGCAGGATTATCCAGCAGATTTTTGGTTACAGTCACCCAGGGTGTAACACCATTTCCATCAATCCAATCTCCCTGACTCAAATCATCACAACCGGGAATGCCATAATCATCCAAATCTAAACCGCTTGCCCCGTTATCACTCCATTCATACTTTGATCCAAATTCCGGGAAGTTCTCCAGCGCGTTCATCCCGGTAATCAACTGGCTTCCATGAGAGGTATGCTGATAAACAATATGAAGGTTGTTCTTGGCGCTTTCTATCCACTCCTCGGGAATTTGGCTTTGATCCGTGCAGGTGTGATCGATGATGAGCGGTTCAGCCGCCTTTACTGGAGAACGCATCCATGCAAGCATAGTGAAGATCATCAACAAAACAATCAAGTTCTTAAAAACGGAGTTCTTTTTATTGCTCATTACCCTTCCTCGCTCAAGCTATGTCTAAATCAATAATGTGTTGTCAAAATGGATAATATAGTCATATGCGTTGTGACCAACGCACGTCACTTCGGCCTTAACTCGTAACTCGCAACCTGCATCTCATACATCTCATATCTTTTCAACCCGCACTGAAATCACCTTGACAGGATCATCCTTAAAGTTGGTGTATACCTTCATCTTTTCATTAACTACTCCTTTTGGGAGTTTTTCCGGGTGCAGTCTCACGTCGACCCGATAACTTTTGCCTGCCTGGATCTCCTTGACATGTGTCTTAAAAAGCTCCTGATTGATCTCAATCTTTTCTATTTTTAGATTGTCACCCTGGTTCAGGCTGACCATGACAGAACGTTGACAAGGAGATTGCCCGCGATTTTTCAGTTTCTTGAGGCAAGCAGTATCTATCCGTCCAAAATTGATCGTTTCCGGTCTAAACTCCAGTTTTTCCCTAATATGGCCAAGAAACATGACAGTGATCTCAGGTTTTTGGGGATAGTTTGTCTTTAGGGAAATAACCCCGCTATATTTGCTTTGCTTTTTACTGATATTTCGAAGAATAAGCTGGTAAAGTTTCCCCTCTTCTACACTCTTTAATTCGTATGCTACTTTCTTGGGAAGAGAAAGTTGCGCAAGCTCCAGGGTCAACGGCTGCTCTTTGTGTGACCTGATGGTAACTACCTGTTTGATTTCATCACCCACAAACCCGGCCAACATAACTCCCCTTGGCTCAAATGATATTGGGACTTTGACCTGGGCCTCTACTGCGAGCCTGATCCGAGGATGTTTTGGGTCATTGGAATAGACCACGGCAGACTTCCGCACCGTGCCCTGATAGCCTTTGGTCTTTAGCTTTAAGGTAATCTCTCCCTCCCCACCGGGGGGGATGGCCCGGTCGAACCGGGCCACTGCGCAACCTCAAGAAGGTTTTACTCTTTTGATTTCAAGGACCTTGTCTCCTTTGTTCAACACCCGGAAGCTATGTTCAACCGTAACGTCTTCCTTGATTTCTTTGAAATCAAAGGAAGGTTCCTTGATTACCATAACCGGTCCGGAAACTGTCTCTTCCGCACAGACCGCAAACGACAGATAGAAAACCAGCAAAATCGCCAGTTGGCTTGATCTAAAAAAATAGGTTCTCATTTCCTTTAATTTCTCCTTATCGTATCATATATTTCGCCAGACAATCCGTTCAGGCGAATCCATAACCTGAAGGTTGTATCCTCTTGAAACCTAAGCACTTATTCGTTTTCACCCAGCACTTTATTACTCCAATATTATCCAGCATACCTCCGTTTAAAAAAAGGAGCAGCATGATAACAGATGCTCTTCCGCTAATACTTTGATTATGTTCTGATTTTCACTTCGGTCACTTTTGGTAAGTTGGGTTTCTGGAAGCAAAACCCAACGATATTAAGTATCCTATTCAAAAACCAAGGTAAGCTGCAAAATATGAGCACAAAAATACTTCTCACGACAATTCTCAGTATGTAGAGTTATGCGCAGCTTTTGACGTCTTGGCAATGTTTAGTAAAAGAGTTCCT
>PQXE01000071.1 GCA_003194495.1 Deltaproteobacteria bacterium
TCAAGCCTTTTATAATTTTGCTCGACCTCATATGAGTCTCCGGGAAAAGGTCTCTGAAACCACTAAACCCTTTGAACAAAGATGGGCCTCCAAAACTCCGGGCATGGCCGCAGGGCTTACTGACCATGTCTGGACGTTTAGAGAGCTATTAACCGTCAAATTAGCTCAGGCACCATAATCAAAGTATTAGCGGAAGAGCATCGGATATTGCGAAAGCGCCAGAATGAACCGGATAGGGTAGGGGATGAAAGAGCCCTGCATGAAAGAATTAACCGATTCATCATGGCCCCGAGTCATGTGCGGGTAACCTCAAGGTTGCACATGAAGCGTTGACAGAGGAAGCGTAGGCTGAAAAAGGAGGAAGTTAAGAAATGCCGCAAACAGTAGCTATTCATAGAAGCCTGGCAGAAGCTGTCACAAAATTTGTGGATTCCCTTCATCTCGACTTTGGCCATTTTTCGATTATTATAAAACCAGAAAAATCAAGGAGTTAGCTGCACGATTTGGGAATTACAAGCACTCATACCCCGATTTTTTATGGGTAGATTTGATCCAATTCAAGCTAGATATAATAATTTCAGTAAGTTAGCCCAACAACCATGAATTAAAAATGGCCAAAGTCGAGTTCATCACATCTATTCAGGAATAAAAATAAAGCCGACTTCTAATTACGAAGACGAAGATTTCACGTTTGAGATAAGGATTCCGAAAAACGGCCATGATCATCGTTTCGGCCAGTAGCATCATCGAACGATCTATAGCATCAGATAATAGACTGAATTTAAATAATTTCTTATGAACTTGCCAGAACACCGATGCCGAAATGGCCTAAACGATGATCATGCCCCGAAAAACCTTTCAATTGATCAGGTTTTAGAGACTTGCCATAAGGAGTGCATCAAAGTTGAAGATGAGTATGATTTATTTATTCTTCCGCATGTTATTTATGATACCACGGACACTCGTGCTAAAAAGCACGATAGCAGGGCATGCTAGCCGTTGTGACAGGTTCCATGGTTTCCCCCTTTTGAATGCCGGTGTCGAAACTGGAAATTCGAAATTTGAAATATGGAAACCTTACTCTCCAGACTGTCCTTTAATTTCATTGATGAGTGCCTCAATTTCATGAATCAGCGCAGGAAAGTTAGGTTTTGTAAAACTCATTTCTGGTGCAGGGATCCGATGATGCTTTATGCCTGGATGTATGTGTTTGTGATGCGGAGCAGTGCTTTGCAGAGCGGGATCACTTGGATGTGGTTGTGAATCATACCAGTACAGTTTTTTGTTTCCGCGCCATACTTCATACTCGACTTTGGCCATTTTTAATTCATGGTTGTTGGGCTAACTTACTGAAATTATTATATCTAGCTTGAATTGGATCAAATCTACCCATAAAAAATCGGGGTATGAGTGCTTGTAATTCCCAAATCGTGCAGCTAACTCCTTGATTTTTCTGGTTTTATAATAATCGAAAAATGGCCAAAGTCGAGTCATATCCATACCAATCGATTATAACCGGTAGGCTGCGATAGACCAAACGTTCTCGAACTACCAGACGGATATCACTATCAAAATAGAGTTCACCTGTCACTCGCGCCAAGGTCGAACCACGTCGGATAAATGCCACTGTTGAACGATGCACGGACGGAAATTGATCAGTGAGCGTGTATAGAAACAGCTCATAATCTCCGGAAGTGCGCAGTGGATTGCTCATGAATAAGCGTGAATCAGTCCTGCCAGACCGGGAGCATTAGCTTGTCGGCGTTGGATTTCATTGCGATATTCAGCTTGCCTCGCAAGCCAAGTACGATACACGCTGGCCCATTCGCCAAAGTCCAATACCCAACTGTCATCCTCTGGTTCTTCACCACTAACGTAAGCAGCATAGAAGAATTCTGAACGGATTCCATACTTTCGTTCAAAAGCCAGCAGGTCTTCTTCAAGCGCGTGAATATCAACAAGAATTTCTTGCAGAGTCATCGTTTGCCTCTACTTAATTTTGACATAGTTCCTTCTTCTTTATACTAACATTATGCTGTCGGTCAAGTTGGCTAACGCAACGCATGATCGGCCCTGCTGACCGTGTTTCGTAATACCGAGCCGCTTCTATGACTCATTATTCGCCTCGGGGTGAAACGCAATCCTTCTCATGTGATAGCGGCTCTGGCACGCCGGAATACTTCCTCGACCCTTATCTCTTCAACTGTAGCCTCACGTAGTTCCTTCAAACGTCGCTCTGCTTCAGCTACCCACAATCGCGAATTTTCGATCTCGGATGGAGCATCAATGCTCAATATGAGCTTTTCCGCTTTTTTACCGTCGCCTTGCTCCGAATCAAGACCGCAATTTGCTCCAGAAGACGAAGTTGCTCTGCCTGATTGAGTTTTTTCGACTTTTTCCAACACAAGACTAAGGCAAATTCGAAAGCATCAATTAAAACAAACGGCTCATTATCGTTTGCTATGAGGAAATCCACTTCCTGCTGTTCCTTATTCTTAATCTGAAGTTTCACCGTTTTTAAAATTTCAACTATTTGTTTTTATTGAATAAATAATTATGAGGAGGGGTTATGCCAAGACAAACAAGGCTTGATGCCTCTGGGATATTCATCATGTCATTGATAGGTAAACAAAGCTGGAGCGGGCACTCTATATGGTAGGATGGTATGTCTATCCGGACGTGCGGGACGGAGTTAGTTTAATAGTTTAACATCATCCTCTTTTGCAAATTTTTCGACCTGAGCGGTTAAGAAATTATTCAAAAATGCGCTTTTTCTTTGGCGTAGGTCTCAGGATTTACTACACCATCCAGGACAGCAAGGTGGTCTTCCTACTGGCGGGTGGTGACAAGTCCAGCCAGGAAAAAGATATTGAAAGGTTACTGAGCTATTGAAAGAACTGGAGGATTGAATCATGACACTTAAAACAAAATCTTTTGACATTGCCGAATATCTGAACACCCCTGAAGAGATTCGCAGCTTTCTGCAAGAGGTTGCCGCCACTGGCGACGAGTCCGACTTCATTCATGCCTTGAATACCGCTGCCAGAGCAATAGGTATGACCGAGATCGCTAAAAAAGCCGGAGTCACCCGCGCAAGCCTATATAAGTCCCTTGCCGAAGACGGCAACCCTAAATTTGTCACAATCAGCAAAGTGACAAAGGCACTTGGTTGTAGGCTGGCTGTTGTTTAAGGTGGTATTCAAACACAAAGTCGAAATTTTTCATGTTCGAAGACCATAACGTTATATAACAAATTTCCGGTTTAGCAGATGACCCGAGTCTGTGTTCGTCTGTGTGTGTCGAGCGAGCACAGCGAGCGGGTGGCAAAATGCCCCGTCATGGCTGTTTAGGAAAAGACCTTTGGGGGGAACCTGCTTTCAAAACGGAAGGAGAGGGATTTGATAATGTGGGTGGTTTTTCTCTTGACTTATAATGTCAAAATTTTATAATTGTACAGTTCAATTGTACAGTTTATACCTAAATCCTGCATGAATTGTGAGAGTTCTTTATGCAGAAGGTTAATATCACTGAACTACGAAATCATCTACCCGATTATCTGGCCAAGGCTGGTTCAGGCCAGACACTTGCTATTACCTCAAGGGGACGTATTGTGGCCCGCCTTTCTCCCCCGGAGGATGTGAAGGTGGCTGCCCGGAAACGGCTCAAACAGCTACAGAGTATCTGTGAGATCGGGGATATTACTTCTCACATAGATGAAAAATGGGATGCAGCAGATGATTGTGCTTGATACATGCATTCTCATTCTTGACAGTCTAAATCCAGGAAGATTAAGTAAGGCTGCACGGCACGCCATTTCTGAAGGAGAGGAAAAATCAGCGCTTTCTTGCAGCGACATGTCGCAGTGGGAAATCGCCATGCTTGTAAAGAAGCAACGCCTGAATCCAGGTACCGACTATCTGACATTCATGCAACTGATTCTGGATGCCAGGCAGATCAGGGTCATCCCAATCACGCCACAAATCGCAGACCTTTCTATCTCCATGTCTTTTAAGGACAACTTTGACCCCGCAGATCGGATTGTTGCCGCAACAGCCAAATTTTACAAGGGCAAACTCGTCACAAGTGATGGAAAATTGCGTAAACTGAAAGGACTGAAAACGATATGGTGAGGAAACCGGACGAAGAACACGAAGGGACACGAAGGGACACGAAGGTCGGAACTTGAGGAATGGTTTTATATTTTCTTCGTGTTCTTCGTGCCCTTCGTGGTAAAAAACATGTTTACATTTCTTCATGCTGCTGACATTCATCTGGATAGTCCTTTGCTGAAGCTTGAGCATTATGAGGGCGCACCTGTTGAAGATCTGCGCAGCGCAACACGACGGGCCCTGGAAAATCTCGTAGAACTGGCCGTTGTTGAGCGTGTTGATTTTGTCCTTATTGCAGGCGACCTGTATGACGGTGACTGGAAGGACTATAATACAGGGCTCTATTTTGTCTTCCAGATGACAAAACTCCGGGAGGCCGGGATTCCGGTGTACATTATTGCCGGAAATCATGACGCTGCGAGCAAGATGACCAAAACACTCAGGCTTCCTGACAGAGTATTTCTTTTCCCCACTGATAAACCAGGCACTTTCCATCTTGAAGACCTTGGGGTTGCGATCCACGGTCAGGGCTTTGCAAAACAGGCGGTTAGTAAGGACCTGTCGGCCGGATACCCTCCGGCTGTACCAGGCTGCTTTAACATCGGGATGCTCCACACCTGTGCGACCGGGCGCGAAGGTCACGAACCTTACGCTCCCTGTAAGATTGAGGGCCTGTTATCAAAGGATTATGACTACTGGGCCCTGGGGCATGTCCATAAAAAAGAGGTGCTCCACAAGGACCCGCTGATCGTTTTCCCAGGGAATATTCAGGGAAGGCACATTCGTGAGACCGGCCCCAGGGGATGCATGCTCGTTACGGTAGATGACAGCGGCCGTGCAAACGCTGATTTTCGACCACTTGACGTCATTCGTTGGATGCGGTGCGAAATAGACGCATCAGGCGCGGATAGAGGCGACGACGTTGTAGATCGTATCTGTGAACAGGTTAAAGAACTACTTGAACAAAGCAACCTGCCGTTGGTGACGCGGATCGAGATAGACGGGTCGTGCCGTGCCCATGCCGAACTGGCGGCTGATCCGGAGCATTGGACCAATGAGATTCGGTCAGCAGCCATGGATTTGAGTAACAGCCGGATATGGATTGAAAAGGTAAAACTCCGGACAAGTCCCTTATCCAAAGGCAAGGTGTCTGATCCGGCCGACGGTCCGGTGGGCGAGATCCTCCACTTGTTCGATGAGGTCCAGTCTGATCCGGCCCGGTTTGGGATGCTTGGTGAATCTTTAGATGATTTTTGGAAGAAGCTGCCAAGGGAGATCAAACAGGGCAGTGATGCCATCTCACCGGACAATACCGAATGGATGACAAATATGCTCGATCAGGTCCGGCCCATGCTGCTCCGTCGTCTTGTCTCAAATGGGGATGCTTCGTGAAGATACTCAGGATAGGACTTATCGCGTTCGGTCCGTTCACCGGCAAGATACTTGATCTCCATAAAGGACATGGAGGTCTGCACATTGTCTATGGCCCGAATGAGGCAGGCAAGACATCGGCCCTGCGTGCGCTCAGACAACTGCTCTACGGAATCCCGGAGAGGTCTTCAGACGGATTCATTCATCCATACGCAAAGCTGCGGATCGGGGGAAAGCTTTTGAAAAGCGACGGAGCGGTCCTTGAGTTTGTGCGTCGAAAAGGCAGGGTCAATACACTCCGGGCCAGGGACGACGCCACGCTGATTGACGAATCGCATCTTCATACGTTTCTGGGCGGCGTGGACTCGGATCTATTTGCCACAATGTTCGGCATTGACCATGCTGACCTTGTCCGGGGAGGAGAGGAGATCATCCAGGGAGGGGGAGATGTGGGCCAGGTCCTTTTTGCCGCAGGCTCGGGGATTTCCGACCTCCGAAAGGTCCAGGACGAATTCCGGGCAGAAGCTGAAAAATTATTCAAACCCAGGGGACAGACACAGCGAATCAATGAGGCGCTGGCCACACTCAAGAAAAACAAAAAGGCCCTGCGCGAAGCAGAGCTGCCCGGCCAGGAATGGGTCCGGCATGACAGGGCACTGCGTGAGGCGCTTGATCACAAAAAATCTATTGATCAAAATTTAATACAGAAACAGCGTGAGCAACATCGTCTGGAAAGGATCAGAGAGGCCCTGCCTGTCATCAGCAAACAAAAAGAGCTGTTGGATGATCTTAAGATGTGCGCCGATGCAGTGCTCCTGCCTGCTGATTTCGGCGATCGGCGGCGGGATGCCCTTACAAATCTTCGGATTACAGAAAACGACAAAACACAGGCCGGCCAAAGTCTCAAAGAGATCAACAAGGCACTTGAGGAACTGGCTATTCCGGAATCCCTTATTGAAAACGCGGATCTAATCGAACAACTGCATCAGGACCTGGGCAGTCAACGCAAGGCAATGAAGGACCGGTCAGAACTCTTAATTCAAAGGAATAGCCTGGAGGCGGATGCAACTGCGATCCTAAAGGAACTTCGTGAAGACCTCACACTCGATCAGGCCGAACAGCTTCGGCTGAGTAAGGCGGAAAGCGTCAAGATCCAGGGACTGGTCAACGCATATGAGAAGTTGGCAACCAGAATGGAAAGCGCCGGGGAGGAGATTTCCAAATTTTCCCTGAGAATAGAATATCTGAAGAAAAGCCTTGCCGGTCTCAAAGATTTGCGCAATACGGATGAGCTCAGCGGGGCCATTGAGCGTGCGCGACAACACGGGGCCCTGGAAGAGCATTTTCAGACAGAATGCACGGAAATCCGGCTGGCTGAGCAGGCGGCAGAGGTGGCTTTAAAGAGGCAGCAACTCTGGGCGGGGAATCTTGAAGACCTTGAAAAGTTGCCTGTTCCGTTGCTTGAGACCATTGATGCATTTGAGCATCGTCTGAATGAAGCACAGGGAGAAGTCGCAAAGCAGCGTGCTGAAATCGATGAACTTGAACGTACTGTGGTGGATATTGATGGCAAGATCAAACAGTTGAGGCTGGAACAGGAAGTCCCTACTGAGGACGACTTGATTAGGGCAAGACGCAGACGCGAAGAGGGCTGGCAGCTTGTCCTCCGGGCCTGGAAGGAAAGATACGAACCAGGGGTAGATGAGCGGGATTTCATGGCGGGATTTCAACCTGCAGATGACCTGGCAAAAGCATATGAACTGAGTGTCCAACACGCGGATGAATTCGCTGACCGGCTCCGGCGTGAGGCCGACCGGGTCGCGAACAAGGCCACGCTTCTTGCGGACCGCGAAACCCGCAAGAACCAATGCGTGCGCCTAAAAGACATGGTCAAAACGGCTGACGTTGAGCTTGCGAAGATCAAGGAAGAATGGTCCGCAGTGTGGGAAACAATCGGGATTTTACCAAAATCGCCAAGGGAAATGCGTGTATGGGCCCAGGACCAGAGGGTTTTGGCAGACCAGGTCTCGACTATTCGTGAAAAAAAGGCAAAGACCGGCGTTCTTAAAGCCTGTATCGAGACGCATTGCAAAGAATTGAACAAATGCCTTGTGACTTTAGGCGAGCCTGCTGCATATGAAGATAAGACACTGGTGCATCTCATAGAGAAGGGCCAAAAAGTCATGGATCGTATGGCCCGGATAAAGTCCGAACACGAACAGGTTGTCCGTGATCTGGAACAAAAGGGAAACGATCTGCAAGAAGCAAAATCAAGGGCCAAAAAGACCGAACAGGACCTCTTGCAGTGGCAATCCGAATGGACAAAGGCGATCCGGTTTCTGGGTCTTGAATCTGATGCCGACCCTGCCCAGGCTGTCTCTGTGATAGAGGATATCAAGGACCTCTTTGTGAAACTCAAAGAGGCGGAGGTGCTTGGCCAACGGATTGCCGGCATTGATAGGGACGCAAAGGCATTTGCAGGAAAAGTCACTGATCTGGCAGAGCGAGAGGCCACGGACTTGTCAGGATTTCCGGTCGAACAAGCTGTTGCAGAATTCAATGCCCGGCTTACCCAGGCACGAAAGGCAAAGACGCAACAGCAGAGCCTGGAGCAACAAGGCAAACAGGAAGAAAAAAAGCTGCGGATCGCTGAAGACAGGATAGCCAAGATCCATGCCCAACTAGCGACCATGTGTGAAGAAGCCCGGTGTAAAAGCCATGAGGACCTGCCTGCGGCTGAAGAGCGTTCGGCCGGCCGGCAGCAGATCCAGTCCCAACTTGAGCAACTGGAAGAACAGTTACGCAAACTGAGCGGTGGTGCAACTCTTGACGAATTTATCCAAGACGCCCGGAACGTTGATCCGGACAGCATCGACCCTGTTGTGGAGCGGCTTGGTGAGGAGATTAAACAGCTTGACCGGCAAAAGTCAGATCTGGACCAGACCATTGGGAGCGAGCGGACCGAGCTGAGCAAAATGGACGGTAGTGCCAGGGCCGCCGAGCTGGCTGAAGAAGGACAGGGACTCCTGGCTCGCCTTGAAACCGACGCGGAACAATATATCCGCCTCCGGCTCGCATCAACTGTTTTGAGTCAGGCGATTGAAAGATACCGTGAAAAGAACCAGGGTCCGATTCTGAAACGATCAACGGATCTTTTTGCCCGCATGACCCTCGGTTCATTTGAGGGACTCCGTTTGGAATTCAGCGAAAGGGGCGATGCAGTGCTTGTGGGCGTCAGGCCCGGGGGCAAGGAGATCGTCGGTGTGGAGGGCATGAGCGACGGAACTGCTGACCAGCTCTATCTGGCCGTGCGGCTGGCCAGCCTTGAGACGTACCTGGAAAGAAACGAGGCCATGCCATTCATCGTTGACGATATCCTGATCAAGTTTGATGACGACCGGGCCGTTGCCACCTTGCAGGTCTTGGCCCAACTGGCCGAGCGGACACAAATTATTTTCTTTACGCATCATCGGCATCTTGTGGAACTGGCCAAGGCCCATATTGATGGAGATGTATTGTTCGAGCATTCACTTTAAGTTAAGCGATTAGCGGTTAGCTTTTAGCTTAACAACCCGTTTTTATACAATGTTTTTACCTAACAGCTAAAGGCTAAAGGCTAACAGCTAACAGCTAATGATTGGCATCCGTCTATCTATGTTGAAAAAGTGTAAACTACAGAATAAAGAAGCATCTGTCATACTTGTCCATGGCCTCTGGATGAACGGGATGGAACTGAGCCTTCTCAGACACAGGCTCAATCGTTTTGGTTATCAACCATGGTCTTTCCGCTATTTCAGCACCCGCCTGGATCTTACTGAGATAGCAATGCGCCTGAACACTTTCGTAGAGCAAATTCCGGCCCAAACTATCCATTTTGTGGGACACAGCCTGGGGGGACTGGTTATCCTGAAGCTGTTTGAAGTTTTCCCTCGTCAGCGTCCCGGGCGTATCATCGCCCTGAGTCCGCCATATCAAGGCAGTGAAACAGCGAAGCGCTTCATTCGATTTCCAGGTGGCAGGAATCTGATCGGCCGCAGCATAACCCAGTTGCTCGACGGTGATGTCCCGGCATGGTCCGGCGAGCGGGACCTCGGCGTCATTGCCGGCACTCTGAATTTCGGCTTTGGCAGACTGATCGGTGCGGTCGGTCGTTCAGGCGACGGGACCATAAGTCTTGAGGAGATGCGTATCCCCGAGGCCCGCGCTTTCATCACCCTACGTGTAAGTCATATGGGCCTTGTGGTCTCAAGAAAAGTAGCCGTGGAGACATATCACTTTCTGGAACATGGACGATTTTCCATAGCTTCTTCCTGAAGTGACTGCCAGCGACGGATACGAAATATCGTCATAAACTCATTTCAATAAGCCAGCATACAAAAATAGGATCAACGACAGACCAGACCCCTGTCCTGTAGTCCTTTTCAATCAAGTCTTTCTTTGACAAGGTGTTGAGTCCCTGCTGAATGCCTCCGGTTGAGCCCAGGTTATGCCGTGCCATATAGCTTGCTGAATAGACTTTGGCAGTGGGCTCCTTTATTTCCGCAATATCCTTCTGCTTCACTTCTTTATCGACTTCTTCATACAGAAAAAAACAAAATTTCTGTATATAATACTGATGCCTACTAACGCCCATCTCTAAATTTAACTGTCTGCATCAGTTAATACAGCTTCTCATGAAGGCCAAATTTCTATTTTCTAATTTCAACGTTCCGTAAACGCTTACGATAATTTGTACCGCATCTTATGTTACTATAATATATAAATAGTTCTTCAGCTACATATTTACAAGCGATAACAAATAGAAACATTCCAAATATCTGTTTAAGTATAGGAGCTGAAAGGTGACTTGATATTATCGCTCCGGTAACAGCTCCTAGTAAGGCCGGAATGATCAGATTTTTTAGTGGTATAATATCTAATGTTTTTAATCTGCTATGAATCATAGTTGATGAAAATGTGAGAAAAAACATAGTAGTAAGAGACAACTTTATTGCTTCATGTATGTCGAGATCTATTATAATTACATAAAACGGCACAATCAGTAGTCCACAACCTATTCCTAAAAGCATGGCAATGAACCCGATAATTATACCAAATAACATTATGATAAAAGATTCAATTGTAAATAATATATCATAGAGATTGCCATAAACCAAAGAGACTAAGTCAAATACTCCCAACATTTTTAGACTGACAAGAAGTAAAAAAAGTGAAAAAACAAATTTTAGCCATCTCACTTTCCATTTATGAAGAGCTTTTCCTCCTAATATTGCTCCGAGTATGCACATGGGAATAAACATAAAATAATATCTAAGATCGGGAATATTGAGAAAAAGAACGAAATGGCTGATTGATCCTATAAAGCTAATAGGTATAATGGTCGCCAAAGATGTGCTTGCAGCCTTTTTGAAATCAAACTTGAATACGGATATCAGTATAGGAACCAACAGAACTCCTCCACCTATACCAATACCGGCACTAAATAGAGCCACTACAAAACCAAGTAATACTAATCCTAGATCCAATTCATGCTTAACAAATTTTGACATAATTAATCAAGAGTAAACTCCCCGGATGCAATCATTCACTTTCCTCCCTGACAGCCAACAGCCTTTTTCGGGTTTCAAGGCACAATCCGTTGAGAATACGCCTTTTGATGCAACCTTGTCCACGGTTGAAACCCTGCAAAAGCCTGTCGGTTGCCAGGGAGTGTGAACGGTTACCCCCGGATCTGCCGAGGAACTCCCAGAGTTTGACAGTTCCGGGATTATGCTTTGAATGCCTATATAGTGCCTGAACGAAAACTTCAAATTTTGTTTTCTCAATTTAGGTTGGGAACCATTAACATGTTAAGATTCTTTTTTTTGGCATCCTTCATTCACCAGTTTACACTTTTCCCAAAAAAGCGTGTATTATCGAATTGAATGTCGATGTCGAAACTGGAAATTAGAAATTAGGTAATGCACCTCTATATCTTTGTTTTTTTCCAATTT
>PQXE01000072.1 GCA_003194495.1 Deltaproteobacteria bacterium
TTGGAAAAAAACAAAGATATAGAGGTGCATTACCTAATTTCTAATTTCCAGTTTCGACATCGACATTCAATTCGATAATACACGCTTTTTTGGGAAAAGTGTAAACTGGTGAATGAAGGATGCCGAATACTTCAGGTGTTCTTAATTGAGCTTAATAGGAAACCCTGTGAGAATCAGGGAAGGGCCCGCCGCTGTAATCGGGGACGAACACCGCAATATGTCACTGTTCAATTAAATTTTGTTCAAAACAGGCTGATGCAAGGCGCGAGATTGTTAAGGAAGGCTATTTTAGTCCGTCCGGCAAAAAGACAATTGAAGCAGCGCAGCAGACAGTGCGTTTTTAACAGGATTTGGATGGGAAGGCGCGGTAAGTAGGTAGATCCGAAAGTCAGAAGACCTGCCTGAAGAGTATATTGAGCCTCTTGCAAGAGGCTCAATTGGCATATCCTCGTGGACAAAGGATATGTTTTAAAGATCTTGCGGATAAAAAAGGGATATCCCCGGATCGATAAAATATCGGTCCGGGGATTTTTTTCCTCGGACCCTGAACATTGCGTTTTTTTGGGGAAGGAGGGAAAAGGTCGTGATTGGTAATTATTTGGTTTTTTGGATTAGTTGTTTTCTAGTATTTTGCACATTTCACTGCATTGCCCAGGCCCAGGAGGTAACAGCGCTTGAAATAATCACTGTTACGGCTGAGAAGTTTCCTGTTCAGGAAAAGCAAAGCACCCGCTTTGTTACCGTGATTTCAGCAGATGAACTGGAAGAGACAGGGGCCGGCAATCTTATTGACGCCCTTAAGCGTAAAGGCGGTTTTGCCTACAAGGCGTTCGGCCCTTTGGGGATAAGTCATGGAGGGATGAACAGCGAGCTGTCAATCAGGGGACTCGGAGGCGGAGAACTGATCTTGATTAACGGAGCACCTATCCAGGGGGCGGCAGGCCATGCATATGACCTTAATACAATTCCCGCAGATCAGATTGAAAGGGTGGAAATCCTCAAAGGGGCTGCATCCACCCTCTATGGCGCTGACGCCATGACCGGCGTAATAAATATTATTACCAAAAAGAACGTTCTGAAAACGACCGCAAAGGCATCTGTTGAGTTTGGTTCACACGGATATCAGAATCATGGTGTAAGTTTATTGACTCCCAAATTGAACTTGGGGCTGAATTATTCACACCTGAACAGCATCAAGGAAATCTCCCGGAGTTTTTCCAAGCATTATAGGTATGACACGGATCATACCGACAGTTATTCCCTAAACGTAAACGCAAACCCTATTGAGAACCTGTATTTTGATTACCTGGGGTCATTTTACAAAACAGGTTTTAAGAAGACAGGTGATTTTGGAGACCAGCTAAAGGGCACGGATCAGGACCATTATAAGCATTTTGCCGATATCCGTTATGAAAACGATGTGCTGAGGCTCAAGGCATTTTCCAGCTTCGGCAAAATGAAGCGTGATGAATACACATCGGCAACCGAGCCTGTAGATCACAACAAAAATTATAATTACGGAGTAGGGGGCGATTATAGATTTCCTTTTCTGTCGACTGAATTCGTTGTCGGCGCGGATTATGTATACAGGGGCGCAGATTACGATAATACATACGGAAGCCATCACCGGAATGACTATGCCGGCTTTTTGCAAATCAAGAAGGAATTCATGGAACGTCTGATTGTGACCTTGGGAGCCAGGGAGCAGTTTATTGATGCGGAGTCGGGCGGAAAGGATTACGATCGTTTTCTCCCCAGCCTGGGGCTTAATTACAAGGCCTCCGGGTCTTTGAACCTTTTTGCCAATGCAGGGAAGGCGTTCTGTGCTCCCAGCTTTAACAACCTCTACTACAAGAGTTCTTTTCTGGAAGGCAATCCCCAACTGGGGCCTGAAGAGGGGTGGACCTACGAAGGCGGAATAAAATATGACAATGATTTTGTCAAGCTGCGGCTGGCGGCCTTTTACATGACTTATGAGGACAAGATCGAAATCGACCGCTCACATGGATATCCGCTGACCTATTTTAATGCAGGAGACTATAAATCAAGAGGCGTTGAATGGGAAATTGATGTCTTCCCCATTATTACCCAGGCAAACTTTCTGCAAAACATTGCTTTGCGCAGCGCAGGATATTGGGCTGATCCTACGGCTGAGGATGTCGAAGGCAGGGACTATCAGACCGGTTCCAAGTTTCAGACAAGTATAGGGATTTTGTACAGTTCGAAAAAAATAACGCTTGATCTTAACATGGACATCCTCACCAGCAGGCCAAGAGGGCTTGATGACACGGCACCGCTCAATTTTTTCGGAAAGTTTAAGCTTTTCAAAGGCCATCTGGTTCTTGGAGTCGATAACATTTTTGATGAGCAGGTCGAGATCACAGGGGATATGACGGATACTACTACAAACAAGTATGCATATTATGGAATCGGCCGTATGTTTAAGGCAGGATATGAAATTGCTTTCTAAGAAAATTGCCCTGGTTCTGCTTGTAGTGGTGTGGTTCTCTGTTCCCGCCTCTGCACTGACCGGCAATGGGAAAATCGGTTTTTTTGTTGGGGACTCAGATGCCTATATATGCCTAAAGGCGATAAAAAACCTTGAACTCCCAGGAGTTGATGTGGAGGTGTTCACCAAAGGGGACATAGAGCAGCAGCGAATTGAAGGGTTTATCTCCTGTATGGATGTCGCGGTGGTGGATATCATGCAGACAAATCCTGCCGACTGGCTCCTTGCCGGCCGGGAGAAGATCAATCCAAATGCTGCGGTTTACTCGGTTCGCTCCTCTTCGCACACAAAGGACTTCCTTGACGCAGGTTTCATTGCTGATAAAACAGTGAAGTCCTATTATCAATACACTACAACTGATAATCTGAAGAACCTGATCCTGTTTTTGGCAAACAGACATCTGAAATCGGATATTATGTTTGAACCGCCGGCAGTTCTGTCTGAAAATGCCATATATCATCCTGACAGCAAAAGGCTTTTTACGAGTATGTTGGATTATTTCAACTGGTACAGGCAATCCGGGCATTATAGAAAAAGCAGACGCTGGAGCCTGATTGTCACATTTCCCACCTTCACTGTGGAAGGCAAAAAGCAGCCGGTTGACGCCCTTATCCATGCATGTGAAAGGCAAGGGGTGAATGCCGTAACCCTTTTATATTCCCACAAGCAAGGGCCCAGTGTCATAGACAGGCTGATTTCGGAAAAGCCCCTGAAGAACGGGCTAGGTTCCATTATCGGCTTTACCTTTAAGTTCAGTTCAATGTTGTCTTCTGATATGTATGAGGTTTTCTCCAGGGCGGATGTCCCTGTTTTTAATCCCCAGTATCTTTTTTTTACGCCCAGGAAGGAATGGCTGGCCTCTCCCCAAGGAATCGCTCCCATGGGGATTGCAATGCAGTTTTCCACCCCGGAGCTGTCAGGACTGGTTGAGCCCACTGTCATCGGCGTGAAAGATGAGATTCCGGACGATTCCTCCGAGACAAGGAGCTATGTGTATGTACCGGCAAGCAATCAGGTTGAGATGCTTGCAAAGAGAATGGCAAGATGGCACGCCCTTCGTGATAAACCAAACAAGGATAAGGATGTTGTCCTTGTTTACTACAATCATGGTGCAGGCAAACAGAACATCGGAGCCAGCTATCTCAATGTAGCCAGGAGCATCACGATGATTACAAATAGGCTGAAAGCCGAGGGCTATACCATAACCGGGGAGATTTCAGAAGATAAAATCATGGATCTCCTGATCAAGACCGGCAGGAATATCGGCTCATGGGCCCCAGGTGAGATGGATGAGCTTCTCAGTGCCGGAGATGTGGTAAAAATAGATATTCCCGAATATAAAAAATGGATTTTTGAAATCGATCCGGATTATTTGGCCAAGGTGGAAAAGGACTGGGGGAAGCCGGAGGACTCGAATATTATGATCCATGAGGGAAAATTTATTATACCCTGTATCCGCATGGGAAACCTCTTCCTGGTTCCGCAGCCTTCAAGGGGCTGGAACGATGATCCTGAGAAGCTCTATCACAGCGACATCCTCTTTCCCCACCACCAGTACACCGCCTTTTATCTCTGGCTACAGAAGGTCTTGAGGCCGGACGCAATGATAAGTCTCGGCACACACGGCACACATGAGTGGCTGCCGGGAAAGCAGGCCGGACTTACACATAGCTGTGCGCCGGAGGTATTGATCGGCGATATCCCCAGTCTCTATCCCTACATTGTGGATGATGTGGGTGAGGGCATTCAGGCAAAACGGCGAGGACGGGCCGTTATTATTGATCATTCTGTTCCTCCTTTCAGGAAAGGCGGGATTTATGAAGAGTATTCCAAAATTGCGGCCTTTATCAGTGAATACGAAATCGCAGGATCCGGCCAGATCCAGGCTAAAAAGCTTGAGCGGATCGCCGGCATGGTCCGCAGCCTAGGGCTGGACAAGGATCTTGAATTAAGTGCGATTACAGGTGATTCGCTGGAGGCCATAGAACACTATATCCTTTCCCTTAAAACAGAGATGATCCCATACGGCTTGCACACTTTTGGTATCTCGGCCGCAGGGCAAGGCCTGGAGGAGACTGCTGTCGCCATTGCCTCCCAGTCTGAAAAATCCGCTGAATTCTATAGACATCAGCTCCTGTCCTGCGGCCCATCGGAGTTCAGCAGCCTGGTCAGGGGACTGAGGGCCGGATATTTGCCTCCTGCATCGGGAAACGACCCGGTACGCAACCCGGAGAGCCTTCCAACAGGCAGAAATTTCTATGCCTTTGACCCGGAAAAGGTGCCATCCAGAGAGGCATGGGAATTGGGGAAAAAGGCAGGGGATCAGATGATCGAAAAATACCTTAAAGATCACCATGGACAGTATCCTGAGCAGATCGGAGTTGTCCTCTGGTCTGTTGAAACCATCAGGAACCAGGGTATCAATACTGCAATGGCCTTAAGTCTTCTCGGCATGAAGCCTGTATGGGACAAGCGGGATAAAGTAAAGGGAGTTGTCCCGATCCCGGCATCTGAACTCAAGCGGCCGAGAATCGATGTACTGCTCCAGATATCAGGCCTGTTCAGAGACACCTTTCCCACTGTGGTCCTGCTGCTTGATAATGCCGTCAAAAAAGCCGCGGCCCTAACGGATATTGAGAACTATGTAAGAAAACATTCGGAAAGCCTGGAACAGACTCTTATTGCCGGGGGCTACAGCCATAAACAGGCAAAAAGATTTTCCACAGTGCGTATTTTTTCTGCCCGGCCCGGGGCTTACGGCACCAAGGTAGATAATATGGCCGGGGCCAGCGGCCTGTGGGAAGATGATGCAGCCATTGCTGAAAATGCCTTTATCGATATGGTCTCTTTCGGGTATTCCAGGGACATGTGGGGGGAAAAAGTCCAGGATGCTTACAGGGAAAACCTGAAAAGAGTGGATGTCACGATTCATTCCATATCATCGAATCTTTACGGCACAATGGACAACGATGACATGTTTCAGTATCTGGGAGGCTTGAGCATGGCGGTGCGGAAGGAATCAGGCATGGACCCGGATGTCTTTATCTCCCAACAGAAAACACTAGGTGCAGGCCGTATAGAGCCGCTGGCAGAGACCATAGGAAAGGAGCTTCGCAGCCGGTACCTAAACCCGAAATGGATAGAGGGCATGCAAAAGGAAGGATATGCCGGGGCCAGAGAAATGTCTGAATTTGTTGAGAATATGTGGGGCTGGCAGGTGACGACCCCCAAGGCCATTGACAGGACCAAATGGGAACAGACCTTTGCTGTCTATGTGGAAGATAAATATGGTATGGATATTCAAGAATTCTTCAACAAGGAAAACCCGTGGGCATATCAGTCCATCACCGGCCGGATGCTGGAGGCTATACGCAAGGAATACTGGGAGGCGGATGAAGAAACCAGAAAAAAGCTTGCTGTGGAGCATGTCATGAGTGTCATAAACAAAGGGGTGGCCTGCTGCGACCATACATGCAACAATCCCCTGCTCAATCAGATGGTGGTGAGTATTGTCTCCATACCCGGAGTCATGTCGCCTGTGATCGTGGAGGAATTTAAGATTGCCATTGAAAAGGCCGCGGGCAAGGACCTGGCAAAGCAAGTGGAAACCAGGGAGCAATTACTCTCCAAGTTACAGATTGACTATGCACTAAATGAGAAGGAGCCGGCTGAATCCCAGACCCAAAAAAAATCACAACAGAAAACAGCCAAGGCAGGTGAGAAGGCCCATACCGTGGAAGGATATAAAATGGAACAGGTCCAATCAAATGAGGAATCCGCTCCGTCTTCTTCCGGCGTTCAGTGGTTTGCCTCTATTTTTATAATCCTGATCCTGGGAATGGTTGTCTTTGGAGTGAGAAGACAAACACGGGATAAGCCTGGGGATTGATGATTGTTAATTGATAAACGACGCAGTGGCAAGTAACTGAGCGTTTGAGACGGGAATTTGTGAGAATATGGAACTGAAGAGTCTGATTCTGGGCATTTTTTTGAGTGTTGGCATTTTTGCTGTGAAAAGCGGCGTGGGGCTTTATTATTTCCTGGGTCAAAGGCCATCTTTGAAGATGAAAACAGCCTGGGTCATGCTCTACTGCGGGTTGTTTTTTTTTATTTTTATCTTTTCCGCCAATATTCTAAAAAAAGTCGATTTTCTTCAGCATGTTGAAGCCATGCAGACCTTTTTCAAATCAGGGATGACCATGCATGTTCTCCTGGCAGGATTATTGGCCATATGGGGAGTGGGACTCCTAAAAAGAGGGGAGTATCATAACCGGAAGAACCTAAGGTGGCTGGCTATGGTCATCCCCTGTCCTGTCTGTCTCAGCGTTATCCTGGTAAGCATTGCCTTTCTGCTGGCATACTTTCCGGATGCTGATGACATAGTGGCCATATGGGCATGCGCAGGTTTTTTAGCCATTAATCTGTTAACTATGGCAGTACTCACGATCTGGAGGAGTCAAACCGGTTCCACCCATGAACAGGTATTGGGAATGGCCATGCTGCTTATTGCTGTTTATTTTTTCCTGTCTGTTATCTTCATACCGCAGTTCAGCGACATTGATGCAGTCTACCGTCTGGCAAGGTATACAGGTGACACCGGCGGCGATCAAGGAGTCAGCATGGCCAGTCAGGTTATTCTCTGCGCTGTTGCCGCAATTTTTTTTGGCGCTGGTTTCCGTTTCACGCACAGAAAAACATGGAGTACACGATAGTTTATGGAAATAGGGGCATTGCTGAAGACATTTATTTTCCTTATTGCATCATCGCTTCTCTATCCGGTTTTGCTGCTACTTGTGCTGCTTACCTTTTGGATACTAATATGTGCCGGATCTTTTTTCGCAGAGTGGATAGAGCGTGTGAGACTCGACAAGTATGCCCCTGCTGAACTGCCGGATATAATACGGAAAGGCGGCAGGGATATGCTCTCTCACCGGGTCAGAAAATATGTGGGAAATCTGGAAGACGTGACAGGCAGGACCGGGCGTTGCACAGAGGTGGAAATTGAAAACATGCTTCAGGAACATATTCTTGGGATCTGGAAGGGTCTTGATGGCCTGAAAATACTTATCCGGGTGGCTCCCGGCCTGGGATTGATCGGCACCCTTATCCCCATGGGGACCGGGCTGGCCGCCCTGGGTCAGGGCGATATTACCAAGCTTTCTTCAGACCTGGTGATTGCCTTCACCACGACCGTGGTGGGTCTGGCCCTGGGGATGACGGCCTATTTTTTCTATACGGTCAAGCGAAGATGGGTGGAAGAGGACATCAAGAACATTGAACTTGCCACCGAGTTGCTGGCCGGTGAGCCTTTTGCGGAGCAGAAATGAGATACTTTGGAAAAAACCAAAACCAACAGCTGGCGATGTCACGCTACAGGCAGGCCATGGGTGATAATGATCCGCTGACCGGGGTTGCGAATCTTTTTGATCTTGGGCTGGTATTTATTGTAGGACTCATTATTACCCTGTTTTCAGCCTATCAGCTCCAGGATCTTTTCAGTGAAAAATCCAATTTTACCATCATGAAAACAGACGAGAGCGGCCGTCTGGAGATCATCTCCAAAAAAGGCAAAAAAATCAAGGCCATAAAAGTCACCAAGGAAAAGGCCAAAGGCCGGGGAGAACGCCTTGGGACAGCTTACCGGCTTGAAGACGGCGCCATGATATACGTGCCTGATTAGAAAAGGATTGATATGAAAATACCCATAGTCATGGCCGCCTTTGGCACAACCACCAGAGCGCTGGCGACCTACGAATATATCGATAAAAGGGTCCGGGAGCGATTTCCCGGCCGTGAAATTACCTGGTCCTATTCATCCCGCATGGTGAAGGACTGGATTAAAAAAAGAAAAAATATTGACCTGAAGCATCCCCATGAAGTGTTGCAAGAGCTTCATGAAAAGGGGCATGAATGGGCCATTGTACAGTCAATTCATTTTCTGGCCGGACATGAGTTCTACCGGCTGCTTGCCGAGGCTGATCAGGCATTGATCCGGACATCCATCGGCCTCCCCCTGCTCAGTTCTCCTGAAGATTATCTGGCTATTATCAATGAATTGCGGCCGGTGGTTGCCGCTCATCCCGGCGAGGCAATAGTGCTGGTTGGACACGGCACGGATCATCCCATCTGGTCAAGCTATCTTGCTTTACATCATATGCTGCGCGAAGAAATCGGCCCGCAGATTTATGTGGGAGTGGTTGAAGAATACCCTGAACAGGACACGATTGTAGCCCAGGTCAGGCAGGCCGGGTTCAAAAAAGTATGCCTGGTGCCGTTTATGCTGGTTGCAGGGGTGCATTTTGAAGAGGATCTGATCGGCGAGAACGAGCATTCATGGAAGTCGGTCTTCCAGGACCATGGGATCACTGTGTCAATTGAAGGAGGGGGGCTTGGGTTACATCCCGGCATCAGTGACATATTCTGTGACCATATTGAGGCGGCACTAGCTGTCATTCCTGAAAATACCAGTTACAGAAAATAGGTTACGTTAAAATAAGTCTGGGTAACAGTCACTGGATTCCCGCCTTTGCGGGAATGACGATTGGGTGTGAGCGCCTGTCATTCCGCCGAAAGCCGGAATCCATTGGATATCGGACTTATCTTTAAGGAGGTGCCACATGGCCCAGAAACGAAAGCACTATTCAAAACAATTCAAGATTGACGCTGTTAAACTGATAACCGGATAAGGCTAAAAAGTATCAGAAGCCTCACCTTCAGTCTATTCACCTGAATAGTTCCCCAGTTTGAAGACCAAATTCTTCAAGATCAAATTTTAGACTATATTTTCAATGTAAAAATTAGGGACGCAATTGACTGGCTTGACTCACTCTTTCGCTCTCCTGCCTGTGCGGTCACGCAAACAGGATGTTGTCAACTCCATTTTTCCCCGCGAGATGTAAGCAGTTAATTTTTTTGACAAAATACTTTATTATCTGCTAAAAGGAAATAGGTTGTACCGGATAGTGGAAATAATCCGTAATTAAATGCGGCTCATTTTATTGTTTTTGAAAATTCAGGTAGTTAAAATGACCTGCTGCTTTTTTCGACATAAAATGGGCCGTCTAATACATGTTAAGCGGCCACACAAAACAAAGAACCACTGAATTTTATCCCACATAGATTGATGAACTGCCAATGTTAGTCGTATCCACCCGCAGTCTTATAATCTTGGCCGCTCTCGTCTGGTATGTCGGGGGCATTATACTGCTACTAAAGGGGGGCAGTCTGCTGGTCGAAGCAGATGCGATGAAACCAGAACAGGACTGGCCTTGGCTGGCTGCTGTTGCCGGACTGTTCCTTGGTGGCTTGAAAGCAAAATTTCTTTTCAACAAAATTTGTCAGAAGAATCTGGACAGAATAGCCGCCCTGGAGCGGCCGAAGCTCTGGCAGTTTTTCAGGCTGGGGTTCTTTGTGATGTTAACCGAAGTTCATGCCCCATAAAAAATAATTCTGGAATATCAGTCAGTTGACAAACGCACAAATCCTTTTTTGACACTACAGATTGATTACATTGGAGAAGATCTGTTTTGAGCCATGGTCCTGAAATAGCTATATAGGTTATGTATACGCAATTTATATATCACGAATATGTTTTCATTATACTATTAGTTTAGTGCAGACTTTTTGCTGTATAATCATAGACTGGAACCAACTAGAATATAGTTTTCAGTTTTTCTTCGGGTTGATAGGATAAATTCAATGCATCATAGATGGTTTGGTGTGGTGGTTCCGCCTTGGATGATTTTCGGATATGGATAATTTTATCATCTTCTCTTTTCATTGTCGTTGTTATCCTAACTTGTGTTGATAGTTGTGTACGAATCGTTGTCCAACAATAACGGACTCCTTTTTGCCGAAGTTGAAAACGAATTGTATGCAGCAAATGATAAGCAAGTAGAGTTATGAAGATGTGACCATCGCATCGGGTCTCTTTCTGATGGTAGATCGGATGGAGACCTAACTCGGACTTCATACATCGAAATGCATCTTCAATATCAGTCAGCATTGTATAAATATTCCATATCTTTTGCTCATCGAGATCTTTTCGGTCGGTTCTCAGACAGTAAACGCCACTTGTCTTTTCTGTTTTCTTGTGCGACCAAGTAATTTTTTTAGCTTTGTCCGTTTCACTATCTTTTTCAACACTAACCTTGTAACAGTGAGATACCAATTTGTATTTTTCTTTTAATCGACCAATTCTCTCAACTACCTTATCGTGGCGCTTGGTACCGTTTCTAAGGTGAAGCGCATTGCGTGCTTTTAGCAGCTCGTCTTCAAAACGCTCCTGAAATTTAGTTTTGATGCTTTCTTCTTTTTTCTCTTTGTCAGTGGAGTGGCAATAAAGTTCTAATTCATCAGTTTCCTGTTTTTTTGCCAAGCCTGCTTGAACCA
>PQXE01000073.1 GCA_003194495.1 Deltaproteobacteria bacterium
CAGTGAATTTTGAAACTGGAAATTGGAAAAAAACAAAGATATAGAGGTGCATTACCTAATTTCTAATTTCCAGTTTCGACATCGACATTCAATTCGATAATACACGCTTTTTTGGGAAAAGTGTAAATTGGTGAATGAAGGATGCCGAAAAAAGAAGTCTTTAATCTTTTTAAAAGTAATTGATTAACTCATCAAAAACACGTTACATAACTTAACTCGGGACATAACGACCGGTAACCGTTCACACTCCTTGGCAGCCGACAGGCTTTTGCAGGGTTTCAACAGCGGACAAGGTTGCACCAAAAGGCTTATTCTCAATAGATTGTGCTTTGAAACCCGAAAAAGGCTGTTGGCTGTCAGGGGGGGAAGTAAATGATTACATTTGGGCAATATAGGACGGTTTCTTGAAATTATGCCTTGGATTTTTCTGAAATATTGCCTCATCCCTTTCTTTTCCGCCTTTTACGTGGTCTTCGACCCATACGTCTATTAAGAAAGTCTTTTATGACGGCAAAATAGAGATCCCCTGTCTTTTCCGCAATATCCTCCCTGCATTCGCTGGGGACGATCTGGAGCTGGGTTGCCTTTGAGCGACTCTCGACCACCAGCCACTCAATCTGGTTTAGAGATATGACTTTGTCTCGGTGGCTGTGCAGAAAGAGGACTGCTTTGCTGTAGTTACTCATCTTAGAGCGGTTTGAAAATGGATCATCTCCTGAAAGCCCTAATTCGTTTATCCGAATTCCCTTGCTTAAAAAAAAGCCTTCTGTCAAGTCAAAGGCGCTTTCCATTATAAGGGCCAAGGAGTCATCGCTGTGGTGGCAGGCAAGATCCAGCGCAACAGCAGATCCAAGGGAACGGCCCATGAATATCACCGGGCCGGTCCTTTGTTCTGTGCCATACCAGTCTTTTACAGCCTGATAGAAGGCCTCAGCATCCTGAGGTAAGGCGCTGATGGATGGTTCTCCGCTACTCTTCCAGCATCCACGATAGTCCATTGTTATCAAGGTAATGCCGATTTGCCTAAACCCGGTTGCCAGATCAATTATATCTGCTTCACAGTCATACTCTGCCGGGAAAAACAGAATGTGAGGCTCTTCCGGTATTCCACGAAAGACCCTGCAATGGATCTTAACGCCGTCCGGGGATTTTGCTGTCAGTGTCTCTGCCGCTGCCTCACCAGCCGGGCGAGATTCTTTTGCCGTGCCATACAAATCCTTTATGTTCTTGAACAAGGAATCGATTATCTCAGGACGCTCTAATTGACTCAGATGATTAATTTTTGCCACTTCTGTCTTTCCTCAAAGGCTTGAATCTGCCGCCTTATGAATCCTTTTGCAAAGGATTTGTGCCCCATGTAGGACAATGCATATTCTTCCAGTTCATTCAACATTTGGTTAAAGACCTGGTCTTTCTCCTTTTCGTCTATGAAGTTCCTCTCTTTTTTTAGCTCGAAATTTATTACAGGTCCCTGTTCTTTTAAAAAGTCTTTATAAAGCTCCCGGGGTCTGCTGGCAAAATCATCTTCACTGATTTCTATTGGAATCCTGACAAGTAGTCCCACAAGCCACCTGTCCCCGGCTACCTGCCTGGAATAGTCGTGAAATTCCAGAACGAGATTGTTTGGAAGATCTATTTTTTCAACAATCTTGAGAGGGGGTGTCTTCAAAGTGTCATGCTCCTTATTGGATTGTTGATTGTTGATTTATCATTGAACCTCTGAACCCTGAACCCTTACTACCGAACTGTAAACGCTTACCTCAGTGTTTAAAGGCCCTTTGACCAGTAAATGCCATGGTTACCTGGGGGTCGGCCTCGTTACACGCTTCGATAGACTCCCAATCTCTCAGGGAGCCACCCGGGTGTACGATTGCTGATATACCCTGACTGATGCCCACATCCACCCCGTCCCTGAATGGGAAGAATGCGTCAGAGACCATAACAGAACCAGGAAGGCCGCCACGATCCGCCTTTACGTGTTGATCGATCTCATCCTTTTCGCCAACGTTACGCTTTCCTTTACTTACTTGGAGCTCAAGGTCCTTATATGGTATTCCAAACCTGTCATAGCATAGAATATCTGCATACTTTGTATATGCTTTGTGAATAGCAATTTCCGCTACACCGACTCTGTCCTGTTCGCCCGTGCCAATGCCGGTAGTTGCTCCATTTTTGACATAGATTACGGAATTGGAAGTAACTCCTTGCTCAACCGCCCAGCCGAACAGTATGTCTTCATATTCCCTGTCATCCGGCAGACGTTTGATCTTGTATGTCTTACCCTGGTATTCACATTCAGCAGGTTTCAAGTCCTCTCTGGTACGGATTTTGTTTACAGGGGATTGCTGGGCTATGATTCCTCCGTCTATAAGGCTCTTGAAGTCTATGAAACGCCTGTCCCAATAGGTCTCCAGTTGGTCGATCCTTTTGATCCGGATAATTCTCAGATTTTTCTTCTGAAACAGCATATCTACTGCGCCCTCTTCATAATCAGGTGCGCATACCACCTCAAGATACTGGTTGTTAAGTGCCTCGGCTGTTGGTTTATCTATGGACCTGTTCAGGGAAACGCAGCCGCCGAACGCCGCCAACCTGTCCGCCCTGGATGCTTTTATAAGAGCATCTTCAAGGGTATTGCCGCAGGCTACTCCACAGGGGTTATTGTGTTTCACTATGACGGCAGCAGGACTTTTGGCAAGAAATTTCAGTATATTAAGAGAATTATCTACGTCAGTGAGATTGATCTTGCCTGGGTGCTTGCCGGCCTGAATCATATCTGCTTCGTTTATTGAGCTTACCAGACCGTTTCCTGCCTCAATATAAGAGCAATCACCCAGGACAAGGTTTCCATTTACGAGTTCGTAAAGTGCTGCCTCCTGGTCCGGGTTTTCTCCATAACGAATACCTTTTTGTTCCAGCTCTCCGGTAGAGTTGTTTTTTATCTTCCAGGTCCGTTTGCGATAGATCAATGTTTGATCCCCGAATGATATGCGGAGTTCCAAAGGAAACTGGTCCCCAAGTATTGTCTTATACATCTGTTTCAAGTCTTTCATCAGTTGGTTCCTCTTCTTGTTATCAGGTACGGAATATTAACTAGCTGAAGCACAATATAGCCGAAGTCTATGATCCGTCAACGGAACGAGCGGACGGGGCGGTCTCATCCTTTAAACCCAGGCGTTTTTTCATGTCCTGCTCCTTGAGCACACCTGAATGATACTTTCCGTCTTTAAAAATATAGGTCGGAACGCCTGTTATACCCTTTTGCTGCAGGAAGCGGAGAGTATTTTCAACCTTGCTTTTCCCATCCTCGCACTGGTTTTCCGATTTGTACCCGCTGTGAAGGCCTTCCAATCCCTTGTTGTCGCAAATGACGGATATGCACTGCTCCTTTGCACCCTTATGAAAGCTGAGGGGAAACAGCAGTATCTTTAACTGCAATTCCCCTGCTTCCGCCATGTTGGCGACTATTTCCTCTGCCTTTTTGCAGTATGGGCATTGCGGGTCTGTAACAAAGTAAACAATTTCCCCTTTTGAACCTATTGTAAAGACAGTGAGGTCTTCAAGACGTTTGATCTCGGAATCACTAAAACGATTGAGATCAGCGATTGCCTCTTTAGTGATATTAGTTCCGTCTGAGCTTCTGAAGATAGCGCCGGTTATCAGAAATTCACTTTTTTGGTCAGTGTATAAGATGCGGTTTTGGCCCTTGAAATTCACCTGAACTTCACAAAGCCCTGGGACAGCGCTAGGCTGGATCTTTATGACATTGATGTTTTGCTTAAAGGTTTCTACCACCTTCTGTTGTATGGTCTCCTTGGAAGGACAGGTGGCCGCAAGGCAGTCTTGGGCCTGGACCAGGAAAAAGACGGACGTTAGTAATAGAGTCAGATAACTAAGAATGGACATTTTTGAGTTCTCCTTCATTGTTAGCTCGGCCACCAATCGACCCCTAAATTACGTATTACATTAAGGCCGCCCGGTAGCACGACGGTTTTTTTTATGTTGACGCTGTCAAGGAAGCACTGGACTTCATAGGCCTTGGCACCGGCATTACATATAAGTATGAGCATCTTGTCCTTTGGGAGCTGTTCGTATTCGTCCCGGAACTTATCATAGGGCATGTGTCTCCAGCGGTCTTGAAATTTTTCAATGAATGGTGCTGCCTCGGCTGGATGGCGGAGGTCAATTGCCAGCCAGTCAGGGTGGCTTTGCTTTCCGTCCAGCCAAGCGACAAAGTCCTCTACATCAATGGCCCTGAACCGGCCGGAGACCGTGTTGTCAGCCACGTTGGCAGTGGCATTCAGAATATCAACAGCCGTGGAGAAGGGTGGGGCATACGGCAGCTCCAGGTTGCTGAAGTCGCTGATGACCGCTTTTTTTTCCAACAATCCGGCCACGGCGTTGATCCTGGCCATTAGCCCATCTCCCATGGCACCCATTCCCTGGAGCCCTAGTACCCTTTTGTCAGACCTATCGACGATCATGTTGAGGAACATATTTTCCTTGGTTGGGATAAAATGGGCGCGGTCATACTGTGCGCAAAGGGCGCTTATAGCGTCAAAGCCCTCTGCTTTGGCCACATCCAGGCTGAGACCCGTAGCGCCGACAGAGAGATCAAAGACCTTCATGATAAAGCTCCCGACTACCCCGTTAAAGGTGCTGGGAATACATGCCAGATTGTCCGCCACCACCCGTCCCTGGCGATTTGCTATAGAGCCCATTGGCGCATAGGCCTTTTTCCCGCTGATCAGGTTGCAGGTCTCAACGCAGTCGCCGGCAGCGTAAATATTGGGATTTGATGTCTGCATCCTTTGGTTTACTACTATCCCGCCATGTGAAGAAACCAGCAAGCCCGCATTTTTTGCAAGCTCTCCCCTGGGCCTGACACCCACGGCCATTATTACCAGATCTGCCTCAATCTCTCTTTTATCCGTAATAACCTTACTTACCTTTCCATGGTCGTCTCTTTCGAATTTCCGGGCGGTTTCCTGTGTATATACAGTGACACCATTCTTCTTCAGGTGCTGTTCAACCATAGAAGCAAGGGTTTGATCCACAATCCTGGGCAGTATCTGCGGCATGAACTCAACAATAGTTGTTTCCGCGCCCCAGAGATCAGCCATGGCCTCGGCCATTTCGATCCCGATAGCACCGCCTCCGATTACAACTGCTTTGCCTACCCGGCCTTTTGCAAGGCAGTCCTTTATGGCTATGGCCTTATGCAGGCTGCTGATGGTAAAGATGCCGTCAAGGTCATTTCCGGGTATGGGAAGTACATTCGGCCTGCTTCCCGTGGCCAACATCAGCTTATCATATGATATGGAGTCCTTTTCCGTGGTGCGGAGGTCCTCAACATGGAGAAGTTTTTGTTTCAGGTCGATAGACAAGGCCTTTGTCATGGTCCGTACTTCAAAACCCTTTGCCTGCTTGAAGTAATAAGAGTCTCTGACCATATTGAAGGTGGTTGAGCGGAGTTCCTTTTCATCTGCTACATCGCCGGACACAAAATAGGGTATCCCGCAACCTCCATAAGAAATCAGATCATCCTGGTCCACCACGGTAATCTGAGCATCAGGCATGAGCCGTCTGGCCCGGCAGGCAGCCTTTGGGCCTGCTGCCACTGCGCCTACAATTACGATTTTTTCACTCATTGCTTTTTTCTCCCACCTAATTTCAAATTTTGAATGTTGAATTAAGGTAGAAATATATTAATCTTATTCCGTAATTAAAAATTCATCATTCACAATTCAACATTTTTTAAAACTATCACATAGGCCGATAGTATGCAAAGACAAGGATGTTGACGAGCGGGGATTGAGCTTAGGGGTTGTTTCTGCTATAATAACTGTTCAGGTTGAAGGTTGAAGGATTTCAGGCAGTTCGCAACGCTCAAACGCCCTAAGTTTCGTCACTAAAAGTCTTTAGTCTTCAGTCTAAACACCTAATTTTGTGTGATCATGCATGATTTGTCCCTATTAGCCTTCAGCCTATCCATCTGAATAGTTACCTGCTATAAAGTATATATATGCAAAAGAAATATGATAAGAAAAAAGCTTCGAAGGATCTGAGCACAGGACTTTCTGCTATCACCAATGAGAAGCCTGGCAGGACTGTGAATTTGCCTTCACAAAAAGACCTGGAAAAGGAGATAAGCGATTATCTTTCCAAAAGGTATGGGGGCAGAATACGGGTAGTGTCCCAGATGGCCTTCCCTTGGCAAGCACAGCCTGATAGCACCGACCGGAAGGAAGGGACTGATTCTGAGAAGGGTCCAAAAATAAGCTTTAATCTCAAACCGGAGGAGCTTGAGGCCTACCTGAACAGGTATGTGGTCAGGCAGGATATGGCAAAGGCCGTTCTGGCAACAAAGATATGTACTCACTTTAACAAGATCACATATCTTCAAGAAAAGGGGAAAGATCCCCATTCAATTGGAAGCATAAAGAATAATATAATCCTCATAGGTCCTACCGGAGTTGGAAAGACATATCTTATCAAGCTCATAGCGGCGAAACTGGGCGTACCTTTCGTAAAAGGCGATGCTACAAAGTTCAGTGAGACAGGTTATGTGGGGGGAGATATAGAAGACCTGGTTCGTGACCTGGTCCAGGAAGCGGATGGTGACCTTGAAAGGGCACAGTATGGAATTGTTTATATAGATGAAATTGACAAAATCGCGTCTTCTCACCACATAAGCGGGCCGGATGTTTCCAGGGCCGGGGTCCAGAGGGCCTTGTTAAAACCCCTTGAGGAGACCGAGGTGGACATACGGGTCCCCCATGACCCTATTTCCCAGATACAGGCCATAGAAAGATACCGCAAGACTAGAAAAAGAGAGAAACAGAGTCTCAATACGCGCAGCATATTATTCATAGTGAGCGGCGCTTTCGGGGGCCTTAGCGATATAATAAAGGACAGGCTCAGGAAGAAGAGTATAGGCTTCGGCGCAGAGATCGATACCCAGGATGAGATGGAGTGGTTACGGCACGTGAAGCCTCAGGACCTTGTTGAATACGGCTTTGAGTCTGAGTTCGTTGGGAGGATCCCTGTCATTTCCATTCTGGAAGAACTCTCAGAGCAGGATCTGTTTGAGATACTGCGTAATCCGAACAACCCGATTATCAAGAGCAAGAAGCAAGACTTCAGGGCTTATGGAATAGACCTCAAATTCGAAGAAGATGCCCTGAAAATCTTTGCCCGTCAGGCCTATCAGGAACACACAGGGGCGAGGGCCCTTGTGAGCGTGGTGGAAAGGGTGCTGCTGCCCTTTGAAAAAAAGTTGCCTTCAATCAACGTGTCTTTTTTGGTAGTGACCAGTAATCTAGTGAATGATCCAGAGGGAGAACTCCAAAAGCTTTTAGAGAACTTAAAGGACAAAGCGAGGCTGAAAAGGTATCAGGCCATGCTTTCTGAGGAAAAACAGACCCTGATTTCTCGCATTGAGCAGGAGGAGTTACCCCGGTGGGAAAGTTCCAAGCTGAAGCTTACACCTAATAGGTTGGACCTCGTAGCCCAGTTGTCCCTGAAAGAAGATTTGGACTTCAGGGAGGCCGGTGAAAGGGTGCAATTATGGATAGAGCAGATAAAAAGTTACGAGGATTCTTTTTTTAACCGTTGCGGTCTGAGGATTAACTTAGAGGAAGACGCAGTGGATATGTTGCTGTATAGATGCTTGGATGATTCTTCCAATCTCTACGTCCAGTGTGAGAGATTGTGTAATATTCTTGAATATGGTCTTACTCTTGTAAGGGAAAAGACTGCGCAGGATGTTTTTGATATTTCGGCTGAGGCAGTGGATAATCCGGAATTCTATATCAATAGACTTATTCGTACGTGCTATTAAAATGAGCGATTAGCTATTAGTTTAATGATTATCGGTGATTTTTCAAAGCTAAACGCTAATGGCTAACAGCTAATCGCTCAATTTAGAGAGAGTAATCGATGAAAGAAGGCCAGACTATACTCCTTGTGGATTATAACGAGTCAGTGATTGATACGGTCCATAAACTGGCGAACCAATCCGGGCTCAAACTGCTCCTTGCCGAGGACGGCCAGGAAGGTCTTGATCTGGCAAAGGCTGAGTTGCCTGATCTGATTATCATACGTAAGGATGTTCCCATACTTGATGCCTTGTCCATGAGCGTGCTTCTCAAGCAGTCCTCGGAGACCGATGATATACCGGTAGTGCTTATATGTACTGTGGCATCTTCTTCGGAGAGGGAACGCTTACACGATGCCGGTTGTAGCGGCTTTATTGAGGAGCCTTTTACTACAAATGATCTGCTTCAAAGGTTGGAGGATTGGTTGCCATGATGTACCCTGAATATCGCCCCCGCAGGTTGCGCCGCACGGAATCTTTGCGTGCGCTGATCCGTGAGACTACCTTGAGCCCGAAATACCTTATCTATCCCCTTTTTGTTGTACATGGCAAAGGCATTAAGCAGCCTATTGAAGCCATGCCGGGCTGCTATCAGTTTTCTGTGGATGCGGTAGTAAAAGAGGCCAAGGAAGTCTTTGATCTGGGAATTAACGCAGTCCTTTTATTCGGCCTTCCTGAAAAAAAGGACCCAAGGGGTTCCCATGCCTGGATAAAAAGCGGTGTGGTGCAAAACGCCGTATCCGCCATAAAGAAGTCAGTGCCTGATCTCCTTGTTGTGACTGACGTGTGCCTTTGCGAGTACACCTCACACGGGCACTGTGGTGTGCTCTCAAATGGCCGGATAGACAATGATGCAACCCTGGAGCTGCTGACAAAGGTCGCTCTCTCCCACGCCGGGGCAGGGGCGGACATTGTAGCGCCTTCCGATATGATGGATGGCCGTGTGGGAGTGATAAGGGAGGCCCTTGACGAGCAGAGCTTTGATCAGGTCCCTATTATGTCCTATGCCGTGAAGTATGCTTCGTCATTCTACGGACCCTTCCGTGAAGCGGCAGAGTGCGTCCCTAAATCCGGAGATCGTCGTTCATACCAGATGGACCCTGCAAATGCCAGGGAAGCCATGAGGGAGGCCATGCTGGACCTTGAGGAAGGGGCTGACATCCTCATGGTGAAGCCTGCCATGCCATACCTCGACATAATCCATCTTCTGAGGCAGGAGTTCAGCCTTCCAATTGCCGCCTATCAGGTGAGTGGTGAATACTCAATGATAAAGGCTGCGTCTGCCAAGGGCTGGCTGGATGAGGCCGGGATCGTGGAGGAATCTCTTCTCAGCATCCGCAGGGCAGGGGCCGATGTCATAATTACTTACTTTGCAAAGGATGTGGCCGGAAATCTCTGACCCCTTGCTCTCTACCCCATGAAGATTGTCGGCTTATTGATTCCATGCTCAGGGCCTAATTGGCTCAGGCAACAACTCCCAAGGCGTAATCATTCACTTCCCTCCTGACAGCCAACAGCCTTTTTCAGGTTTCAAAGCATAATCCGTTGAAAATATGCATTTTGGTGCAATCTGCCCGCGGTTGAAACCCTGCAAAAGTCCGTCGGCTGTCAGGGAGTGTGAACGGTTACCCCAAGGCTGAATTTTTACCCAATTCACTTTTTTCCAGTTCAACTCTTGTCTTTGGCAGACTGGCCGGATATTTGTTCTGGAGGAATTCTAATAGCTTCTCGCGTACCAGACAGCGAAGGTCCCAGGCCTTTGACGAATCAGCCGCACTAACCAAGGCCCTCACTTCAACAGTCTGTTGAGTTGCATCAGTAACCTGTACACCACACACCTTCCCATCCCATAGGTCAGAGCCCTTGACTATCTTTTGCAGCTCTTCCCTGACAACTCGGACCGGAACAGTATAGTCCATATATAAAAACACTGTGCCCAATATGTCGGCAGAAACTCTGGTCCAGTTTTGGAAGGGACGCTCAATAAAATAAGTGATAGGTACTACCAAGCGCCGCAGATCCCAGATCCTGACTACTACATATGTAAGAGTGATCTCCTCGATCCAGCCCCATTCATTCTCTACGATTACTACATCATCCAGCCTGATCGGCTGTGTAATGGCAATCTGGATACCTGCAAAAAGGGTAGCTATACTTTTTTGGGCTGCAAAGCCTGCAATTATTCCTATAACACCGGCAGAAGCCATTATGCTGATACCCAACTGTCGTATTTTCTCAAATGTCATGAACAAAGAAGAGATGCCTATTATAAAAATAATAACCACGATCACCTTCTCAATCACCCGGAATTGAGTATAAATCTTACGGGCGGCTAGGTTGTCCTTTTGGTCTACATCAAACCTGGAAAGTATTATCTCTCTGATCACTGCAACAGTTCTTATGGCCATCCAGGTAAGTGTAACTATAAAAGCAATGGCCAAAACATGCCTGAAAGCACCTGCCAGATCATCAGGAACACTCAAAGCCGGAACAAAAAGCATGAGACATAAAACCGGGAAAAGGAATTTTGAAGGCCGCTTGAGGTATTTTACCACTGCCTCACTGAAAATATCATCCGACCTCCGGCTCCAACGGGCCAGGAACCTAAACAGTATTACACTGATAACAAGACCAACAGCTACCATGCTAATAGTTACAACTAACAAATGGGCAAGAGGACTAACATCCCTTAGCCCGCTCAGAAGATCCGGGATATACATTTCTCTTTCCTTAAAATTTGTAACCCATTTTCCGCGGGTATGAAATTGGATTTTTGCGGAATTTTTGCAGTGCTAAGTTCGTGAAAAAAGGAAGGTTATGGTCGTTATAGATTTGTGAAGATTTTGTCTTTTTGTAACTGATTAAAAACT
>PQXE01000074.1 GCA_003194495.1 Deltaproteobacteria bacterium
TACCAACTGATCTCCATAGGTCTCTTTTATCAGTGCCGCATGGACTTTCTGCGGCAATTCGCCTTCAGCGAATTCAGCAAAGGCCCGTGAGAAAGTAGACTCACTTGGCACCTGAGATTTTTTTCCCCAGCCGCAGATCCGCCGGAGTTTAATGTCACACTCCAATCGGTCCAGCAATGCTCTCGTGGTAGGCAAGTTGTAGACCATTTTTGCCACAAACGCCCGAGCAATAGCAATACGATCTTCAAGAGGCCGTCCTGGAAAACCGACGCAATTTTGGATAAAGGCCTCTATACGAATAATTTCCAGGGCAGTTACGAGTTGTAATTGCTTATTAGTCAACTCGCCAACTCTCTCTTCCATCCAGGGGAAAAGAGAGTCTTGAATCCTGAACCAATAGCCGGACAGGTTATCAAACAGGCTCATTCCCACCCCCTCCTTTTTTTAATCTTTTTTGATTAGTAATGAATCTATATAATATAGATAACGAAGTATTGCAACATTTTTCGTAGTTTATTTGAAGTCAAAAAATTATTCATTGACACTTTCATAAAATACAATTTGATGGTATCATTTTAAAAATTTATTCTATTTTTTTTTGCTTTCTCAAAAGCCAAAAAAACATTCTATTCTCTGAGTTTTGCAAGAGGCTCTATAGGAATTCTTTTTTTTCGGTTTGCGACTAGCCCAATTTATTTTGCTATTAAATTTAGAAAATTTTGGTTTTGATCTGATTTTATTAGGGATTTTATTTATGTCATATATTTTTTCTATGGTATAATCAAATATCCACTTCATTCCTTCGATATCAGCATGATTGTAAGTCACAAGTTCCTTGAAAGAAGCTTTATCTCCGCGGCGGTATTTATACCACAAAATTGGAGCTGATTCCCCTTCCATCCCCTCAATCAACTTAGGTCTTTTATAACCAATTTTAGGCTCAATCGCTTTTTGCCCTCCGGATAGACCGGCGCGCTTTGCGAAAAATCTTAAATCAATATGTATAGGGGGTATGTATATGTCCGGGAACCACTTTTGAAGAAATTTTAAATCAAAAATGGTACCGTTAAACGTGACAATTGCCTTTGCAGAATTGAGGGCCTCTAAAAGCCCTGCTTCGTCTTGATCTTGGAGATAAACACCGTATTTTCTGCCTATGGACCAACCTACAAGCGTTATTTGATCGTAATATAAACTGAGTCCAGTAGTCTCGATATCCAAAAATATTGTATCCTGAGGGTAGGTTAATGCTATTCTATAATATTCGGAACGGGGTAACCGATTGGCAAAAAAGGCTAAATTGCCATTTTTATAAGCTTTAATGGATTCATTAAGAGTGGTTATGGTCTCCTTTTCAAATAAGGAGAGCTGGTGACCGTTATTTTTAATGTATTTTTCCCATGTAGTTATCCCATTGTCCCAGAGGGCTAACTCTGTTTTTTTACCAATGCCCTTAATATGTTGAAACGTGGATAATAACATTGCCAGAATGAACCCCTAAAAATAATCTATTAAATTACGTTCATTAGTTACCATATGCTACAAACTTAGTAGATGAATTATTCAAATGACATTGTGCATTTTTCTATTTCAAGCCATATAACAGCGTGCATGCCCTTGTTGGCCGCTTATTTTCAATTTAAGATTATCGAGCTGCAATTTTATGCAGAGGATTCTTATCATTAACTGCTACATTTATTTTTTCTTTTAACATGTTCTCTAAATCATCGTCATTTTCCAATAGGAATACAATTTCCTCTAACTCACACAAAATTACCATTTTTTGTGATAAGGCTTCTTTACACACTACAACAGCAGGGTCTGTGTATCCTGATGCTGAAATAAAAATACCTCCAGCATGTCCTCGATTAAAAATATTTACCAAGTGCGGGGAAACCTCAGCTTTTCCTATCGCTTTATTCCACCATTTCATTTCTACGAGATAAGGATATCCATTAATTTCGATGACTCCATCAATTTGGGCTATAACACCATGCCCCTCTTCTACGACCTCAAATGCCTCACGGATTAGAATATTGTATGCCTTGAATAAACGATTAAGTATGCCCTCTAAGGATTTACCTCGCTTTTTGCTTTCAGATTCAGGTAGTCCAAATAGCCCAAATAAATCATTTTTGATCGAGCTGATTTCAACTTTTTTCTTTTCCTTAGCTTTTGCCTTTGCCAGATGCTCTTGTTGTCTTTTTTGTATTTCAGCGTCGCGCTCATGTTTCATGCGAGTGAATGAGTCCTTGACGTTCACAACACGTCGAATTTCTGCAACAAGCCCCTTTGCTTTGAGCTGGTCACCAGGCCAGCAAG
Source organism: Deltaproteobacteria bacterium (assembly GCA_003194495.1). Taxonomy (GTDB): domain Bacteria; phylum Desulfobacterota; class Dissulfuribacteria; order Dissulfuribacterales; family UBA3076; genus UBA3076. The sequence goes on from PQXE01000074.1 coordinate 2,323, forward strand.
TCGAAAAATCTTCAAACTCAACTACGCGTTTTAAAACTTCCCTTCTTTCTCGAAGCGTTGATTCACCTCGATCATTAAGGCGTGACAAAACAGTTCTGACTATCTCGTATTTATTAATGCTTTTTCTATCTGTTTCGACTCGGTCCCATAAATCCTCTGCCAATGAATGTTGTACACCGGCACCACGGAAAAAAATTAAAACATCCTTTTTTGACCGGGACAATAACGGTATCGTGTCAAGGAGAAGCTGTAACAATTCAGGCGGATAGTGATAAATTATACCAATCATTTTCAGTATTGAATTATAGGTATTAGAAGTTTGAGGTTCATAATTTTTAGTAGGACCGGGTAGGTCATTTTTTCTTACATCGTCAGTTATTATAAAATGGATATTACAACCTATCCTTTTTTAATCTGTCTTATGCGCAGTATCTTAATCCCCATCGGCAGCTTTGCTTCAACTACATCACCCACACGAGCTCCCAGAATGGCCTGTGCAATCGGTGTTTTGAAGTTAATTGTTCCCCAATCAGGGTTTGAGTTGTCACGCGTAATCATCACCTGTCGCTCTGAATCAGGGCTCTCATCGGTTACATACACCACCGTATCACCGACTTCGGCCCTGTCACTTTTCATTGAAGAGCCATCAGTTGATTCACTATCCTCTTCTCCAAAATCTGGTTCGTGCTCATCTGTTGGCGTTGATTGTTCCCGTTGCGGTTGAATCCCCTGCTCTTCAAGCATCGTCCATAGGTTATTCAGTGAATTCTTTTTGTTAGCATAGAACGCCGAAGCTCGGATCCGAAAGAAGACCCAGCCACAACGCTCCAGCATCCGCTGTCTTTGCATATCATCTTGATATTGCTCCGCACCATGGAATTCGTCTCCGTCACATTCTATCGCCAACCGTGCTTGTCCACCCTCAACCACTAGATCAATGAACTTTTCGGCAACTTCGAATTGAGGAATGACGTAGTAACCTTTTTTCGCTATTCCCAGGGCCACATCAACTTCAAACCAGCTATCGAAAGGATCGGGTGCTTTAACCATGGACCGATTCGTCTGATAGGCGCTCTTTTCGAGGTCCTCCAGATTAATATCAGGAAAAGGCTTAATATCGGTTCCTTCGAAGAACTCCAACAAGGTTCTACGAAGACAAGAAGTGCTCAGATCGTCCCGAGTTACAGAATGGAACAACCACATCTGATCGCGGGCGCGACTCGCGGCCACATTGAATCTTCTCTCATCGGCACTCATAGCCAGAGGGCCGATTCTCTCATTCGGGGCAGCTACCATGGACAGAAACATGATGTCCCGCTCGTCACCTTGGAAACTGTAAGGGTTTCCGCAGACAAGTCGTCGTTTCTCCATCTCTTCCGCACCCAATCGACCCAGCAATTGTTCTTCAATTAACCTTGCTTGAGCTTCTCCTTGAAGAACGACAACCCCAATCGTTTTATTTGAATACTGTGCTTCTTGGCAAAGTTCCACAATCTTATCGGTAATGGCCTCAGCTTCCGACCGGTTTATAACTCGGCTGTGAGAACCTTCCCGAAATCCGTTTGGGAGATAAATATGATGGATCGGCACGAGCCGATCGGCCCCATATTGGCGAAGCGGAATTAGTGGAGTGTCGGAATAACAAAGATCATTGCTAAAGCGGATGATCTCAGGCATACAGCGGAAGTGCTCTCGCAATGTTATGCGGCGAGTACCGAAGCGGAGTTTACCATGATCGAAAAGGCTGTTCTCTATATCGAAGGACGACTTGAATTGAAAATCATAAAGGTATTCTTTCATCAAACGATAAACGGCATCCCGCGGTACTCCGACAGCGTCCGGGCTGATCTGTTTATCGTCGCCAACAATGAGAATTTTTTTTCCAAGATAGAATAGAGGAAGAGCCTCAAGCCCACATTGGGACGCCTCGTCTACCACAATCATGTCAAACATGCCAGGTGCGGGATCTACTGTGTCCCAGACTCTATGGAGCGGCATGACCCAGGCCGGAACAGCTTCACGGCACTTGTTGAGGTGTTGTTGTGCTTCCCGCCGGTGTCTCGGAGCATGTTTTCCGGTTCCTTTGCCAAGTTTCCGCATGGACTGTTGCCATGCCTCCATGTGCCGTCTGTGGTCTTTCCCCATGCGGCGAAAGCAGAAAGACCACGCACGCTGGGAGGCGATATGAGAGATGATCTTTCCGATTTCATCTTCAATCTGCTGCACTCGCTTATCAAGACTAGGGGCATCCTCCTTTCGGATATACTCTTGTAGCCAACAGCGCGCTTGAGCCCAACACCAAGCCGCTGTCATTTGCTTGAATCGTTCGTCCCAACATTCATCGGTGGGATTCCCCTTAAGATTGCCGGCGATTCTTGGCGCGGCTTCGCTTAATCGTCTAAAGATCTTCTGAATCCAAAGAGCATTCTGCTTCTCTTTGTGAAGCTCGTTAATTTTTTCGCGGCAGCGGGCAAACGCGTCTACATTGCGGGAACGGGTCGCATCTAAAAGATCGTTGACTACTGGGTGAGCATTAGCCGTAGCCGTCAGAGCAGCTATCGGCGTTTCTACCTGCTTGATTTCTTCCTCAATTTTTGCCTTATGGATTCTGGCCATAAGATGAATACATGTTTGGATGAGAGTTTCAAGGCGAGACTCATCATGCCAAGCCTGCATGCCAAAGTTACCGAGATTCACAAATAATTCTTTGCATTGGTTGATTATGCTCGTAATCGAAAGCGTTTCACTGAGAGCCTTTGTCAGAGATTCGAATTCGCGAAATTGCAGGCTGTAGGGTCCTGTTGCCCTCTCAGTTCTGTCAACCCAAAAGCCCCATCCCCGCTCCAATTCAGTTTGAACACTCAAAACATCGACCAGTAATGAGACATGATCCAATCCTTTGCAAAGGCAATCATTCACTTTTACATTCTTTAATATATAAACAACATCCTTAACAACCTTGGGGCGGAAAGGGCCCCAGCCGAGCTTTCCACCGTTTACCAGATGCTCTTTAAGGGTCTCTGCGTCCACAAGAACCACTTTCGGGTCACGATCATCGGGCAGGGCCACGCTATTCTCATCAGGTGCCTGATAAATTTTGTCAATATTGCATAAAATTTGCTCAGATGCCTTGTGCAGTTCCTGCCAGACGGCGTCATTCCCCAACGATATGTCTCGAAGGGCGTCAGGAATCCAAGTGTGGGGCAGCGATTTGAGCATAACGACGTCATTTCTCAATTTAGTGAGGCTCTCTTGAATTGAGCGGATCGATTCTTCAGGTAAACGAGAAAGCCCCTGCAGAACGTCTTGGTCAATATTGGTCAATGTGCTTTTTTCTTGAACCGTAGCTTTCCGCTCTCGTTCAACGAGACTCTCAAAGATCTCAACGCTCGGTAAACTATCTGGCCATGAAAGATCGAGTTCCTGTCTTTTTGCGAGGGACAATGCGCGCATACCTTTAAGCAGCCCGGAGCTCTCCGCTTCAGACAGGGGGCATTCGTTGTTGAGTGGGACTGAATCGGTAAACCAGCCGTATGTTTCCTCATCTTTCACAACGGCTTGGGCGATTTGAGCGGCCGTTCCGCGGTATGCGCCATCCGCAATGGTCTGCGGATATGTTTCAGACTCGCGAATGGCTCGAAGCCTTTTTTCTATCTCGGCTTTTTCTTGCCTTAGACGGTATAATGCTTTTTCTCGCTTTTGAATTTCTCTCTGCGCATAACCCTCTTTCCATTGCTCGTTTTTTTGAAGTACCGCTCTAACGCTTGCCTCTAAGGACCGCTTTTCCTCCAACCCGCTCCCCAGCAAATTGATGCAAAGCGGACGCATTTCTTCAGGGAGAAGCCTTTCCAAGACCTTCAGTGCGCGAGGAGTCTTTGCGGTAATTAGTGTGCGTTGTCCGGTGGCAAGCAGATGACAAATAAGGTTAGCAATAGTGTGTGATTTACCAGTTCCCGGCGGCCCTTGAACAAGTACACCGCTCGAAAAACGTGTTTTATCTAAGATCCGTCGTTGTTCTTCATTAGAGGGTTTTGGAAAGTAAATTTCTTCATCTGTTTGCACATTCGAATCAGCGTGCGGTTCAAGTGATACTTCACGATCTGATTTTTGTATTTCAGCAATATCCTCAAACTCGCGAGGAATTAGCTCGCCGTCTTCGATTAGTTTCTTGATTCGCTTCAGAATTTCCGTCAACCCTTTGACAGAGCGTTTTCTCAAGATAAGTGCCGGAGCATACTCAACCGTGGGCTTTGCTGAGTACTGAGGCTTCTTTGCCTCCAGACAATCATGATACTCGCCACGGGGGTTGATGGAATGGACAAGAGCTGCGAGGGTGCCTTCAATGCAGCTTTGGTCCCAGGGATCGCCCGCGGACTCGTTGAGACGGTTCTTCGCTGTTTCCTCCGCCCGGGCTGGTTGCTTTTCTATGTCAAGCATATCCAGTTCCGGTCTAAGATTGGCCCCATCGGGGTTAGGCCGGACTGTGAACTTACCCAAGCGGGCTTCAAATTCGAGCAAAGCATTCGCCACGACAAGGTGGCGCCTTACTCTTTGATTACTCGGCGTTTGCCAGGTCAACAGTCCAATCCCCAAGACCAACTCATACTCCTCACCGAGTCTCAGTTGTTCTTGATTTATGGCAAATAGAGCCGAATAAACCTTGTGAACCGATTCCCATTTTTTATGTTCTTCGGCCCACGGCATCCATTTCTGTTCAACGAACATGTCCCAGGCTTCCTGAACTTCAGGATGTGCTTTCAAAGAGACTGTTTGATAGATGAATTGAGGCTGGTCCGTCCCTTCTGCCCACTCTGGATTGTCAAACTGCCTTGTAATTTCGTTTAGGAGTTCGGGGAAGTTACTGGTTTTTCGGATGGTATTGCGATTCACCCAATCGCGACAAACTTCAGGAATACTCGGAAGTTCAGGCTCATGTCGGGTCTGAATCTCAATCCATATATCCTGATCATATTCTTCATCCTGTCCCCAAGCCCGCGTGAAACAGCCTTTTTCTTGCGGGATTTCATGAAGCCAGAGCATCAGAGAGTATTCCGCAACATTTCTTACGATCTTTGCACGGATAGAAGCGACTCTCGTCAGATATTCAATAAGTCGAATTGCTTTGTCTTCATTGCCAGGCATGATTTGTGTCTCTTTTCAAAGTATACGCCAATAAGGGGTATTCTTCTTTATGACCTTTTGTTATCTGGCTCCATTGATTTCATCAGTTTTTCAACTAAAATATTACTAAATTGTTATGCTTTATTTTCATTTTATCCCAAAAGCCATCGCTCCAGTCCATCACTACAACCCCATTCCACGCTTTTGGTAAATCTTTCAATACAGCCTCAACCATCTTTCCTCCATATCCCTTTGTAGCAGAATTCATTTCAAAAAACTGGATATCTTTATAGTCAAGATCAAGGATCAAGGCTACGCCGATAGCAGTGGGATGTCCGGGTTTTGTAATAGGAGTTTTTATCCGGCCTTTGGTTTCTTCACTGGAAGCTTGCAGAAAATCCGGTGATATTTTTATGAATCGTATAGGTTCTATTGTTGCCAAGTTGTTTACAATATTTTTAACCACAGGATGAAGCCTCTTAATCTTTCTTGAAATCGTAATCTTGGCCTTATGTTCGGCCATTTCAAAATCTTCCATAGGCTTGCTTTTCATGGTGATACCGCCTCCGGCGGCAAAGGGTAAAAGAATAAAAGGGCAAAGGGTTATAAAGTCCTGGCGCAACGAAACCCGAGGTAGTAGAGCCTGATCACCGGCTTGTACCGAAGCGGCCCGCACAGCGGGCGTAGCCCGGGTTGCTGAGCCAAGAACCGCCCCGCAGGACCCTGCTTTTCTTTTCTTTATCGTACCAACTATCAGTCCATTCCCAAACATTTCCCGCCATGTTTAAGCAGCCGTGAGGGCCACGGCCTTCCTGATAGTTTTTAACTGGCATGGTATGGCCGATTTTCGATTCACTTGTATTGCATTTGTTTTTATCAAACTCGTTTCCCCACGGATAGACACGCCCATCTATCCCCCTGGCGGCCTTTTCCCATTCCTCCTCGACCGGCAATCTTTTTCCGGTCCACTGGGCATACGCCCTCGCCCCATACCAGGTGACATAGATAACCGGATGATCCTCAAAGCCAGACTCCACCGCAAAGCGATCTCCATCCTTCCTTATTCGGCATCTCTCATTGCCATAGCTTCCTTCCAGGTAAATCCACTCCTTGCCGCCTTCTTGCTGATCGCCACGCTCATTGAGGAATGCGCAGAATTGGGCATTGGTCACGGGATACTTATCTATAAAAAATCCCTTCTCCAAGCTGTTTATCCGAATGCTGTCCTCTTTACCCATAATGAACTGTCCGGGCGGGATGTAAATCATGTTCTCAGGAACCTTGACGCCTTGAGGCGGCTCAACCTTTTCGTAGACCGAGGGGTCTATGAGTTCCGAAACGAAAAGGGCTGTTTCATCCGTGATCTTTATCTCTTGAGCCTTATTTTCCGGTATCTCTTCAGACAGTTTCCTGGCAACAAAATACTCTATAAAGGAACGGTGGCCAAAGGCATAGTAACCCTCGGCCTCATTACGGCTGAGAAAGGTACAGTTGCGAATCTGATAATCGAGATTAGCAAGGGATAATGCAAGTTTTTCCCTGGTCTTACCGTCAAAGTATGTGTCGATAGCCTGTCTTAAGGTATCAAAAGGGAGCTGATCCTCTTCCTCGGTAAACATCCGGTAGGCCAACTCCTCCAAAAAAAGCATGATATTTTCTGGTGCACGCTCTCCTTCCCGTTTTCTCCATCCTTCAGTAACGGTTTCATAAACCTTGGCAGGGGTAACCATGCCCCTTATCTTGCTGATATCTTTAGAGTGCTTGTATATGAGTTCAAGCAGGATTGGGCGTTTGGCCAGGTCTTTTATATCGAATACCTTGTCTATGACGTTATTCCAAAAGTCTGAGGCTTTCCTTTTACCCAACGCAAGATTCAGGTAGGCCTTTACCTCTTCATGGCTGAAGAAAGAGACATATATCCTCTCAAACTTCTCCGCGTAGGGAATGGGTAGGGGGCCTTCAGGCGGCATTCCTGGCTCACGCCTTAACACCTCTCGTTCCTCCTGCCTGCTTCGAAAGAACTGGGTCCGACTCGTGAGAATGAGTTTAGCGAAGTCTCTCGTGGTCTCGGATAGATTCTCGATCTCTTTTAGAACTTTTTCTTTGTCAAACTTAAAGGAGAGTTCATCAAATCCATCCAAGATAAGTAGAGTATCTTTAGACGTTGGTTTTCTGAGCGCTACCTCTCTTTCAATCAGTTCTCTCCATGGGGTACCAACCTCACGCATCTTTCTGAGTTCTATTACTAAGGGAACGTAATTAGACCTGGTGAGACCAGAGTCAAATTTGCGCGTAAACTTGAGCATTTTTATCAGCATAGCCAATAAAGTCGGATGATACGCGGTGAGATCACAGGCAAATTTGTAGCAAAAAGAGGTCTTCCCGATGCCGTAGTCACCAAGCACTGCCAGGAGCTTTCGTTTGGGGTCGTTTAACCATTCACGGACGTAAGGGATTTAGAAAAAAATAATTTACCCATAAAGGAGTATTATAAAAAAGCAATAGACAATCAGAGCGTAACCTGCTAAGTGTCATAATTAAAAAATTTCATCAAGGAGATTTAATTATGAATCACAAGTCAGGCTCACAGAATAACAGCACTCCTTTATCTGCTTCAATTAAAGCAATAATTAAAAATACTGCTAAAAAACTCACAGGATATAAGCGACGAACTTTTGAGGCCGAAATAACTAACGAATTTTATAGCGGTAATGCCAGAAAAGCTGAACGTGAATTAAATTGGGGCAGAGCAACAATATCCCAGGGAATG
>PQXE01000075.1 GCA_003194495.1 Deltaproteobacteria bacterium
GCAGGATATTCTGTTTCAAGTCAGGCCCTTACAGAAATAATAAATGACAATCAGAAAACAGCTGTTTCGCCACGAACTATACGGTGGCACATGAACAAACTCGGCCTGATGGACATAAAAAAGACTTGGCTCTTAAGGGATTCCAGACTGATCCTTGAAAAGGAAAATTGTCCTTCACTATAGACATCTGAAGGCATCATCTGTATTGTTTCCTGGGAAATACTACCCAGGAGAAATGATGATGAAGATTCAGAACAAAATCCAAAGCCTTCTGAATATAACGGCCATTATAGACAACGCCAAGTGCTTTCAATGGGTTCGCGAATTGCGCTGGCCGGATGGTGTCCATTGCCCGCACTGTAGTTCAGATATGATAGTCAAAAATGGTCGAGATGTGACACAATCAGAGCGCCAACAATATTATTGTAAAAAGTGTAGTCGATACTTCGATGACCTGACAGGGACGATATTTGAGGGGCATCATCGACCGTTACAAATCTGGATACTGTGTCTCTATTTCATGGGGCTTAATCTTTCTAATCAGCAAATTGCCCAAGAGTTAGATGTGCATGTTGATGATGTTCATAGAATGGCCCGCCAGTTCCGCGACGGGGTCATCACTCTCAAGCCGGAGGTAGGGCTCAAGGGTAATGTCGAATGCGATGAGGTCTATGTGGTTGCCGGACATAAAGGACATCCTGATGCGGTGAAAAAGAAGGGACGCAAAGGGCGACGTAACCGTTTGAAAGGGGCACATGGACGTGGTACTCTAGCAAAAGAAAAACCACCGATATTTGGGATGATTCAGCGTGGTGGAGAGGTTGTGATCCAGATGCTGGAGAATGTCAAACAGCAGACAATTTTTCCTCTGATTCAAGCGACAATTGCGCCTGGAACCATGGTGTATACAGACGAGTATGATATCTACAACCGCCTGCAGGAATGGGGCTACGAGCATAAAACAGTTTGTCATAGCAAAGGCGAATATGCACGTGATGAGGACGGCGATGGGTTCCATGAAGTCCATGTGAATACGATGGAAGGATTTTGGTCTCTATTACGCTCCTGGTTACGACCTCATCGAGGCATTTCCCAGGAAGCATTACCTGCTTACCTTGGATTCTTCGAATTTGTGCATAACGCAAAAAAACGGGGAAAAAGGCTCTTGGAATCACTGCTTCGACTTTTTCTTACCGATCAGTCTGGAATCCATTAAGAGCCTAAAATTATTATGTTTAGTATCTTCAATCTTGCTATCCGCAATCTGCGTCGCTATAAGCGACGAACCTTGCTCACCTCTGTTTTGATTACACTGGGAGTGGTGGCGGTGCTGCTTTTTGTTTCCGTGTCCGGTTCCTTCAAGGCCATGATGATCGGCCAGATCACAGATTCCATGCTGGGCCACCTGCAGGTACACCGCAAGGGATATCTTGCCTCCATTGACAGCCTGCCCCTGGACCGTAACCTGAAAGGCAAACAGGTTGTTGAAGTAAAGGAAATCCTGGAAGGCAATGATGCTGTTGAGGCCTATTCCATGCGGATTAAGCTGGGAGCCATGTTCAGCAATTTTTCAGAAACAACTAATATTCGGCTTAATGCGGTCAATCCAAAACAAGAGATGCGGACAGTCCCCATGCTCACTGATCGCATCATCAAGGGAAAAAAGCAAGGCCTCCTTGAAAAGGGAGAAATTCTTGTCCCTGAACTTATTGCAAAGGGAATGAAGGTCAAGATCGGCGACACTATTGTCCTGGTTGCCACCAATAAGGATGGATCTGTAAACGGGCAGCCCTTTGTGGTACGCGGTATTCTGGAAGGCATTTCCGGGCCGGGCGGCCGGGATGGCTTAATCCATCTTGACGATGCCAGGACCCTGCTGCGCATCGAGGACAGAGGGATCAGCGAAATTTCCATACGTTTAAAAAGTATGGACCGGATGAATGAGGTAGTTGATCAGTTGAAGGACCGGCTTGGACCCATTAAAGACAAAATGGACAAGCCGGTTTTTGAAGTCCACACCTGGGAGAAGCTTTCACCATTTTTCAATATCGCCGAGATGATTGACCTGATGACCTTTTTTATCAAGATCATGTTGGTAGCCATTGTTCTGGTGAGTATTATGAACGTTATGATCATGGCTGTTTATGAGCGCATCAACGAAATCGGCACCATGGCTGCCATTGGGACTGTGCCGGGCAAGATCCTCTCCCTTTTTATGGTGGAGGGTTTTTTGCTCGGCGTATTCGGTACCTTGATAGGTGTTGTTATCAGTCTTGTCACCATTGCCGGAATGAATACCGCCCAAATCAGTTTTGATTTCGGACGTCAGAAAGGCCTGCTGCTTTCGCCAACCATCGCTTTAAATGATGTGGTCACAGTTGCCGGCATTGTCATTGCCATATCTGTACTTGCCAGCCTGCAGCCGGCCTGGAAAGCTGCGAGAATGGATCCCATAACGGCCCTGCGCCATGTATAACACCCTTCAACCTAAGTAGAGGAACCTATGAAAATTAGAAGCACACCAACCATTATTGTCAATTTGTTTTTGTTCCTGCTCTTTGCCCTTACCACAGAAGTTGCTGCCGATTCAATGAAAATTGCCGTGGCCACCACCGGCCCGGAAAAGGATGCGGCCATAAGCCAACAGGCCGCCAGGGCCCCATTTTTTCTGTTTTTTAATGACAAAGGTAATTTTCTTGAGGCCGTAGAGAATCCTTCCAGAGATCGGTCTCGTAACGCCGGGCCAAACGCAGCTTTATTTCTTGCCGACAAAGGGGTGACGCTCGTTATCGCTGGTAATATCGGAAATAAAATGGGACAGGCTTTGAGGGACGATCAGATAGAATATATAGAAAAAACCGGAGTTGGTTATGATGTGGTTCAAACAACTATTCAAGACCGTTAACCAAATCATCGTTCAGGCAGTCATTTCCTTTTGTTTTCTTGGGACAGCCGCGGCCCTCGCCCTGGATGGCAATGATGTCCTGCGCCAGGTCGATAAAAACATGCAGCCCCGGTCCTATGAGATGTACCGGAAGCTGATCAACATAGAGCCCGATGGCTCAAAAAAGGAGTTTGTCCTTTATACGGTTAAGAAGGGACAGGATAAAATGGTGGCCTTGTTTCTCTCGCCAGCCAGTGAAAAGGGCCGCTCTACTTTACGCCTGGGCGATAACATGTGGCTCTACATCCCTAATGTGGGCAGACCGTTGCGTATCACCAGTCTGCAGTCAGTTGTGGGCGGGATATTCAACAATTCCGACATCTTGCGACTGGACTACAGTGTGGAATATAATGCAAAACAGATAACCGACCAGGGTGACACCTACCTGCTTGAACTGAAGGCCAAGTCCCCCTCGGTTGCCTATAACAACTTGAAGATGAAGGTGGATAAAAAGACATTTTTGCCGACCACTATTGAATGTTATGCTGTCAGCGGCATGCTGATAAAGACCCTGCACTATACGAAAATCAAGGATTTTGGCCAAGGCCTTATCAGGCCGTCAATGCTTGAGACGGACAGCCCGCTCCACAAGGGCTATCGGTCTGTAATGCTTTTTGCCGAAGTCAAGAAGAAAGAACTGCCGGACGAAGTGTTTACACTCAATTACCTGTCCAAGGTTGATGAATTGCGATAGCACCGGCTCCTATCTTGCCGGGTTTCTGCTTAGTTTGCTCCTTTTCTTTCCTGCTCTCCTGTTTGCAGATGACGAACTCAGTTTTGAACTGGAGGAGTTTGAAAAAAAGGCCCTGGAAATGGGAGGCTATGCAGAGTTCAAGTGGGAACATATGGATATTAACCAGGGTTCTGCTTTTGCCCTGTTGAACCTCTCAGACCAGCCCCGGTCGACACTTGATCGTTTCTGCGGCAGTCTGCAGATTGACGGTTACTACACCAAAGAGATAATTAGTTTCAATTGGCTTCTTAAGGCTTCTGCTCAGCAGGATGATCTTGGCTGGGCTGACATGGCAGATGTCTATGAGGCCTATGTCAGCATCAAGCCGGCGCCGGTTCTTACTGCGGGTGTGGGCAAAAAGTCATACAGGTGGGGCAAGGGATATGCGTGGAATCCAGCTGGCTTTATCAACCGCCCCAAAGACCCCAATGATCCGGAAGAGGCGCTGGAGGGCTACATAACAACTGAAGTTGATCTTATAAAGAGCTTTTCAGGACCATTGCAGACTGCTGCTCTTACTACAGTGATTCTGCCGGTGTGGCAGGGAGTCAATGAAGATTTTGGTGAGCTAAACAATGTGAATCTGGCAGCCAAGCTTTATCTCCTGTATCGGGATACTGACATCGACTTGATCTTATACACAGGTGACAGCCGTTCCACCCGTTATGGCCTGGATTTTTCCAGAAACATGGCGCCGAATTTTGAAATTCATGGGGAGCTTGGCTATGTTCCCGATCAGAGGAGAGTAGTCCTTCAGGATGACGGCTCCGCTCTGATCCAGGAAACTACGGCGTTTTCCTATCTCTTTGGTCTCCGCTATTTATGGGAAAATGATATAACCGGCATTGTTGAATATTACCACAATGATGCCGGGTATACTGAAGAAGAGATGGAACGTTTTTTTCAACTTATTTCAAACGGTGAAAACCAGTTTCTTGCCTCAGGCAGTGATGTACTTCTTGAAAGGGCAAGAGACATGAGCCTGCGAGGCTATGGCCGCAACCTTGTCGCAATTATCTCTATGCAAAATTTACCCAGAAGGAACCCTTTGATATTCTGTACTTTTCACCCGGCCTTTTCACAATTATCAACCTTGATGACAAGAGTTACTCCATATGCCCGGAGATGATCTATACAGGATTTACAAACTGGGAATTACGGTTGCGTTTTTCGTATCTTAATGGCGGAAAATTCACCGAATATGGCGAGAAAATGAACAGCAACAAGCTGGAGTTGCGAGTCCGCTATTTTTTCTAGGGATGATTCCGCTGAAAAAATCCAATCTGCGGTGCACAATAAATGTTGAATGCTGAATGTTGAATTTTGAATTAAGGTATATGTCTTTTAAATCTTCTTCCACAATTCAGCATTCACAATTCAACATTGTCTATAAAGGGGATTTAATGTTTGGCTTAGGCACACAAGAGCTGTTGGTCATCCTGGTAATTGCCTTTTTTATCTTTGGAGGCAAGAAGCTTCCTGAAATAGGGGCGGGACTTGGCAAGGGGCTGAGGGCCTTCAAGTCCGGTTTGAAGGACCTTGAAAATGAGGTCGATTCGGAGAAGCTTATAGAGGACACATCCAGCAGTTCATCAAAAACAGAAGATAAGAAAAAGGTTTAGCAGCTTTTCAGATTGTGTAGTATGCCTTTCTTCAAGCAAGCCATGATCCTCGCCGCGGGTCTGGGTACACGCTTGCAGCCCCTTACATTTCACTTACCCAAGCCTTTATTCCCAGTATTAAACAGGCCTTTGCTTCACAGATTACTCGACCAGCTTGAGGATGCCGGGTTCAAGAAGATTGTGATCAACTGCTCTCACCTCGCACATCTCGTGTTGGAGAATGTGGGGTCTTATAAGGCCAAGGCCGAAATTGTAACACTGGTGGAACCATCACTACTGGGAACCGGCGGGGCGCTTAGAAATGCCCTGCCTCATATCTCAGAAAACGAACCCCTGCTGGTTATAAACGGCGATGTGGTAACAGATCTGGATCCGGATCGGGTAGTTAATCTGCATCAGCACCATGGAGCTAAGGCATCGCTGGTGGTCCACAAGAAGGAGCCGTGGAACAATGTGGCTGTAACGGACGAAGCAGATGAAAATAACAGGTGCCTGGTTGGGCAGGGCACTGAGTTGCCTGGCGATCTTATATGGAAGGACTGGGTCTCTATAGGGCATAGGGTGAGCTTAGGGTCTGGTGTTACTCTTTGCAGAAGTGTGATCTGGGAGGGGAGCGATGTCCCTTCCGGAGCAGTTCTTGAGGATTGTGTTTTTATTCCTTATGGAAATATTAGTTCTTGATTACACTGCAAAAAGTCTGAAACATGATTCCGCTCAAAAAGCCAGAGATGCAAGGCGCAAAATTTTCCAGGAATGAGACGTACTTATCAGCGTCCCCGGGTTCAAGACATAGTCTATATATAGTCCAAGTTTTGAAATCCGCATGGCTCTGAGGCTACCGGAAAATTTTTCCTCTCAGACTCCCCTATAACTGTAGGCTTCTGTTCAAATGCCCCCGCTGGTTCAATTTGTCTGGTTCGCTGCTCTCATGCAACTTCTAGGCGAAGACGCTTGCCAAGAGCGCGGGCAAACTTCTCGAGAGTCGAGAGTTTGATGTCCTCGGCATGATTCTCGATTCGGGAGATTGCCGTTTTTTTTGTGTGCAAACGTGCGGCAAGTTCCTCTTGTGTCATGCCGGCTTCTTCTCTGGCTTGTTTGAGCATCACGCCGATCTTGAACTGCTCGTATCCGGAATCGAAGTCCTTTGCGAATTCAAGATCTCGGGCCTTGCGCTTCTTGATGTATTTCTGTAGATCACTCATTCTGTCTTCCTCCTAAAATAATCCCGTTTTCTCTCCTCGGCAAGCTGAATGGCTTGCCGAGGAGTCTTCTGCGTCTTCTTCTAGAAAGCATGAGACAGGACAACCAATTTTGTCCCATCGAAAAAGCCCAGAAACCGAAAGATGTTTGAGCCAGTCCTGACCCTGACTTCCCATAGATCTTCGGTATTGGGCATTTTCTGAAAATATTGAGATGGGACGATGTCAAGTTCTTCAACAAGGTTCAGAACCCAAGCAACCTTTTGCGCTTGCTTGGATGATAGTGTGTTCAGAAACTCATCAATTGGGCTGCGTCCCATTCCTGTGCGATAGAATATGACTTTTTTCAGCATGACTATATGTTAACACACGAGTTAACTATGCGCAAGTCGCCCCACTCAGTATTCCCAAGGGGAAACGACGACAAGAGGTGAAAATTGTTTTTGCCAAGATGAGCCCAAAAGGATCGCGAGGCCGTCCTTAAAGAGGCAAAAGCGAGGGCACTTCAACGCTCATCATAACTGATTGAAATTACGATCCCTAACAAGCCTTGCAAACTTCTTCTTTAAGATATAATATATCTTATATCTGTTGATGGAGGAACGAAATGGAAAAGGTGCTTGTTTCTTTGCCTGATGATCTGGTGGCCCGAATGCGGACGATCATTCCAACTAGACAGCGAAGTAAAGTCCTCGCCAAATTGCTGGAAGAAGAGCTAAAAAAACGAGAAAATGAGCTTTATAAATGCGCTTGCGAGGTAGATGCGGATGAAGCCATCAACACAGAAATGGCCGATTGGGACACAACAGTAGGAGACGGAATTGAAGAATCTGAAACGTGGTGATGTTTATTGGGTGAATCTCGATCCGACAAGAGGCTCTGAAATTCGCAAAACAAGGCCCTGTGTTCTCGTAGGAGCGACACCCATCAACAAAGCAAGACGAACTATCATTATTATACCTCTTTCATCCTCCGGAGTGCCCAGACCACCTCTAACCGTTCCTGTCAACTGTCTAGGGAAACAGGCATTAGCAGTTTGTGATCAGATACGCGCAATAGATAAAACTCGTCTTGTTAAACGTGCGGAGTCTCTTGGAAAGGAAGATTTGGCCGAACTCGACAAAGGTCTTCGCCAGGTCCTATCGCTCTGACTGAAGAAAAAAGGCCTCCATGGCACAGATGGAGCACGAGCTATTGCCGTAGTAATTATGCTCTTGACAACATATGCTCTTGATGTCATATTTTAAAAATGAAATGGACCGTTCAGTTTGATACTGCATTTGAACCGGAATTCGCGGAGCTATCCGAGGATATTCAAGACGAGCTTCTGGCACAGGCCAAACTTCTTGAAATTTTTGGGCCGCAGCGAGGTAAGCCATGAAGACATTAAAAGATATCATGAACGGTCTTACGGCCGAGCGCCGCGAGAAAATCGAGGCACGTGCCGAGAAGCTGATTGCAGAAGAAATGACGCTTCGGGATCTGCGCAAAGCGCAGGATCTAACTCAGGAGCGCATGGCGGAGTTGTTAGGTGTTGGCCAGGACAACATATCCCGGCTTGAGAGCCGAACGGATATGCTGCTCTCTACCCTGCGGAGCTACGTTACCGCCATGGGCGGGTCTTTGGACTTAATTGTCAGATTTCCGGACAGGCCCGCAGTGGCACTGTCTGCGCTGTTTGGTAAGGAAGAGGTGACAAAAGGGAAATCACGCCGGAGACGGTCGGCGGAAAGCTGCGCAGAGCATCACCCGTCTTAATTCCTCATTCCCATCTTAGGACAGCACGGACATTCGTGCGTAAAGGGGTTGTAATAGCAGAGGAATAAAAATCAGACCACAACCTTTTTGGTTCCGGCTTACTTCGTTTGAAACTGTGCCAGGCTTACTTGACCGTTTTTTAAACAAAAAAGTGCTTGGACTATGACACCAAAGGTTTATAATACCTAGGTTGAGCGGTTAGCCTTTAGCGGTTAGCTGTTAGTTTAATGATTATCGGTCTGTTGCCCTGACAAGTCGGTCTGCCGCCCTGACAAGCAGGATGTTTTGCTATTACAAACTTTCACCCGTTGGGTGTTATTTCTAATTAACGTAATGCCTTGATTTCTCAAAGCTAAACGCTAATGGCTAACAGCTAATCGCTCAACTTAGGTAATAGATAACACAATAGGTTACAGGAGAATACTGTGAGAAACAAAACAGTCTCAGTGCGGCTGGATTCCGAGACCCTGGAGCGCCTTGGAGCGATAGCCATGGCCACGGACCGTCCCAGGGCCTGGTTTGATGGCCCATGCAATACAAGCGGTACGTTGAAGAACAATCGTGGCAGGTAGTGGCCATTCAGAAGGCTATGAAGAGGCTTCAGAATGGCGAGGCGAAGTTTGCCGATCATAAGCAGGTAGAAGGCTGGAAAGCTGGGGGACGACCAGTGAGGGAGATCCGCCCAAGTGCATTTGAGGTGGAAGACGACGCTGTTGCTGATTTGTGTGAATTGCGGGCGGATATCGCTCAGGACAGCCCACAAGCATCAGCCCAAGTGGCCCAACGCATCCGTCAAGCTATTGCATTATTGTGTAAGCAGCCTGCAATGGGAAGACCTGGACGGGTACTAGTACTGCGTCCCAAAAGTTTTGACGTGCTTTCCGGCAATTTAACTTTCTATGCTGCCTCCAGCATTTCTTGACAGATGTAACTTTCAAGAACAGACCATAAATGATTCAGGGCATTTTCAGCAT
>PQXE01000076.1 GCA_003194495.1 Deltaproteobacteria bacterium
CTGAAGTTCCTGTAGAATTTTCCTAAAAAAAAGCCAAAAAGAGTTATTATTGCAATAGGTTATATGGCTTATCATCCTTTTTGGCGTGCAATTTTGTAGTCATGTAACTTACTCAAATTGGGAGGAATATCGCTCAAATTGGGGCCAAGAAAGATTGACTTAATAAAAAAATGTGTGTATTTCTAAATTAAATAACTTGCTGACAATATTGAGAAATTAAGTGTAGTCAGTAATTGCACACCAAGATTTTAAAAATTTATTTTGAAATCAATAGATTACTGTTGTTTTGCCCAGGGAACTTCAGATTAAAACACCAAGTGAAACTGCTATGGTGGATTAATCGGTCATGGGGAAATTTGCACATGGTTTTGACTTTCCAGTCCCTTTGAGGGGCACCAGAGCCTTTCAAGCCTCCGGCTTTGCCAGAGGTATCTGACTTTTCTCTTCCTCCAGAATTTTATATATGCAATTCAACATTCTTCCATCAGGTAATCTTTTATGCATTGGACCTCCATGACAATAGTCCCATTGATCACAATTTGCACAATCAGCTATTTTTTTCCATTCAAAATTCCTATATCTTTGGTATCTACTTTCCCAAACATCTTTTATCCTTTCTTTTCGGAGGTCACCTTCAATAAAAGCCCTCGAAATGTTGCTGCAAGCTGCTAACTTTCCATCATAAAGAATTCCAAGATTGTTGATACCAGCGATACAATGAAATATAAATGGTCTGAAAGTCCCCTCAAGTTCTGTTCCTGTCCATCCACAACAACCTAATTCAACCATCGTGGATTTGGAATCGGCATAAGTTAAACAGCTTTCTCGATATTCCTCTTTTAGAAAATTTATTAGCTGTCTAAGTTGAACAGGTGATAGCATATATTCAGAATCAAATTTTGCACGTCCGATAGGATCGATCGTCATAACTCTGAATACTCTTGGCTTTATCTCTTTTCTTATAAGTTCAAACAACTGAGGAATTTCATGTATGTTCCTAGCATGAGCAACGGTTGAAACGGTAACAACATATCCATTTTCGACAGAAAGACGGGCAGCTTTAAATGCTTTTGCAAAGGAACCCCTACGACGTCGAAAGACATCATGAGTTGATTCAAGTCCATCTATACTAATACCTAAACCGGTTACGCCATATTTTTTAAGTTCTCTCAGGATTTCTGGATTGTCTGCAATAAAAATTCCATTTGTCTGAATATCAATGTTCCGGTAGAAGGAATATTTACTTATCTGCTTGAGTATATCTAATAAGTCTTTTCGTACAAATGGTTCACCGCCGGTTATATTTATATGCCGAAACTGGTTCATGTCAAAATCAATCGCGACTTGTTCAAATGCAAATATAACCTCCTCGGTACTAAGTTCATCCGATAAGACAACATCTTCTGCAGGCGAACCACAATGGACACAATTCAAGTTACATCGCCGAGTCGCTTCCCAGCTAATTATTTGAAGGGGATGCTCTTTAATAAGCTGTTCTACGCGATCTTTCCACTTGTCAAAAATCTGCTTTAGGCTTCTCTCTGTTTTCATACCGAAAGACCTCTATAAAATATTCCATACTATCATCCCCAGGATGACACCCGTACATATTGTTCACATATTCGACGGGATTAGGCCACTCTAACATGCGTTTTTTAAACACCGAAACAATATCATCAATGACAGCGACATCCTTTTTATATCTAATTATTTCGCGCATCTCGCCCTCTTTCATTACTTTATTTGCCAATATTTACTTTTTTACCATCTCTGATTACATTTCTATCAAATACTGGTGTTTTAAGATCACCATTTTCATCAAATTCTATTTTGCCACTAGCACCCTCAAACGACACGCCATAAAGTGCCTGCTGTATTGAAGGTCCGTCTGATGTTTTGGCTTTCTTCATAGCCTCGATAACAGCCAAAAAAGCGTCGTAACCAAAAGCAGCATTTATGTCGGGTTCCTCCCCATACTTTGCTCTATATTTTTTAGTAAAAGCAAAAAATTTATCTCCTTTTGGTTCTGCTGGATCGACAAAAAATGCTCCATCAGCAGCATCACCTGCTGCTGTCAAAAATTCGGGGGCGTCCCAGTTGTCACCACCATAAAATTCAGCTTTAATTCTCATCTCTTTGGCCTGCCTTAAAAGATTTCCGCCCTCCACAGGATAAGTAGGTGAAACAACAATATTTACATTTGCTGCTCTTATTTTGGCAAGTTGAGTTCTTAAATCCGTTGTTCGCTCTTCAACACCTTCAGCTATAATAACTTTACCACCGCCTTCTTCAAAATGTCTCTGGAACGATTCACCAAGTGGCTTGCCCCAACTATTGTTTGTATATACAAGTGCGACTTGTTGATAGCCTTTCTCTAAGACCCATTGAGCTAAAATTTTTGCTTGAGCATCATCAGCAGGGCAAACTCTAAAGAAATAATCTCCTCCTTCCGTCGTAAGTTTTACAGAGGACGAGATAGGCGAAAGTAAAACTACCCTATTTTGATTTGCGACAGGTACCATTGCCAAAGTTACAGTGCTGCCAGCAGAACCAATAATCGCAGGCAATTTATCAACTATTGCGAATTTAGTTATTATTGATACCCCTGTCTTAGGGTCATTTTTATCATCTTCAAATATTATTTTAACCTTCTTCCCGTTAATTCCAGCATTTGAATTTATTTCTTCAAGACCAATTTCTATTCCCCGTTGGGCCCTGATACCGTATGAAGCAACTTCTCCCGTTAATGGCAGGCTTACCCCTATCTTTATTCCCTTATCTTCTTTCTTCTCACATCCAAACATTCCGAGGGAGATTAGCAGCCCCAGAATCAACACCCAACAAAGTGTCCGTCTCATAATTCACTACCTCCCTTTATAGATTTTATCTCCTGCCCATAGTGTTCTAACATATTTTGCAAAATCTTATTGTTTCTTACTACAGCTTTTACATAATTGTATAACCTTTTGTACTCAGACTTTAACCCAGGAGAACTTTCCAAGATCTCACGGCTTTTGATAACCCTCTGTATTCTGCCTTTGAAAACATCTACGCCTGCCCAATGTTTAAGAATATCTGGACTAAATAGTACCCAGGCAAAAAATCCCTCACAGTATTTCCTATCTTGATCCGAAAGAACATCCCATGTTCTATCAATATAATCATGATCAACCCATGCCATTTTCTCTTCAGCTTTGTCTGCTCCTTCTTCATTTCCCAATATTCGAATAGATTCCTTTAACCAAGAAGGAAAGGGATCGTGGAAGTTCCAAAGTCTTTTGTAGGCTTGGTACCACTTGTGGTTTACAATCCTATGATTTGAAAGCAAAAATTCGTGAGGTTTATCTTTTTCCTTGTGGAGATCGAAATAAGGCCTTCCATAAGCAATTAGGTCTATTACTGCATGTACCCATGCATCTGCCATTTCGAAAATAGCCTCTTTTTATCTAACTCGGCGGTTTTTTTAGATATTTAGTTCACGTTTAAAAATTGCTAAATCCTTGCCAACCATAACGATCTATGGGACCCTTTAGGTCTAAAGGACTGGTTCTGAATGAACTTAAAGGCCTTTTCCCCTGGGATTCACCCCATCGTTGAATTTATTGGTTTAATATGTATCCCAAAACCGGCGTCAAGTCGAGAACTTTGATTGGGAGAAATTGGGGGACATCCTGGGCTGAGTAGATTTTGCCTATTACACCGGCTAAGGGATTTGGCAACTGCAGAGGGTGATATACCCGGTTGACGGCCTGTCTCAGTTCACTCAATAGGGGAAAAAGGGACAGCAACTGTGTTGAATGTCAAGCCTGTCCGGAAGGCTCAGGATTCCAGACAGCGCTGTCCCTGACCATAGCGTTGAGGATAATCAAAAGTTTCGCATGCACGCCGGGCCAGTGAGTTTTGCAAGAGATTCATAATAATAAGAATATATTCGAACTGGGGCTTCATACGATAGTCTGTAGATTTATAGTCTGCATTCGAACACAAATGATGTTCGATGAAGAAAAATACTTCAAAAAGCTCGGAAGACAGGCCTATTGCCAAGTCGTTTGGCCAGGTTCTCCAGCAACTTCGCCGAGACCGAGAACTTTCTCAAGAAGAACTTGGGTTCGCCAGCGGGTATCACCGCACACGTTCTAGGGGACAAGGCATTCGCAGATGCTGAAGCTGATAACAGTCTCGAAATCTGCAAATAGACAACTTGGCACATTGAACCTTTTTCAACCGTAAGCAGTTACCTTTAAACCGAGGGACGTTGACTACTTTTTCCCTTCGTGGACATAGAATATTCTGTCTGGGCCTCACGGACTTCTATCTGATCAGCAGGAATCTTGACCACCCTGCCGTCGCGCCAGATCACAATCGGATCTCCGGTGCGCTTGTGATCGGCGATTGTATCGGCAACAGCCTTCTTCAGAGCCTCCTCGGCGCGGATCTCCAAAGGAATGTCGGACAATTTCTTCTTTTTTACTTTCACAGTGCCTCCAGGTTTCTTGATAGCTTGGCAAACAAATCACTGTCAACGATCTGCAACTGTCCCAACTTTTCGAAAGCGATCATATTGGGAGTGTCGCTTGAATTGTCAAAGATCACCCAGGAATCTAATAATGGGCGATATAGCTGGAATAGATTGGGTAGCCCCTTCTGGAAGCGGCGGCGAACAACGTCCTCTGGCACATTGTGTCCCCCTCTCCGTACGCGGTCTGCGATACGTTCCAAAGCAATATCAATATTTGGGATCCATAGGAAAAAGAGGTGAATCCGATATCCACGATCTCTTAAGTCACGCAAAAGGCGCACATAGGTTTTGCCGGATAGGGTAGTCTCGAAACCAAAGTCGCGCCCACGGTCAGCCAGCAAATGAATCTGTTGCAGCATAAGTCTGCCAGCCCGGATAGCTGCACGCTCAGGAAAAAACGGTGAAAGACCGTTCGCAATCAAATCGGCATTCACAAACTCCAGACATTCCGCATAATGAGGAAGGAACTGTCTCGCAAAAGTAGTCTTGCCGGCTCCATTGGGACCAGCAATGATATAAAGGCTTGGATTCTTGGCGCTCGTCATTGAATCTTTTTGCCTTCTTGTTTATCGGATCGACCAAAGAAAAGATCTAGCAATGTCTGTGCCCGTCTGTGTGCGTCTGTGGCAAAAACATTATTTCTTAATGAATTGGCCCATTTTTTATCAGAAAGGAACACCGAAGTAAAGCCCAAAACCCCGATTGAACCTGCATTATGGTCCGGCAATTATGACAGATACTGTCATACGATTTTGGATTTCAGATCGCGGAATTTGGTGACAAAACACTCTCACAGCCCATCTCACTCACACACCCATATGATCGTCTCAATCTGAGAATCCGGGACTTTTAATCCCAGGCAAGCAAGACTGAATGTGGAAATTGGGGGACGTCCTGGGCTGAGTAGACTTTTGTCTATCACGCCGGCTAAGGGATTTGGCAACTGCAGAGGGTGATCACCCAGTTGACGGCCTGTCTCAGTTAGTGAAGAGGAAAAAAAGGACAGCAACTGTGTTGAATGTCAAGCCTGTCCGGAAGGCTCAGGCGGGATTTAGCATCCACTTCCAAGCAGGTATAGCTTTGACTGAAATTCCATCTTTGTGAAAATCTTTTTCCTGATTATATGTTATTATGAGATTTTCTTTGATACCGAAATACTTGGCGGTTGTGACGATTGCGTCCAACTCCCGCTTCACGGTATTTTCTTGACTTATATCAATACAGACTTGGAATGCCATGACAGGATGACCGTGGCTGTCCACGGCGATGAAATCCACTTCTTGTCGCTTCTTTCTCGTTAAGTAATAATGAACCCTGTGCCACCTTTGATAAAGATGGACAAAGACCATGTTTTCAAGCGCCCTTGAATGAGATCCGTCCCAAATAAGGCTGTTCTTGTTGGCTAAAGCCCAGTCGATTGCGTAAATTTTTTTGTAGTTTCTCTCCTGTTCTTTGAGGGAATTCGAATAAATAGGAACCATAAACAAGAGCCATGAATCTTGCGCCCAATTAATATACGCTCTCACAGCATCGCGGCTTGTACTGAATCCGCTTTGTTTGAGATACTGAAAAGCACTCTGAATCGTATGGGCCTTGCTGATATTCGAAAGCAAGTAATTATATAGATGCATGCACTGTTTAGGTTTGCTCACATCATATCGCTGTATTATGTCCTTGAGAATCATGGCGTCGAAATACTCTCTCAGCAATGCCTCTTTTGTATATTCTTCGAGATTGGCTATGGCGGGATAGGCGCCCCATTTTAAGTATTCGTCAAACATCCTTCTTGCTTCGGCCTGGCCTTTTGTTGAACTCGTTTTGTATCTGAAATCCTTGAATCTCAGAAACTCAACAAAACTCAGTGGATATACCGTAGATGAAATGGCTTTACCCCGAAGTTCAGTTGCAATGTCATACTTTAACAACTTGGAAGAGGATCCCGTTACAATCACTTTCCAATTGGGATTTCGGGACAAATCTATGACATACTCTTCCCATCCAGGGACCTTGTGGATTTCATCCAGAATAAAGAGAAGCGGGGTGTTTAACTCAAATTCCGGATTGAGCTTCAAAAATGTGTCCTGAATCAGTGGTAGATCAAGGGCCTTCATGTTGGACAAGATAGGATTGTCAAAATCCATCAGGCACACCTGATCAATCGACCTGATAACCTGCTGACGAATCATTTCATCTGCTGCCTGCAACACCCGAAAACTTTTGCCGGCTCTGCGGGCGCCAATGACGGTTGACACCATGTTGTCAACCAGTTGAAGTCTTCCCTCCCTCGGAACATATTTGGGAATGCCGAGGCTTTTGAAATCTTCGATTTTTCTTTCTATTTCTTGTTCGACCATTATTAGGGGTGGCAGGTTGGGGCTAACGATTAGTCACTTATATGGTATTTATGTCTAATTATTAGTCGCAAAAAGGTATATTGTCAAGAAAAAACAGCAAATAGATATCAGATTATATTATTCGTTATAAGGCCGGGCATCCGACATCTTCTCCTGACTTATTGAGAAGATTACCTTTGAAATTGGGTGAAATTGGGGGACGTCATGGACTAAATGAACTTTTGTCTATCAAGCCGGCTAAAGGATTTGGCAACTGCAGAGGGTGATATACCCAGTTGAAAGCCTGTCTCAGTTAGCGAAGAGGAAAAAGGGACAGCAACTGTGTTGAATGTCAAGCCTGTCTGGAAAACTTAGGATTCCAGGCAGCGCTGTCCCTGACCATAGAGTTGAGGATAATTAGAAGCTTTCGCATGCACGCCGGGCCAGTGAGCTTTGCAAGAGGTTCATAATAATAAGAATATATTCGTACTAGGACTTCATACTATAGTCTGTAGATTTATAGTCTGCATTCGAACACAAATGATGTTCGATGAAGAAAAACACTTCAAAAGGCTCGAAAGACAGGCCTATTGCCAAGTCGTTTGGCCACGTTCTCCAGCAACTTCGCCAAGACCGTGGCCTCTCTCAAGAAGAACTTGGGTTCGCCAGCGGGGAATGAAGGTCAGCCATGCTACTCTCCCGCAAGCCTCTTTGCTGTTGTTATTAGATCATCAGAAAGCCAATATCCATTGTGCCGCAAATCTTCAATAAGTGGTCCCACACTTTCCACAAAACCCATCTCTTTCGCCACCACTAACAGGCCAACCAAGCCCGTAGTGGCGATATTTAGTTTTTCCGCAACCCGTCTTTCTGCACGATCATCAATTAATAAAAGAACGTCTTCTCCAAGACTGGAAGCAAGTCCGATTGCTTGTTTTTCTCCTTCACCCAAATCAGCAAGAGCCATTTCGGTTGCTTCGTCCAGCGTAATTTCCCTCTTTAATCGTATAAAGGTATTTAGGGCTCTGTCAATTTCATTTGATTCAGATCCAATTTTTCCAAAAAGTTCTTTGTATACCATGAGAGGGCAATAAGGCCATAGATGCTGCCTGCGATTATGCCATTTATGATCAACTGCTGTATCATCAGGTTCTTAGGTCACCCTTTATTACCTTTCCTGTTCTTTTAATTTCATCAGCAAGGTTCCCACCTTTGTAAAAATCCTCTGGTCTAAAAGGAATTGGTTCCAGTCTGCTGTCTATTTTTCTTCTTAAAGGTACTATCCTTCTTCTGTCCTCAAATCGGTCACCAGTAAACGCCCCTGAGATAATAGCAATATCAATGTCACTCTCTTCCTTAGGACTCCCTTTAGCATAAGAGCCAAAGATTATTGCCTCTTGTACTGGTATATTATTTCTCTCCAGCTCTTCAAGATATTCCTCAACTACTACTAAATATGCTCTAGCAGCCATTCCTTTATTTCCTCGATCTTCTCCAGGTTAGTTTCTGTGAACTTCTTTGTGCACTTTTTGTGAAATGAGAACTTTTCATCCGGGTATCTGGCTTCAAGATTAAAATCTGTAATTATTTCAAGCAGCTCCTGTCTTTCAGGAGATAGTTCCAATCCTATCTTTTCAGCCAGGTATGTAAGTCTGTGGGTAAGTGGTGGTACTTCATTAAATTTACTGACAAAAACTGCTTTTAAAAGTTTTTCCACCGTTAAATGCCCAAAAAATAGGGCGTAAGGATAATCGCCCTTTTCAAAAAGGTGGCCAGCCACTATCCAGTCATTATTTGCTGATTTTATCCAGTAGTTAATTTTCTCTTCTCTATTCATAAATTTTTTGGGAATATTCCTAACAACTAATATCTAAAAACTAATAACTGATTTCTTATGCCCCGGCAGTATAAACTATTCCGTGGGCAAAATGAAAGAATTTTACTGGGAAAATGTGGGACGTTGTTGGCTGAGTTGAATAACTATATGAGGCTATGCACTTGACTCCTAATGCTACTACATATTGTGTTTGTCTTAAAATGGCACATCGTGCAACTCATTTGGAATGTCCGTGTTCATCTCTCCCAGAGTTGCTGTACCGCCAACGATTTTTTTGGTAATGCACAGGGTCAGCACGAACCGACTGCTGAACTAAGCGTTGACTCAAAAATAAAATTACATTCTTGAAGGCGATAAAGTATAGTTCCACTTTGGAAACATCTCATCCTTTTTGAGGGAAAGGTCTTTCATTTGCTTATCGGTGACTTTCTCACCTTTTT
>PQXE01000077.1 GCA_003194495.1 Deltaproteobacteria bacterium
ATGGTTACAGAGAGTATCGAGAAAGACATTAGCTTTTTCTAAGGTTTTATATATGCACCATGTTGTCTTTAAAGTGTTCTTTGTGGCCTATAATCGTTATGTATCCGTTGAGATTTAACGACTACCCGAAAAATTTGTTGCCGAAGTTCCTGAAAAACCAGAGAGCGTCGAAGACATGCGGACGCTGTCTCGCGGGGTGGTCCATGCCTGCCGGGCTGGTTATTTTCAAGAGGCGTGGAAGATATTCTGGGAGCCTAAAAGAAGCGAATATGATCACCGTCCCTGCCACATTTTCGGACAATGGAGTAAGGATTTGGAAATTCTCTCCAGGTTTTTTGATAAAAAATATACAGAACCGGTGACAGACCTTGACGATCGCACCAAGGCACTGACTCTGAATGAAGCGGGATTTGACATGCGTGCCTTGGGACGACTGCCCCAGGCACAAGAACCGTTACAGAACGGTTGGAAAAGAGCTAAAGCTGGAGAATATTGGGACCTTGCGGCTATTGCGGCTGGCAACATGAGCAAAATAAAGCGTGCATTAGGCAAGATTGTCGAGGCACTTGATTGGGCTACTAAAAGTGAGCACGCGAACCTGTATTTTGAGCAAAGGGTGGAAGATGATGTATAGAGCAATGTGTGGAGAATGTCGTCGAGAACCTGGAAAGCCGAGATTTTACATCAGCTAGGTAACTATGCTGAAAGCCAAGTGTCTTTTGAAGAAGCCGAAACGATCCAAAGGAATCTGGAGCACGGACCTTGAATTAGGCGATCAGACGTACGTTGTGCGAGGGCTCCTGGCAAGGGCGGCGTTGTATAGGGAAAAATCTGAATTTAAAAAGACAGAGGTGGACATTAACGAAGCATTTAATATTGCTGATCAATGTTCAATGCGGTTGCATAAGGCCGAGTGCCACTTGGAGTTTGCGCGTTTGAATAAGATCCAAAATAGAGACCGCAAACGGTCAATCAGTGAACTTTACAAAGCTACAAACATGGTCGTTGATATGAAGTACCATCGTCGTGACCGTGAGATTGTTGAACTGGAAAAGAAGCTGTTCCCAAAGGGCTCCTGGTACATGCCACATGATGAAATCGCTAGGCTATAAGGCGATTAGAAGATGATTAGAAGGAGGAACGATCATGCATTTGGATTTCCTCTCGGTAAGTTCAGCCGAGTTTATGGCGGATCCGGGTGGTGTTATAGTTTCACGAGTTTCACTAGGCGATTGGTTTAAAGAAAAGCGCTGGTTCATGGATAAGGAAGCGGAAATCTTCACAATAAAGATTGAGGATGCTTTCACTATGGAAGTTGGCGAGAATTTTTCGATTTATGGGCTTATGGCGCTGTTTCATTTGCGTAAGCGGAATAATTCCGGCGTGGGAATTGCCACTAAAAAATACTTTATCCCTACCATCATTTCCACCGAATCAGTTGAGGGTGTCGCTGAGGCGGATGTGCTTGAGGCGCATCTGTTGGATGGAATTATATACATCAGTCTGGCTGAGCATAGTTCAGAATTTCAGCAAGCATTCATACATTCTCTGCAATTACAAAAATCCATCACTACCCGGAAAGGCAACATGGTCAGCTTTGCCCTGCGCGGAGAGGGATTGAGAGGCACAGACATGTCTACCTTGATCGCAACTACATTGAATGTCTCGACATCCAATGTATTGACCGAAGTATCCGCCGATCGCGGCTCGTTTATTGCAAAAATCTACAAAGATATGCGCGGTGATGCCGGCGTTGCCGGTAAACAATGGCCGCCGAATATGGAAATGCAGCGCTATGAAGCGTTGGCGGCAGCCGGTTATACAAACATGCCCCAATTACAAGGCGTGTCGTACTACTCAGATAGGGCGACCGGATCGTCGGCTCCTCTTATGCTTATGATGAAAAAAATCGACAATGTAGATGAAGTCGGCGGCATCTTCGTGTCTGGATTAACACAACTGGTTGATGGTGTGGAGGAACTCGATGCGCACAAACGTTCGCTTAATTTGAAGGTGACGCGGCACGTGTCGAATCTGCTCGCAGCAACTGTGGCGGAATTTCATCATGCATTTTTACGAAGCGACAAACCCGGATTCGAATCTATCCCTGCAACGGATGACGATATCGTCGGCTGGAGTAATGCCGCGGTTTATCGTTATGAACAGGCCTTGCAGTCGCTCGCGGCGAGAACCCGTCAGGTCTCAGGGACCACCGTGCTTCAGGATATGGTCAAACGTTTGAAGTCGCTCGCGCCGTTTAACCTGTTCCGAGGATTGATCCGGCTAAGCGGTTGCCTTAGTAAAGCGCAGGTTCATGGCGATCTGAACTCGTCCCAAGGCATGATTGCCTCATCGGGAGAGAAAAATTGCGTTTCGCTATTGTTTGATCATGTGGCGAGGGGAAATGAAAAAGGAGCCATCTTAATCGCCGAAGAGCTTGTCAAACAGGTTTATTGGACCGATTTCGAAGGAGAGCCGGCTAAAGACCCGGTCAATCACGGTTATGATTCGCGACAGAGTTTACTGGTTGATGTGGCGAGCGTTATTCAAGGGTTCTGGTATATTGCAAACATCAAGTTATACGAATACCTCGGATTGAATCCACAAGAGGAGCCGGCGCACAAGGAGCCGGCGCGCAAAACCTCGCTTGTCCTGTCGGGTCAGATCGATGCGGAAGAGGCCGGGGTGGAACAATTGACCACTGGAATTGTAAAAGCAATTAATGAATGGTTAAGCGATGTCGGTGACTCCTTTATTGAAGGATATCTGGATACAGCGGAAGAAAAGGGTATTGAAAAAGCAATCCTGTCTGATTGGAACAGGGACCTGGCACGGACAATCATTCATTACTGGATTGTTTTCCGAGCTTTTCACGAACTGCGCTACGAAACCTACGCACGTGATATCGGCTGGGAAGGCATCCCCGCTGGTCGAATTCTACAACTAACTCCAAATATTGATTTTCCGAACAATGGCAAATTTTGAGATTGTTTCGACTGCACCAGAGGTGGCGCCGAAACCGACGAGATTCAAACGCTTTTTTTCTGCCGTTGATGCCGGAGAATTAGTAGACGGGATTTTTCTGCCCTTTCAGCATATGCGCTCAATAACGGACGATCCGGAAAACAATCGTTACGATTGGGGCATTGGCGACTTCGTTTCCGCCCGCGACGCCGTTGATTTTGCCGCAACCATGGATTTCCACATCCTGCAACTGTTACCGACTGTTTGGTCCGCGGCATTTCATTCACCATATTCGGTTCTCAGCCCACAGGCCATGGACCCGGAGTACCTGGGCATACCGGCGCTGCTCAATCTACTCAAGGCCGATGGGATTAACGTCGAGCCAGCACAGGATTTTGTAAGTGAAAATAACGAGTATATAATGCAACTACGTGACGCCGAGGAAATTGACCATTCGGCTATAATGCGGTTGAAATTGGCGGCGATGCAGCTTATATGGGAAGTCTTTCGTCAGGATCGGCAACGTCCGCTTTACACGAATTTTTTGCGTTTTCGGAAGGCGAATTGCAATTGGCTGGAAGAAGACATTCTATACTTTTTATTAAAGCAGGAATATATCGCAAAAGATCCGGAGATCGGATGGGATTGGCGAGTATGGAGCCGGTATGAGACGGGAATCAGCGAACGCGACCCGAAGGCTCTGGCGCTTGCGAGAGAGCGGCATAAGGAAGAGATCTCTTTTCATTCATTTGTCCAGTTTGTCCTGGACAGGCAGTGGCGGGACTTTGTTTCCCATGCCAGCGCGCGAAAGATTCGCTTAATGATGGATATGCCTTTTGCACCCGCTGATGCACGGGTCTGGCAATTGCCGGAAATGGCTTCCTGGAGCGGGTGTGAGAGCGGCTATCAACGCATAGAAGTGCAAGGGGTGCCGGGCAAAAAAGAAACACCGCTGGGTCAAATATGGCAGTTCACGGTGTATGATTATGCCAATCCGGCAGCGATTGAATATATAAACAATATGTTTTTGTGGTACAGACAACGCGGGGTCGCTTATATCCGTGTCGACCATGTACCCGGCTATTATCAAGTTTTTGTATTCCGTCAGGATGTAGATGAAGAATTCACACTTGAACGGTTAGGTATCTACGATTCAATTAACGCTATACGGGAGAAAGCCCTTGCCATCGGCACAGAGGCAGCTAAAGAGGAAGCCTGCATCAAAGCGCGAAAGTCGATTATCGACGCTTTACTTTATCCGAACAAACGAGCGCCGCGACTGCCCGATGAGGTCTGTCAACTTATATTCAACGACGATGGATCATTACACAGGGAAGGCAACATGGTGATGGTTGCCCGAAAGTTGACTGCCGCTGAATTCAATCTGCAACAGCAACGGAAATCTTCATGGCACACACAGTGGCAAACGGAAGATAAGATTTTTCGTGAACAGCCGTACTGGGAATTTCTTCGATTAACACCGAACAAACGGGCCGATGACGACGGTTTTACCCGAGAGTGGCTTTTCCCGGATGAGGAGCGGGAACTGCCGAAACCTACAGATAGCATACGGATGGCTTATTACCGTTTGGGGCCGGGCGAGGCGATTCTTTATAATTTTGATCGGTTTGCCCAAGAAAGCGGTATGGTTGTGATCCTGGAGACATTGGGCAACGTAACGAACAAAATGCTCGCCTCGTCACAACGGACAGGAGGCTACCCGCTGATCCCTGTGATATGGGGGCTTGAAGAAACAGGACGCTACTACCCGGCAAAATTTGAGCACAATATTTGTGCAACTATGGGAGTGCATGATTCATACGGCACACCGGTCGCTTGGCAGTTATTGAGACGGGAGGACAAACTGAAACTCCTACACTTGTTCTGGCCGGGAAAAAATTCGGATGAACTGGAAGCCTTTGTCGGCAAACTGAAACCTGAAGTTAACGAGATGATTTTAAAAATGGTGTGTGCACCACACACCTTTTTTAAAGCATATGATCCAGAACGTTCTCCAGCGATTGTAGTATTACAGTTGCTGGATATCTTCATGCTGGAGGCAAAATACCGGTTGAATTCTCCAGGTGAACTAAATTCCTGGAAACGTCGCCTGCCCCCCGATGTCTCTTTGCCGGAATTGATGTATGCCGCACAGGGGCAATCCTCCAGTAAACGAGCACGGGCTGGAATGGCGATGCTGCAACGTTTATTGCAGGCACGCCACAGTACCCTTGTCGCGAAGACACTGCGTAATGATACCCTTGTGGGGATGAAGCCAAACATTGCTATAGGTTCCATACAGGTACGCCAGATGAACAGGGTTGATCATGACAAGACAGCACCTTTTTTCATTGATGTCTACACCCGTGGTGAACTCCAAGAGGTTTCTATCATTTTCTTGAATCGCTACGGCGAGGAATATGCCAAGCTGCCGATAGAAAGGATGTCCGGGCACCCAGGGATTACGGAAGGCATTACTAACTGGGTGGTGCGGCTAAGGCCCCGGCGGGAAGGGGTGTATAGATATAAAATCGAAATGACCCGCCGAGACGGCACACGGCAACAATCCGGGACGGGACTGCTAGTGGCTGTATCGAGCCAAAAAAACTTGAATTTTTTAGCACCCGATTATGTATTGACAGACATCGAAAATTTCCGAATCGACTCGCCACGGTGATTTTAATCGAAATGACCCAAGCTGAGCAATCCTAGCCTGGATTCCCACGATGGCCTTTTCCGAATTTTACCTAAATCCGGGCGTAATCCGGATCAATTATTTTTCCCGAGTCCCTCAGATCGGATTGAAGTTGATTTATTTCAAAAAACCTGTTTTTTTCAACAGGTCTGAATGCATAATAACTGATTTTACCTCCCTGCGAAACGCGCTGAACCTGTTATATTTTTCATTATAGTATTCATGCAGTATTTCTACTGCCTTGTTTTTTTGATCCATTTCCAAGTAAGCCTCGGCAAGAGAGCCCAGCACCTGTGCAGCCCTAACATAGGCGGCCCTGTGTTTGTTGGAAACAATATGCTCAATCCGGCCCTTTCCGATTTTTTCAGCCCATGAAAGACATTCGGATGCCTGGGATTTTGCATCTTTTTTTTGTTTTAATCCCTTGATGATCTCCTGATAAAATAATGTGCCTATGTCGTAATCAATTGAAAATCTTCCTGAATATACTGTTTTTTCGTTTGCATAGCCCATAAAGAGGCTTTTTATTGTCCCTGCCTTTTCTGAATGGCCGGCAAGGACCGATAGAACAGACCCGAAAACCACACCGGCGGGACTACGGTAAGACCAACCCACACTTTTTTCATCTTTTGCCATGGCAACCGCGCTATCCAGCTTGCCTGACATCAAAAGGGTTTTTACATAAAGGACTCTTTCATCAACATCAATTGATCTGCGGGCCTTGAAAAAATTAATAACCGTACCGAGTTCCTCATTCCTTGCATGCTGTTTTGTTGCTTCATCCACAAGATCAAGCAGGTTCTGATCACTCATATGTGAAAAAACCCTTTCCCGTTTTCCGAGCAGCAAATGTCCTGCATCATTTAATTTTCCTGCCGCATCTATCATCAATTCTGCAACTCTTTCCCTGAATTTTCCTTCTTTTAATACCTTCAGGCCTTCTGTGCTTACAGTAATAATGCCATTCTGATCATTTTCCTCTTTCAGAATATTAAGCCAGAACAAGTATCCCTGGGGTTGGCTGTTTTTCCATTTTTTCGCCAGCCTTGATACTCCGCTCATGCCTTCAAGACGATTAACCGCTTCCAGGAGCAGAACCGCAGGTCTTCCTTTTGTTCCTTTTTCAGTCAATAATTTTTTCCAGGCCGGAAAGAATAATTCCATCCCCTCCATCTCGCCCGGCCTCGCATCAATAATATCCTGCATTATGGGATAGTTTTCATCATATTCATTTTCATTGTGAGGGACGGATGCGTCAATTTCCATGGCCGCAACAAATTCATCCAGCCGTTTTTCCATACCTGATGTTTCATAAACACAACGGCAATATCTAGCCCTTGCCTCCCTGATATCTATTTCGTTCAGGTATAAATAATCTGCTTGCTCCTTGATATCACTGATCAAACTAAAAATGGCTCCATACACTTCCCGTGCATCTTCAAGTCTGTCATCCAGAAACAGGCTTTCAGCATTATCAAAAAAGTCTTCCAACTCATCAACCTGATACTCGCTGACATAGTCAGGATCGTCGTCATAATATTCATCATCTTCCCAGTCATCACGATCATCCCAGTAACTTCCGTCTTCGATGGACTCGATCCTTTCCTCAATGCTTTCTCTGAGCGCCTGAATATCATCAAGAATCTGTTCAATCTCACCTGCTTCAGGCACCATTTCCACCCTGTGATCAGGGAGATATGACCGGAGCTTTTCCAAAAAGCCGACCCTGCCCGAGGTCGGGACATCCTTTGCGAGACTGGTAATGATATCTATCAGCTCTTCATTTGAAAGGGTATTGCAATACCCGGTGATTGTATCCAGATAAGGTTTCAGGGCTATTTTGGATTTTTCCACTATTCACCTTCCTTTCATGAAAATACGATCGAACAGCCCAACGTATCCGTTCACCGTCCATTATCACCGGCTGGCCGTGGCATTAGCAACCAACCTGGAGCGTAGCAACGAGCATGGCGTAACCTACGAAAAACGCGCGTGCTCGCCAGTCCGGTGAATAAAATTGTTGGCGAGCATAAGCACGAGTTTAGTGTCACCACAGGTTTGTCTTTTTAAAGTCTGTCATACTCTTTAGGAGCAACATCTGGAATTTCAGAAAGAGCCTTTTGGAAATTTTCTTCACTACTTCGTTTGGCCCTCATTTCAAGGTAGTCTTTTGTCAAAAGAGCCGATAATTTCTCAGCCAATGCTGTTGCAATGAATGAATTAATTGATGTTCCATCCTGCTGAGCAACTTCTCTAACTTTATTGTGTAATGAATCTGGCAATCTTAAGCTAATAGCACTCATTTTATTACCCCGATTTGTTTAAGGAATGTTTTGGGCGTTATTGCTTCCAAACCGAATTTTCCAATATTTTTGAAATCGTTAAGATTGTATGTGACAATGGCTTTACAACTTGCTTCAAAAGCCAATTCTAATACAAGATCATCATTTGGATCTTTCAGATAAGGACGCCAAAGAAAAAATATTTCTCTTAAATCAGCATGGTAGCATAATCTATCGAAAATAGAATTTACTGCCTTTCGGCTGATTGGAATTTTAGGATTATTTCTTTTTAATACATCCTCATATTCGATCATTAATGGCACTGACATAACATAATCAAAATGCTGTTTGCCAATTAATGAGATCAGTTTAAAAGATGCCCCCTTACTTGATAGCATGGCGGAAACTACAACATTTGTATCAATTACAATTTTAGGAACTCTCATAATTGGTATTATATCCAATACCGCTGTGGTTGGCAAGTACGATTTGTATTATGTTTTTGCGTTTTGGTTATCAACCATAAAAAATAATCAAGTTATTTATTTTTTATTACTTGGCCTTACCGTCGGCAGGCAATGGGTGATGTAGCGATGTCTATTCTGGAAGGTAAGGCGCGTGTTGCGGAGGCGGTATTCGGCTGGGGCAGATCTGGGGTAGCGGTTGGCATGAACGAATATCGCAGTGGCATGGTGTGCATGAACGACCTGTCGAGCCGCCACTTTTGAAATAAATGCCCACACCTCTTATGGCGCTTATTAAAATTTACCGCATATCCTGTAA
This sequence comes from Deltaproteobacteria bacterium, assembly GCA_003194495.1. GTDB lineage: Bacteria > Desulfobacterota > Dissulfuribacteria > Dissulfuribacterales > UBA3076 > UBA3076. Next base: position 8,725 of record PQXE01000077.1, read on the forward strand.
GAATCCTACGCATACTCGTTGACAATGGCCAATTTTTAGTCTTGCACAATAAATGAAAATGGGGCTTGATCATCGTTTCGGCCAACTACAACAAACTTGTAGGTTGGGTTGAACCCTTTGAGCACCGTTGGGTTTCGTTCCTCAACCCAACCTACAAAATGTTACAGAGTGCCGTCTCTTGCAAAAGA
>PQXE01000078.1 GCA_003194495.1 Deltaproteobacteria bacterium
GTTCGTCAAAATTTTGCAAAAGTTTCTAATAAGAAGCGCAATCTATCGAAAAGTTCGTATAACGTAAGTTATGTTCTTCTCATACGAAGAAAAACGAAGGCAGCCGCCCACACCGAACCTCAAATAGGGGGTTTTCGTTCAGGCACTAACTACGAAGGCAACCCCATTTGGAAAGGTGCCTCTGAACAGATCGTTGCGAGCAGGACAGAAGAGTCTCCAATTGGGAGAGAGTCATTACCTGAGCAGAAAGAAATTTGCGCATCGCCCTATCGAGAAGTTCTTTTTTTACCATGTCGGTAGCACCTTCCAATTGTCGTAGTATATAAAATATGTCCACACATATACTATGACAATATTGAGGATGTCAAGTCAAAGTACTTGAAAAAACAGATATTTTTCTCAAGCAATGAGGACTCCGGCCCTATGCCGCGACATAAACGCCCATAAGGTCATCGCGTAGAGGCTGACTCATTCTACCCAATAGCAGCGTCGTCCAAACACGAGGCGCAAGGCATTCATCTCCTTGTGGATGAAGCGATACTGTCACAATCGTCTGAATGTCATGGAAGTTCTTGGCTTGGTTAGCTATGTCGAAATACACCGGCGAGGTAGTGACAGGATCTGCAGTTTGGGATGATTATTTTTTTCAAAGTGCCTAAGTATCGCCCAGGGACTTAGTAGCTGTATGGGGACGCATTCATATGTTGGAGGACCTAAATTTAGTAATGAACATCGAACATCGAACGTCCAACATCGAACGTTGAATGGGAAAAGATAAAGAAATAGCTGTTGAATGTTCGGTATTGGGTGTTTGTTTTTTCATTCGATGTTGGACGTTCGATGTTCGATGTTCGATGTTCATCTTTCAAAACAACCTTGTATAGTATAAATGCAATCTGTGAATGCGCCCCCTATCCGGTTCAAGAGCTATTACAGCTCCGCACGTTGACTTTTTTCTCTCCGTCTTCTATGAATATGCGTTTATGGAACAGTATGTTGCGGCAGCTGAAGAGACTATAAGTTTTTTTCAGAAAGAGCTGCCCTGGACCCCGGATGTATGTCTGATGTTGGGCACTGGCCTTGGGGATGTAGCTCGGGCAATGGATGTTGCCTGGAAAGCCGGCTATGGTGATATTCCCAACTTTCCGATATCCACTTCCCCTGACCATGCCGGGAAGCTCGTGGTGGGTAAGATCGGGAATGCAAGAGTTGCTCTCTTCCAGGGACGATTTCATTTCTATGAGGGTTACAGGACAAGGAAGCTTACATTCCCCATTCGGGTAATGGCCGGCCTGGGAGCAAAGGTGCTGATCGGGTGTAATGCGGCAGGGGGCCTTAACCTGGAATTTTCCTCAGGGGACCTGATGCTGATTACAGATCATATAAATCTGATTCCGGACAACCCGCTGAGGGGGCCTAACATAGACAGATGGGGGCCGCGATTCCCTGATCTTTCAAAGGCTTACTCCATCACTCTCAGAGAAAAAATTGTTCAAGTAGCAGGGAACCTGGGCATGGCCTTGAGGGAGGGAATATTTGTGGCTGTTCCAGGCCCCAGCCTCGAGACGCCTGCAGAGACCAGGTTTCTCAGGATGATTGGTGCGGATGCCGTGGCCATGTCCCTGGTGCCGGAGGTAATCGTTGCTGTCCATGCAGGGATGGAGGTGTTGGGGATCTCGGTTATTGCCAATGTAAATGATCCGGACAATTTCCAGCCTATTCTTATAGAGGACGTTATAGCTCAGGCCCGGAAGGCGGAGCACTGTCTTGAGCGTCTTCTGGTAGCTTTTTTGGTGAAGCGTTCACAGGGCACCGCATCTGCGGGCACTTGAAGTACAGAGAGTACGTCTGCGTACCCGTACGCCTCGCATCTGCAGCACCCTGTAAACGCTTATAGTTTAAGGAGCACTTCAAGTGGAATCAGTAGATTTTTTAATATGTGGTGAAATTCTTATATCTCACCCGAATGGTTTCCCAATCCACAGGGGAGCAGTTGCCGTAAAAGGCGATAATGTTGTTGCAGCCGGTCCTTTGTCTGAACTTTCAAAAAGTTTTGTTGCAAATAAAACCATTAACAGACCATCCGGACTCATACTTCCAGGACTCATAAATTCCCATACCCATGCTGCCATGGTCCTTTTCAGGGGCCTTGCTGATGACCTCCCTCTTAAAACATGGCTGGAGGACCACATTTTTCCTGCTGAGGCCAGGTTGACCTCAGAACTTGTAGAACTTGGGACTGAGCTCGCCTGTGCGGAAATGATAAGGTGCGGGACCACTGGTTTTGTGGACATGTATCTGTTCGAAGACAGTGTTGCCTCGGTGGCTGACAGGGTAGGGCTCAGGGCCTGGCTTGGAGAAGGAGTGTTTGATTTTCCGTCACCATCGTTTTCCTCCGGAGAAGAAGCCCTTAAAGAGACGGAACGCTTGATGAACAAATGGAAGGGGCATCCGAGGATCACCATTACTGTGGACCCTCATACGCCCTATACCTGCAGACCTGAACTGCTCCGGCATTCACGGAAGTTGGCAGAGGCCAGAGATGCGCTGATAGTAATACACCTTGCCGAGACAGAATGGGAAAACGCGGAGATCCGAAGACTCTGCGGGGTTTCTCCGGTAGAGCATCTGGACAGGCTCGACCTTCTTGGAGATCGGATGCTTGCTATCCATTGCGTGAGCTTGAGTGAAGATGATATATCGCTTCTGGCTCGGAGAGATGTCCGGGTAATTCATTGTCCTGAGAGTAACCTCAAGCTGGCCTCCGGGGTTGCCCCTGTGCCCGAACTCCTTGAGGCCGGTGTGACAGTCGCCCTGGGGACGGACGGGGCTGCCAGCAACAATGACCTTGATCTTATGAGTGAGATGGACACTGCTGCAAAGCTACATAAGGGTATTAAAAAAGATCCAACCCTGATATCCGCCCCTGAGGCCCTTTCCATGGCCACTACCTGGGCGGCAAAGGCCCTGCACAGAGAAGAAGACCTTGGATGCCTGCGTGAAGGTTCCAAGGCAGACCTGGTGGTGGTGGACATGAATCAGGTTCACCTCAGCCCTTGCTATAACCCTGTATCACACCTTGTCTATGCGGCAAGGAGCGGAGACGTACAGGACGTAATGGTGGCAGGACGCATGCTTATGGAAGACAGGGTGCTTACCACCATTGACGAAGGAAGATTGCTTGAGAGCCTTTCAAGGGCCGTTGGAGAGTTAGGCCTATAAGCGCTAAGGCAACAGGGCAAATGCCTTTTCCACTGCCTCTTTTGCCGATTTGACATAATGGACGTCTGAAAGGTGCTTCCATGTCTTCAAGCCAACCACAGGCTTCCACATCTTGAGCGCAAGGGCTATTTCCGACAGGGTGCCATGGGAGCCTGATATGGCTATCAGCACGTCACAGCTCCTGACGAGTATGACGTTTCTGGCATGCCCCATGCCGGTGACCACAGGGATACGGATGTACGGATTGGCGTCAGTTGCCTTGACTCCGGGAAGAATGCCAACAGTGATACCACCTGCTTCAACGGCCCCTTTGGCTGATGCTTCCATTACCCCGCCAAGGCCGCCGCAGTAGAGGACGGCCTTGTGTTCAGCAACCCTGCGGCCGACTTCTTCTGCCAGTGAACTTATTTTGGGATCACACAGACCCGCTCCAATAATTCCAACTTTTGTCATTTTAACCTAAGTTGAGCGATTAGCCATTAGCTTTTAGCTTAACAGTCCGTTTTTATACAATGTTTTTACCTAACAGCTAACAGCTAATGGCTAACAGCTAATGATCACTTGTCATCTACCTGCTCCAGGATAAGGCCCTCAGGCAGACTCTCTCCGAAGGCATGATCTTTCTCTTTTCCTGCAAGAGGAACGGCTTTGCGTAATGGTTCCAGTTTTTTCTCACCGGCCCCTAACACCTGGAGCCAGATGATTACCTCCTGGCGGAAAGCGGTCTGCAGGTCCCTGGTCCTGTCTCCGGTAAGCCTTGCCATGGAGACAGCGGCATTAATAAGCTTCCGGGGTTGCTTCAATTCTTGTTTTTTCAAGGCCTCCAGCCAGGACGACACCTCTCCGGGAGGCACTACCTTGTTGGCCGGTCCATAAAGCGGTTGTCTTGAGCCTATGCGGGAAAGTGCCCACAAGGCACCCCGCCAGGACCGGTCCTTAACAAGATTTGCGACAAGTTCCCTCCCGAGCTCTATCTTGCCGGATATCTCAAGTCGTTCCAGGTTGGCGGCAAAGAGCCACATCTCACGCCTCTCCTCCTGAGATACTTTAATCGGCTTCACTTTAGCCCGCTTGCGCCTCTTTGACCGGACAGGCAATAAGGCATTTGAAATGGCGGAAAATATCTGTGTCTGCTGCCCGGAGCCCATACCTGCCGCAACCCGCCGCCAGAAGATCCACCACTGAAGCCTTGGCTCCATCTCTTTTGAAAAAATCAGGCCCTCAAAATAAAAAGGCCATATCTTTTTGATTCGCCACGGGTCAGTGACCTCGCCGGTCCCTGGACGGAGACAAAAACCTGTCAAGTTATACCATCTGGCCTCGTGTTGCGGGGACCTTGCACGTCCGGCCTTTATATCTAGTAATGCATCAGCCATGGCACGCAACAGAGGAAGTGACCACAGGTCCTTCTCCATGCCCATGCATTCTGTCAGACGCCTTGGGAGTTGTGATGGTGCAAGGGCTTTGTCTCCCTTGTCCGGCACAAAGCACTTGTGGATTTCCTCCCTGGCCTTCTCCAGGGCCTTAAGGTCTTCTTCGGACAGCCCCTTCGGCTCTTCCTCCATCTGTTCATCAGATGGGGCTACCCGCACTCCTTCAACCTGAGAGGTTGAATCTGCGCCATTTGTTTCAGAATCCCTGAGCTGAAACTGCAGACGCCACCTGTGTGGGCTTTCCTGGGACTCGCAATAGATTTCCAGGGTCCCTATGGCCGTGACCTTTGCCCCCAATCTGATGGGAATCTGTACATCACGTCCCTTTTTGCCATAACGTAAAACTGTCTGGAGTGGTGGAAGCTCGATAAGGTCCTCGGAATCCACCTGCACCAGATCTCCTACCTTATCTCCCTTACGGGTGGTAGAGCTGTAGAGTGAAAACTTAACCGGTCTGTTTGTCCGGACCCGAAAGGTCTTTAAGACCTCTACCTCTTTTCCCTCCTCTGCCCCCCTCTCCAGCAGACAGACTCCCATAGGGGCCTGGCCCTTCTCGTCAAGGGCCACCCCAACGAAGTAGGACCTTGCCATACCTCCGCCCACTCGAAGCCCGAGGCCCTGTGTAACCAGTCCGTAATATGTGGCTCCCCAGGATATCGCCAGGTCAAGGGACCTGCTGTCTAAAACCCTGACAGGGCGTCCGGACCAGGATGTCAATATCCCCTTTAGGCGATTTCGTATCAAACCGGGCTTGAGTGCACCCCCATTAAAGAGCACCACAGTAGGCATCCGGCCTCCGCCCTGCCTTAAGAGAAAACGGGCCAGATGCCTGGTTACAGCCGGATCGCTTACATAGGGAAGCCCCATCTCCCTGAGACCCGTCTCGCCCCTTTCCAGAGAATCGCCTGCCTTAAGATCCACCTCGGGGAAAAAACCTTCGATGAGGACATCATTCACCTGATCCTGGTGAAGATCTGTCATCATTGTGCCGCCAATCAGGGATCGCCCACGGCCCGTAAGCCTAAGTGTGGCTTTTTCCGGCCCCCCATCTTCTAAAAGGGTCTCCTTTGCCTGTCTGCACTGATGATACAATGCATTCCAACGGGCAGTGTCCAATTCCCGGCTAAGGGCCTTTTCCGCCAGGGCCGCCAGGGAAAGATCCATGTTATCCCCGCCTAAAAGCAGGTGGTCCCCGACGGCCACCCTTTCAAGCTTGGGAGTGTCCTTGTCTCCCTCACAGGAAATCAAGGTAAAGTCAGTCGTACCACCGCCGACATCACATACCAGAAGGAGATCTCCCGGATGCAGAGAAGTATTCCATTGCCTTTCATGAAAGGAGAGCCATGCATAAAAGGCAGCCAGAGGCTCCTCCAGTAAAGTCACGGAAGGTAAACCCGCCTCCTTTGCCGCCTGTACAGTAAGTTCCCTCGCAACCTCGTCAAAAGAAGCCGGCACAGTCAAGACCACCATTTGTGCTTCCAGAGGCTCTGGCATTCCATAATCCCATGCCTCTCTGATATGCTGAAGGTAGCGGGATGACGCGGTAACAGGTGAAACCCTGTCTATCTCATCCCCTGCGCCCCACGGAAGAATAGGGGCCTCCCTGTCCACCCCACCGTGGCACAGCCAGCTCTTGGCTGAAGAAACCAGCCTTCCGGGCACAAGCCCCCCTTGATCCCTGGCAAAAGAGCCAACCGCATAGGTCCTATCAGGGTCCCAGGGAAGGGACATTGCCCCGGCCTGGAGATCATATTCCCCTGACAGATAAAGGAATGACGGCAAAGTCGGCCTTCCGGCCACTCGACCTTGGCCTACAATCTGTGGTACGTCAAAGGTGAGTATATTAATGGAGCCCGGACTTGCATCATGGAGATCCACATAGCCCACGGCAGAGTTGGTTGTCCCGAGATCGATCCCGACTATATATCTTGCTTTCATACTCATGGGTTCACACTAAGACAATGAAGAAAAAATTCAAGTAACCGTTCATGGGCAGGGGGTGTTTCTTGGAACGGCTTAACGGAAACCCCATAATTTTCTAAGCTTTTGCCTTGGGGGAGACCCCATCGCCGGAGCGCAGCATGTTACCCAAGAACAAATGCGGATAAGGGCTCGCGTAAGCGTTCACAGGGCACCGCATCTGCTTTGTTGTCGGGCACTTGATGTACAGGGAGTACGTCTGCATACCCTCCGCCTCGCATCTGCAGCACCCTGTAAACGCTTACAGTTCAGTGGGTTGCGGTAAAGCTGGCGTTGTAATCCCGTGAACGGTTACGGGCTCGCAACCAGTTCAACATGTCTGTCGTCCTACTGAGTTCGCGGATACATGTAGATGCCCTTAGCAAGAGGCAAGACAAAAAACCATAATGGCCTAACCTTACTTTTGCAGCCGACAGCTATTCGCTGCGGCTGAAGAGCGCGTTGCGCGATGTGATAAGCAAAAAGCGGAAGATTATTGGCCGGATTTTAGAAAAGATAAAAGGACGGCTACTCGCCATACATATCAGTTATCAGCTTACGTAATTGAGCGGCTTCGATCTTTGATAATTTATCAATTTTATTTCTTAATCGCAGTTTGCTAATAGTACGTATTTGGTCAACTGCTATTTCAGCATTTTTATTCGAGCATTTTATCTGGAGGCGGGTTTTCCATTGTGGATGCAGCGTTGAGGTTAAAGGGCATACGACAACGGTTTCTAAATATTTATTCATTTCATCTTGGCTAATTATGACAACGGGACGTACTTTTTTAATTTCGCTTCCTATAGTGGGGTTGAGATCAGCGAAATATATTTCGTATCTTTTAATAACCAAAGTCTTCATCCTCCAATCCGTCAAGAAGCGTTGTATCAAAATCGTCCCAATTTTCTTTTTCATCAGCCATGGCTTTGTATGTATCCTCCCAAGAAAGTTTATTTTCATCTTTCTTCCGAAGAAGCAGTCCCCTATCTGTTTCTTCAAGCAAAAGGGAGTTATTGAGGCCATATTTTTGAAGGAGTGCCTTTGATATGCGAACTCCTTTTGAATTTCCAATAGGGATCAATTTAATATCCCTTGCACGTATCTGCTTTTCCATGGTTATTGCTCCTTAAATTATTATTGAACTTGTTGCGTAATTATTGTAATTACCTTTTGTTTTAAAGGCAAGCGTAAAATCAATATATAAAGGGGAATTTGGGGGAGTTAGTTTAATAATTTAGTAACCGTTCACAGGGCACCGCACCTGCTTTGTTGTCGGGCACTTGAAGTAGGGTGCATTTCGTTTTTGTTGATTGACCTAACTTGCCAAAGCGGCTCGATGAAAGTTGCTGAAACACAGTTTCCATCTTCCTGACACAAGTTGAGACCGGAGGTAGAGAAAAACCTCTGCCGTATCTTCTTTCCAAAAGGTTCCCGGTGCCTTCAGACGAAGATTGATTACACGACGAATAGCGCTTTCGATAGCACCACTGCCAATAGGCACCTTTCGTCGACGGAAGTATCGGTATCTCATGTGATCTTGGTATCTCTCAAAATATCGCAATTCCTTCTCTACGTCCGGCAGAAAATTTTTGCCGGGCATACGGCAACGAATTTGTTGTATGACCTCCTGAATTTGTCCTTGAGAAAGAAAACCTCGCAAATCTCGATAAAGCCTTTTACGCTTGGAATCAGATAGGCCGGGGATAGCCTCAAGGGCCGCGGAAATGTGTTCACAAGCATGATAAAAATCAACCACTTGAGTGATTTTTCTCCGATCAATACAAAGGTTATGAGCTAGTATTTCAATTCGGTCCCATATCCAGTGAGCACCATCAGCTACAAAGACAATTTCTTTGGCTTCCACAACGCCTGCTTCAAGCATATATTTTTCCAGCAAGGCAAAAACCGCATCGGCATTGCCTAATGTGGCGTCGTGGATTGGAAGTTGATCCCTGCTGCATCGTCCTTTGCCATCGAGCGTATAAATGACGAACATCTTGGGCTCGCGCCAACGGCTGTGAAATCCGTGGTGTCCTGTAGACAGCCGACGTCCCCGTTTCTGTTTTCTGGTGCGCAACCGGCCACCATCAATACCAATAATTACCCGAGCGCCACGAAATCTCTTTCGATCATCTTCGGAAGAGGACAAAGTAGAGCGTTGCCGTAGCATTCGTTTGCCTATCTGAACACAAACATTACGGATCTTTTTGCCTGTAATCTCAAT
>PQXE01000007.1:0-10538 GCA_003194495.1 Deltaproteobacteria bacterium
TGCGGCAATTCGCCTTCAGCGAATTCAGCAAAGGCCCGTGAGAAAGTAGACTCACTTGGCACCTGAGATTTTTTTTCCCAGCCGCAGATCCGCCGGAGTTTAATGTCACACTCCAATCGGTCCAGCAATGCTCTCGTGGTAGGCAAGTTGTAGACCATTTTTGCCACAAACGCCCGAGCAATAGCAATACGATCTTCAAGAGGCCGTCCTGGAAAACCGACGCAATTTTGGATAAAGGCCTCTATACGAATAATTTCCAGGGCAGTTACGAGTTGTAATTGCTTATTAGTCAACTCGCCAACTCTCTCTTCCATCCAGGGGAAAAGAGAGTCTTGAATCCTGAACCAATAGCCGGACAGGTTATCAAACAGGCTCATTCCCACCCCCTCCTTTTTTTAATCTTTTTTGATTAGTAATGAATCTATATAATATAGATAACGAAGTATTGCAACATTTTTCGTAGTTTATTTGAAGTCAAAAAATTATTCATTGACACTTTCATAAAATACAATTTGATGGTATCATTTTAAAAATTTATTCTATTTTTTTTTGCTTTCTCAAAAGCCAAAAAAACATTCTATTCTCTGAGTTTTGCAAGAGGCTCTATTGGCACACATTTTTAACCAGCCCCAGGTCATAGCCGAGTAATTTGGTTTAATAAGTAAAAATCCGACCCCAGAGGGGCTGGCTTTGGAAACCCCTGGAAGGGGATATAATGCCTTGACCCCAGAGGGGGCAAGGTTGAGTTGGCCCTAATCGTAGTTAGAGTAATTTTTTCTGAACTTGTTCTTCTCGGCGTTCTTTTGCTTCCAGGTACTTCACATATTTGCGAATCATTTCTGAATCCAAGCCTACTGTATCCACGCAGTAACCCTTGGACCAAAAATGATTACCCCAATAGGGTTTTTCTCTCAAATACCGATATGTGTTCAGTACCCGAATAGCTGTTCGACCCTTGATAGTGCCAAGGTGCCAAGGTGCCAAGGCCAAGGTAGTCCGAAATAGATATTTTAGGAGGAACCATCGAAATCAAATGAACATGATCTATCTGAACATTCAACTCTACTACCTCACACTTCAACTGTTCAGAATATGCCCGAATACAGTATGCGACAAGATCGACAATCTTTGTAAATAGTGCCTGAAATCCGCACTTGTTTGGTGAAAAGCGCGCCTGAGCACCAATCTGGCCATTAGGGCTTTCTTTTCAGACATGACACGCAGAATATAAGTCCTCCCTATCAAGCCAATTCTCACATTATAGTGACTGAATATTTTTTGCCTTGATTCTTTCTCGGTTAACCAACATCCTGGTTTTGACAGCAAAATGAGTTATTTCCATCGGCAATTCAATGAGTTATAACAATATCCGCTTTTCGAGCCTCCAAACGGTGGCCAAACGCGCTTTTCACCAAATATGTGCGCTTTGTGACCACCGTTAACAATCTTGTCCGTTAGGATTCGGTATCTATATTTCGGCGTCCATACAACATGGTATTGGCAATGTCATATCGTTTGTGATAATTTTCTAAAATGGCTCATCTGTTACTCCTTTCCTGTTGTTGGGACAACTCAGGTTTGCTTGTAACGGTGAGCCGTTCATAAGGCAAAGCCTCTGAACCATAACCTTGCTCAGAGAGCAAGGATTTCTACATCAAATTAAACAATGAATAAGGGGGTATCCACTTCGCTACCCTAAACGACAATGTAGGTTGGGTTAAGCCGTCGGTCTGCAACTAATTTTGTTGGGTTCGCTAATTTTGCGGTGATCTCAGTTCGTTGAGGTTCTGTTAAGTCAGGCGAACCCAACAAAAGTGATGGCTATAACCGCTTAACCCAACCTACAATATACCCAAGGACAATGAAGCGGACACCCACTCAATATTTCACAGAGGCCATAATAAAGGTTGTTGTAAAACACAGATTTTACTCCATCTAATAACAAACTTAGACTTGGTTGGAAGGAGATAGAGATTTATGAATAATCAAAAAATTACAATATCAATAGTAGCTCCATTTTACTGTGAAGAAGATATGTGCGACCTCTTTCTGAAGAAAGTTATCGCTGTATTAAATGAACTAAATAAGCCTTTTGAGATTGTTTGTGTTAACGATGGAAGTACAGACAATACGCTAGCGAATTTGCTTCAAGCAAAGAAGAATTGTCCTAATATTAAAATTATAAATCTCTCTCGAAATTTTGGTAAAGAGGCCGCTTTGACAGCGGGTTTAGACTATACAAAAGGTGAGGTGATAATCCCCATTGATACAGATTTGCAGGATCCACCAGACCTTATAAAGGAATTTATTGCCCACTGGGAAGAAGGATACGATGTAGTTTTGGCAAAGAGAATTGATCGCTCTTCCGATAGTATTGCCAAAAGAATTACCGCTCATTTATTTTACAAAGTTCATAACAAAATATCTCATACCAAGATTCCGGAAAATGTTGGAGACTATAGACTTATAACAAGGAAAGTATTGAATGCTATACGGGAACTACCAGAAAATCAAAGGTTTATGAAAGGGATTTTTGCATGGGTAGGTTTTAGAACTGCAACACTGGAATATAAGCGTGATAAAAGAAAAGCAGGGAAAACAAGTTTTAATGTATGGAAACTATGGAATTTTGCAATAGAAGGAATTACTAGCTTCAGCACTGTTCCGCTTCAAATATGGCTATATGTTGGAATTCTTGTTTCTTTGCTATCTTTCATTTATGGAAGCTATATGATTCTAAGAACGCTGTTTTTTGGCGTTGATGTGCCCGGTTATGCATCATTACTAACATCCATTTTGTTTCTTGGTGGCATTCAATTAATAGGCTTTGGGGTATTAGGTGAATATATGGGCCGTATTTATATGGAATCAAAGCGTCGGCCCACTTACATTGTTGAAGGCGAATACTAAATGATTGCCAATAGCTTTACCAGATTCATATATGGAATGATTCGGGCGCATTCACACGTTGGGGGAGGGAATCCATACGTAGTTGTTTTGAAAAATAAACATCCAACATCGAACATCGAACGTCCAACATCGAATAAAAAACAAACACCCAATACCAAACATTCAACAGCTATTTTTATTTCTTCATCTTTTCCCATTCAACGTTCGATGTTGGACGTTCGATGTTCGATGTTCATTACTAAATTCTAGGTCCCCCAACATGTGAATGCGCCCGAATGATTCCAATCTACTTGAAAGCAAAGTTGGTTAGGTATGCTACTGTAGGCATCATTTCAACAGGAATACATATAATTGCCGCCTTCTTCATTATATATTTCGTTAATGATTCCATTTTTTTATCCAACATTTTTGGCTTTGCTTGCGCCTTCTTATTTTCATATCTTGCGCAGTCAAAATTCGTATTTAATAGCAATGTATCATTTAATAAGGCTTCTAAATTTTTTCTTGTTCAATTTGTGTCATTGCTATTGGCAATCGGATTGACGAATTTAACACAAGGATTGAATGCTTATTTCAAGGTGTTGATAGTAGTGGTTATGCTGCCTTTATTTACTTTTATTATTCACCGACTGTGGACATTTGCAGAGCATGAATAAAGGCATTAAGTGACGTTAATGACTGTGGATTTTTAAGTATCGAAGTTCCAGAATCTGTATCCTTCTATTCATGTTGTTGTTTTCCCAATAGAACAGCATGTCCACCATACCTGCGCGCAAGGGATTCAGATAAATGTATCGAACCATCTCCAGCAAATATGGATTTTCTTGTCTCTCTATTTTTTTTCCATAATGCCTCGAACCATGCGCCCAACCTTCTGGGTCCGCTGTCCCAGCTTCCAATACAAACTGTCATGTATTCTCTGAATTTCTTCTCTGGTTCTTTTCAATTCACCCCAGGCCTCTTCCAGATTGCTTTCTTTACTGGTGTATGCCTGTTGTAATTTTTCGTATGCCTGTTGCAGTTGATTGTAACCATTCGTTCGTTGTTCATAGGCCTTTCTTAATATATTATACGACTTATGAAGTCGCACATATGGTTCTGTAAGTCCAATATCCGTGGTGATACAGAGTTCGTAACGGGCAGCTTCCACTTTTCCCAGTTGTAATAACCGGCGGTAATCTTCTGCCATTTCGTTCAGAGAGCGATGCGAGTAACCGCTCAGAATCTCTCTCACAGCTTCAAGCTTTTCAGGCTTATTTACCAGTGCCTGAACGCTCTCTACCAATGCCTCCTTATTTGGTTCAAAGAGGAATCCATTTACACCATTTTTGACCCGGTCTGCAAAACTCCCCAATGAAGTGGCCACGGGCGGGATTCCAAAAATCATAAGCTCGCTCAGTGTATAACTGAAAGTCTCGGGCCACACGGAAAGGAGGAGCCCGAAATCCGGAGATATTTCTTCTAGAATTCGAGAAAGATCACCATAATCGTACTCAGCTATAATTCTGACGCAGGAATCGTCGTCTAAGACAGCCGATGCCTTACCACAGCCAACAAGATAGATGTCAATAAGTTCACATAGCTCTGGTAGCGCCTGCCTTAAGAGGTCAAGCCCCTTTACCGATTTTAGCTGACCAAGTACTACTGCTCGCATCTTCCGGTGTTTGCCGGTTATTGCCGGTCTCAAGTCACGTTTTTCAATGAAAAGACCATGCGGGATGATAGTGAAGTCTGCTTGGACAAAGCGCGAATCCAGTGCAGACATATTTCTTTTCACTGAATTGGTGGGGGCAATCAGGGTAATCGACCGGGACTCGATCAGTTGTAGATATCGGTCGCGCATAGTCATCCAACCCTCGGAGGAAAGCGTCGGGTCTCCTTTTATCAAATCAGAACGATTTTCTGATATACAACGTTTTAATTTCTGTTCATCACACGTCTTACAGATGCCGCTGGAATATATATTGATTGTCGGACAAAATGGATAGTAATCATGGCATACGATAATGGTTTTCTTCCCGGTATTTAGAGCGTCTAAAGAATGGCCGATAAGGGACGATATTATTATTGCATCTACGCTGAATTCTCGAATGATTTGTTGAATTATGTGTTGGTATTCCAAATGAACGATTGAAGAAGAATAGATGGGAATTGAAAGGTCCCAGGTTCGAACAGGATAGGTGTCGCTAATGTCAGTGAACAACGACAACTTGTGACCAAATGCCTTCGAGCTGCCAACTGATTTCAGGACCATGTTGATGCTATCCTCGGCGGTAGATGTGTAGTCGTGAACCCACTTTTCTATCCCCCCGCCCCAGCTATGCAGTATGTGAAGTTGAATGGGTTTTGGCTCCAGCCCCGGCATAGAGGAAAAACATGCATCTTTCTTGATACTTTCCCCAACGGCATAGCGAACATAGGTAAGGGGATGACCTTCTACTATAGCTTTTTCCACATCATCCAAATCATAGCCATTTGTTTGCTCGGTTTCTGTCCGAGAATCATTGTTAAATCGCCCCACATATAAATGATCACAGATTACATTCAGCCTGCCAACAGCTCGGATTCGTTTTGCTAAACAAGTCCCTAAAAGCCCTTTACCGGTTGCCGGAAGTTCATCAAGATTGTTTATTTCCTTCAATGCATCTGCACGAATATAGAAACAGCCTTCAAAAAAACTCGGGATTTCATAATAGACGCGATGCCCAAGACAATAGGCCATACGGTCTACATCATCTGTTTTATATTGCTTTGTCGCATGCAGGGTCTGAAAATCAAGGAGCGAAAAAAGAGGTGAGAAATCACACATAGGAGAGACAGTAGCAACTATAGGATCAGAATAAGCAACTTTACTCAGCCTGACATCCCATGCACATGGAAGCTCTATGCCCGGCTTCACAAACAGAAAGTCATAAGCGGAAAAGTTGCCCTGGCAGTAAATACTGAGAGCACAGGCCAATTCATTACCATGCTCACAGTGACTCACTTGTTCAATGAACACATTATTATGACCATTTGAGGAGCTGATGCCGGTTGAACTGATCAGGCCGGACACCTTACTTTCCTCGCAAGTCATATCCACTATTAAGAAAGGCGCCGCAATTACGTTTTGATCTAAAGCATTGCTGAGAGTACGAAAAAATACCTGTTCCTCGCCCTGCCTCACAGGAATACATACTACGTGGCGGATTTTATCCTCAGTAGTGCCGGTCAGTTTCGTGATCTTTGATGATGCTGTCATCAGATCTTACCCAGTATCCGGTGAGACGTTAAGAATATTGTAAGTGTTCATGGAACGTTGAAATTAGAAAATAGAAATTTGACTTTCATGCTTTTGTACCGTTGATGAACGTATTCAATTTTAGGCCGAGTTTTTCAACTACTAAGATCTTCGTTAGTAAAACCATATGACCGCAAAACATAACCATCTGTTTTTCATTTATATTTCGTTAGCACGATTACTGACATTACTAATGTAGTTTTTAGTATTGCTTTGTATTCTGTCGCGTTTGACTCATATAAAACTTTTCTTCTGATGATTACGCTGCGGTCTTCGGGTTTCGACCCCCGGGAACTTAAAAAAATGTATCAAAAAAACTTATTGAGAATTTATCTCAAGTAATGGGTGTACTTTCACCTTTCCATAATTTGAAGTAGCGTATTTCCGCTAGACTATTTTTACGCGATTTGAGTATATCCTCTGCCCCTTTTTGTGAATTATACGGTATTTGGGACGTACCTCTCTCCTAAATTTCCTATTTCAGATGCCTTTAGACGAATCTGTTCTGTCGCATATCTCGAAAAGCGCCTTATGTTAAGAGCCATCACCTTGAAGGCCATTGCCAGATTGACTCTGTTGAATCCCCTGGTCCATACCTTCTTCGCGCCATACGCTCGGTTGAGCTCCGAGTTGGTCGCTTCGATTCCAGAACGAATCTTGTACGCTTCTTTGAATTCATGGGCCTGCTGTTCTTTCTTGCGACGAGCTGTAGTTGCCTTCTCTCTGGTGTAGGTGAGTCGGCCTCTTTGAGTTACTGGACATATATCTCTGGCAGGACACTCTTTACAATGCTCATAATCAAACTGGACATGAATAGAACCGTCCTCATTCTCAGTAGAAAATATAGCAGGAGCACCTTGCGGACATTCAAAAATACGGTCCTCAATATTCATATGGAAATCGGCAAGAGAGAGCTTATCATTATCAGATGATCTCCCTGTGGTTAAGGGGCCTAAAAGCACAACATCCTGCTCTTCGGCATCCAGGATATTCTTGCCGCTTACATAGCCTGCATCAACCGCCATGATGTCAGGCTTCAGACCCCGATCCTCCAGATCCTCTATTATGGGCATCGGGGCATTCTGATCACTTTCATTGGCGTTCTCGGTCTCAAAATCCATCACTACCTGGAAGGGATTATGAGAGTTGCAAGATTCTGTAATCTGTACCTGGTAACCTTCTCCTTTGTGACCATCATAAGTTGCATCAGGGTCGGATGGATTCTGGAGAGAATCTGAGGAGATTTCATCAGCCGGTCTTGGGAGAGCTTTATTGGAATCCTTTGGTTGATAGCACTGCTCATGGAAAAGACGCTCAAGCAGTGCAAAGGTCTCTAGAGATGTTACTGAATCGTCAGCAGAAAAATGTGTCAGTAGAAACAGAATATCCTCTGCTGTCTGAATGAGTGAACGCTGGGCCTCGTTTGGCGCTGCATCGGCGAAATAGCCTTCTCGCTCGAGGTAGCGTTTGCGGAGATATTCAGGTAAATCCTCAATATATGACGAATCAAGAGACTTCAGGAATTTCTCGACGGTTCGTACAAAGAGTTGTAATCTGATCAGGTGAGCCATGTTGGAATAGAAGTGTTTAGAGTCAAGCCGTTGGAAGCTGGTCTTGATAGAGGTCTCCTTGATGATTTTATTGACGATGGAGAAAAAAGTTTCCTTGATTGCTGGTGAGTCCATGATACGTTCTCTGAAGTTATAGAGAGTGCGTATGCTGATTTCCGCTTCAAATGGATCCACCTGCAATGCATATTGCACCATTATATTGAAGTAGAGTTCTTCAATGAGTTTTTCATCAGAGCAATCAAACATTTCTTTTAGGATGGAAAGGCCAACCAGCAGTGCTACCGGTACGCATGGTCTTCCCATATTCTGCGAATATAGTTTGCTAAATGCTTCTTCTGGGATTGCTGGTATGATGTCCTTTCTAAAGATTTCAGCCCATGATTGTTTTAATATGTTTCTGAACTTATCTGGAAAATAAAGATGCGTTTGGAATATAGTAGTTTGAGTATCTTTTGGTTTGAACATTAAGTATTACTCCAGGATCAATGTTTCACGTGAAATATTTAATTTAACTCAAGAGTCTAATTCCAATATATAATAGATATACGTTTATTTACCAAGTATATTGATCCTGGTTAACTTAGACTTTTTGCAGTGTAATCATACAATAACTTGTTAGCTAGCAACAAACAAAAGTATCCGCATGATAGAATCATTAATAAAAAATAAAACAAACAATACATTTATTCAATTATTTCGATACACTTTTGTTGGAGGCTTCGCTTTTATATTTGATTTTGGTTTATTGTTCATTCTTACAGAATATTTCAATATCTATTATTTAGTGTCTGCTGCTATAGCCTTTCTATTTGGGTTGATCATAAACTATGGTTTAAGCATAGTTTTGATTTTTGAGAAACATTCAATTAAATCAAAGCATATAGAATTTGTTATATTCGCATTGATCGGAATCATTGGTCTGTCGTTAAATGAATTTTTCATTTGGTTTTTTACTGAAATTATAAATATATATTATTTATATTCAAAACTCATATCCACAGCATTGGTGTATTTTTGGAACTTCTTCGTTAGAAAATATACTCTATTTCGTTAAGAAAAAGTTGAATCGCTCAAAAAAGCTATTTCCTATCAGACAACTTTACCACAGTTCCAATGACGAGAAATAGTAGCATAAGTCCGCCTAAAATCACACCTGTAAAAAACGGCCAAGGCCTGTACCTCAAACAAAGTGTGTAAGCACCCTGACTTGGAATATATACGGCCATGAACGGACCATTTGCCCTGCAAACAGAAACTTTTTGTTGATTAAGCTCCGCCTTCCAGTGTTCATCATAAGTAACCGCCATATATATCCAGCCAGGCGCTACAGCATCAATTTCCAACAACATCTGATTTGGATCCGGTCTTGTGAACGAAGTAATCTCATTGGTATTTTTCTTGAGCTCTTCCAAGTCTGTAGGAGCCATCACGAGTCTTTTTTCTTCTCCGGCAATAATCAGCAGTTCCTTTTTCCAGTCCCATCCTCTACCCTCAGTAAGTAGCCGCGTGTAAATCTGAAACATCTCGTTTTCATCCTGAACATATCTAACTTTTCTATTCATGCTTATAATAGGCAAGGTAGTCCTATTTTCATACACATATAATCCGCTTTCTTTATCCGAGTCCAGAAGATTGTAGTCATTAAAAGATTTGGCGTAATGTAGATCGACATCAAACTGTTTAACCTTGAATATTATCGGTCCTCCTTCTACTACTTCAAAAATGACATTTAACATTTGCTCTCTGCTCTTTAAAGGCATATTCCATACATATTCTCCAGCTTCAGATATTAATCGTACGTCATCTCCTATACCGATCTTTGCCCTAAATGCCTTTTTATTTTCGGATGATACATGAAAACCCATAATCGCGGAACCCGGAAGATTTGTAATGAATGTTATTTTACCTCCCTCGAACAAACCGACTTGTCCGTCAACCCTATACAATTTTTCGGTAGTCGTTAAATCTCAACGGATACATAACGATTATAGGCCACAAAGAACACTTTAAAGACAACATGGTGCATATATAAAACCTTAGAAAAAGCTAATGTCTTTCTCGATACTCTCTGTAACCATTGACGAACAGTACAAAACAATCATTCTACATGGTTTGTTTCACCAGTTTCCTTTCCTACACATTTATGAAATCTAGGATCAAATATATGCTTATATGATTCCCAAAAGTCACTAAATGATCTTTTGCCTCTATATGAATAAGGAATGCGTTTCCATAATTTTTTACAACTTTCCTTGCTCCTATCTCCAATTACAAAAGCAATAATTTGCCTATTATGCCTAGCAATAGCAACCCATACCCAAACCTTAAAAACACTCGAAAAAACAAAAGACCACATTTCGTCAACCTCTATAACTTCATTTTCATGTGGATCAACCAATGTATCTTGAAAATCAATTTGCTTCGCCTCTGCTTTAAGCCATGATGTTAACGTTTGACGACATACACCAAATTTTCTTTCTATACCACACATACTCATCCCTTCCAAATAACACCCAATTATCAACTCCTTTTCCTCGTCCGAATATTTAGAATGTTGTGGATTCTCCCTGCCATATCTGTTACAATCCTTACATTTGTAAAGCTGTTTACCATTATTAGAGTCAAATCCATTCTTAACAAGATATTTACTACCACAATGAGAGCAACTAAGAATATTAGTTTTAATAATCATTTATTATCTCCTTATTTTTTAAAAGTAAATTATCATATAGTTAAAAGTATATCAAGCGTATATCACGTGACAATTAACGACTATC
>PQXE01000007.1:10641-70398 GCA_003194495.1 Deltaproteobacteria bacterium
ACAATGAGAGCAACTAAGAATATTAGTTTTAATAATCATTTATTATCTCCTTATTTTTTAAAAGTAAATTATCATATAGTTAAAAGTATATCAAGCGTATATCACGTGACAATTAACGACTATCAATTTTTCTATCGAGAGGCTTTCCGGAACTATGCTTCCCATGAAACTGGCCCATAAGATATACGGAGATTTCCTTACCGGGCCATCGAAGAAATATTTATGTATTTTTTGTTTTGTCAGAACATGGCGCACTCCGGCAATATCCAAGATGGGAGACAGCAAGGCGTCTCTGGAAACAGGAAGCCGGTAAGGAGGAGCATTCCCACCGTTGTCAATGATCGACATTTGCAGCCATCTATGATAATACTTCAGGGGTACCGGTGAAACGGTCCGGATATCTTCCAGCTTAAATATGGAAGAAGATAACGGGGGAAGTACGTTTTCAAGCGCAAATATTCGTGACGGTGCAATATCGCGCGTATTTTTTTCAGTAAGCAGTTTGCTAATGCTTTTCGGCAATGCGGGAAAATCTTTACAGTTTAGCCGGGGGTTCAAAGGATAATCCGGGTGGTATATGGACAGTTCCGTCAAGACTATCAGAGGCATGAAGAGAGAGACATATATTACACTTTGCCTTGGAAGAAACATAAATAAGATAACTATTACGGAAGTAGCTACAATAACCCATAACTGAATACTGGCTATCTCAAACCTCGCACAACATAAAGCCAATATCAAAAATAAAACAGAACAACTTGCTACAACATAACCTCTTTTGTCTCCACATCTTAATATAGTATTTAAGGCAAATACCGCAAAAAAAGCGATTAATAAGTTAAGAGCTGAGATATATTTTATCCATATAACTCCCCTAAGAATGGGAATGTTGCTTAATAAAAAAACCCCAACCCACGCATGAAGGAAAAATAGATATATTATAACAAGGGTAAACCATATCGATAGATGCCCAACATGGCGATTCCGATTCGTAAAATAGAAAAACATGCCCGCTAAAAATAGAAACAGGACAAAAGTTCCCAAATATAGCCAAGGTGGAAGAAAAAAATTACCAAAAGTTGAAATTGAGTGCAAATCAGGCGGAACTCCAAAAAACAAGAAGGATTGCAAATGAAAAGGAAGAATATTGCCTGACATGCCCCTTGAAGCGCTTTTTCCTAACATTTCAGCCAACGGCAAAAGGGTGGGAGCAGTCAAAATACCTCCCGAAACCAGGGCTGAAACAATCAACGATCTTTTGACAATCCAATTCTTCCACCCCTCTTTTTCCATAGTCGGCCATAACAGCCTGAAAAGCAGAATAGATGATATGACCACAGCTGGTTGAGGATTGCCGCCATTTAGTACCAGTCCGAACACAAGGACCAGTCCCATCCATCTCCACCAACTTGCCCTAAAAAGCAACGCTTCCGTAAAAAAGAGAACAAGAGGAAGCAAAAGCGCTGAATTAAGGTGAACAAGATTGGCATGCAAGACAAAGGTACCTCCAAAGGCAAAAGCTAGACCACCCAATATGCTGGGGATACCCGAAAAACCAACTCCCAAAAAAAACAGGGATGCAAACCAACCCGCCAAAACCATTCTTGACACCGCATATATATTCCATAATTTTAGACTGGGAAACAAATGAAGGGGTAATTGTATGAGGCTGAGAGCCGCTGTATCTCCATTTGCCAGATAAGGCGCTCCACAGCCTTCATAAGGATTCCAGAGAGGAAGATGACCGTGTTTTAGATATTGATTAGTGACCCATATCCCCGGTCCTTCAATTAGGGAACCAGCGCATGCATCTGTATTATAGCCGTTTCCAAAGGGAGGCTGGCAATAATGGCTAGGCAATCCTAGATAGGGCGCTGAAACCATTGTATGTTCATATCTCAAAACATCAAGAAAACCGTAATGAGCGGCAAGTATGAAAAAAAGCAGCGAATATAGTGCCTTTTTTTTGTTTTGCTTCAAGGATTCAACAGGATCGGAACAAAAGAGATCGCGTGAAAAGCTGCTGTCATTATCCAACTTAATAAGTTGATGATGGACTAAAAGCAGACCGATCGTGATAAGGGCAAGATGCAGATGTATAATCTTAAGCTTAATTGATGCAACAGAAAATGTTGGCAGATCGCCTACCGATGGATATATCCATAATAAACCGACCAAATAAAGCAACAGCCAGATTCCACACCATAAGAATGTCTCAGAAGTGCGGCAGGTGTTATGATTTCGGCCTACGATGCTCATGGTAACTTTCTTCTGAATTTACATTCCAAATATTCCCTTTTTCCGAAACGCCGTCTGTGATGTTTTTTACCGCCTCCATGGCGGCGAGCATCGAATGATCCTGATTGTTATAGCGATGCATGCCATTACGGCCAATAAGGAATAGATTTTCTATCTGATCAAATTCATCGCGGAGTATTTCAAAATGATCATAACTCCCCCAGTATGCAGGATATGCTTTGCGGATCCTGGCGACCATGCCGTCAACTGCATATTTCTCAGACTTGATGATACCGAGTTTAACCAATTCACGCACAGCAAAGGAAAAAATTCCAAAATTGCTCGTGGTCCATAACTGATCTCCTTCAGTGGCAAAATATTCGCATCCAAGCCACATACATCTATTATCTTCAGGGACTAGATACGGACTCCAGTTATGAAAAAGTTGTATCCTTCCAAGCCTGACGTCTGGTTCCTGAATATATATCCAATTATCCCGTAGAAATGAGAAGGAGCTGTCTGAAAGGGCTACCCCAACTGTAATAAAATCTCTATAAGGCAGATTGAAAGCTATTCTTGCAACTTTATCGGATATGATACCGGCCTCCAAGGCAGATGAAAGATCCTTCACAGGCATGGAAGAAAGAAAATAATCGGCCTTTACCAAAACGGCATCACCAGAACGGGGATCCCTGATCAATCCCGCCTTGATCCGCCTGCCGCCATTGGAAGAAAACAGTTTTTCCACCCTATGACCATAAATAACCACGCCTCCAAGCTCTTCAACCTTCTCCGTCACTTCTTCCCAGAGCTGTCCCGGGCCATATTTCGGATAAAGAAAAAAATTAATGAGGGAAGTCTCTATATCTTTCTGACATATATCTTTTTCTTTTTCTTTGAAAACATGTCGAACAGCGCTGGCAATGGATAAACCTTTTATCCTCTGTATGCCCCAGCTTGCGTCAATCTCAGCACATGTTCGACCCCAGACCTTTTCCGTATAATCCTTAAAGAATTTAACAAACAACTCTTTACCAAACCTGTTAATTAGAAAGTCTTCAAGAGTCTTCTCCGGACGTATTGGAAATATAGCGGCTCTTAAATAATCAAGGCCGATTTTTGCTGTTTTTGCGTATCCCAGATTTCTGATTATCTCAAAACGGGGCTGCAAGGGATAAGGGAAAAAAGTCCTATTATGGAGAATCCTGGACAATCTCTTCCTTATCAACATAACCTTGTCATCATATTCAGGATCTGGACCATTAGGTGAGAGAGGAAGCTTTCTCCCAAATCTTTTGTCATCACGAGCCGGACAGGATGCTAAAGGCAGAATATCAGTCCACCAAGACATTATTTTATCTGATTTTGAGAAAAAACGGTGTCCTCCAATATCCATGCGATATCCTTTATAATACAGGGTTTTGGAAATACCGCCTGGCTGATTCTCAGCTTCAATAACTATGGGTAAGATGTCAGTTTTCCTAAGTAATTCCAGCGCTGCTGTAAGCCCGGCAGGACCTGCGCCAATGATTAAGGCTGCTGGTTGTTTGCTGTTTGATAAAGCGGTTTGTTTCAAAAAAGCCATTTTTGACATCGTCTATATAGTAGGATTGGGTAGCGAGTCTACAGAAAAATACCCTTGCCTGGTGCGCTTTGGCCTATGTCGAACGCTTGTCCGGTTCCGTCCCACTCAATCAGCAAATCACTAAATCATCAAATTCGATGATGATCTCTCCCCAGATAAGAACTGTGAAATTTCGGGTCAACCGGAACTGGTGTGGTAAATTATCCCCTTTTTGTCAATTATTCCTTGTTTTACAGGTGGTTATGCCAATATTAAATATTGACATTTTTTTACCCTTTATACCTTTGTTAAACCGTTGATATATTAGCAATGTTTTGCGTAACTGGTTGATTTTATTCACCACACTGATTCCGGTTGACGGGTTTGGGCATCACACAAATTCCGGTTGAGCCGAAATTTCTCAACCGGGATTATGCCTTGCGTTTGATAATTATCTTGGCAACCCAGGCAAAACCAAGACCTGCCAACATAGAAAAAATTTTCGGATAACATACTTTTCTTAAAAGTTTGGTACAAGCCTTACTAATAAACTCCTGTCCTATCGGTGCTGAAACCCTTTTTCGGGCACTGTCCACAGCCAGCCGCAACTGACGTGCAGGATCTTCCATTACGTGTTTTCTGATGCAGTCCATGTAATCGGGATGGAGTTTAATCAGGGTCTCAGTGCCTTGCTTTTGGAGGTGTTCTTTGGATTCCGAAAAACTTACTCCGCCTGCATGATAAACAAAGGTGTCTCCACAGAGGACATGGCGCCAGCCCACTTTAGCCGCCTTCATACAGAAATCATTCTCCTCACCGTAGCCCAGTCCAAAGCTTTTTTCATCAAAAAGGCCCAACTGATCCAGGCACGGGCGTTTAATATACATGCAAAATCCTACGGCAGTAGGAATATCAATTATGGCCCCGGAGTTTGTGCCACTGAACAGCCTGTCAAGTGATCCGATATCCCATCCCTGGGGCAGGCTATTTTCCTGGCAGAAAACAGGGTAACTGCAAATTGTAGCATTGTTGGAAAAAGGCGTAACCGTACTGATTTTCGGATCTGACAGCGCACATCTTCGAATACGATCCAGCCAGTCATTGGCCACTTCTGTGTCACTATTTAACAACACGACATCCCTGTCCGGGTGTAATGTCATGCCGCGATTTACTGTACCTGTAAAGCCAATATTATTTTTGTTGCGGAGCAAAGTGATGGACCCGGCCTCTGCAAGGTGCTCAATGTAGGCTTTCAGAGCATGATCGGGACTGGCATCGTCAATTACAACAAGCTCAAAGGGTGTCTTTTGAGGATTTGAAAGTGCGCTATCCAGGCATTGCCGTGTCTCCTGCAAACCCCCATACACCGGGACGATAATGTCCACAACTCCAATGCCCGAGTCCCAACCGCCTGGGGCAAGTCTCAACTTGTCCGGATCAGATGATGATTTAGAAGTAGCATTTTTTTCTTGTTTGATACCCGCGCCATTACCTTTCACACGGATTGTGTCGCCGGCCTTGGCAGTAATAATGTACTGGTAGACATCACTGTCCGGTAATGCTATGAGTTTCTCTCGCAGCACTGGATCAGCCTTCTCAACGATTGAAGCAAACTCACTCATCTCGAAGGGCAGATGCACCATGTCTACTTCTACAATAGTGTATGATAGCGTCTGTAGGAGATCTAAAAAGCTGGTTTTTGTGAAAAAACGTAGATGAGTACGGTCAAGCAGCCCTTCATCACGATAGGAAAATCCACCGCTTATCAATTCCAATATGAGCCCTGCGTAAGCGATATTAGGAATAGATATCAACACGTTACCATTTCTGTTCAACAAATCAGGAAGCTGCTTGAGCACATAGGCCGGATAGCGCAGGTGTTCCAGCACATCTGCACAGACAACATGGTCATACGATTTCCGGGGAAAATGTTCCGACAAGCAAACCTGCTCAAGGTCCCCTACCAGTAGCTTGCGGCACCATGGCTTAGATTCCTCCGCCATTACAGGATCTATCTCTACTCCGTCCACGACGCATTCAAGCTGTTTCTGGAGAAAACGGCTGAAGTACCCTGTTGCCACTCCCAGCTCCAGGATACGGCTGCTCATTTTAATTTTACGAGCTATCCGGGCAAGAGAGTCCTGTGAATCGAGATCTATCCGGCGGCTATATCTATGTCCGGCTTTGTGTGTTTTGTGCAAAAAACTCATATATTACTAAACCGTTCACGGGGTTACAACGCCCGTTTTATCGCAACCCACCGAATTGTAAGGGTGCTGCAGATGCGAGGCGTACGGGTATGCAGACGTACTTCCTGTACTTCAAGTGCCCGACAACAAAGCAGATGCGGTGCCCTGTGAACACTTACATATATTCTATGTACTCATAAACCAACAGGACTTTTCATGTATCAATTACTCAGACTGACTGAGTTTTTGATGTCTGGTGAACATCAGGTCATAAAAAGCTTTATCACGCCAATTTAACTCATAAAATTTGCTTTTCACTTCGTCCGATATCTCTATCACTGGTCGGGGTCGTCCCTTATTCAATACCGGCGGCGTACGAATTGGTATGCCAAGCATTTTCTGAAGACGTGCGGTATCCCTGTCAAACGTCTCCTGGAAACCAACAAACCAGAATTGTTCCGGATGGTCCAATGGGTACAAAAAGCTCGTACAAATATTGCACATTTCCCGAGCAAGTAAAAAGTCTTCCAGACTGGATTCACGTTCCTGAAAATATTTCTTGTACACAGGATCATCTTGAGGGGGTGGATCATTGAGCCAGTAATAAAAGTGCGATATCGACCTGTCCAGTGGCTCGCGGAGGAAGATGATTATCCTTGGAGCAGATAAAGGGTCCGGCATGAGATCAAGATAATCCTTGACTTCAAAATGACCGTGGATCGCCTTAACAGGTTTCCTCCTTTTCTTAATTTCATTGAGATATGGATAATCAAGGACTAAGGAATCCCCGAATTTCTCTTCTAGTACTGTTTGAAGGGTTATACCTCCGGTCTTTGGAATGTGAATAGAGAGAATAAGATTTGGAGGAACCAACTCTTTAAAAGATTCGGGCAAGCGGCTGTTCATTTTATTTTTCCAAAAAATCTATACCGTAACACTATGTATTACGACTTGTCCGTAAAAAACCTGTCCACACCTGCCCAATGGTGCCAGGCAGGCGGATCTTCGCTGATCGCCATTTCAAGCTGGCCTACCAGGGCATTCAGTAGCACATTTTCGCTCTCAATTGGTAAAGGTTTACTTATGCGCAGTTTTCGATGACCTGTCTTTCTGTCTAATGCCATAGTATATACCACAACGGGAATATGTTCTTTCACTGCCAGATATACCAGGCCACGTGGCAGACAGGCCCGCCGTCCGAATAACTGGGTTAACAATACATTACGCTGCTGCTCTACAAAAACATCAAATAATCCCACCACACATGATCCCGATCTTATTGCCTTTCTTAGTTTGAACATACTGGTCCCATTGATGAAAACGAGATTTTCCACACCTGCCCGCACGACTCCAAATGTCCGCAGTTTAGCATACCAATATCTGATACATGTTTCTGAAAATGACGTTCTGTCAAAACCCCTCATTAGGCCCGAAATCTTTTTTCCCTGAGCTCGCAAATGCCGTAATGACCACATGCCTGCACCCCAGTGAAAAGTTATTGCCAGAAACGGTTTATTTCCCTGTGGCCAACCAGGGCTGTCAATCGTAACATATTTATGCCGCCAGAAATCCCTTCGGAAAAGCAGGAGATAGAGATCGGCATGATCTACCAGACGTATCAATCGGTAAGCTGAAGCCCAGGCTTTGGGATCTAATACAGGCTCAATTGAGTTGGCTCCTGCCAGCGCATTTTGGGTTTCTGTGCGATACAGAGATTCCAATCTCGACAGGCGCTGAAAAATTCGAAAACAGATCGGCCATGGCAAAAGGGCAGCCAGGCCTGGGAGAAGAAACAACTCTTTAAAATCATGGTAATTTTGCTTCCAATTCACTTTTTTTGGATATCCTTAGGCGCTTTTGCCAGGAAACCGTAGGGACAAATCCTTGAGTAGCTTCACCAGCCTTGCTTATCCAGTCCGGATTGTTATGGTTTGATCGTTGAATTATTCCTGCCTTCTTTCCCGCACTCTATTTATGGCGATATTGTTTTTGTGTATTATCACTTTAGCCTCGCTCTGAATTAAAACTGAGAATAGTTTAAGGACACAATTTAATATTAAACGAGGAAATAGCAAATGACTACTCTGTTTCAGCGCCTGGTAATGTACCTGAGAGAAACTTCACAATGGAAGGTGCCGGTAATATCTTCTATGTTTCGGTCCAAATTGCCGCATTGGAGCAGCGAAAATATCAGTGATCAGTGGTTTACGGACCATTTTGAAGGTGCTGCCCCCATAATTCATGAATGGTTAAATGCAGAAATGGAAATGCCCGGCGCAAGCTTATTGGATTTTGGCTGCGGCGATGGCATTACCGACCTGGCAATTGCGTTGAAATATCGGCCAAAAAATATGATTGGTGTGGATATTACGTCAACATTTACCAACTTGAACGAGATTGCAGCCAGGCAAATAGGCTTAAACAGGCTTCCCAAAAACCTTTCTTTTCAAAAAATTGTTCCCGGACAAGGCCTAGTTCATATTTTGAAGATAGATGCCATTTTTACCTGGTCAACCTTTGAACACATAGAGCGTCCCCACCTCGATACGGTTGTTGCGGATCTGTTCGATTTGCTCCCGCAAGGCGGGCTTTTCTTTTTGCAAATAGAGCCATTGTATTATTCTCCTTTCGGCTCACATCTGGGACGGTTCATAAAGCAACCATGGGCGCACCTACTTCTGGATGAAGAAACCTTGAAAAGGACCGTTCTTGAATATTCCGACGATATACCCGCGAATGAAAAGGAATACAATTTTTATGTGCGTACTTTCGAGGAGTACAAGGCCTTTATTTATGGGGAATTTCTGAAGCTCAACAAACTTACAGCCGAGGAAGTGGTTGACTTATTCTGCGGCCACGGCTTCAAGGAAATCCGAAAAGAAAGTTATAGAGTTGCCTTGCCAGTACCTGATATACTCCTGGAAAAATATCCTGAAGAAGATATCCTCACAAATGAAATCCGCCTTTTGCTGCAAAAACCATGAAAGAACCATTTGCTTTTTGCCGCATCTGTTTGCGCATTTTCGACTTGCCAGGATGAAGATCCATAAATATACATTTTTCTGAAATATCACAAATTCATTACCATGGAATCAATAAATGCCTTATATGGTGCATTATCCAGTAACGGATGCGTGCCAGCTTTCCGATCCGCGGTTTGCGAAAAACCCCAACCGTATCACCCCAAGGGGCGCTGGCAGGTTCATGGTGTGGTACCCAATCCGTGTGTACCTCAAGAAGTTCGAGCGCTCCATACCTGGCTAGGGCTGCGAAGCCGTCCGGATAGAAACGCCAACAATCCACAGGATGGCGGTGTTCCGGACCCCGGGACGGGGCGATAAGAAAAATCAAGCCATCCAATTTAAGTACGCGGACCATATCCAGCCACGTCAGCCAGAAAAACTCCATATGCTCGAATGCCTGACCTGAGACAATGATGTCTGCGGAGTAACTAGCAAATGGAAGGCGGTATGGTGAGGTCAACACAACATCAACATTGGGACCTGCAACTAAGTCCGCTCCTATATAGCGCCAGTTGGGCTGACTGAACAAGGGGCGATAACTCCCGTTCACATCATAGCTGCCGACGTCAATAATGGTTTGTGGCAAATCGCTGTCCAGATATTTCTTTATGAGCCCTGCCATATGTTCGTAGGAGCTAAGGTGCATGGTTTCTCTCTGTGGGAGCGGCAATCAGCCGTATCTTTTCGGATGACATGGATAGTCCAACCTCTTAAGCGTAAAAAAATAACTTCAGAGATCACAAGAAATGATCCTTTGTGGGCGTAAGTACTTGAAACTACAAGCAAAAGATTTCTCATAATAAATTGTGCAGTATAAAACTATAACTTACGGATTTTATAGACATTTATCTAAAATTCTGCACATTTCTTCTTGAGAAAATATAGCATTTCTTGTGATCTCTGAACTTAATAAAATCATGAGAGTTTTGGTAACTTCTCAATAAGTTGGGGTAGATTACATTTGCGACAATTCATTGTTTTTTATAGTTAACTGTGGGCCCTTTTACCAGGAAGCCATGCATGTTTAATGTAGCAGAGTCCTATCTCCCGAGTTTGCCCTAAAACGACCAGAGTACATTCCATGGGATCAAATAGACGCATTCCTTCCGGGTCCATGGCATGAGCGCGAATAAGATATTTTCCAGGCAACAATGGAAATCGCTTAAAATGTAAGGTAAAGCCAAATGAGTTTGTACCAAGCTCGTTTGGCTGAAATCTATCTACCTCAGTTGATATCCCGTAGATTGGCGTACCGTCAGAGCGAAGCACACCAACTGCAACAACCGGAATTCGCTGATCCGGGGAATACGCGATGCCGCATACATACACATCTTTTCCATTGGTAACATTAGAAACATGATTCCTGTCCTGATCCTCCAGCCATAGCTCTTGTATCGCATATTTTTCATCCGCATTCTTTTCATGTGTCACGTTATGCGACTTGTACTCTTCGGCTTTACTGTTTTTTTCCTCAAAGTGGGCAAGGTATTCTCGAGTCACATCAGATGAATCTCCGTATAGACGGGGCTGTCCTCTGTGCAGCCAGAGGGCCTTGTGACACACTTTATTGATGTGATACATGCTATGAGAACACAACATCAGTGTACCACCGTCAGACAGGTAGGATTCCATCCACTTTATGCATTTTTTTTGAAAGGATTCGTCGCCGACTGCCAAAACTTCGTCCGTGATGAGGATGTCCGGACGCAAGGCCGTAATAATGGCAAAACCCAACCTGATAAACATGCCTGATGAATAGTGTTTAATTTGCTTATCTATATGTTCACCAATATCTGCAAAATCAATTATAGAAGAGATGTTGTCTGCAATATCCGATTTGGTCATGCCCATCAGTGCTGCTGTCAAATAGATATTTTCCCTCCCGGTATATTCCGGATGGAATCCGGCACCTAACTCCAATAGCGCACCAACCCTGCAGTTGATTTCCACCTTCCCGATTGAAGGCTTAATTACCCCGGCGACAATTTTCAACAAGGTGGTTTTCCCCGCCCCGTTTTCCCCGATCAGGCCCAACGATTGTCCTGTATATATTTCAAGGTCAACGCCGCGCAAGGCTCTGAAACGCGCATAGTCGCCTCGCCCGGTCAGTAATGACCAGATAGTCTGCAGATGTCCTAGGCCGGTTGAAGCAACCGGGAAATCCTTGCCGACATTTTTTAGACATACTAAAGGTGATTGCAAATTATCTGCGCTAAAGATTTCTTGGTCCAATTCCTTGCCTTTATTCTTAAATGAATGCGCATTAGAGAAAGTCTTCAAAATGAGGTGAAAGCCTGTTAAAGAACAAGCGGGCGAGCAGAAAAAATACGACAGTTCCTGCAATTTCCGCAGCATCCACCAACCCGAATTGACAATTTTTATAGAGTAGCAGATCGCGTATGCGACCGGTAAAATAGGCCATTGGATTAAGCATGATAACCTGATGCATGGATGCGGGAACGAGACTGGCAGGATAGAGAATCGGAGTAGCATAAAACCAGATCATAAACACCGGAGAGAGATATTGTTCCGTGTCTTTTATCAGGACTTGCATTGCAGCTAACGCAAGCGCCAGGCCGAGAGTAAAGAGAAACTGTACGCCCAGAATAGAAATAACAAGCGGTAATGCCAATAAATTTATAGCTGAACCAAAAAGAACCAAAGCCAGCAAAACAAGTAAGAAGCCGCCCAAGTGAACTATATAGGTTGCCGTTACAGCAGAATACACTAGAAGCTCGTGCGGGAATGCCACCTTTTTGACCAAGTTCCCATTACTTTGTATTGAGAGCGTTCCCCGCTGAGTTCCTTCCTGAAAGGCCAGCCATGGCCATAAGGCAAGGGCTAGAAACACGGTGAAATTATATTCCACTAATGCAGGAAATTTTATACGAAGTATGGTGGCAAACACAAAAGCATAGATTGCCAGCAATGCCAGCGGATTGAATATGATTGAAAATATGCCGCTTAAACTTCCGACATAGCGATTTCTGATCTCCCTTATGAGCAAATTCAGGAATAGCCATCGAAATCTCCAGAGTTCGGTTACTTTCATTTTTGATGATACCACAAAAATGAATTCTGTTTACAAGGCACAAGATGCAAGACTTGGATTTTTTGAGGAATGAAGCATAATCAAAGGTATGCTGAAAGATGAGGCAAGGCTGCAAATGAGGTTTTTCAAGGGTTTTTTTCCATATTTATAGGCTTCCACTCCGGATCAATGTACTCTACGCCCCATTTGTTTTCCAGCTTGCGGCACAGCTTGGCCTGGGCCGATGCCCTGCGATCCTGTTTCGCTTTTTCCCATGCAGCATCAGCCACCTGCTCATAGGGATCAAGGACCGGCTCCCTCCTGTCTTTCACAAGATAGATAACAAAAAAGGCCTGGTCCATACGAACGATGTCACTGATTTGGCCTACAGCCAATGCGCGTAAGGTTTGCTCAAGCTCCGGCGGGTCGATTTTTTCCATGGGAATGAATCCCAGTTCGCCACCGCGGTCACGGCTGAAGCTGTCATCGGAATACATGCGTGCCACATCCCCAAAAGTCGTTCCCTTATTAAGGGCCTGTCTGGCTGATTCAATCCGGGCAAGGGCAGATGCCACATCGCCATTCTTTATCAGGGCCTTTATCTGAAAGACGCGTAACATAAGAGGCGTTGAAAAGACTTCAGTGTGCTTTTCATAAAAAGTTCGGACATCCGCCTCTGTAAGGGGAGGAAATTCGGGAAGAAGGTATTTCAGCACTCGACGGATATAGAGTTCCATTCCCCCTTGGTCTTCCGTTGGCTTTGGAATATTACGATCTTGTCCTTCCAGGACAAGCAGACGGCGCCGGATCATTTCTTCGAGGATTTTTTCAGGTCCGCACGGGATCTGAAGATGGCCATAGAAATTGGGCGACCCCTTGGCAAAACTCACAAGTTCCTGAAGTGTAATTACATGATCATGAACACGCGCAAGTGAGCGATCTTCATTCATACTAATGATCCCGGTCCCGGCATAGATCGGCTGAGCGGATAAGCACAGCATGGCCGAGACCAAAACCGATATGTATAATCTTCTGTTCATAAGGTCTTGATATATATTTTCTAAATCATGATCCGGTTTTATCAGTCATACAGTGGACCATAATGTATTCCCATTGTAGAACCGGCCGAGTTCACGAACAGAAGATCAAGATAGCCGTCCCGGTCAATATCTACAAACTGGAGATTCCGTGGAAGGCTTCCGGCAGTGAGCTGTTTTAAGTTCCATTTGCCCTCGCCGGACAGGGCGGCAACATAGTTCCTGCCCTCCTCTCCAAGCCCGACCATTGCCGGGTGATTTTCCCCGGCGCTTACAGCGGCAATCCCGCTGTACCCCCACACCGGCGCAGGGATCATATCAGTACCAGCCACTCCGCCTTTGCCGTCACCGTACAGCAGCAATGCAGCCTTGCCTGTTTCCAGAGGAGCTATCGCATCGAGGTTTCCATCTCCGTCCAGATCAGCGGTAACTACAGTCCTTGGAGCGTCATTTCTTTTCTTCGGTTTGAGACGAAGATAACGCTTTTCAAAAATCCGATCTCCCCTGTTCATGGCCACACAGATGGAACCTATATCCCACTCCGCCCAGAGAATGTCCTGGCGGCCGTCTCCGTCCCAGTCAGCCATGTGCACATACATTGGAGTAGGAGCTGCCTGCAGTTGTTGGATCTTAAACCGGAACGGTTCCTCAAGGCCCCACAATACATAAACTTTGTCCCCGCTGTATGGTCCAAGGACCACATCCAGGCGTCCGTCATTATCCAGATCCGACACGGCGATGCTCACAGGACCAAAGGGCACCTTAAACTCAGCCTTTTTTTCCAGTCCCCCCGGTTTGTTTTCCCAGTACTGGACCTCCTTCGTTCCTTCGCCTGCCACAATCAGGTCAGGACGTCCGTCGCAATTCCAATCTACCGACCGGGCCATGCCGGGATGATAGCCTACCTCGGTCTCAGGATACATCGGCCCCGGCTCAAAAACCCGATCCTCGCGGCCCCGGTAAATGCGGAGGTCACCGGCCCCGTGGCCAATAACTGCAAGATCGGTGTATCCATCGCAGTCAAAATCGGCAGCAGTCACACTATAAGGAACCCGCCCTGTATCCAGCCTCACATGGGACGTAAGACCCTTGCCTTGCTTACATGTTCGCAAGTCCGACCCGGGGGAAGAGGATGTCTCGATCCTCGCGCACCCTGAAAGGGTCAAGATGATCCCAAGACAAAATATGCAAACCTTCCAATACCACTTTTGCACTTCCACTCTACCCAAGTTTTCCATAAAAGCCATTCCTCTACTGATCTGAGTGGATTTTTCCAATTGACCACATTAACGATATGGCATCTGTCCGTCAATAGCCTGTCTGCTGCAACCAGACCTCTGATAGCCCAAAAAAGGAATCTTCATGGCCCGTAGATATGTGAACAGGATATACCTGGATGGATGAATAAATAAAAAATGGAAATAGCAAAAAAAGAGGCGGGAATATTTCCGCCTCTTTTTACATCTTCTTACTTCTCAGCCGGCCGGATGAATCACCAGACCGGCATAAGCATCGTTTGACCTGTTATTTCTCGCCAGCCAGCATAGTTTGCACAGCGCCGATTGAGTCGCTGTTAACGTAGCTGAAGACAAACATGTCATTGATCTCCCCACCCCCACAAGTAGCCGGCGGAACATCAAAGCGGATGAAACCATCCACAAAGTCCGCTGGCGTGCCAGGGATGATCGATGGATCCATTAGGTTGAGCTCCTGGTTCTCGAGCTCGAAGTTGACAGACTTCCGTTCTTCATCGTCATTGAACATATTTACAGTATAAATGCCTTCGACATTACAAACCGACCAGAGTACTACGGTCGTGCTGGCACTGTATGCCGGATCGGTCCAGTAACGAATGTCAAGGGTATTCCCAGGGGCGCTACCATATGACAATCCTATGATATCCGCCGCGCCCAAATGTTCGAGATCTATCATTCCTGGATTATAGTCCGCTCCATTCAGAGGCACTACTGGAATAACGATCGCGTCTTTACCGGCCACGTCTACCATGAAGGAATTGGCAACGATGTCAGCAGTACCGGTCGGCATAGGCATAATAGCGGAGGTGCCGGATGTAAAGACAAGATAACCGTCCACACCCTCAAGGCCTACACCAGACTCTGTCTTCCATGAAAAGCCCTGATAATCATTGGCGGTCATTTCGAACATGCCGTCTGTGATATGCGTGCTGTTGTTGTCAAAGAACGTCCAGTAGACGTCGCAACCTAATTGATTAATGCACGAAATACCAACCACAGTATCCACATTTGCGCCATCATGATAAGCCTTGGGCACAAGCTGTCCTGTCTCATAGCAACCCAACTCAACCGCGCCGGCCTGGCCGGCCATAAACATCATGGCTATAGCAATGACCAAGCCACTTCCCCATTTTGCAATCTTTTTCACGTCTTATTCCTCCCTTTTGTAATTAAATTAAATGATTGACTGAAATACCTTCATTAAATTCAAATATCTATTTGTTTAAGTCACCTCCTTTATTATTCTTTTTTGCCTGATCCAATATTCAGGCTATTTTTTTGATGGTGATACCACTCGCCATCCATCAATTTCCAACTATCTACTGTCTCCGTATTAAATGCATTGCGGGATCCGAATGCGGGAATAATGTAGCTCAATTTTACCTTGACGGTCGCCTTTTCGCCATTAATATCCGTGTCCGTTACCTCAGCCGACTTATAGACAAGGCCTCCGTGACTTCTGACATAGGCGCTGACCGGCTGTTTGCCCGTTTTTGACACTTCTTCTAGCTTATAGCATGTGATCGAGTCACCGGCAACCCTGGCCGCCCAAAATTCTTCAGCCCTAGGCAAAAGCTTCTCCTCTGGTGATTTGATTTGCAGGCCCGCACATGAGGACAAAACAGCCATAAAAATAATGAGGCAGACAGTTATTGCCGCTTTGTGAATAGATACCATTACGACCCTATAATACTATCGACATTTTTCAATCTATACTTAAACTTAATTTAAAAGTTTTCTCTGAAAGTTCTGTAATTATAATCTCCGTACAGAACACCATCGTCTCTGGTAACATCGTCCAGCCGTGCTGTATGTGGCAAAACCCTGTCATCTACCTGCAGCACCCATCTCCCTAAGGGGCGCTGAATGCAGTACCTGCCCCGAGCTTCCGTAACAGCCAGGATCTCACCATTACGAATGGCTATCTCCTTTTCGGGCAAGTCTTCACCCGGGTCGTAGATACCATTATAATTACCGTCACTAAACAGCCGCCCGCATTGAACCCAAGTTTCCACACCCGGTCCATCAGGTCTCACCAAGAGAACACAGAGAAGGTAAGCACGCATCTGCTCTTCACCTATTGTTAACTCCCCGCATGAAAGAGAAATCCCAACTTCCACAACCCTGTCATTGAGCAAGGTCGGTTCTTCTTCAGTCAAGCGCTGGATAAGGGAATCCCGCAGAAGGGCATCCATCAGCATTTGGGCGGCCTCGCATGGATCCAGGAAACTAATAAAGGCCAAGGCACCCAGTTCCTCTTTCACGACTCGTGCACTATAGCCTGCACTAATAACCCGATCCTCAGAGGTAAGGCCCTCGGGTGTTACATGCGAAAAATAACCACGCTGCAACATATCCTCACAGTGCAGCCTGGCAACTTCGTTCAGAAACGTATTCGGAGCCAGCGGCCACAGGCCCTGGTCCCACTGTGCAGCCGTTTCTTCCGGTACTACCTCTGCCCTGAGCTGCACCGAATCCAGGCCCAATCGTTCCGCCTCCGCCCAGGGATTACTGCGTGCCAGGTTCAGCCTGGCCAGTATCTCGGATTCTGCATCCTGAATCGGGTCTATTCCTTGTTCGCCATCATCTTCTGCGAATACCGGGAAGACACAACAAACAAGTACCACGAGACCAATTATAAAAATATATTTTGTGATTTTTGTGAATTTCATCCCAACCCTCTAAATTGTAAGCAAACAATATGCCAAACATAATTCCGCTGAAAAAACCTAATCTGCGGCGTTGTATAAGAGCTGAAAGCTAATCGCTAATGGCTAGCTAATCGCTCAACTAGTAGTGAGCAAACATCTGAAAGTCAGAGGAGATTATAATTCCTTAATATGGATGCCAGCTTGGGGTCGTCTTTGGCACGGTCCTGAAGGGCATTGATGAGTTGCGCCAAGCTGCCCTTGCACTCGATCCTGGCCACCGATTCATCTACTGCCTTCCTGATTATCGTACGGCGGTCCCAAAAAGCGAATCCTATGGTAGTAACGGTTATGGCGGCAAATATGGATGCCAATATCCACATAAAATTCATCATTTGCTCGAAACGTTTGTCGACCTGCTCGAAACGTTTGTCGACCTGCTCGAAACGTTTGTCAACTTGCTCGAAGCGTTTGTTCATATCCTGCCGCAACTCTTCAAAACGCCTGTCAGTGGCCTTCATGAAGGTTTCAAGGGTCGCCTCCAACCGGACCAGACGCTCACGGTCCGCCTGAGTAAATCCGGAAGGCCCCGCTGACCAGGCAAGATCTGATAACCCCATTATTGACAACATGACGATGATAGTCAAAAAACGGCGGTACATAATGACACCTCGCTCAAAGCGAAAAAACTGACTGTCTCAAAAAAATCAAGCCACCAATGGTAGATGCTTTGCTTACAGGACCCCTTTGGGTGGAAGAAGCTTTTCAATAAGATTCTTGAGGAAAGCAAGTTCATCTTTATGTGCGCCAAGGGTGGCTTCCAAGCGTGTCTGCCTTCTTTGCATCTGCCACTGCATCCGCAGGACAAAGCCTAAAATCACCAGGGAAATAGCGATAAAAAACCCAAACATCCACTGTAGCATGTCAAATCGTTTGTCCATGGCTTGAAAGCGGCCGTTCATTTCGGCACGGAGATCATCTATTCGCTTATTAAGGGCCTTTTGACCCTCTTCAAGCCGGGTAAGCCTTTCGACGATTTCTCGGTCGGTTATCCTGGGGGCCTTTTCAACTGCAGCAGTCACCACAGGAACTAACAAAATAGCCATTAAACCAGCAAGAATAATCAACTTTCGCATAATTCAATCATAAAGCACAAACTGATTTTGTCAATTCAGGAAAATGATTAAACTGTAAAAATAAATTTTACCGCAAAGGAGCGAAGGACGCTAAGGGTTTTTTGGGAGTGCAAGTCAATTGTGATCGCCGACACCCGGCGGTCACAATGTTTTTCTTGGCGTGCTTTGCGTCTTGAGCGTAGCGGGCGGTTGTATTCGTTTTCTGGGATGGGGAATACAATTATGAAGTGGATGAACAAGCCTGCCCTGGGCATGATTTGGTCAAATCTGTCCTTTTTGGAATAAATTGGTCAAATTTAGCCAGGCTGCGTCATACAGTCTGTTTTTTACTTCCTGAATCTTAAAAAGATATAAATGCCGATAAAAAACGGTCCAAATCTTATGACCATAAGGTCTGTAAAACTCCAGAGGAATTGATAGAAAGCAAGTTTTACTTTATTCATGGGCTCAAGGCCCTTATGCATAAACATCTCCGTCAGGCCTTTCGCCTCTAAGGAAAATACATAGAGTACATGGACAAAGAGCAGGATCAAAACGGCTTCAAGATATGCACATTTTTTTCTCTTGATAAACAGGTGGAGGGCCGCCATTATGGCAAGAGTAATTGGGACATTAAAGGTATAATTAGAGGTCTTTACAGAAGTATGTGCTTTTATTTCTCCACGATAGGCTAGTTTGCTAAAGGTAACCTCTATTATGTCGCCTTTTCTGGTAATGGATTCAAGCATCACATCCTTTATAGGCATAATCATATTTGATACTGAATGTGTTATTGCATAACCGTAGTAACCTTTGAT
Organism: Deltaproteobacteria bacterium; assembly: GCA_003194495.1. GTDB lineage: Bacteria > Desulfobacterota > Dissulfuribacteria > Dissulfuribacterales > UBA3076 > UBA3076. The sequence goes on from PQXE01000007.1 coordinate 29,561, forward strand.
GTTTATCCAAAGGATTAAAAATATCAGGTATGCACCAATAAAAATAAGGACGACCTTAATGGCCTTCTTTTGCATAGCCAATCCAGTAAATATATATCCCCAGGGCAACAGCAATCATTATACCCTCTGCTATATAGATGTGAATGTACTCAAAGAAGTTTTTAAAATATATACATGAATAGGCCAATGCTACAATCCTTATGATGTTTACTATCTGTATCACTATAAAACCTACTATAATGCCTAAAAGCTTCTTTCCCCAGGTGGCAGGGAAAGATATTATGGCCCCTGCATATATCAATACCGCCTCAAGGCCGTTACAGCCAAACTTTACGTGTAGGCTTATGCCGGCTATGGTAATAATTGCCCCTTGGCACATACACGATATGCCCATTATGTCTAAAATTTTTGCTGTAATGAATATTATTGCCTTTGTATAAAAGCCGTTTAAGTCAATGACATTCTGTATGGGCTCCAAGGCTATGAGGAGAAAAAAGAGGGTCATAAGTACCAGATAGGTAATAGCAAATCTCTTTATGCTCAGGGTTTGCTTAAGACCTGACTTTTTGACTTTTTGGCTCTTTTGTTTGAGTTTCTCAGACATGGATGTGCGTTACCCGGGGTGGACCCTGCTGTCAAGACAGTTGGTCACTAGAAATAATTGGCATCCTTCATTCTGTAGTTTACACTTTTTCAACATAGACGGATGCTGGCCATTAGCTATTAGCCGTTAGCTATTAGGTAAAAACTTTGTATAAAAACGGACTGTTAAGCTAAAACCTAACGGCTAATAGCTAATCGCACAAATCATATTTTTTGAGCTATATTACCCCTAAAAGTGTAAACTACTTTTGACTTGCTATGAAGGATGCCGTAAATAGTTTACAGGACCCCTTTGGGAGGAAGAAGCTTTTCAATAAGATTTTTGAAGAAAGCAAGCTCATCTTTATGTGTACTAAGGGTGGCTTCCAAACGTGTCTGCCTTCTTTGCATCTGCCACTGCATCCGCAGGACAAAGCCCAAAATCACCAGGGAAATGGTGATAAAAAATCCAAGCATCCACTGAAGGGTATTAAAGCGGCCATTCATTTCAGCACGGAGATCAGCAATACGGCCATTCATTTCAGCACGGAGATCGTCAATACGCCTGTTGACGTCATCAAAGCGCTTATTAAGGGCCTTTTGACCCTCTTCAAGCCGAGTAAGCCTTTCGACGATTTCGCGGTCAGTTATCCTGGGGGCCTTTTCAACCGCAGCAGCCACCATTGGGACTAACAAAATGGCCATTAAGCAGGCAAAAATAATTACCTTGCGCATAGTTCAATCATAAAGCACAAACTGATTTTGTCAATTCAGGAAAAATGATTAAACTTTCGGCATCCTTCATGTATCGGTTTACACTTTTGAAGAATCTCACGCAAAGGCGCAAAAAAGACTTGAGGGCTACAGCATGAAATTCCGACCATGTATCGATCTTCACAGAGGCAAGGTAAAGCAGATTGTGGGTTCTACTCTCAGTGATGATAATCCGGGGACCCTCAAGGAAAATTATATCGCTGAAAGACCTTCATCTTATTATGCAAAGCTCTTCAGGCGTGACAACCTCACCGGCGGGCACATGATTATGCTGGGTCCCGGAAATGAGGCCGCAGCCACAGAGGCCCTTTCAGCATGGCCGGACGGCTTGCAGATAGGCGGCGGGATCAATGCGGATAATGCGAGATATTGGCTGGATCAGGGGGCTGCGGCCATTATCGTGACTTCATACGTCTTCAGGGATGGGGCTATAAATGAAGAACGGCTTAAGGCCCTTGTAAGGATTGTAAGCAAGGATCGGCTGGTTCTGGACCTGAGCTGCAGGAAAAAGAGCGGAGACTACTATATCGTCACTGACAGATGGCAGCGGTTTACTGATGTGATTATTTCTCCTGAAACCCTTGATTATTTCTCAAAGTACTGCTTTGAATTTTTGATCCACGCAGCGGATGTGGAAGGAAAATGCAGGGGAGTAGAGGAGGATCTCGTGGAGTTATTGGGGCGCTGGACACCCATCTCTACTACTTACGCCGGAGGCGCCCGTTCCATAAAAGACCTTTACCTGGTAAAGGAACTCGGTCAGGATAAATTAGATCTCACCATTGGAAGTGCATTGGACATCTTTGGAGGTGATGGGGTGTCCTATGATGAGGTTGTGGCGCAATCAACAATCATCAATACATAAGGTCCCAGGCGATCGCCGCCAGGGAGCATACGGAAATGACCAGATAATTCCATCTTTCTTTTGATGAATAGAGGCTTGACACCAGGTAGCGCAGTGCCTGATAATCTTCAGAACGGAGTCTGTCTTTTTGTTGAAGTTTTTTAATAAGACCCAGTCCTGCTATCAGCCTGCGTCTTCTATGGGTTATATAGGACCTGAAGAAAAAAAAGAGCATATTCCCGCACACACCTATGTACCAGAAAAGGCGGATGAGTTCAGGCTGATATGCCTTGGCAATGAGGATCAGGCGAAGCGAGATGGACCCTGCCAACCCCATTCCGAAGGCGAGCCATGTGACCCAATTCGGATAAGAGGTGGGTATCTTGGATGAACCGGTATTTGTATAATGAGAAGAAGTCTGGTTGCTGTATTGGGATTTATCCATGAAAAGTTATTTTAATGATTTTAAGATGGAAAGACAACAGAATGTTTCCGGCAGGTCTGGATTCCCGTGCGCAGATCCTGATGAGATGCGTCATTGGATAGAGTATCTGGCCCTTGAAATCGGTCCTCGTCCGTATTCTTCACCAAAGCTTCTGAGAAAGGTGGCTGATCGCCTTTCAGAGAATTTTAAGAATTTGGGGTATAGTGTGGATGAACAGCTTTATTATTACAAAGGGGAAATATACTACAATATATGCGCTTCCCCAAAAACCGAGAGGATCGAACAGGGGTCTGTACCATTGCTTGTGGTGGGGGCCCACTATGATACGGTGCCGCATTCGCCGGGGGCGGATGACAACGCAAGTGGAATAGCCGGTATTATGGAATTGGCCAGATTGATTTCAAAAGATCCGCCACCGGGCGTGCGGTTGGTTGCGTTTGCCCTTGAGGAACCACCTGTCTTTCGGACACGATACATGGGGAGTTTTGTGTATGCCGGCAGGCTGAAGAGCAGTAATGCCTCTGTAAGGGGCATGATATGTCTCGATATGATAGCATATTACAGTGATCGTCCCAAAAGCCAGTCTTTTCCCATGTTTTTTATGGATCGTTTCTATCCCGATGCCGGCAATTTTATCGCTCTTGTCGGCAATACGAAGTCTACGAAATGGACTAAAGAGGTCAAGAATGCCTTTTCCAAAGGTACGGACCTGCCGGTTGAGAGCTTGAACGCCCCGGCGATAGTTGTAGGTGTAGATTTTTCAGACCACCGGTCGTTTAATCGATTCGGTTATCCTGCTCTTTTGGTTACGGATACGGCCTTCTATCGAAACCGTAACTATCATCGTCCCTCTGATATGCCCAAGACTCTGGATTATCATAGGGCGGCAAAGGTGGTTGACGGTCTGGCCTGTGCAGTCAGGACTCTGGCCTAACGGCAAGGGCGAGCTGTCGAGTTTATCAGCTCAACAAAGAGTATTGCAGTGAGGAAGTGTTGGAAGGATGGGTCAAGGAGGCCTGAATGAGCTTTGACGTAATAATCGTCAATTACCGTTGCTATGAAGCGCTAAACGGCTGCCTTTCAGGGCTTGAGAAGTGGGAGCCGGCAAAGCTTGATACAGTCTATGTGGTGGACAACAGCCAAGTCCCTCTCCCTGATGATCTGGTAAGACGGTTTCCCGAAGTTGTCTGGTTGGCGAATAGTGAGAATGTCGGTTTTGCCGGGGCGGTCAACCAGGCCCTTGCCAGGGCTACTGCACCATATGTGTGTCTCTTGAACCCGGACGCGGTAATATCAGGGCCTTTATGGGGCCCTCTTGAGGAATGGCTGAACAAGAATCCCCGTATGGGCGTTGCAGGCCCAAAGATATTAGATGCCGATGGCTCTATCCAGGGCTCTGCCAGGGCCTTTCCCTCCCTTACCACAGTTTTTTTCGGAAGGACTTCTTTCATTTCACGTCTATGGCCTGATAATCCCTTTACCCGGAAAAATATTTTGACATCCCAATCTCTGCGTGAACCTATTAATGTGGATTGGGTCTCCGGGGCCTGCATGATCGTAAGACGTTCGGCAGTGGAAGATGTCGGGCCAATGGACCAGAGGTTTTTTTTATATTGGGAAGACTGTGACTGGTGTGCCCGGTTTCGGTCTGCGGGATGGAAGGTGGCCTATTGTCCGGGAGTCGGGCCTGTAATCCACCATGTAGGCCAGGCCGGCAAAAATGCCAAATGGCTGGTTCTTTATCATTTTCACAGGAGCGCAGTCCTTCTCTACTGGAAGTATGATCGTACACCGGCGAGGATCGGCTCTCTGATAGCCTTGGCGGGAGCAATATTAAGATGCGGTGTGCTGGGTCTCAAGTCGGCATTGAGGTAAATCGTATGTAAATTCAGGCAGCCTATTCACCTGAATAGTTACAATCGTATTTACTTCTCATCCAAAGATGCGGGGTTGGGGTCTTTCCCGAACCACATGGCCAGCTGTATCCCAGCTTCGTAAACACCTATTAGCGGAAAAAAAATAAGTATTTGTGAGAACACATCCGTTGGGACAAGCAGCACTGCCAATACGTATAGAGCTATGTAACTGGCCTTTCTGTGCTTTGAAAAATATTCCCTGGGCACGATACCGTAGCGGGCGGCCAGGGCCATAAGGAATGGAATTTCGAAAACCAGACCAAAAGTAAAAATGGCCTTAAGGGAAAAAATCAAATAGTTCTGTAGCCTGGGCATTGCCTCCAGCCCATGGTTTGCAAAGCCCAAAGTAATGGAAAACGCAACAGGCATTATGACCCAGTAACCAAAAAGACCTCCTGAGATGAACAGGCATATACCCCAGAATATAAAGTTTTTTGTAAACTTTTTTTCTTTATCATACAGGCCCGGAGCTACAAACCTCCATGCCTGATACAAGATCATGGGAGTGGAAAGGATGACAGCACCCCAGAAAGCGACCTTGAGATAGGTCATAAAACCTTCCGTAAGGGCTGTGAATACCATAGAACTACCAGGGGGCAGGGCCTGATTAACAGGATAGAACAGCATGGAGACCAGAAAATCCGAGAGCGCATAGCAGAATACAAAAGCCACTGCCATCGTGACGAAACAGGTTATCAGCCGACGCCTGAATTCGTCAAGGTGTGCCTTAAAGGGAAGGCGTTCAAAAGACATCTTATTAACCACAGTACTCAGTGCCTGAACGAAAAGGCCGTTCAGACACAATTTTAAATTTTAAATTTTGAATTAAGGTATATGTCTTTTAAATCTTATCCCACAATTCAACATTCAACATTATCTATAAAGGCGGCGATTTGCTGTAATCTTTTTTCTGCTCTTTTGTTTGAATATCGTCCTTCCCGCCTTTAGGTCCATCTCTCGCTTTCCGCTCTGACAATGAATCTCCATCGACCAGATCGGACCGGCCGGATTCCGATCGCGCATCTGTCTCCTGTTTTATGTTTTTCTCCAAGGACTCGATATCAAACTGGCTTTTAAGCTCCTCTGAGGCCCTTTTTAATTTCCCCATATATTCTGCAATCTGTCTGGCAAGCTGAGGAAGCTTGTCCGGCCCGAGAACTATCAAGCCTAATGCCAAAATCAAGAGCAACTCCGGAAGTCCTATACCAAACATTGACTATTCCCTCTTAAAGAACCTCTTGTTCCTGCTGCCCAGCAGACAGAGTAATTCATAACTAATAGTACCACCCCACTGCGCCAGATCTTCAGCAGTAATAATGTCATCCCCCTGCCTGCCCAGAAGCACGGCTTCCTCGCCGGGGGATACTCCATCAAGCAAGGAAACATCTACCATAAAGGCCTTCATGCAGATATTCCCAACCACTGGGCAACGCCTACCCCTGATAAGTACCATGGACCTGTTGGACATGGACCGCAAGTACCCGTCGTCATATCCTACGGGTACCACAGCTATCCTGGAGGATCTTTTGGTGTAAAATCTGTGACCGTAGCTCACCGGTGATCCTTCAGCCGGATTGCGAATAGATACGATTTCACTGCGAAAGCTCATGGCCGGTCGCAGCTCAATGCCTTTTTGACTTTGAAGCCCTGGATAGGAACCATAAATGGCCAGTCCCGGCCGGACCAGATCATAATGGGCGGAGGGAAAATGGATCAGCCCGGCCGAATTGGCCAGATGAACAGTTGAAGGGTTCCATCCCATGCCTCTTACCTGGTCTAAAACTGATGCAAATGTATTGAGTTGGACCGTGTTAACTTGATCAAGAGGATCATCAGCAGACGACAAATGAGAATACAGACCTTCAAAGCATAGATGTGGCCATTGATTCAGCTTTTTAACAACCCTATAGAGTTCATCCGGTGAAAACCCGAGGCGTCCCATACCGGTATCCACCTTGAGGTGCACTCTGCAGGTTTTATCCCTCACGGCAGCAACACGCTCAAGAGTGTTCAGGGAAGAAACTTCAGCTACACCTGGAATAAGATCAATGTCCAGGGCCTCTTTTTCCGCTCCTGAAGGCAATCCAGACATGAACAGGATCGGAGCTGTTATCCCTCCTTGCCTCAGAGAAATTGCCTCTTCAACCTCTGACACAGCAAACCCCCATACGCCGGCCGCTTCAAGCGTCTGGCCGACCTCTACCAACCCATGGCCATAGGCGTCGGATTTCACCACCGCCATGATACGGGCCCCTGTGCTTTTAAGAAGTCCATTAAGGACATTGTAATTATGGCGTATGGCCATAAGGTCTATTTCAATTTGATTGAGGTCTGTGTAGGACATAAGTTATCTTTCAAATTTAGACACTGTATTTAGGTTTTTTTAGGGATGGCAGCCTTTATGGCTTGACAGCAATAGTCTCTTGTGCCCATTCAAGGGCCGCCCTCACCCTTGGAGCCACTAGAGAAAGCGCCTCTTTATACGATACCCAGCGATACTCATCGTGTTCGGGCCTCCCTATTTCCGGATTTACCGGAAGGCTTACACGGGACTCGTTGGTCTCTGCTATATAATAACGGGCCACCTTGCCATGGCCATAAGGTCCTGTCTCCCTGTAATCGTATCCCCAGCGAAAGCTGAGGTCATTCAAAGTAGTCTCTTCCTCCACCTCCCTCTTGGCGGCTTCAACTGGAGACTCTCCCGGCTCCACAATCCCTTTTGGAAAATCCCAATAATCAAAGGCCCTGAGCAATAAATATTTCAACTGAATTTCATTTCTCCTGGCTATTATTACCCCTGCTGAAAGGGTCTTTTTCTTTATCACATTGCTCCTTACCGAATTCTTCACTGGTAATCATTCACTTCCCCCTCCCTGACAGCCAACAGCCTTTTTCGGGTTTCAAAGCACAATCCATTGAGAATACGCCTTTTGGTGCAACCTTGTCCGCGGTTGAAACCCTGCAAAAGCCTGTCGGCTGCCAGGGAGTGTGAACGGTTACCTTCACTCCTAATTCCCCCTCACTCGGTCCCTATAAAAAACTGTCTAAAATCAGACTCGTCCCGTTCAAGGGCATGATTTATCTCTTTCAAGAGCCTTGGCTTGTCCTGAGGCAGGCGGCCGTGAAGGTTGATGTAGTTCGTATAGTGGTCGCTGGCAAGGAAAGTTTTGATGGTCAGGCCTTCGAGGAAGGTCCTTGTTTCCCTTAAAACGCCGTGAGGCGTGAGCATCTTGAGGCGCTCCGCCAAGACATCATCCAAAATAGGTGTATTTATCTTTGGCACAAAGGTACGCAGCCGGACAAAGTCGGGAGCGATTTCATTGATCACTTTGGCAGTCTCTTTTGCATGCTCGGTAGTTCTTTCCCGGCCTCCGATCCCCAAAATAACATACAGGCTTAATTCGATCCCGGCGGCCATCAGCCACTTGCCCGCTTCGATCTGCTCTTGGGCATGGGTTCCCTTGCGAATATGTTTCAATATGACGTCATCACCTGATTCAAGGCCCACATGAATGCGTCCAAGGCCTGACTTGGCCAACTGTCCAAGTTTAGCTGGTCCTTTCTTATGGATAAATTGTGAGGACCCATAGACAGTGATTCGTTCAAGACTGGGAAAGGTTGTCCCTGCAAAATGACACACATCAGCCAGGTCCTGCGCGTTCATAGCTATAGTGTTTCCAGCAGGAAGAAACATGGTGCGCACGTGAGGGCCGTAGATCTTTTTTGCTTCCACCATGTCTTGCTTAATATCCGCTACCGGCCTGACGCGGTATCTTGGGCCGTTTTTATAGACCATGCAAAAAGTGCATTGGTTATGAGGGCATCCGATAGTGGCCTGGATTAACAGCGAGTCTGCTTCGCTGGGAGGCCGGTATATGGGACCTTTATAGCGCATGGGAATGCCTTATTTTTTGTGGTAGAATATTTTTAAGTTAATTGAGTTTGAAGTGCCTAAAGTTGTGGTGCGCGCTTTCAGCGCGATTAATATTAATAGATGGAGCGAAGCGATGCCTTTTAGGGTATCATAAAACACACATCGTTCGTTGCAAGGTGCAAACAGCCATGGAAAATTTCCATTCACGCGTTAGACCCGTCTTTTCCTGGTTTCAATAAATGCAATTTTCTGTCAGTTAAGTGTTGCACCGCCTGGATATACACTCTATTCTGTCTTTACTGCACACTAACAGTATAAGGACGACCAGGGAATCTCCCGATTTTACTCAAAAAGGATGGGAAAATGTTTGTAAGCGAAAAAGAGAAAACAGAACTATACAACTTGCTTGAAAGCTGGACAAATGACCAACACAATAATAAGAACACCTTTTTCAAGCTAAGAGACAATCTCATGGAAAAGGATGGTGCCATCCTGACCTTTAAGTCGCGTCCAGGTGTAAGTTATTCGTTCAGGGCAAGCTTAGACAAACACGGCGAGAACAAACTTTTTGTCATGGTTGATATCATAGATGATGACCCTGAAGACCGGTGGCTTTCAGTATGTTTTTACGGAGACATGATCACAGATCCGGATGAAACGGGAAATCTGATTCCTCAAGGTCTCCTTGGGGAAGACGGCTACTGCTTTGATATTTATGAATATGACGAATCCACAATTTCCTATGTTGGGCAAAGAATTGATGAGGCATATACAAAAACGTTGGCTTGTTAAGAAAGTATCCAATGCGGATATGGCTCTCCCCACTCTTTCCATCTAATAACGGACACAGCTTTCCCAATCTCCTATACGATACCGATTGATCCATCCTATGGGTACTGGTAAAAAACAAAAAAAGGCCGCACTGAAATATTCTATCCCATCGAAACGCAAAAAATACACTCAGGAACATCTTCTTAAAATGGCTTCTTTAGCCCACAGGGAAGGCCGGCTTGCCGAAGCGGAAAAAGGTTATCTGGAAATATTGAAAAAAAAGCCTGATTGGGGAGCAGTACTGAATGCGCTGGGAACAGTATTCATGGACCAGGTCCAATTGGATAAGGCCCAGAGGGCCTTTGAGAAGGCAACAGAACTCAGACCTCCCTATTCCCCTGCATGCTATAACCTGGCAAGGCTAAAGCAATCAAAGAACGATCTCAAGGGTGCTATAAGTATTTACAGGGCCTTGCTGGAAGAACAGCCGGATTTTGGTCAAGCATGGAACAATCTGGGTACTGCATACAGGGAGACTGGGGACCCGGATAAAGCCCTATCCTGTTTTCGCAAAGCAGTGGAGTTCGCTCCTGACATGGCAGAGGCATGGAACAACCTCGGCGTGGCACAGGACGAGTTTGATATGATTCAAGACGCTGCAAAGTCGTATAGAAAGGCTATTGAGATACGGTCGGATTATGCATCCGCCCACTTCAACCTTGGAGTTTCTCTACAAAAGCTCGGGCTATTCAAGGAGGCTGAGGTTCATTACAAAAAGGTCCTTAAGACCAAACCGGATGATAAGTCGGCAAGGTTCATGCTCCAAAGCCTGAGTACACTGGAAACTCCTGATGCCGCCCCGGCGGAATACGTGCGCAGGGTCTTTGATGGGTGTGCCGGGACTTTTGAAAAAACCCTGGTTGAAAATCTTGAATACAAGACCCCAAAACTGCTTTTTGATCTTGTGCGCCCATATCTGACTGAAGAAATGACAGTTTTGGATCTTGGCTGTGGAACCGGCCTGGGCTCTCAATTCTATCGGCCGCTTGCAAAACAACTAATAGGAGTCGACGTATCGTTAAAGATGCTCGAAAAAGCAGCAGAGAAAAAAACCTACGACCGGCTTGAGGCCATTGACATACGTCAAGACTGGGGATTTCCCCAAAAATTTGATCTGATATACAGTTCTGACGTCTTTGTATATTTCGGAAATCTGGACTCGGTCATCAGGTCCGCATCTTCTTTTCTCAATTACGGCGGGATCATTGCCTTTTCAGTAGAAAGACTGGATGACAACAGTATGGGACACCGGCTCTTTCCCAGCGGTCGCTATGCCCACTCGCAGGCATATATTCAAGATGTCCTGAGCCGTCATGGATTACATATATTGGAGGCGGCCGAAGCAGATATCAGGAAGGAATCAGGAAATCAGGTCAAGGGGTTATTGTTTGCAGCAAAAAAATATTAGGTTGAGCGTCCCTGGCTGATCCATTCCTTCCAAAACAAACGACTGGAAAAAAATAGGCCCGTACCCACTGCCACATAGACTCCCCACACCAGGACTCCAGGCAAGTGGCTGACCCTCAAAGACATCCCCAGAAAAACCATAAACAGTATCATCCCCCAGCTTTTAAGAGAGAGAAATCCTCCAAGGCACCTGTCCTCTTCCCTGCTTAGTATCCGGGAAATTACACGTTCTGCGGTCTTGTCAAAAATCAACCGTCCTTTCAGCACTCCAATGAGGGCGGCGACTATAAGCCAGCCGGGATTCACAGTCCCAGGCAAGCTCATCATGTTATTGGCACCCCGCACAAACAAAAAAAGACCCACGATTGTCCACATAAGTGTCGCCAAAAGGACGTGTACCCTGACAGAGGCTACAGGCTTCCGGACCTCAAGCCAGCATAAAATTCTCTCATACCTGTAAGACATGACTCATTATAGACTAATTCATCTGGACCTTTTATAAAACCCCCTTTCTTGACAGGTTTAAAGATAAAAAAATGATCACGAAAACCTGAATGTTGTTTTATTTCGTGTTTTCGTGATTGTGTTTCAGGATTTTCTGCCGGGAAAAACGCGAAAATAACTATAAAGGTACTATGTTCCATTCAATGGACATTCCTCACACCTTGGTCTTGTTTTTTTGCAAAAACTCTTACCAAGCATAACCCACAGTGCATGATATTCGTTATAGAGTTTTACATCGACTGGAAGGTGATCCATGAACAGGGAGCGAACCCCTTCATAATCGGCATTCCCGTCTATTAAATCGTGCCTCATAAGTGCCCTTATCGTATAGACATCTACTACAAAACTGGGAAGTTCTCCTGCATAAAGCAGAATACTGTCCGCAGTTTCCGGGCCTATGCCCTTAATATCAAGAAGCATCGGCCTTAATGTCTCAAGACCCATTGAAAACATAGTATCCATATCGCCACGAAATTTATCCACCAGAAAGGCCACGAAATTTTGGAGCCTCCCGGCCTTTACGTTGTAATAACCGGCCGGCCGGATAATCAGGGCAAGCGACTCCCTTGACAGTTCATAAATAGCCCTGGGCCTCAAAAGGTCCTTGTTCTTCAGGTTTGAAATAGCCCTTCTTACGTTTTCCCAATTCGTATTCTGGGTAAGAATTGCACCTGTGCACACCTCAAAGGGTGAGTCGCCGGGCCACCAATCCTGCGGCCCAAAAGCCGATAAGAGGCGTTCATATATGGATATCAACCGGTCCCCGATAGGACCAACATATTCGGTTGTCAGGCTGCTATAAACCAATTGTCAGAGGACCTTTAACTGCTTTCTGCACAACATGTTCCATCAATCACTTCTTATAAAGAAAACATATATCCAGCAACCTGCAACTGAAAAACATGTCGCTCCCAAAACGCCAACATCCCCGAGATCCAGCTCCTGATTCTGTTCTGGAAAGGAATAGTTTATCGCCAGGCATATTGCGACAGTGCCCACCAGTACCGCCAAGGTCCTGACAAACTTAAAAAAGATGAGTAAACACAGCACAAGAATGGTCGGTACTATCACGTATGGATTGCCGGACAGACCTATTAGATCAAAGCTTGACACGTATGAGATAATATTTTCAGTCTTCAGCTTTTCAAAAATTTCAGCCCAGTCTATTGTCATATCCATTGAATAACCTCCTAACCAGGATAAACCGGAATAGTGCCTAACGTGAACTAATGTACTAATGTTATCATCGGCCTTTTCCGAACAAACAATAACGGGTAAGCTGTTTTTTCCCCTATAACCCAGAGGATGCTACTCTGTAGTTGATATGCCTTATAGTCAAATCATTTCCTTAATGATAGCCATGGCTCTGGTAGCCGGGGCGCCGTCCGGCCCGGAACCGACTTTATCCCACGGAGCCGTACTCCTTCTGTGGCTGGTAAAGACCTTAGGCTGGACAGCCCTGGTGGTCTGGTTCCTAAATCGGTCATATGCCGGCAAGGCACCCTCCCCGGTCCTTGCTGGGCTTCAATGGGCATCTCTGATTCCCTTGATAATTGACTTTTACCTGCTGAACATAAAGACCTATCTGGTATTCTTACCAGGTGTTTCTCTCTTTCCGACATTAATTGAAATCGTAGGAATCAGCCTGTATATCTTATATTTCATTCTCCTCTTGAGTTCATACTGGTGGGTGCTTTACAGAAAAGGCCTTTCCGAATCTCCTTTACGTGAAAATCTTGAATTCAGGGTACGACTTATACTCCCTTTCTTGGTCCTCTATCTGATACTGGCCGTATCAAGGGACCTCTTAGGAGCAATCCCCTCTAATGAATTTCAGGAACTGCTCAAGAAGCCATTTGGAGAATTGGCATCTTCTGTCTTCTGCCTAATATTAATATTGGTCTTCATGCCCCCAATGGTGCGCATGATTTGGGGATGCGTGCCTTTTCCCAAAGGACCGCTAAGGAACCTGATCGAAGATTTTCTCAAACGTACTAATGTAAGCTGCAAAGAAATCCTCATATGGCCCATGAGTGGAGGTAGATCCTGTACGGCTGCCGTCCTGGGAGTTGTTCCCGGATTTCGGTACATACTCTTCACCCCTTGCCTTGTGAAACACCTTCACCCCCAGGAAATTGAAGCAGTCCTTTCTCATGAAGTGGCCCACCTACGCCACAGGCACTTGCTTTGGTATATTTTTTTCCTGGGGACTTTCGCGGTCACTGTATATCGTCTCTTTGATCCTATAGAGACATGGCTGATATCCCGCCGTCTATTTCTTGAGATACTGACCCAGGCCAACCACTGGCCCAGTGCCCTTATTGCTTTCCTGGCAATACTTCCAATGGGAATATTGCTTGTCCTGTATTTTCGCTTTCTTATGGGCTATTTCATGCGGAATTTTGAACGTCAAGCAGACCTCTCCGTGTTTGAATCACAAGGGCATCCATGGAATCTTATTAACGCCCTGGAAAAGGTCGCCATCTTGGCGGGAGACATTCGCAACCAGCCCAACTGGCATCACTTCAGTATTGCAGAGAGGGTAAATTTCTTGGATGAAGTTGCCTTGAGACCGATTGTAAGGGACGAATATGAAAAAAAGCTGCTTCTTAACAAAGGACTATTCATCGGCATTGCAAGCTTGCTTATAATTATACCAAGCCTCATGCCAATACAATCATGGAAAAACTCAGCCAACAACAATTTAACCCAGCTATACATTGAACAACTCACGAGCAATGGAGAACAACGACCGGAATTATATGTCATTATGGGTCAGATTTTTGCCCAAAAGAAAGAATACGCCAATGCTGTAAATGCTTATAAACAGGCTCTTGATCTGGCACCTGAAAATCCTGACATCTTGAACAACATCGCATGGATTTATGCTACTTCGGACGACCCTGAATTTCAAAAACCGAAAGAGGCACTAATGTTCGCCTCAATGGCCGCCAATCTGAAGCCCGCAGGCTACATATTGGATACCCTTGCCGAGAGCTTCTTTATTAATGGATATAGGGAAAAGGCCATAGCAACAGAGGAAGAAGCCCTGAAAAAAGATCCTTCAAAAGCAGACTACTATCGGGCACAACTGGAGCGGTTTAAAAAAACGGGAGGCAAGAACCATGGAATCCATTTCGATAAAAAGCAAGGCAAGAACCGAACTAATTGACATTACCGGACAGATACAGCAGACCGTAGCTTCAGCAGGTGTGAGTGATGGTCTTGCCTTTATCTATGTGCCCCATACCACGGCAGGTCTGACCATTAATGAAGGCGCGGATCCGGCGGTCCGACGGGACATAATTTCTGTACTGAATGAGATAGTACCATGGGAGCATGACTATCATCACCTGGAAGGAAACTCGCCTGCCCACATTAAGTCATCACTGGTGGGATCAGGAATACAGGTAATTTTCGAAGACAGACAGTTGTGTCTCGGGACATGGCAGAAGATATTCTTTTGTGAATTCGATGGCCCCAGGAACAGGAAGGCCTGGATAAAACTTCTGTAAAGGGAGGGAACAAATCCTATGAGCACATGGCACATAGCAGTAAGTGGTCAAACTCAGGGGCCGTATTCGGCCGAAGAGATAAGCACATATCTTGCTTCAGGGCGTATTGGCACGGATACACTGGTCTGGAAGGAAGGAATGGCGGACTGGGCGCCTATTTCCCAAATACCGGAGCTGAACATGGGTACTCAACAACCCGGCATGGGACATCTGCCGCCCACTCCCGGAATGACCCATGGTATGACGGCCCATGAAATAGACTATCAGATCTTCGGGCAGGAAATGCAGTTTGTGGAAATTGAGCTGGATCCAGGTGAAAGCGCAGTGGCTGAAGCCGGGGCAATGATGTATATGACGGATGGAATAGTCATGGAGACGGTCTTCGGCGACGGCAGTACTTCCTCGCAGACCGGAGGTTTTTTTGACAAGCTGATAGGTGCCGGGAAACGGCTGATCACAGGTGAGAGTCTTTTTTGCACGGTCTTTACCCAACAAGGCCGTGGAAAGGCAAAAGTTGCCTTTGGAGCGCCATATCCTGGAAAGATCATTCCCCTGGACCTAAAGGACTACGACAACCAGATAGTCTGTCAGAAAGATGCTTTTCTTTGCGCTGCCAAGGGTGTATCAATCGGCCTTGCATTTCAGAAGAAGATCGGAGCTGCCCTCTTTGGCGGAGAGGGATTCATTATGCAGAAGCTGGAAGGTGATGGCCTTTCCTTTGTCCATGCAGGGGGAACCATTGTGGAAAAACAGCTTGGCCCTGGAGAGACCTTGAGAGTTGATACCGGCTGCCTGGTGGCCCTCACTCGCACTGTATCTTATGACATAGAATATATTGGAAATGTCAAATCAGCCATTTTCGGTGGCGAAGGCTTCTTTTTCGCCAGTCTTGCCGGACCGGGTCATGTGTGGCTGCAATCCCTACCCTTTTCCCGACTTGCCGGCAAAATCCATGAATCTGCACCACAAAACACTGGTGGAGTCAGCACCAGGGGAGAAGGATCAGTGCTCGGAGGCATTGGAGACCTGTTTCAGAAATAATTAATACTGTTGTATTTCAGCCAAATACGTGATAAAGACCGACCACAAATCTTGATTAACCCTGAACCTTTGAATCCATAAACGGTTATTTGTGAACAATAATTTTTTTCGTAACTTGATCCTTTTTTCTGTGTTTTTATGTATCCTGTTAATCGGTTTACAGATAAACGACTACAGGTCCCGGGAAACTTCGTCCGCACAGGACACTCTCACATCCAACCAGGCCGATCCGGTCGGAAACCAGGATACCGAAATCTTTGCCGGCTACACAGCGAAGACAAAACCGGCTGTCATAGTCAAGGGCACTATCAGGCCCGGTGAGACCTTTTCCCACGCCCTGGAAAGAAACAAACTGGATAGTGGCCTGGAATCTCAAGTCATTGAAGGACTTTCACAGGTCGTTGATTTCAGAAAATGCAGACCTGGTGATTCTTTCCGTGTCTCACTGGACGATTGCGGAGGGCTCATTCGGTGTACTTATGAAAGGGGTCCGCTTGAAATCTATGCATTAGAGCCCAACGAGGATAGCAAAAAAGAGTTCCGTGCATTCAGAGACTCGGTTTTGCTGGAATGTCGTTTGACAAAACTATCAGGGATAATAGACAGTTCTCTGTTTTCCGCCTTCTCAAAGATTGAGGCCAACAGCAGGCTCACCATGGCCTTTGCAGATATATTCGCATCCAGGTTGGATTTTAATACTGAAACCAGGTACGGCGACCGGTTTGATGTAATCGTTGAGGAATATTTCAAGGATGATCGTTTTGTGGGTTATGGCAGAATAGTGGCAGCACAGTATAAAAACCATTGTAAAGGCTTTGACGCCTACTATTACGAGCCCGAAGGTCAAACCAGGGGAAAATACTACGATTCCACCGGCAGGGAGGTCGGGACTTCTTTTTTAAGATCTCCTCTTCCTTTCTACAGAGTGACATCCAAATTCACCAAGAGACGTCTGCACCCGATCCTCAAGGTCTATCGCCCTCACCTTGGCGTGGATCTCGCTGCCCCCATAGGTACACGCATAATGGCTGCGGCAGATGGCAGGGTCGGTTTTGCAGGCTGGCAAAAAGGTTTTGGCAGGACCGTTATCTTAAAACACCCCGGAGGTTACAAGACTTATTACGGGCACCTTTCCCGGTTTGCCAAAGGGATAAAAAAGGGGAAACGGGTCGAGCAAAAGCAAATAATAGGTTATGTAGGGTCAAGTGGTTTGTCTACCGGACCGCATCTTGACTATCGAATAAAGGAAAACGGCGTATTCAAAAATCCTTTCAATATGAAATTCAAACCCAAGTCCAGGCTTTCGGGCAAGGTGCTGGATGACTACATTGAAAAACAAGGTGAATGGGGACAACTTCTTGAAAATAATTCAGCCCCCAAAACCCTGCAGATTGAAACACGAAAAATCATGGGACCTCCGGATGGCTGGCTGGGTTAGATCTCCTCTAGTTTTTCTTATTATTTTCGTCCTTTCCTTTCTTATATGCCCTGTTTCGTGTCCTGCCTCCAAGGCTGTAAATGCCTCTGTCTGGGAACCTCTTATAGAGCATTTAATAAAGGATGGAGAGGACGAGGCGACAATTCGCAGCATATTTGCCAGACGCGAAGTTCAATTTAATCCCAGGGTTATGCCCCGCAAGCTTTCTCACAAGGAGAGCAAACTTGATTACAGTAAGTTCCTCAAACCTGAACGCCTCTCAAGGGCCGGTGCTTTTTTGGATACGCATAAAGAATTACTGATTCGGATAGAAGGTGAATACGGTGTACCCAAGGAAATAAAAGTGGCGATCCTCCTTGTGGAGACAGACCTTGGCCGTTACCTGGGTCCTGATCGCGCCTTTAATATATTGGCGAGTATGGCGGCAGCAACTGATATGGATCGTGTAAAACCCTGGCTTCCTCCTGAACTGCTTGAATCTACCGAAAGAGAACGCTTGGAAAAGAAACTTAAAGATAAGTCCCTGTGGGCCTATGAGGAACTCAGGGCACTTCTTATCTATTCTGAGCAAAACAAAATAGACCCCCTGGAAATCAAGGGCTCAATCTTCGGGGCCATAGGGCTGTGCCAGTTCATGCCTTCAAACGCCCTTCGCTTTGGAATCGACCATGACCATGACGGCAAAATAGACCTGTTCTCAAAACCGGATGCACTTGCCAGTATGGCAAATTACATAAGAAACTACGGATGGAAAGACAATCTCAGCCGCAAGGAGCAGGAAGCAGTCATCCTCAGATATAACTACAGCCGCCCATACGCAAGGACTGTACTTGATGTAGCGGAAAAGCTTTCAGATAGTGTAAACGAATGATAGACTAAACAGCAGTCCGAAGCGCAGGATCAAGGGCTTTCTCAGGCCGGAACTCCTGGAAACGATGTCTTGACCCGTGCGGCAACATCGCCTGGATTGCCTGCAGATCCTTCTCGGATAACAGCGGCTCCACTACTGTTGTTCGAAACTCATGGTCAATGCCGCTCCGGGCAATCAGCGCGATGCTTTCTTCCAGTTGATCTTTAGGTGCGCATACACCTGTCAGGCGGTCATAAAGCTCAAGCGGGGCCTTGATGTCCATGGCGATGAAGTCCACCAGACCTTCTAAAAGCAACTCGGCCAGAGCTTCCGGACGACTGCCGTTTGTATCTAATTTGATCTGGTAATCCATCGACCTGACACGATTAAAAAATAGAGAAATGTCAGACTGCAGCGTTGGCTCCCCGCCACTGACGACCACACCATTTAGTTGTCCGCGCCGCTTTTCCAGAAACAAAAAGATCTCCTCCAGCGGAATCAGCGCACTGGTCGGTGGGTCCCTGGGAATCAAAGAGCCGTTGTGGCAATACGGACAGCGGAAATTGCAACCCTGCGTGAAAACCATTGCTGCCACATGGCCCGGAAAATCGCTGAGGCTGAATGAGTTTAGGCCGCCGATTCGCATAATTGTTCATCTAGCTGATAATACTTACGCAGAGTAAATTCTGCCTGTTTTCCCTCGTTCCACTGCTTGATAGGCCGAAGGTACCCGACGACACGGGAATAGACTTCCGTTTCCTCTCCACATTCCGGGCAGCAGTGTTGCTCACCCCGGAGGTAGCCGTGGGTAGGGCAGACTGAAAATGTCGGCGTAAGAGTAAAATAAGGCAGGCGGTAATTTTCGCAGACCTTGCGAACAAATGCCTTTACGGCCTGCGGGTCGGATGCGGCTTCTCCGAGGAAGACGTGAAGGACCGTGCCGCCGGTATATCTTGCCTGCAACTCGTCCTGCAGATCGAGCATCTGGAAAATGTCCTCAGTATAGTTGACCGGCAGTTGTGTTGAGTTGGTGTAAAAAGGTTTCGAATCGGCTGCCCCATCATTGGCGTTACGGATATCAGGATAACGCTCCTTGTCCAGCTTTGCAAAGCGATAGGCCGCACCCTCTGCAGGGGTCGCCTCAAGGTTATAATAATAACCGGTTTCTTCCTGAAACTGACTGAGTTTCTCCCGCATGAAATCAAGCACCCTTATGGCAAAGGCTGCACCTTCTGTTGCGCCGATGTCGCAACCGAGCATATTAAGGCAGGCCTCGTTCATTCCTGTCAACCCGATGGTCGAAAAATGGTTGTACCAGTATTGGCCTTGACGCTGCTTGACGTTGCGTAGATAAAATTTCGTATAGGGATAGAGGCTCTTGTCTGTAAAATTTTCCAGCACCTTACGTTTGGTCTCAAGACTCGTCCGACCAATCTCCATCAACCGTTCAAGACGCTTGAAGAAATCGTCCTCGTCAGTGGCCAGGTAGCCAAGGCGCGTCATGTTAATTGTCACCACGCCGATAGACCCGGTCAATGGATTGGCGCCGAACAACCCGCCTCCGCGCCTTTCAAGGGCGCGCAGATCCAGCCGCAGGCGGCAGCACATGGACCTGGCATCGTCAGGTGACATGTCTGAGTTCACGTAGTTTGCAAAATAGGGAATGCCGTATTTTGCGGTGACTTCCCACAGCCTTTCCAGGCCCGGCGCCTCCCAGTCGAAGTTCGGATCAATGTTATACGTGGGTATGGGGAAGGTGAAGACCCTGTCTTTCGCATCGCCCTCAGCCAACACTTCAAGGAATGCTCGATTGAACATGATCATTTCGTGCTGGAAATCCGCATAGATCTCTTTTTGTGGTTTACCGCCGATGATGACATTTTCCTGGGCCAGTGTGCCCGGCGGCTGTATATCGAGTGTAACATTGGTAAAAGGAGTCTGGAAACCTACCCGCGTGGGCACATTTACGTTAAAAACAAATTCCTGCAGGGCCTGCTTGACCTCTTTGTATTTAAGGCCGTCAAAACGGATAAAAGGTGCCAGAAGGGTGTCAAAATTTGAAAAGGCTTGTGCTCCGGCAGCCTCACCCTGCAATGTGTAAAAGAAATTAATGATCTGACCGAGCGCGGTCCTGAAGTGTCGTGCAGGGCTGCTTTCCGCCTTGCCGGGGGCCCCCCTGAAACCAGAGCGCAACAGATCCTGAAGGTCCCACCCCACGCAGTACACTGACAACAGGCCCAGGTCATGGATATGGACTGCGGCGGCTGCGTGCGCTTCGCGGACCTCCGGAGTATAAATCTTGTTGAGCCAGTAAGTCTTGCTAACCTCACTTGAGATGTAGTTGTTAAGTCCCTGTAAAGAATAGGCCATGTTGCTGTTTTCCCGGACTTTCCAGTCCAGACGTTCCAGATAGCGCTCTATCAGGTCAAGGTCGGCCTTCTTGACCATCTCCCGGATGCCCGCATGCCGATCTCGATATAGGATGTAGGCCTTTGCCGTCCTCTTAAACGGCGAGGCTAACAGCACCTCTTCCACCATGTCCTGAATTTCTTCAACCGTTGGCACGGTATCCAGAAATACCGTCTGAGCAAGACTTATGACCCGGATTGTGAGCCGTCGGGCAGTATTCTCCTTGAATTCACCAGAGGCTCTCCCCGCCTTCAGTATGGCAGAGGTAATCTTTGATGACTCAAACGGCACCAGGCGCTGGTCACGTTTTCGTATCCGGGTCAGGCCGATATACTCTGTAATGCTGACTGCCTGCAGGGGAAGCTCAACAACAGTTGTCATGGTCTATTTCCTCTCAAAGGGATTGATATTCTTAACAAAGGGCTTTCTTGAACTCCACATGCTGTACTACGTAACTCCAACATGTTGAGGATGTTAAAACATAAATCACAAGATATAGTGGTCTTATCGGACTGTCAAGCATTAGACTTTAAAAAAAAATTATCACGAAAGTACGAAAGATTGAAAGCACGAAAGAGCGGAAACGGACTGTTGCTGAAGGCTTATCCCGCCGAATGTAGGCAAGGGCAGATAGAAACTGAGCTCTGGCAAATGGAGTAAATCGAACCTTCACGATGGTTCCTGGTCAAGGAGTGCATCGGCCTCAGCAAGGACATCATTCAGATTATAACCCTCGCCTATTTCTATCTCCCTATCTCCTTTTGCTAAAAGGCGCAGGAGTTTTTTGTCATGCTCGGATTGTTTATAAACCTCTACACTGATCATAACGGCTGCTGCCCGTCCCCGTTGCGTAATAATGAGGGGTTCCTTGGAATCTTGAAGATGTTTCATAATCTTGGCAGCATCCTGCCTCAAATCACTTTATCGGAATTATATCCAATAATTTTCCCATAATATACCTCCTATTGTACCATTAACTGTACTGTTAAACGCAATTTAAAGCAAGGAGAACTTTTTCCTATGGCGAAATAAGGAATGAAAATATCGAATCGCTGTTGAACCTTGGAGGATTTCCTGAGCCTTATCTGAATTCTGAGTTGAACTTTGACCTGTTAATAAATAGCGGGCTATAAAAATCAAAATAGAGGCAATCATGTCTTGTCAGTCAGGGAGTATTATAAAAAAAGTGTTGCAAAATTGCACAAAATCAGGTTCATAAGCTATATTTTATCTGTACAGTGAGGCTCCGGTGAAAACTACAGTTGAGCTGTTAGCCGTTAGCTTTTAGGTGTTAGTAACCTATTTGGAAAACAGCAGCAAATTAACCGCTCACCGCTAAAGGCTAATCGCTCATTTTAGATATAAAATGATACCCAAAAGACCAAAAATATACCAAACCAACTTCAAGGGATCGCACTGGAGAAACTATCAGAGAAAACTGAAAAGGACCGCCTCAATAAATAAAATTATCCAAAACATACCTAAATACTCTGTTGTATTTCTCTTTGTGCTTGTTTTGGTTTGCGGAATAATCAGTGGTCTTAGCGGAATTGCATGTCATCATACACAGATACTTAATGGTAACACACAAGATAACAAAGCTGATATTCCTCACATTCAAAAGAAATTAATAACCAAAAGGGATGTTCAGTCCCTGATTAACAGTGAATCCTTTGTAAATCTTAATGAAAAGGGTTTTGGTTTTGTTTTCAATGAACAAAATTTCAGAGTTGACACGAGTCTTGATGTTCCCCTGCAGCAATTCATGCTGGACAATTTGGATCAATCCACAGCTCGATACATCGGAATTGTGGCCATGGATCCAACTACAGGCAGAATATTATCAATGGTGAGTTTTGATAAAACAGACCAACATAATAATCCATGTATCAACAACAGATTTCCTGCCGCCAGTATTTTTAAAATAGTTACTGCTGCTGCGGCTATTGAAGAATGTAATTTTAATTCAGGCTCCATACTTAAATACAATGGCGGGAAACACACATTATATAAATCCCAGCTTAAAAAACGGACAAACAGATACACCAACAGGATAACATTCAGGGACTCATTCGCTCAGTCCGTTAATCCGGTGTTTGGAAAAATCGGTTCGCTTTATCTTGGAAAAACCGTTCTTGAAAACTATGCTGAGGCCTTTGGATTCAACCAGAATATTGATTTTGAGATTCCAGTTGCTTTAAGTTCTGTTTCATTATCTGATGAATTTTATCAGTGGGCTGAAATTGCCTGCGGATTCAACCACGAAACCACATTATCTCCCCTCCACGGGGCACTGATAACATCGGTAATTCTTAACCAGGGCAGGCTGATAGAACCCACAATTGTTGATCAGATAACTGATGAAACCGGGCAGGTCATTTATAGAAGCCATTTGATCACCCTTAACCAGGCTATTACACCCAAGTCAGCAAAGGTTGTTAATAATCTCATGGAGGCCACAATAAAATCCGGCACTTGCAGAAAGGCTTTCAGGGGTTACCGAAAAGACCAAATTCTTTCCAAACTTAATATAGGCGGCAAAAGCGGCTCCCTTGACAACAAAGCCCATGATGCCCGCTATGACTGGTTTGTGGGATATGCCGAGGAAAAAGATGGACATGAAAAGCTTGTCATATCAGTCATTGTAGCCCATGAGAAATTTATAGGCACAAGAGCAAGCCATTATGCACGCATTGCAATGAAACAGTATTTCCGTAATTACTTTGCAAAAAAAGATGAAAAGGTGCCTTTTAAAACAGCCTTTGGGATTGTTGATTGTTGATTGACTATTCCATCAATCATCAAGATAGTATTTCCCTACGACACCTCTACTGATTAATCAAACGTAATAACTCTGCTGAAAAAAAATCCCACGTTCAGCCAAACGAAGCGTTTCTGAACCTTACCCCTTGTTTTCGTCCGGCACATAGGGCTTCAAAATTCAAGTTTTCACACAAGATGCCGATATAGTTAGTGTCTGAATGGAAACCCACTCAAATGATGAAACCACAAAATCAATACCTTATCTTTACTATTGATGGACAGCGTTATGCCATAGCACTTTCCTCTGTGGGAAAAGTCATCCGTGCGGTTGAGTTGATCTTACTTCCGGAAGCCCCTGAATTCCTGCTTGGGTTGATGAATATGCAAGGGAAAATCGTTCCGGTCATCAATATACGCAAACGGTTCCATTTGCCGCTTCACAAAATAAGGCTGAACGACAGGATCATCATTTGCCGGGCATCAGGAAAAACAATTGCCTTCATGGTCGACACCGTTCTGGGGGTCGTTGAATTTCCACAGGAGCAAATAGATAAAGCCCGGCAAATTTTTCCTGAGATAGAGCATTACATTGAGGGTGTCGGCAAATTAGATGACACTACAGTCCTCATTTATGACTTAGAAAAGTTGTTTTCACTTCAAGACATAAACAGATTAAACCAGGCAACAAAAACCCAGCAACGAGCAACGAGCAACCCGACACCATGACCCAGAATATTTCGGATCATACTATCTCCAAATTGAGCGAGTTAGTCAGATCACAGACAGGCCTTTATTTTACAAAAGAGCGATGGACAGACCTGAAGAGGGGTATTGATTCTGCGGCCCTGGAACTGGATTTTGAGAATACGGAAGCTTTTATTCATTCCCTGCTGTCATCTCCTTTGACAGGGAAACAGCTCGATTCATTGGTCAGGTATCTCACCATTGGTGAAACCTATTTCTTCCGGGATAAAAACGTTTTCAAGGTCTTAGAAAAACACCTCCTTCCGGATTTGATCAACTTGCGTCGCAACAGGGGAAAAAGCCTCAGGTTCTGGAGCGCAGCGTGCTGTTCAGGAGAAGAGCCTTATACCATAGCCATATATATCGATCAGGTACTGCCGGAATGGCAGGACTGGGAAATCACGATCCTTGCCAGTGATATCAATGCCCGTTTTCTTCAAAAGGCCATAAAAGGTGTCTACACAAATTGGTCTTTCAGGGATACACCCAAATGGGTAATGAAAAAATATTTTCAACGGTATGGAGAAAATCGTTACGAGATTTCCCCTCACATTAAAAAAATGGTGACATTCTTTCAGTTCAATTTATCAAAGCAAGGCCGTGCCTCACACTTGAACAGCATCCAGGCAATGGATGTAATCTTCTGCCGAAACGTACTCATATATTTTGATTCAGAGATGAGAGCACAAGTCATCCAAAATCTTTCCGGTTTCCTTTCAGATGGCGGCTGGCTGATTGTGAGCCCGAGTGAAGCACCGTTTATTCAACAGCCGGGCCTGCATCAGGTTCGGTTTCCAGGAGCAATTCTCTATAAAAAGGGAATTTCTGAGAAACAGACACCAGATAAGCCTGAATATAAACTTGAACATCGGCCAAGAGGAAAGGCGAGGTTTTCCTACAAAGTCCTGGAAAATCGATTGTCCAAAACAATTCCCCTGCCTTCACCGGCTCTTTCTTCTCGACCTGAAGCACAAAAAGACTTCGAAAAAATCACCAAGGAAAAGAGGCATGAACCAAAGCAAGATCTATATGGGGAAGCCCTCACTCTCTATGAAAAAGGTCACTATGAAAAATCAGCCGACATGCTTGCCGTACTCCTATCTCAAGGCAGGGATAATCATCACGAGTCTGTGGTCCTTCTGGCAAGAGCTTGTGCCAATCTGGGAAAACTGGATGATGCAGAGAAATGGTGCAAGCAGGCGGTTATTAATGCGGAAAAGCTCAATCCCGTGCTTCACTATCTCCTGGCGACCATATATCACGAACAGGGCCATCTTAAGGAATCCATAAAATCGCACAGGCAGGCCCTTTATATTGATCCGGAATTTGTGTTGGCCCATTTTGCATTGGGGAATCTCCTTCAAAAATTGGGCAGATTCAACGAGTCCGGGAAGCATTTCGAAAATGCCCTTTCTTTACTGCTACGCATGGATACTGATGAAATTATTCCCTTCTCAGAGGGAATAAGCGCGGGAAGCCTGACAGAGCTTGTGCAATCCATGATCAAAAAGGAGCAGGCCGCATGAAAGATAAAAGGTACCCATTCATACTCCCTGGCGGCCGACAGGCTTTTGCAGGGTTTCAACCGCGGACAAGGTTGCACCAAAAGGCGTATTCTCGATGGATTGTGCTTTGAAACCCGAAAAAAGCTGTTAGCTGTCAGGGGGGAAATGAATGATTACGATAAAAGCATGCACACCGGGCATGGCTCCCCGGAAAATCGTTGGGGAAAAATTCAGAATAGTCCGGAAGATAGGCGATCAGTCAAAGAGAATGGTTTTGAAATGAACCGCGAGCAAGAGCTTGAAATACTGAAAGCACGGTCCAGGGCCCTGGCAGTCATTGACGAAAAGGGTAAGGAAGAAGAAGCATACTTGGAAGTTGTGGAATTCCTGCTGGCCCATGAAAAGTATGCCCTTGAATTAACACATATTCGCGAGGTATACTCTTTGAGAGAGCTCGCGCGCCTTCCGTGCACTCCTCCCTTTGTTCTTGGCATTATTAATGTCAGGGGTCAGATCCTTTCAATCATTGATCTGAAGAAATTCTTTGAGCTTCCAGAAGCGGGCCTGACAAATCTTAACCGGATCATCATTCTACAGTCCGAAGAAATGGAATTCGGTATCCTCGCGGATGAGATCCTTGGCATGAGGTCCATTCCAGAAAGCGCAACTCAACCATCCTTACCAACACTTACAGGTATCAGAGCTGAATACCTCAGGGGAGTCACAGCAGATCCGGTAGTGATATTCGATGGTGAAAAAATCCTATCTGATAAAAACATAATTGTGCACAAGGAGATGGGGTGATGCGGGTTGCAGGTTTAGCGCAGATTTTTTCGAAATCCTGAAATATCATAGGAGAAATTAAATGTTTAAAAACATGAGATTAGGAATAAAACAGGGTTTGAGTTTTGGCATTTTAATCTTTTTCACTGCTACAGTTGGTTTAACAGGCTGGATCAGTCTGTGGCAAGTCGAAAGGATGGTTAGGGCTGCTGACGATCAGAATCGCCTTATAAAATATGCATTTGAAGTGCGAGGCCAGGAGAAAGAGTACCTGTTACACGGAGAACAAAAATATGTTGAAGCTGTTCTGGAATTGCTCTCTAAAATAAAGACTCAAATAGATAATACAGGGGCGACATTGAAAGAAGACAAAGGCATTTCTGAAATAGTTGCTAAATATAAAAAGGCGTTTGAGGAATTTGTTAACCTATCCAATCAACAGGAAGCAAAGAAAGAGATAATGGTTCAAGATGCCAGAAAATTCATTCAAATGTGTGAAGAACTCAGACAGGAAGCAATAGAAGTTGTTCAAGTTTCAAAGAATAATAATGAATTAAGAGAAAATATAAAGGTCGCTGACGATCAGAATCGCCTTATAAAATATGCATTTGAAGTGCGAGGCCAGGAGAAAGAGTACCTGTTACACGGAGAACAAAAATATGTTGAAGCTGTTCTGGAATTGCTCTCTAAAATAAAGACTCAAATAGATAATACAGGGGCGACATTGGAAGAAGACAAAGGCATTTCTGAAATAGTTGCTGAATATAAAAAGGCATTTGAGGAATTTGTTAACCTATCCAATCAACAGGAAGCAAAGAAAGAGATAATGGTTCAAGATGCCAGAAAATTCATTCAAACGTGTGAAGAACTCAGACAGGAAGCAATTGCGACCATGAACACAACCATGGATTTGTCAAGAATCATCATGATTATACTGACAATAGCTTCTGTTCTGATTGCCTCACTTCTGGCCTTCCTTATCACCCGCGACCTCACTGGTGGCGTTCAAACCCTGGCCTCTTCCTCAAGCCAGATTTCAGCCACATCGACCCAGCTCGCGGCCAGTGCTTCAGAGATATCCGCATCGGTGAGTGAGATTACCACCACTGTTGAAGAGGTGAGGCAGACAGCCCAGGTATCTGATGAAAAGGCTAAGCATGTTTTGGAGGAGGCTGAAAAAGTAGCCAGGATCTCAGAGTTAGGTAGAAACGCTACAGAGGATGCCATAGCAGGGATGAACCGTATCAAGGAAGAGATGGAAAAAGTTGCTGAAAGCATTGTAAAACTGAGCGAACAGACACAGAGTATAGGAGAGATCATAAATGCTGTGAACGACCTGGCTGATCAATCCAATCTCCTTTCGGTGAATGCCTCCATAGAGGCGGCCAAGGCAGGTGAACATGGAAAGGGCTTTGCCGTTGTAGCACAGGAAGTGAAGTCCCTTGCAGAACAATCCAAAGAGGCCACAAATCAGGTCAAAACCATTCTGAACGACATCCAGAAAGCAACCAGCGCGGCTGTAATGGCAACCGAAAGGGGAAGCAAGGCGGTTGAAGCAGGGATGGATCTGTCTGCCCAGTCCGGCGATGCCATCGGAACACTGGCGGACAATATCACGGAATCAGCCCAGGCCTCCACTCAGATAGCCGCCTCAAGTCAGCAGCAATTAATTGGTATGGATCAGTTGGTCCAGGCCATGGAGAGTATCAAAGATGCCAGCATGCAAAATATGGATAGCGCAAAACAGTTGGAGAGTGCGTCACGAAATCTAGAGGATCTGGGGCAAAGACTGAAGTAGATGGCTGGTAAATTTAAGGTAAGTGAAAAGAAGTGACTAAAGTTTGAAGTGACTAAAGTGATCTAAGGTTGTGGATAATAAAGAATTTTCCAAAATGCTTGAAAAACGAACACGGCAATTTGGTGTACAGATTATCCGTTTATCATCTGCTCTACCAAATGCACCTGAAGGGAGAGTCATAAAGAACCAAATTACAAAATGTGGCACTTCCATTGGTGCAAATTACCGTGAAGCCAATCGAGCCAGAAGCCGTGCTGATTTCAAGAACAAAATCAAGATTTGTGAAAGTGAAGCCAGTGAAACACAATATTGGTTAGAAATAATTACAGAAGTTGAGTGGTTATCATGGGATAGGGTAAAATCTGAACATGAAGAGTGTAGTGAACTACTTGCGCTATTTACATCTATCGGCAGGAAGTGAATGAGAGAAATGTCTCTTTTACACTTTAGCTCACTTTAGTCACTTTTCAGAGTATCATATGAAAGAAGAAGAGTTGCTCAAAAAACTCCGGGAGGCCTTCAATTCAGAGGCCCGGGAACGTCTGATAAGCCTGTCATCCGGTTTGTTTGAGCTTGAGAAGACATCCGAACCGGATAAACAAAAGCCTATCCTGGAGGTGGTCTTTCGGGAAGCACACAGCCTGAAAGGTGCTGCGCGGGCAGTCAACCTGACGGATATTGAGACCCTGTGCCAGTCTGTGGAAAGCGTTTTTTCAGCCTTGAAGCGAGAGGAGATACCGCTGTCATCGGAACTATTTGACACTCTTCATTTCTCGGTAGGGATTATTGAAAATATATCAGCATCTTCTATCGAGGATCAGTCCATCCAAAACAAGGAGAATCTCTCAACCCTTATCAAACAGCTTGAAGATCTGAAACAAGAAGCCGTCAAGAACGAAGTTGAGAAAAAAGAGGATGTTCCCTTACAGGCCGGGATAGAAAAAAGAGAGCAGGAAGTTCATGAAATAGAAAGGGGAAATGCGGAGGAAAAAGGAAGGGACAGAAGACGGAGGTCAGAAGACAGAGGTCAGAAAGGAGTTCATGAAATAAAATTGTCAAAGCCTACTAATGAGGCGCCTATGGAAACTCATGGCGTCAGGAGTAGGCCCGTGATCTCTGAGACCGTGCGGATATCCACGTCCAAGCTGGACTCACTCCTGCTTAAGGCTGAGGAGCTGATTTCCCTTAAGCTGGTGTCGAATCAACATGTGCACAATCTTAAGGATGTTACAAATTCGCTTGGGCATTGGAAAAAAAGATGGTCCGGGGTCGAACCGGAAGTTCGGGTACTCCGCAAACAAGTCCAAAGCCCCTCGGCATTGGTTAAATCGTTGGAGTTTCTTGATTGGAGCAGGGACTACATCCAGTCTCTGGAGCGAGAGATAAGGACATTATCAAAGACATCCGAACAGGACCATCGAGCGCTTGCCGGTATGATAGACGATCTTCTTGATGACATGAAAAAGGCCACAATGCTTCCTTTTTCAACCCTTTTCGGACTTTTCCCAAGAATGGTTCGTGATATTTCCCGGGATCAGAGCAAAGAGGTAGACCTTGTTCTTAATGGAGAGGAAATCGAGATAGACAGGCGTGTCCTTGAGGAGATGAAAGATCCCCTGATTCACCTTTTGCGCAACATTATTGATCACGGCATTGAGACCCCGGGAAAACGGGCTGAATTTCAGAAGCCTCCCAAAGGAACCATCAATCTGACCGTCTCCCAGACCGAGGGCAATAAGATCGAGATCCTTATCTCAGACGATGGTAAGGGAATTGATCTCACCAAGGTCAAGGAAAAAGCAATAAAGCAGGGAATACTATCTGAAAAAGAGGCAGAGGATATGAAGGACCGGGAGGCGGCATATCTTATCTTTCGGTCAGGTGTTTCCACAAGTCCCATCATCACTCAGATCTCAGGCAGAGGGATCGGGCTTGCCATTGTTCAGGAAAAGGTAGAAGAGCTTGGCGGTCTTATATCAGTAGAGAGTGAACCAGGCAAGGGTTCCTGCTTCAGAATGCAGCTTCCGGTGACCCTGGCCACATTCAGAGGTGTGCTTGTACAGGTGGCTGATGCCCTCTTCATAATGCCCTGTTCCCATGTGGAATGTGTGCTTAAAATTGAGGAGGATAAAGTAAAAACAGTTGAAAACAGAGCGACAATTCCCCTCAACGGCCAGGTGCTGCCCCTCCTGGAACTATCCGATGTCCTCAAACTTACAAACAAAAAAAGACAAAATGCCGATAAGGAATATATAACAGTAGTGGTCCTGGGAGCCGGGAAAAAACGGATTGCCTTTAGTGTAGATAAAATTATGGACGAGCAGGAAGTGCTGGTCAAAAATCTGGGTAAACAGCTCAGCAGAGTGTCCTACCTTGCCGGCGCAACCGTCCTGGGTACCGGGAAGGTAGTCCCCATCCTGAATGTAAATGATCTGCTGAAATCACCCACAGAAGCAATTTCCATCGCTCACAGAGCCAAGGTAACCGAAGACAAAGAAGATTCAGTGGATGCATCTTTAAAAAAATCCATTCTGGTTGTGGAAGATTCTATCACCTCCAGAATGCTGATAAAGAACATTCTTGAGTCAGACGGATATCTTGTCAAAACCGCAGTAGATGGCCTGGATGCCTACACGACACTCAAAACAGAAGAATTTGATCTGGTGGTCTCGGATATTGAAATGCCGAGAATGAACGGCTTTGAGCTGACATCAAAGATCCGCAGCGATACAAAACTTTCAGAAATCCCCCTGGTGCTGGTCACCAGCCTTGATTCCCGCGAAGACCGGGAACGCGGCGTTGACGTGGGCGCCAATGCCTATATTGCAAAGGGCAGCTTTGATCAGAGCAATCTGCTTGAGGTCGTTCAAAGGCTTATATAGATTGTTGATTGTTGATTGAAGGGCATCGGAATTGGATACTGGAGAGTTAAAGATGAAAAAGCAATCAACAATCATAAAGGTTCTCATTGTAGATGATTCGCTTACAACCCGGGAATATATGAAATACATCTTCAACGCAGATAAAGATATGAAGGTTGTGGGGATGGCCAAAGATGGTGAAGAGGCCGTCAAGATGGTGCAACTGAAGCAACCGGACGTTGTCACCATGGACATCCATATGCCCGGGATGGATGGCTATGAGGTCACGCGAAGGATCATGGAAACAAATCCTGTGCCTATTGTTGTTGTGAGCGCGAGCTTGAATTCCAGGGAGGTTGCAAGGACATTTCAGGCCATGAAAGCAGGAGCTGTTGCTGCGCTGGGAAAACCTCCGGGACCCGGCAGCCCGCAAAATGACCGCATGGTTTCAAAAATGCTTCAGACTGTAAAATTGATGTCTGAAGTCAAGGTAGTTAAACGTTTTGCAAAAGCACGCAAGCCAAAGGCCGTTTCCGGGATATTACCAAGAACGGAAATAAGGCCAACGGCCTCACAAGCTGAGATGGTGACAATAGGTGCTTCCACGGGCGGCCCCCCTGTTATACAGACCATCCTTTCAAATCTGACAAATGGTTTTTCATGTCCGATATTGATCGTACAGCATATTGCAACAGGCTTCCTTGATGGAATGGTGGATTGGCTGAGCAAAGATACTGTCCTTCCAATTAAGATCTCTGCCAATGGGGAGAATGTCCTTGGGGGACATGTCTATTTTGCCCCGGAGAATTTTCATATGGGGATCACGGGAAGCAAGAAGATTGTTCTAAGTAAAAGCCCTCCTGAGAACGGACTGCGACCGGCTGTCTCCTATCTCTTCCGTTCTACTGCGAAGGCCTTTGGACAACGGGTTGTTGGTGTGCTTCTTACCGGCATGGGAAAGGATGGTTCCGCAGAACTCAAGATAATGAAAGAAAAAGGCGCTATTACTATAGTTCAGGACAAGAAAAGCTCCGTAGTCCACGGCATGCCGGGAGAAGCCATAAAGCTCAATGCAGCAAACCATATCCTTTCGCCTGAAGAAATCGCTGTCTTTTTGAATTCCCTGGACAACAGAAGGTAAGAGAATGGATCACACAACCCGTAACTCGCAACCCGCAACCCATAACCCGTCCCTTGATATTGTAAATCCAAATGAAGTAGAGATCCTGATTGTTGAAGACAATCCGGTTCAAGCGCTTCAACTGCATAAGCTCTTGGGAAAAAATGGTTATGAAGTATCGATTGCATACAATGGAGTTGAGGCATTGTCTTATCTGCAGGAGCATAGGCCAAGCCTGGTCATCAGCGATATCATTATGCCGGAGATGGATGGCTATGAGCTCTGCCACAAAATCAAGACCCACGATGACCTGAAATCCATTCCGGTCCTCCTTCTGACAGCGCTTTCTGAGCCGGAAGATATCATCAAGGGGCTGGAATGCGGAGCGGACAATTTTATCACAAAACCCTATAATTGGAAATTATTGATGTCGCGCATCCAATATATCCTTGTAAATCAGGAAATAAGAAAAGGTTCCAGCTCTCAACTCGGCATTGAATTCTTTTTTGCCGGAAACAAGCATTTCATCAATTCGGATCGGCTCCAGATACTTGACCTCCTTTTTGCTTCTTTTGAAAATGCCCTGCAACAACAAAGGAAACTTGAGTCGGTAAACAAAGAACTGAAAGGAGCCCTTAAGACCATAAAAATACTTAGCGGGATGCTCCCTATGTGTGCGAACTGCAAAAAAATCCGAGACGAGAATGATCAGTGGCTATCTCTTGAGACCTATATTTCGCAATACTCCGAGGCTACGTTTTCCCACGGCTTGTGCCCTGAATGTGTAAGTAAAATGTATCCGGAACTGGAGGAGAAATGAATAATACTCCTATTTTAATTGTAGAGGATAGCCTGACGCAGGCTTTGCAATTGCAAAACATCCTTGAAGGACATGATTATAGCGTTGCTGTTGCGTACAATGGTGTGGAAGCCCTGGAACATCTCAAAGAGCAGATACCGAACCTGGTCATCAGCGATATCGTGATGCCGGAGATGGATGGCTACGAGCTTTGTAAGCATATCCGATCAGATGAAAAGTTCAGGGATATCCCGGTTATTCTTCTAACAGCCCTTTCCGACCCTGAAGATGTAATCAGGGCACTTGAGTGTGGCGCGGATAATTTCGTAATAAAACCCTATAAAGAAGATTTTCTGATTTCCCGCATCCGGACCATCCTGGCCAATCAGGAGTTAAGGAAAAAAGGGATGTCCGAGATGGGAATTGAGATCTTTTTCGGGGGCAAAAAGATCTTTATCACATCTCAGCGTACGCAGATCATTGATCTTCTGCTTTCCACCTATGAAAATGCCATTCAGAAGAACCTGGAACTGAAACAGGTCAACAATGAACTTATTCTGGCCCATCAGGAACTGGAAAAAAGAAATATTCAACTGCAAAAATTGAATGAGCAAAAAAACCGGTTCCTTGGCATGGCAGCGCATGATTTGCGCAATCCCCTTGGTGCAATCTCCAATTTCAGCGAAGTTTTGTATGATGAGTCCGCGAAAACGCTCAACCAGGAACAGCTTGAACTTGTTTCGACAATCAGGTCTTCCAGTGAATTCATGTTGCAAATGGTGAACGATTTCCTGGACATTTCGAAAATCGAATCCGGTAAGCTGGATTTAAATTTACAACCCACTGATATCCTGTCTTTAGCGAAACAGAATATCTTCCTTAACCGCATCTTTTCCACAAAAAAAGGGATTGAGCTTGTCCTCAATCATGAAGGGGACATTCCTGTCATGCTCCTGGATGCAGACAAAATAGAGCAGGTCCTGAATAATTTTATCAGTAATGCCGTCAAATTTTCTTATCCCCAAAGTGTTATAAAGGTTCAGATAAATAGAAGTGATGATCATCTTGTGATATCAGTAACAGACGAGGGACAGGGAATTCCGGAAAAGGATCTGGACAAGCTCTTCAATGCCTTTGAACAGACCAGTGTGAAAACCACCGGGGGAGAAAAAAGCACAGGCCTTGGCCTGTCAATTGTGAAAAAAATTGCAGAAGGGCATAAAGGGAAAATCCGGGTGGAAAGTGAAGTGGGCAAAGGCTCAACGTTTTACGCCTCTCTGCCTATTATATTGCCTGACAAAAAAGCTGAAAAATCCCAACGCCCTGAAACAATGGAATTATCGGGTCTTCGCATCCTCCTTGCCGAGGACAATGTAGTCAATCAACGAATGGTGACCAGGATTCTGGAAAAGCAGAGATGCACGGTCACAATAGCAGGAACAGGCAAGGAGGCTGTTTCGGCCTTTGAAAAAGAGCAGTTTGACCTAATCCTGATGGACATCCAGATGCCCGAAATGGACGGACTTGCCGCTACGCTGGAAATTCGACAACAATCAACAATCAACAATCAACAATCAACAATCCAAAGGGTCCCCATTATCGCCATGACCGGTCATGCAACAGAGGAAGAGAGTGAAAAATGCCTTGAGGCCGGAATTGATGACTTTGTCTCAAAGCCAATAAAGCCGGGGATGGTTTTTGACAAAATCCAAAAGTGGGCCGTAAAGGGAAAATAATGATATAATAGCAGAATGCAGAATAGGATTTAGTGTAAGCGTTCACAGGGCACCGCATCTGCTTTGTTGCCGGGTACTTGAAGTACAGGGAGTACGTCTGCGTACCCGTACGCCTCGCATCTGCAGCACCCTGTAAACGCTTACAGTTCGGTGAGTTGCCGTAAAACCGGCGTTGTAATCCCGTGAACGGTTAGAATTTAGTGAATGACATGCAAGTAGCCACGGACATCGGAGGCACTTTCACGGATATGGTTAGCCTGAAGTTCCCTGGGCAAAACAACAGTAATCTATTGATTTCAAAATAAATTTTTAAAATCTTGGTGTGCAATTACTGACTACACTTAATTTCTCAATATTGTCAGCAAGTTATTTAATTTAGAAATACACACATTTTTTTATTAAGTCAATCTTTCTTGGCCCCAATTTGAGCGATATTCCTCCCAATTTGAGTAAGTTACATGACTACAAAATTGCACGCCAAAAAGGATGATAAGCCATATAACCTATTGCAATAATAACTCTTTTTGGCTTTTTTTTAGGAAAATTCTACAGG
The DNA here is from genome assembly GCA_003194495.1 of Deltaproteobacteria bacterium. Lineage (GTDB taxonomy): Bacteria > Desulfobacterota > Dissulfuribacteria > Dissulfuribacterales > UBA3076 > UBA3076. The sequence goes on from PQXE01000007.1 coordinate 64,653, forward strand.
AACTTCAGGTTAGCTTGGACGGCAACCACATCCGGGGATGGAAGGTCCTTTCCACACCGGAAAGCCCTGACCGTGCCGTCACTGAAATCATCAGGGACCTTGCTGATTTTTCTTCCTTATTGTGCCTCCTGAATGTGAGGTATCAGTGGAGGAAAATGGTTGTCTTAAGGTAATCGTGAGGTGAAAAAAGGGATCTGTGCGGTTAGCCGTTACTGGAGATAATCTAATTTTCCTCCTTTACTTGGGTACTTGTGTCGGCTGGTTTTCTGAATCGCTCAAAAACGACATTGGCTGCGCCGGGTTGTGTGCTCTGTTTCGTTATTAACTATACGTTATTTATATGTTTAGTTGTCAATTCCTGCATCCTGAAAAGCTTTATCTAATAAATCTTTCATTTTCAGTTCTGATGCCCAGTGTTGCAGATATTTTTTATCCAGCGAACCTTTCTGTACTTTAAGTACACCCAAAACATCATTCCACTGGCGATCGGACACGTCTCCGCCCAAACGAAACCATGCCAGTTTGTGCAAAACGATATCTTCAGGAGACACAAGATAAAATTCGGCGGTTCTCTGCTCTTCATCCAATGTGTCTTTTCTTCTTCTTTTGAATGTTTCTATGTCGTAAGGTGCATTTTTGGTAATAAAGACATCAATTTTAAGCATTGTTTCGAGATGGATAATGTTGAATGATGAACATCTTCTGATCGCATCCAGAATCATATTTTCATCAATATAATAAGAGGGTTCGAGCATTCTGACAAGAGATCGGACATGCTTCGGTTTTAAGTCCGACACCATGTCAACATCCATTGTTGAACGGGCTATTCCGTATGCGGAACTGGCCACTGAGCCTCCGATGTAATAAAGAATGCCAAGTTTTTTAAAAGCTTCAGCGACAGGTTCTGTCGCTGTCAGTATATCGGGTTTTTTCATAATGATCTGGTTTCCATGTATTCACGGAGAAGACCTGCTAATTTTTCTCCGTAATGATAAGATATAAATTTCAGATTCAGTTCTTTTTTATCCAAATCAGGATTGGCTCTCATAATTGCCCGCCGTGAAAGCCGTATGGTGCTTTCAGACAGTGAACGTACTCTTGAGATTCTTTTTGCAGTACTCGAACTACGAATTAACGATATTAGCAATTCTTCTATTTTAGGATGAGTATCAGGGGACTGTGTTATCATTTTTTTGCTTTCCGTTAAGGGGCTAATCCAAGGGTAACCGGCAACAGGGGCTTCCAGAGAACTTGTAGAATGCAACCACTGTCGGTACTCCATGAATATTGCAAATTCCCACTTGTCTATTTTGCCAGTATAGGTAAAACGGCATATTGGCTTTATTTTACCATAGTCACATCTGTTAAGATAAAAGTATTTACCTTGATAGTATAGGAATTTCCATTTTTGGGTCAATTTTATTAATCTGAAGTTCCCTCAGGGACTCGTAACTATTTGAAATCATTATGCCTATTACATGACTACAACATAGTTAAGTGGCTGATATTATTAGGGCGAGGGGGGAACCTCAGATTAATAAGTTAGAGAGTCTTTGCGAGGGAGGTACGACCGAAGCAATCTCCTGTAAATACGGGGATTGCTTCGTTGTTCCTCACTCCTCGCAATGACAGCTCGACACTAGGGGTTTCCGTTCAGACACAAAATACTTGTTTGCAAACAGAAACTAGATGGATTTCCCAAGCTCTATGGCATTGGCAGGTATGGCCTGACCGGAATAAAGGTCTACAAATTCCCTGCCCTGAAATTTGAAGGGAAGATAGACCAGCTTGATATGTCTCAGTCTAAGGCGAGTTTTTGGGATAAGGGAATATAGTTTGCGCTGTCTTTTAAGGAGATCTGAGAGGATGACCTTTACGGCCTGAGCTGCCTCTTCAAGGGGTAATCTGACCGGCTCAGTTCTGTATCCCGGTTTCATGCCCTGGTTCCCTTGAGACAGATCAATGGGTGCCAGGCTCATGTTCCCTGCCACCCGGAGAAAGAGCCTTGGACTGAGCTTAAATGCAGGGATCAGGATTTGCACCGCCTCCCGGCTCCAGGCTTCAGGTGGCTTCTGGTATGATATCACGGAAAGCCTCAGGTCAGATCTACTCTTGATCGGCAGACCTGAAAGGCCCATGGTCAAGTGCCAGAAAGGCAAAAAGCTGAGGTCCTTGCTCGACGCAGATATCTTCAAAGCCCCATAGACGAGAGGAGAAAATCTTCCGCGTCTCACCCACCAGGCCCTGGAACAGTTCCGGCACAGGAGGGCCACCGCTCCGGATACGGCAGGCAGGTTGTAACCACACTCTGGGCATATGAGGGGCAGAAAGTGCATGGGGCCTTGTTGGGAAGGTCCATCCAGGGACTTTAACAGGGCTGTGACTTCTGATTTGTCAATCTCTTGCTCAGGGCATATCCCCCAGACGCCTTTCAATACGTATTTATCTCTTTTAGGGAATTCCGTCAGGATGAATGGGGCGTAGATCAGGCACTGGGTTTCACCAATAAACCGTTCAAAAAAGACCGTGTTTTCTTCGAATTGCAGTAGTCGTTTTTCTGCAATGCATAATGCCTCTTTGGCATTTCTCTGTGGTGGGATAAGGTGGTTTCCGTTTACTGCCAGGTTCAGTGTCGCAACTTGTGGGCGGATTCCAAGGCTTGAACCGGTGTCGATGCCTGACAAAGCGGTTACTGTAGTATCCAGCAGGGAGCCGTTTACCTGTCTTTGATCAAAGACCTTGTATCTTAGCCCTCTAAACCTCCAGTATGGAAGATATAATAATCTTCCTTCACGCCGTGTTGTCAATCCGTCTTTGACAGGCAGTGTGTATCTAAGGGGTCCCTTGGGGACCATGTAGAGATTGGTCTTGCAAAAGGAGCAGGATAACAGCGGGTCTCCTGCTTCGAGATCTACCGGCCCGCCGCACTGAGGACAGTAACCTTTGGCCTTCCAGGATTTGTAAGCGTTCACAGGTTCAGCCTTTAAGCTCCCCGCCGCACTGGTTACAATATACTGCCTCAGGACGGTTCTTAGAGCCACACTCTTTGCAGATTTTGGGGGCGTTGGTTTGACCCGCGGGGGTCCCGCATGCAGGACAGAATTTGGCCTTGGGGCTCAGGTTTTTTCCGCAAACCCCACACTGCCGGAGGACGAGGAGCTGGTGACCGCAGTGGGGACAGAATCTGGCCTTGGCCTCGACTGACAGACCGCATTCAGGGCAGAACTCCTGACCGGCATCCCGTGGCTGGGTAGCTCCAGATCCTGTTTGATGACCCGCAAGAAGACCCGGGACCATTAAACCAAGACCCATACCTATACCCCCTTGGGCAAGGCCTTCACCTTCGGCAGCCTTTTCCAGGGCCATGGCAGCCTTCATCTGCATAAGGCCCTGAAGGTCTTTTCCCAGGATTCCGAGCCTGCTTTTATCGTCTATGGCCTGTTGTACCTCTGCCGGAGGGGTGATTGCATTCAAGTAGAGATCTCTGAGGGCAAGTCCATAGTGGGCCAGATCTTTTGTCAATCTGTCAGAAAGTCCCCCGGCCAACTTTTCATACCGGCTTGGAAGGTCCAGCAGGGTCTCAAGGTGTTGTCCCAAGTGATCGTTTAATCTCGAGACTATAACTTCGCTCAGATAATTTTCTAAACTGTCTATATTGTAACTTGCCTGTGTACCTACCAGGGTATTCACAAAGAGTACGGGTTGGTTCACCTGTATATTGCATATCCCATGGGCCCTTAAGCGAACCAGACCAAATTCCTTGTCTCTAAATGCTACAGGGTCCCTGGTTCCCCATTTAAGGTTGTTAAAGACCTTTAGATTTACAAAATAGACCTCTGCCCTGATAGGACTGGTAAAGGCCCAGGGGAGAGAAAGTAATTTGGTCAGCAGTGGTATGTTCATGGTGCTCAGGGTGTGTCGTCCCGGGCCAATCGCGTCACATGCCACGCCGCTCGAATAGAACACCGCAGCCTGGCTGTCTCGCACTATGACCTGTGCTCCAAGCTTAAATTCACCTGAGCCGATCTCAGGCAGGCGGTGGGAGACTTCAGTACCTGTTTGATCAAACCACTCCAGTACTTCTAAGAAAATGACGTTGTTTATACCCATTGGGATCCTCCATGTTAGAATCAATTCCAAAAGACGGATATAATCATTCACTTCCCCCCTGACAGCCAACAGCTTTTTTCGGGTTTCAAAGCACAATCCGTTGAGAATACGCCTTTTGGTGCAACCTAAGCTAAGCGTTTAGCTGTTAGCCACTAGCGTTTAGTTTTGAAAAATCAAGACATTACGTTAATTAGAAATAACACCCAACGGGTGAAAGTTTGTAATAGCAAAACATCCTATAATCATTAAACTAATAGCTAACCGCTAAAGGCTAATCGCTCAATTTAGGTGCAACCTTGTCCGCGGTTGAAACCCTGCAAAAATCTGTCGGCTGCCAGGGAGAGTGAACGCTTACCTATTTTCTTTACGGATAAAACACAGTTCACCTTGAGACAAAATACAGAAAAGCGTATAAGGACTATAAGCAAAAAACAATTACCCGAAAAGGAGCAAATCATGAAAGCTAAACTTTGTTTTAATTACCGGTTTTTGTTGAAATCCCTGTCCTGGACAATGTGGTTCAGCGTATTCACTTTTTTTGTTGCATACCCTTATGGATCGGCGGCAGAGGCGGCGGAACCTGATAAAGTCATAAAAAATGCCATGATTGTACTGACAGAGATCAGGAATGCGCCGGATGGAGGTATCCCTGATGAGCTCCTGGCAAGATGTGAAGGGTTTGCAATATTTCCCTCTGTTTACAAAGGGGGATTTGTTGTCGGGGCAAGTTATGGAAACGGCCTGATGGCTGTTAGAAATCCCAAGACGGGAAAATGGCGCGGTCCGGCCTTTTTACAAATTGGAAGTGGGAGTTTCGGCTGGCAGATCGGAGTTCAGGCAACGGACCTGATCCTGGTGATAATGAATCAAAGGGGGGTAGACGCCTTTTTCAAAAACAACCTCACGCTGGGTGGAGATATTTCAGTGGCCGCCGGTCCTGTTGGTAGAAACTTAAAGGCCGGTACTGACGCGACTCTCAAAGCTGCGGTGTATTCTTACTCCAGGAGTAAGGGCTTTTTTGCGGGTCTATCCCTTGAGGGAGCATATTTGCATCATGATTACAAAACCGACGAGATCCTTTACGGACGGATCCTGACTCCTGGAGAGATATTGTCTCAAGGAGCGGTTTCAGTTCCTGAGCAAGGCCGAAGGTTTCTTGAATTTCTTGACAAAAATTGTCCGTAAGCTCGTTACGTATAATATGGCGTAGAAATAAAAGGTAAAAGGACATGGATAATTTTAAATATCAAAATTCCACCTGCATAGTCTTTGGAAAAGGTGATGTATCCAAAGTAGGGAAGGTGATGAGGCCCATTGGAAGCAATATCTTGCTGGTAACTGGTCAGGGAAGTCTGAAAAAGAGTGGCCTTTATCAAAGAATCAGGGGCCTGCTGGAGGAAGAAGGGATTACTGTTGTGGATCTCGATGGAGTTCAGTCCAACCCTCTGCTCTCAAGGACCCGTGACGGCATCAAGATGGCAAGGGACCATGGGATTCAAGCTGTCCTTGCCCTTGGCGGTGGGAGTGTCATGGACACTGCAAAGGCAGTTGCCGCAGGGGCGGTTATGGAATCGCCGCGGATCAGTCGCGAGCACGTAGGCAAGCTTGCTTGCCTGCGCGCGCAGTCGACTGCATT
>PQXE01000007.1:70598-92457 GCA_003194495.1 Deltaproteobacteria bacterium
ACGTCGCAAACCATACGTTGAATTCCTGAAACGTCTGTGGATAGTCAATGCCTGCAAGCGGATGCACGTGCTTCTCCATACGCCCATACTATATGTAGTGGTCACTTGCGTCAACTGGATACCCACTATTCTCCATTCTTGATCCAACAACTACTTATACCGTACCTGCGGACTATACTGCCTATGGGGGCGTGGACGCTGTATGCCATCTCCTTGAGCCATATTTCAATGGCCCGGACCCGAACACTCCACTGCAGGATCGGATGGCCGAAGGGCTTATCAGGATCATTATGGATGCTACGGAGATCTGTATCAAGGACCCTGAGGATTATGAGGCCAGGGCTACCATGATGTGGGCGTCATCCCTCGCCCTCTGCGGCTTGACCAAGGCCGGGGTGGGCCACCATCATTTTCCGGTACACCTGATAGAGCATGCGGTCAGCGTACTGTTTTCCGTGGCCCATGGGGCAGGGCTTGCAGCCCTTTTGCCCGGCTGGATGTCTTGGCGGGCCCATGATCATCCGAAAAAGCCGGCCCAATTTGGAGAACGTATTTGGGGCATATCAGGGAAAGATCTTTCAGAAAAAGCAGAAGCCGGCATAGATGCCCTAAGATCATGGTTTGACAGTATCGGTTGTCCAAAGAGTCTTTCTGATATCGGAATAAGGAATGAGGACCATGAAAGACTGGCGGAAAATGCCATGCTTCAAGCAGAGATATGGGGAATATCCAACACCTATTCAGTTGAAAATATTAAGGCTGTTTTGGCCTATTGCCAGAGTTGATTCCTCTGAAAAAATCGTAACTTCTCAATAAATCTGGGCGGAATCATGGTTGAAAAAGAAATTTGTCCGAGCAGACTGGTAATTTTCGAGGAGGCAGGCTCAGGGAAATATAAAGTGGCTGGAATAGAGGTCTATGGCCGGGACATCACAATAGAGCGGGTATACGATATTATACCAGCCCTGCCGGAGATTATTGACGAGCCTGAAGAATTTATCCCTGACGATTTTGAAGGCGACCTGATCCTCAATTTTCTCAAACACCCGGACCTGTCTGAGTATCTTGTTAAAATCTGTAAAACCAAGGGAATACCGGTGATAGCATCAGGGCAGAATATACCAGGGGCCATCTGCCCTTTTACGTGCTGCGGCCTTGGGCGCAGAAAGGGTCTTGGCTCCTATGGAGAGCAGTTCGGCCTGCCTGAGTATGATGTCGAGGTAAAAGACCGCCGCATCACAGGGCTTCATGTAAGGCGCGGGGCTTCGTGTGGTGCTACCTGGCTGGTCATTCCCAGAATGATCGAGGTGCCTGTGGATGAGGCACTAAGTACCATTGGAAGAGAAATCCAGTATCTCTGCAAGGCCGATGGATCGGCCTTTGACCCTGTGTCAGGAAAAAGTCCCCTGCACTTTGCGGGTAAGATCCACATGATGGCCCTGAAAAAGTCCTTTTCCATATAACCCGCCTGAAAAAGTCCTGAAATATGATTCTGCTCAAAGCTTAAAAAAATCTCTGACACGGATTTCACTGCCCAATCCGTAGCCATCCGTGAAATCCGTGTTTAAAATGGAGATTCCTATCTACTTATTGACAGCCTGACCTGCCTTGTTAATATGACCGTTCAACAAAGTGGTGTTTTCCATGACTTTGCGGTCGGATTTTTGGAGAGGGGAATCCTTGATCCTTCATGCATCATTTCCTTTAGGTATATTGAGTTGTAACCGTTCACGGTGTTACAATGTCCGTTTAATCACAAGCCACCGAACTGTAAGCGTTTACAGGGTGTTGCAGATGCGAGGCGGAGGGTACGCAGACGTACTTCCTGTACTTCAAGTGCCCGACAACAAAGCAGATGCGGTGCCATGTGAACGCTTACGTTGAGTTAAAGGGCGTATGGCGTGAGTTCATATATTCCTGAAGACGTCCTTAGAAACGTACTTGAAGCTGCAAATATCCGGCAGGTTGTCGGAGAATATGTGCCGTTGAAAAAGAGCGGCCGAAACTGGGTCGGCCTCTGTCCCTTCCATCCGGATAAAGATCCCTCCTTTTCAGTCAGCGAAGAAAAACAGATTTTTCACTGCTTTGGATGCGGCGAAGGCGGAAACGTCTTCAAGTTCCTCATGAAGATGCAGGGCATGAGCTTTGTGGAAGCAGTAAAGACCCTGGCCAATCGTTACGGCATAATCATTCCTGAAAGACCGAGATCATCCCAAGATAAAAAGCGTCATATGGAGACGGAAGAATTAGTCAGTCTTAATCTGGCGGCGGTTGGATTTTATCACCAAAATCTCCTTCATTCATCCGGGAGCAGTGATGCACGGGCATATCTTGAAAGACGTGGCCTGAAATCCGATATCATTTCCCGGTTCCGGCTGGGCTGGGCCAATGACCAGTGGGATGGTCTCATAAATCATTTAAAGACTAAAGGGTTATCACTCGATAAGGCAGAAAAGGCGGGTCTGATTGTCTCCAGGGAGAGCGGGAAGGGATACTATGACCGTTTCAGGGGGAGGATTATCTTCCCTATCCTTGACAGGTCCGGGAAGGCAGTGGCTTTGGGCGGTCGTATCCTGAAAGATGGACATCCCAAGTACCTGAATTCTCCTGAAACTCCTGTCTATAACAAAAGCAGGGTCCTTTACGGTCTGTCTCAAAATAAAGCAGCAATCAGACGGGCCGGCAGAGGCTATGTGGTTGAAGGATACATGGATCTCCTGGCCTTGGCTCAGTTTGATATAGACCAGGTTGTTGCAACACTCGGCACGGCCTTGACTGAAGACCATGTCAAGCAGCTAAGAGGACTTTGCAAGGACTGGATTCTGGTTTTTGACGGCGATGCTGCAGGGGTCAAGGCTGCCCTCAGGGCGCTTCCGTTTTTTTACAAACAGAATCTCAGGGTCAGGGTGCTTAATCTTCCTGCTGAAGATGACCCGGATAGCTTTGTCAGGCGTGAGGGCAAGGATTCCTGGGAAGCCCTGGTAGATACAGCCGGTACCGGTCTTGATTTTGCTATTCAGCAAGGCCTGGCATCCTATGGAAAAGACCCGGAAGGTAGGTTCAGGACAACAGAAGATGTGCTGTCGATCCTTCAACCTGTCAGTGATCCGGTCAGAAAATCGCTTCTGGTAGGGCATGTGGCTCAGAAATTAGGAGTGAGAGAGGAAAGCCTTTGGGAACGTCTGAATACCGGCAATTCCAGTACTGTGGTTCCCAACATTAGAAAACGTTATGAACTGTCTGCTGAGGCCAAAATCCGCAAGAGTCCTGAAAACAGAGCGGAGGCTAAACTGATAAGTTTTCTGCTCGGGCGTCCTAAGTATATGGAGACTTTTTTGGATGCAGGCCTGGATTTGTGGATTGAGGTCCCGCCTTTGAGGGAGCTTTGGATGGCAATGTCGCATCTCTACAGTATGTCAGGGAATCTCACTCTTTCCGACCTGTATGATCAGCTTGAGCCTGTACCTGAATTGAGGACTTTGGCCATGCGACTTTCTGCAGATTTTGCCCCATTTGAGGATATGGAAGAAAAGATATTTTCGGACCTGAAAAAATATTGTGAGGATCGTCGCAATAAGGTCTTGAGATGGAATGTTTTGGAACAGATCAAAGCCCCTGCAGAGGTGGTGGATGATGAAGTTCTCTTGAGGCAGATACTACAGCTCAGGTAAGGAACGGGAGATAAATAAGTTCATGCCACCTTTAGGAAAAAGGTAACTGTTCACGGGATTACAACGCCCGTTTTACCGCAACCCACTGGACTGTAGGCGTTTACAGGGTGCTGCAGATGCGAGGCGTACGGGTACGCAGACGTACTCCCTGTACTTCAAGTGCCCGACAACAAAGCATATGCGGTGCCCTGTGAACGCTTACGGAAAAAGGAGGAATTAATGAAGGAAGAAAAGAGCTGTGATTTGCACTACTTAATGGAAGATCAGCCAACCAGTTGGGAGGAAAATATCAAGAAACCTGTTTCTAAAAGGACAAAAAAGGCCGGCCGGACATGTCGTGGAAAGTATGAGGGAGGGCAAAGCCTATATAGAGATATTGATCAAGAAGACGAGGGCGTCCATGAGCTGGATAACGGCTCCACTCTGGGGTTGTTTAAAGACGAGGTGGAATTTGTTGAGGTTGTAGTTAAAAAGAAATCAAGTGATGATGAAAAGGGCGTTTATCTGGATGAAGGAAAGAGTGGGAGTGTAGACCCTGTAAGAATCTACCTCAAGGAGATGGGCGACAGGATTTTCAGCAGAACAGAGGAAATCGCCATAGCAAAGGCTATGGAGGAAGGAGAGCAAGCTTTTGTAGAGGCCTCATTATCTATTCCCGATGTAGTTGATGCCTTTCTCAAGCAAGCGTGGGGCATTGTGAAGAATGTTGGTTGTGTGGCTGAAGAGGATTCAGGTGTAAATCATATTAAAGCTAAAAAGCCGGCCAATTCAGGATGTGGAAAAGCCCGTCTCAGAAACATTCTGGATGAGATTCAAATACTTCAGGGAAAAAATCGTGGGCTCCTAAGGTCCATAAAGCCCGGTCTGGATAATGATGCCTTGAACGCAATTAAACAGACGCTCATGGAAAACCGGTATTCCATGATGAATGCCTTTGGAAAGGCGCGAATTGAAAAATGTTTTCAAGATTTACTATACCAGGCATTCAATCAGGAAAAGTGGAAATTAGACAATATTTCAGAGGAAGAATCTCTGGCGAAGTCCGGGCTGAACGCCAGGGAGCTGGAATACGCTATTTCCCGGTTCAATAAAGGAGCTGAACTTGCCAGAGATGCCAAAAAGCATCTTGTTTGGGCCAATCTCCGTCTTGTTGTCAGCATTGCCAAGAAGTATTTCCACCATGGCCTGCATCTTTCTGATCTTATACAAGAGGGCAACATAGGTCTTATGAAGGCCGTTGATAAGTTTGAGTATAAAAGAGGTTACAAATTCAGTACCTATGCAACCTGGTGGATTCGTCAGGCAATCACCAGGGCTATTGCCGATCAGTCCAGAACAATTCGTATACCTGTCCATATGGTGGAGACCATGAACAAGGTTATTTGGGCTACAAGGGCACTGATACAGGAGACAGGAAAAGAGCCTGCGCCGGAGGAGATTGCTGAGCACCTGGGATTGCCCAGGAACAAGGTGTCCCAAATATTAAAGATGGCCAGAGATCCCATATCTTTAGAGACTCCCCTGGGCGATGGCGAACAAAGCCACTTAGTGGATTTTATCGAGGATAAAGAGGCCAAGCCTCCGGATGATGCCACAATAAATATAAATCTGGTCGAACAGACCAGGATTGCTCTTGGCACCTTGACACCAAGAGAAGAAAAAATACTTCGAATGCGTTTCGGTATCGGCGAACAATCAGATCATACCCTTGAAGAAGTCGGCAAGGATTTCTTTGTTACCAGAGAGCGTATACGTCAGATAGAGGCAAAGGCACTGAGGAAGTTGAGACATCCCAGCAGGAGCCGGGGGTTGAGGAGTTTTGTAAAAAATTAATTTGTAAGCGTTTACAGGGCACCGCATCTGCTTTGTAGTCGGGCACTTGAAGTACAGGAAGTACGTCTGCATACCCTCCGCCTCGCATCTGCAGCACCCTGTAAACGCTTATAGTTCTGTGGGTTTTGGTTACTCCTTGATATAATTGTAAATATTTAGATAATGACCAGCGGGATGATTCCAGGAATAGTCATATCGCATCCCATTAATCATCAGTTCCCGAAAATATTCGGGATTGATATACCAGAGGTCTATGGCCCGCCTCAGAACGGATTCGACCCCTTCATTATCAAAATCATTAAACACGTAGCCATTGCGTTCATGATATGGTTTTTGGGCGTAATCCGCGTCAAAGACTGTGTCTGCCAATCCGCCGGTATTTCGAACAATGGGAACTGTTCCATATTTCATGGCGATCATCTGTGTCAGGCCGCACGGTTCAAATGCGCTTGGTATGAGAATCATGTCGGCACCTGCATAAATCAGATGGGCCAATTCTTCATTATATGAGATTTCAAGGTGGCAGTCCGGATTATCATTCAAATAGTGCTTTAGTCCCAAAAAATCATTATTGGTAGCCGGATCGGGACTTGATCCCAACAGGACAAACTGGCAGCCGTTTGCTATAGAATAAAAAATACCATGCCGTATTAAATCAACGCCTTTTTGATGATCTAATCGACCGATCACAGAGACAATCGGTTTGAAATCGTGCCTGAGCCATAGTCTATTACGGAGGGCCTCTTTATTTTTGTACTTATCATCAATGATATCAATGGAATACCGGCACGGCACATATGGATCGATTTCAGGATTCCATACATTGTAATCAATACCATTCAAAACTCCTCCAAATTTTATACTGTGTACATGAAGGGTATGCTGGAACCCAAAGCCAAGGTCTGAATTTTTTATCTCCTCGGCATATCGGGGAGAAACAGTTGTCACAAAGTTAGAATAGACAATTCCTCCCTTCATGAAGTTGATAGCACTGTGGTTAGAGTTATCCTGAAGCCGATCCTGAGTCATATAATCGGCAGGATTCAGGCCGACCTGTCGAAGCGTATGTTTCCCTACAACACCCTGATGTTTAAGATTATGCAAGGTATAGCAAACCCTGGGATGGGTCATTCCCAGATATTTATACATATCAAATAGAAGTACCGGCACAAGTCCGGTCTGCCAATCATGGCAATGGATAATTTCAGGGTGTTTATTTGTCTTCAGCATAAATTCCAGGGCTGCCCGGCAAAAAAAGGCAAAACGTTCAGGGTCATCATGATGTCCGTAAAAGACGCCCCGATTGAAGAAATTCTTAAAAGAGTGGGGTTCAATAAAGAAGCATTTTAGCCCATCCACAAAACCAAAGTATACATCGCAATGAAAAAGTTGATCATGGTAAGGGACCCAGAGATCATTACAAGTTTTATGAAGACCGGAAATTAGATCGTACCGCATGCAATCGTATTTAGGGAGGATAATTTCTACAGCATTCCCCCGTATTGCGAGTTCATGGGAAAGACCTTGAACAACGTCGCCCAAACCCCCGACTTTCGCAACCGGAGCGCATTCTGGAGTAATCATCACGACATACATGCCATTAGTACCTTAGTTCTACCTTTTGTGTTTTTTGTGGCAGAATATTTTCGATCTGTGCTATATTAGCTGTTAGCTATTAGCTGTTAGCTAAAGGCTAATCGCTCAATTTAGACATAAGAGCGATAATCAATCTGGGGGAAGATGTTGTCCCGGCTCTCAATCATTGAAAGCCGGTCTTCATCTATCCTCCGGTCTTCAATTTCTTTCGTAAGCCTGCCCAGTCGCAAGAGGTGCGTCTCTGTTCGTTGAGTCCCATACTCTGCCATAGCGCCCGAGTTGATCATAAAGGCCCAGTCGCTTGCCTGTGCCAGCAGCAGCTCCCTTGCCGCTTGATTGAGAGCCCTCAGTGTCAGGCCATCGGCCCGTGGATGATTCATCGCCAGCCTCTCCATAAGCTGTGCTCCCTGATGCAGATGGCGGTAAATCCGGTCGTTTGTCCCATTAAGCCATGTTTCGTGAAAGCCTTTGTATCCCCAACTGGAAATGGAAGGTGTTGAGGCCTGATTGACCGGGTATTCCCCCAGATATTCGGAAAGGGTAATGAGCCGGAACGTTTTTTGTTCTGAGTCGATCTTACGAATCAGGTAATTAAGCCAGGCAGGGCCTTCAAACCACCAGTGGCCGAAGAGCTCAGCATCGTAAGGTGTCACAATTATGGGCTTGCGATTCATGACAGAAGCCAGATATTCAATCTGTTTTTCCCTGTTAAACATAAAATTTTCTGCGTGGAGTTCGGCTTTTCTATCTGCCCTTTTGGGAACGTAGACCTCTTTATGATTGTTCTTGCCTGTGACGCGAAAGTACTTAAAGCCGGTGTCCACTCGAATGCCGTCTCGATGAATATAGGGCTTGATATAATCAAGGTCCAGATCGTAGGCGATGTCACGATAGAATTCCCGGTAATCATAATCCCCCGGATAGCCTTCTGTTGAACTCCAGACTTGCTTGGACGATTCAGGATCGCGACCAAAGGCAGCTACCCCTGATGGGCAATAGATCGGTGCATATACACCATTTTTTGGTCTTGATTCAGCGCGGGTGATACCATGAGTCTCTAAGATAGTGTGGCGAATGCCTTCCCGGCTGAGAAGCTCGTCAACTCCGGGATAATAGCCGCATTCGGGTAACCAGAAGCCCTTTGGATTTCGATCGAATATTTGTTGATAATTTTTGATTCCGACCCGGATTTGTGACCGAACAGCCGATGTATTGACAGAAAGCAGTGGAAGATATCCGTGAGTGGCAGCGCTGGCGATGATCTCTACCTTCCCAAGCTCCTGCAAGCGTTTAAAAGCCTCAACCAGGTTCAGATCATAGCGATTGAGGAATGCCCTGCGCACTTGCAGAAGGTGTCTGTGATACATTAGAGCCAGTATATTAAACTCGTGGTGATATCTTGTTCGTTTGACTTCTTTCTTGCCAAGCTCTATCAGTCGTTCAAGTCTGTTCAGATAACGGGTCTGCAAAAACGGATCAGCAAGCATTGAGGCAAGAGTGGGAGTAATTGACAAGGTCAATCGAAAATCAATCCCGTCTTCTACAAGACCATCCAGTACGAAAAGGAGGGGGATGTATGTATCGGTGATGGCTTCGAAGACCCAGTTTTCTTCTAGGGAATCTACATGTTCAGGGTGCCTCACAAAAGGGAGGTGTGCATGAAGGACTATGGCTAAATAACCTTTTTCCATTTTCAAACACAGTCAGCAGAATCGTTCTTTCCTTGTGTCGACGAGATATATTCTGAGGATATGTCAAGGGCGAGCCCTTTCTCGCTCATTTCCGTAAGATCAAAATCTACCCTTTTTTCAAATTTGGCCTGAATGCTCTTTGGTAAATCAATTGCTCTGGCGCTTTTATCTTCCTCTGGCCGTTCTTCTTCTTTAAGAGGTTCTATTTTCCGGATCTCCACCCCTACTTCTGCCTTTCCGGCTTCGATCAGGTCATCACGAACAGGTCCTTCAGGAACTTTGATTTTTGACAAGCCGTTTTCCGCATCTTCTGCAACGAGCATATAGTGTTCGTCGGCTTTAGGAGCAGGCCAGGCACAAGGTGTCTTTGCAACACTTGACCGGGCTAATGAAAGGAAGAAACCATCTCCGGTCTTAAATCCTAAATCAACAAACAATGATTTATCCGGGCTCCAGAGATCTACGTACCAGTCTTTGGCCTGAAGATCTATATCCACGTCGAAAAAATCATGGGCATTCGTGCCGTCATAAATGATGTTGGTAACATCATAAAATCTCAAGACGGCCTGTGATTGTCCATAGTCATCACCCAGCCGCTGCTTCGCCTTGTCGATGTCATTGCTGGTAACATCCCAGTAGGCATGGACCAGGTATGGCTCCACAGGAAGCAAAACGACCTGGCTTTCGCAGTATTCATCGTACAAATCACAAAAATCCATAGTATCCCGTGTGTGTTCGTAGTTCACACTTTGTTGATCTTGTATTTTGGCAGTGTAATTTGAAACTCGAAATTTGAAATTGGGAAAAACACAAAGATGTGGATGCGTTACCTAATTTCCAATTTCCAGTTTCGAGATCGGCATTCAATTCGCCAATATACGCTTTTTCGAAAAAAGTGTAAACTGATGAATGAAGGATGCCAAAAGCTGTAACCGTTCACAGGGCACCGCATCTGCTTTGTTGTCGGGCACTTAAAGTACAGGAAGTACGTCTACGTACTCGTATGCCTTGCATCTGCAGCACCCTGTGAACGGTTACAAAAAAAGAGATCGAGATCATACATACATCGCCTCCCTATTGTTCCCAAAATTCGGCAACATGAGCCAAGAGCAGACCTGCTTCCTTTTGCGTATTTAAGCAGTTGCTCTCCTTTGCCTGTTGCATTATTGCCGGATCGAAAATACTCGTCGTTTTCCCGGTAATGCTCAAATATGTATTCGCAAAAATCATGGAGATATTGCAGGACGTTTGTGTCTAGGAATATCCTGCCCGGCGATTTCATTTTCGCCTTCCACGATTTTGATTTTTCCCGGAGTGAGGTTGTTTAGTTTATAGACAATCTGCATCATTTATGACAGCGCATAAGCAGGCATTTCATCCCATGTTTTATTTAAAAAAGTCCGGCCGTTTTTTTTCTTGTGTACACCGCCCCATTGTTTAAAAAAGAACGGAACATTGTAATTTACGCATTGTCTTTTTATCTCAAGTACCCATTCTTCCTTCATTGGTCTTGCTCCGGGACCGGATTCTCCGCCAACAATAACCCAATCTATGCCTCTAAGATTAACTTTCCCCATATTCCCGATTAATGGCTCAAATGACAAAAATTTTATGTTCGCTTTTGTTTTTCGTAAATCGTCTATTCTGAATTTATAATCTGCATCTTCAACAGTTACTCCCATCCAGATATGTTTTGCCCATGGGATTTCTGAATTCAGCTCAAGCATTCTCTCGGATCGTTTGGTTAATATTTGATATAAGTGCCAGTCTGCTTTATTCATTACATCAAATAATTTAAGGATAAATGTTTTCTGAACTAATTCGTGGAAAATGTCACTCATGGAATTCACGAATATGGTCTGAGGTTTTTTCCATTTTAATGGCAGCTCGGTTGCATGTGAGTGAGTAGTCACTTTAAAGCCGTTACGATAATTTGTTTGTCCCATAGCTTTTAATCTTTTAGCCATTCTTTCGGCATAACAGTTTTTACATCCCGGACTTATTTTAGAACAGCCCGTAATGGGGTTCCATGTGGATTCTGTCCATTCAATAGATGAATTTTTTGACATTATTGCCTCTTTAAAATATCCTGTGCAATCTTTATTGCGGTTTTTGCGCCCACTGGATTACCCGATGCGAAATACAGCAAATATAATGGATTGTTTTTTGAATTGCGGAGTAATAAAGGATTTTCAGCAACACCGGCAAATATCGATTTAAGTCTTTTTACAATGAATTTGCTTATTTTATTAAAATCAGCGTCTTTAACTGTTTTAGTTTCATTACCAAAGAGCGTTGTCTCTAGTGTTTCGCTATAAAAAGCCTCTTTCCAGTCGGTTGTTCCAAAAATGCTATTTAACTTTGCTTCCCACGAAATGGGCATATTACCGGCATCTTTTTTAAGAAGTCTATTTACACCAATACCAAAAGGGAAAAGATACCATAAATCTATGGCTTCTGTATTTGCAATGGCTTTGATTGTTTCCCAATTAACCTGCATTCCATAGGGATCAAGAAATAATACAGCGCGGTTATTTTGCCACTTATAATTGTTACAGCGATCTATTATCCAACTATTTGCGTCTGTGTTGATTAAATCAATCTTTTTCTCTTTGTTTTTGAATTCCTCTTTGAGTTTCAGCAATTCTGTAAAATGTTTTCTTGATTTTTCAATAAAGATATATTTGTCAAATTCCGGTTTAATCTCCAAAGCAATACGAGCAGAGCCTTTTGAATATGTTTCAATCTCTTTTATGTCGTTTTGCTGGAACAGGAATATTTGGTTATCAGTTTTATTCTTTTCTTCTATGTGTCCGGTACCGGCAAAAGCATCAATATAAGCAAACCGAAAGTTTTGCTTATTCATAATGGTAGCATAAGCTTTCAGGTATTTTTCTACCCGTTTGAGTTTTTCTTCTGTCCAGTTACCCCCGAATTCATGTGTTTCTATCATTTGGATTTTTCGCCCTCCACAATTTTGATTTCTTCCGGGGTGAGGTCGTAGAGTTTGTAAACGAGTTGGTCGATTTCTTCTTCAAACGTTTTAACCTGGGATTGTTTTTTAGGGCTTTGGATATAGTCTTCGGACTGTGTTAGTGGAAGGATTTTATCAACGATTTTTATGAATGATTTTTGTTCGTCTTCCGATATTTTTTTAATCGGTATCTCTGAAAGTGGCTTTTGATAAAGTTCCAACATCTCGCCTTTTCTTTTTCCACGATGATAAAGCCAAAGGTAGTAAAGTTTTGAATTAAGTAATGCCAAAACATATTTTAGACAAATCGACTTGTCTTTTTCAGTAATGAAATAAACGTCCGCACTTGCATACCAAGGAATTTCATTGTAACCAAAAGTGTTTAATTGACTTCGCTGAGGAACCACAATTTTAGCACTATTGAACGGAATATTCTTTCTAGTTGCAAAAACAACCCACCATTTCCCCAATTTCAATGCCGCTTGCATTTCACCTCTATCTTTCGGTCTGGCTTTTAGTATCTTTTCAAATTTCTTGACGTGCTTCTGAACATCGCTATAATCAGACAAATTAATATCGCGAGTTAGATAAAGTAAATATTCATATGATTTCAATTTTGTATAATACTTTAATATACTGGAGTTCTTAAACCATGGTTTTAATATTTCTTCAGACACAATCTTTTTAACTTCATTATCATTTAAAACATAAACACCTTCGCCTTTAATGAAACCTACTTTAGGAAACTTTTTAATGTGCTTATTAGAAACTTTGTCCGCCCCTGTTAGAATTCCTTGATTAACATTACAGATATGCCACAAGGTTATATTTTTGCTTTTAACCTTTTCTAAAATCATCTGGATAGGATTCTTTGAATTTTTTGAGTTTCCTATCAGGCGAATGTAACATTCGTTTCCATCATATAAATCTTTTTGTATGGCTTTATAATAGTTAGTTTCCGCATCATTACGGTTAAGTATTTGCTCTAATATTTCTGGCGTGGTGGCGCCTTGCCTTTGGGTTATGCAAGTTTTCGCAACACTATTTTCATTCTGCACTTTTTCTAATACTGTTATCATATTGTGTTGACCAAGAGCGGATTCAAATATTTTCAGTTCGTTAAAATTGATAAGATTCTTTATAATTGCTCTTTTCTGGATATCTTTTCTTAATTTCGTTGCGCCTGTAGCGGTTGGATAATAATTTGTAGTGATAAAAGCGATGTTTGAACCTTGCTTGCCAAGATTAAGAGCTAGGTGGAGAAAGAAATAAAATATATCCATCTTTCTTTGGTAGAATTTTCTTAAGGGTCCTTTTTAATTTCTTGAAAAATTTCCTTGTTTCCTTTTTCTCCTACATACGGTGGATTTGCAATTACTACATCAAATCCACCTTTGTTGTGGAACACTTCTGAGAAATAAAGATTCCACAGAAAAAAAGGTTTTATCTTTTTGCCGCTGGTAAATTCTTTCAACTGTTTTTCCGCAGTTTCAAGGTCAATGCCGAATTTTTTGTTGAGCTTATCCTTATCCTGCTTGATTAATTCATCTCTATGCTTTTCGTTACGCACCACTGAGTATTTGTTTTCAATATCCTTCAACCTGTTAAAGTAATCTACTTTTTGATTTCTCAGTTTGGTTTCAAATATTTTAACAAGCAGGTTATCAACTTCTTCTTTCAGTTTTAATTTTCGTGATACATTGGACTCGTTCAGGAAATCGTCTTTTTTATGCTGAAATTGTTCTATCAGTTTGTCAGTCTCATCTTTAAATGACAGATTATCACTTTTCTTTTCCTTATTAGAATCAAAGTTAATACCCATAAATTCAGAGATCAAACTGTTGCCCTGCATAATCCGGTAATCCAGATTCGGCAGGGGCTTGATATTTTTAATATCCTGTTCATCAACCACCAGCGACAGCCACAACCGCAGTTTGGCAATTTCCACCGCGCCGGGATCGATGTCTACGCCGTAAAGGGAATGCTCAATACACTGGCGTTTGAAATTATATGTGGCACAGGCATCCTGCCTGTGTCCCTTCTCAGGCTTGGAAGCCTGAGTTACAAAGGTCGTCAGCACATTTCTGGCTTTTACAATTTCGCTCATCATGCCTACCGGAAAGGCGCCGGAACCAACTGCGGGGTCGCAGACTGTGATTTCCGCAAGTTTATCGTCAATCAGTTTTGCATTTTTTCTGATACTGTCAGGCAGTTTCGATTTTATACTGGTAGTCTTTTGTTCTCCTTTTTTTATCTTTTGTTCTTTTTCTAAAAAAATTGCTTCATTTTCGCTTACTTGTTCACCGATGTATATCAGCGCCTCAATATCTTCCTTAGGAATTGAAACTGCCGATAATGTCAGTTGCTCATGTTCTTGAGGGCCAAACAATTTATTTTGAACAGCCGGTTTTTCAACCCAATATTTTTTATGAGTGTTAACTGTTGTATCAAGATAATTAATCAAACTCTGCTGGCACATATAGTGGACAATCTCGCGGGGGGTATAATAGACGCCGAACTTTTTGTTGAATTTGTTTTCCTCACCTTTTTTGCCGCTCTTTAATGCCTTTTTAAATTCATCAAAATTATCAGGGCGGATGGCATTGAATTTTTCATAGGATTTCCCCAAAAGCTCCGGGTCGATGGCTACTTCTTTTTCCAGAGGCTCGTCCTCTTTAACGGTAAAGTTATAGCGGTCAAAGACATCCAGAATACCTGTTCCGATATCCCCTTCTTTGGTTTTTACATTGTTGGAAAACAGCTTGTCAGGAATAATTATATCGGTTTTTACCCAGTCGTAATTGCCGATGGGATCAAAAAGGCCTCCGTTCAGGAAAGGTATTTTGCAGTTGAAACGACTGTAGTAACCATCGTCATGGCTCCGGTCATTACGTAAGGCGTCATAAAAGAGCGGTTCCAGAATATCATTGAAGAAATTATTGTAATCTCCATGCTTTTTTTTAAACAGTTCCCGTAAAAAATGTTTTGAGCCTGTACCCCAGTTATCATCCCGGCCGACGCCGAACCAGCCTTTTTTCTGCAAAAAATAAAGGAAGACAATCTGCCCCAGCAATTTCTTGGCAAAATTTACAGTATCAACACCATTGTCCTCAAAATCGGCCTTGATTTTCGGATCTTTTTTAACAACTCTGTCCAGCTCTTCCTTAGTATGCAGGAAAAGTTCACGGTATTCGAGGAAAAACTCTTTGGTGACAGTTTCAATATCAAAGGCTTTTTCGAGTTCCGCCAGAGTTGGCTTATATTTAGGATCGGTCTCTTTCAGAATATCAACAAGCCTGCTTTGGGCGGTGTGGCTTTTTTCGTTGGCACCTACCAGAAAAGACCAGCGCCGTGCAGGTGTGAATTCCTCCTTGACCTTTATTTTGCCGGTCTTGGTTTTTTCAAACTTATAATCCATCTTGACCAGCGAAAAACGCCAGTCGGTTTCATCGGGTGAGACAAATGCGAACAGACCAGCATCTTTTTCACCTCTATCGACAAGATATCTACCGGCAAAGTTCCTTTGTGTTACACGGGCATGATCAAGTGAAAATCCTTTTTGCAGATAAACGATAATGATATCAATCTTTTTATCATCGGTTGAATTATAGGTTCCAATCCGCTCGTATGTTTTGATGATGCCACTGAACCCTTCCTTTACATAACCGTGAGCATGAAATGCTTTTGATTCATCAATACTGTTCAAAAGATTTTTGATGAAATTCATAAAGCGCACCTTGTCAAAAGTGCTCTCAAAGGTGTTCTTGATGATCGCTTGTGCCTGCTGTTTATCCATACCCAAATTCTTTCTTTTTAAATCAACTGTCGTGATTATGGCGTGTTAATGTCTCGTTTGTCGTCTTTCAAAATGTTAGTGTGCAAATAGTAATCAATTACTACGCAATATGTGCAATTATTGGCAATAGCATTTTAGCTGAAATCTGCAGGCAATTTTTCTTTTTATTAAGAGTAATTTACTTATCATCTCGCCTCTTTGGCACTCCTTTAACGCCCCTTTCGCCCCTTTAGCGCCCCTTTAAAATATAATATGTTCCTTTTCCAGTGCTTCCAATCCGTATAAATATGTTTTTATTTTCCAGATCTTTTAGGTCGTCTGTTGTTTGCCTTTTTTTAAGTTTGCAAAGTATTTGATACTCTGAGTTCGTAATTTTACCTTTTTCCTTTATATACATTACCGCTTTAATCTGTCTGTCATTCAACCCGAGTTTCTTTAAATTTTCCTCATTCCATTTATCCTTATAAAAGGTAACGGTCATTACACCGTTTTCTTCGACAAAATCTGGTTCCGGCAATCCCTGTTCTATGCAATTATCCACTATCTTTATAGTTCCATGCCCCCATGATTCAATAAATCCGGCATAATAGAATATTTCAGCAAGGAGTGTGTTCCTTGGTATGGATAAATGATTGGTTTTCAATTTTTCCACAGGAACTTCGGGCGGGAGTTTGCCTTCATTCATTATCATTAATTTATCAGGATAAACCCGTATCTGGATTTGGGATGTTCCTGAATAATCTCTGTGAATCAATGCATTGATTATAGCTTCTCTTAATGCATCATAGGGATATTCAAGGATATCTCTACGGTGAATACCTTCATACTTGATTTTACTTAACAGGTATTTTGTCCGGAGGATTTCCAGGGCGATTTCCAGTTGTGCAAAGAGATTCCCTTTGACAATATCGGTGGTTTGAATATCGGTGTCTGACACGAATTTGCCAATCCTGACCACAGACTGCCGGTAAAATTTCTGCGGGTCATTGCCGAAAAGAAGAACTGTAACCATTCACACCCCCCTCCCACACCATTAACTTACTGAAATTAAAATGATAAATGACGTATAAAAAACCCGTAATTGCCATTTCAAAGTTTTGGTCTAATTAATTGAAAATACAGATATTTTTTATGACGGCCACATCCACTGGTAAGATAGTTTATTGATTTTACAGGAATTTTCTAAAAGTGCTCTAATAGCATATATCTTAATTAATAATTACGTAATGTTTACATTATTTATCATTACCTCATATATCAACGTTAATCTTCTTAGATATATAGCAGTAAAAATTTTTTTCCAAATCAGCACATTCAGAAAGTTACGTTATTTACGATAGTTAAGATACGTGAGGGGGGGGGAGTGAATGGTTACGAAGAACTAATGCTCTTTTTGAAACTCCATTATCAATCAGATTTAATTTTTGCAGGAGTATGGCATTGTCTGTTTCTTTAATAATTGAAGGAATTCTATCAACGGCATACGTTTTAAATTTTTCTATGGAATCATTATCTATCTCACTAAAACCCGCTCTTTCTTCAACAATGTCATCCCATGTGCTGCCTGATTTCTTCATAAGGAAATCTGCAAGAGCTTTTCCTTGTAATTCCTGCACAGTGCTTCCGCTCCTGAGATAATATTTGCCGTTGTAAGAGATGGGAACAGAATATGGCGCAACTGTGACCTTGATTATATCTTTCTTTTCCAGTTCAACAGAGGGAATGATTCCAAGTTTATTCCTGATTGTATTTGGTATATCCTCAAGCAATTTTTTGACATTTTTTAAACCTAAGGATTTTCCCTGGTCATCCAATCCGATATATAAAACGCCGCCATTGCTGTTTGCAAATGCCGAAACAACCTTTAAATATTCATTATGCCAGTTCTGTTTATATTCAACAGTTTGAGATTCCTTATGGGCCATATTATTCACCTGCTAAATATAATGAGAGTATCACTTCACGTTTACCGAATACTGCGGGATTCTGCTCTGCATAATGGCTTTGCAGCAGCCGTTCGGGGATATGGGTCTGGAGGACTGCCAGCACCTTGAAAGGATTTATTAGTTCATTTTTAAGCGCATCCAGGGCTCTTAATGTATTTTTTGCCGTCTGTTTGGGCAGACCGCCTTCCTCAAGCTGGGTCAATACTTTTTTGAGGTAAAACTCCTGGTCTTCGGTGAATTTCTGCGTGTTTTTCATGGTTGCCTTTAGAATGCGCAGGATATTGGCGGCGCTGTCGCGACCTCTTCTTTTCGGAGGTTCAGCCATTTCTTCGGTTGTAGCGATAATAAAGGCTTCCTTGTTGCTGTCCAAAAGGTCATACATCTCGCTTGGGAGCTTTTTTCTTTTTTCGTCAGGCCGGCTTTCAAGCAGCCCTGCCGCTGTCATAAAATCCAATTCTTCGGCTGCTTGCTTAACCTGCGCCATAAAAAATTTTTGCAGTTTCCCGCGGCGAAAATAGGTGATGAGCGCTTCGGCAATAGCATTAGTTTGTTTTGCTGTACGGGCTTTTTTGGGCAGGTGTTTGATTTTTTCAAAAAGGTCAGCGTCCTTTTCGCGGATATCCCGGATAACC
The DNA here is from genome assembly GCA_003194495.1 of Deltaproteobacteria bacterium. Lineage (GTDB taxonomy): Bacteria > Desulfobacterota > Dissulfuribacteria > Dissulfuribacterales > UBA3076 > UBA3076. The sequence continues at coordinate 88,738 of PQXE01000007.1, forward strand.
TGAAGATATTTCAGTTCGCTTTCCTCCGCTTCATCGTCGCCTTCCAGCGTTTTCTTTGAAATCAACCGGTTAAACAGCTCGTGGGAGCCGATGGGCTCGCCTTCGGTTAAAAGCTCCGCATCGCCGCCAAGAAGGGTCAGAAAGGCATTGATTTTGCCTTCCGCCGCTTCTTTCAGCTTTATCTGGTCATTGGATTGTGTGGTAGGGAAGAAATTGAAGGTATGAATGACATCAAAGGGTGTGTCAACCCGGTTAATACGTCCTACCCTCTGCATCATCCGGGTCGGGTTCCAGGGTATGTCATAATTAATCACCACATTGGCACGATGCAGGTTCACACCTTCTGACAGGACTTCGGTAGAGACAAGTATCCGATAATCTTCTTTAGGATGGCGGGCTCGGGCGTCAAAGTTTTCAAGCACTTTATCACGGATAGATTCGCCTGAATCGCCAGTAAACAAAAGAACCTTGCCGGGATATTCTTTATTAATATTTCTAAACAGATAATTGGCGGTCTCTTTCGATTCGGTAAAGATGATTAGATAATTCTTTTTTAAGACGGCGTTTTTTGACAATTCGTTTACAAATTTCAGAAGCTTCGGATCTCGATTAATGTTCTGCCAAAGTTTTTTGACTTCCTTCAGGATAGCATGGTCATGCTGCAGATCTTTTTTGAGTTCTTCTCTAAAATATTTGCTCTCATATTTTTCCGCCTTGCCTTCATCTATTAATCGCTGAACCGCTTCGTCATCATCGTTCTCCAGCAGTTCAAATATCTTGTTGGTGTGCTTTTTACTGACATAAACATTACCGTTATCCAATTCTTTTATGAACACTTCGTAGGAATGCAGGAATCTGTCCACTGAATTTCTAAAGGCAAAGAAACTGCTTTCCAGACGTTTGATCAGCAGGATTTTCATAAACCGGCCCATGTTTTTCTGCGACTGCTCTTCAAGCTGGTCAATTTTGCCTTCATAATAGAGCATGGGCATGTAACGGGCGTATATGAATTTATTGGCAATAAGATCGATGGTTTTATTAAAAATATCCTGATTATAACGGATTTGGGGGAGGCATGTATTCTAATGATTTCAATATGTTGTCCTTATGCGAAAAAGCTTGCTGGACAATTATCTCTATAGGCGCAATTGTAAAATGAGTAGGTAATATTGATGGGTTAATTTTGGCTCCATCCATGCCGACCATAATAAAATCAGCATGTTACATAATCGAATCAAAAAGTTCCCACCTTTTTGCCAATGCATCCTTATCATATATTGGGATTTATATTCCACTTTTGGGTACACTCAACAAAAACATAACATCTTGAAATAACATGGATTATGTCCTCCCCCAAATCCGTTATAACCAGAAAATATCGTCTTCTTTGTCATTGAGTTCGTAAAATAGCGGCACCGGTTTTTTAACATCCGGAAATTTGAGGCCCTGCTCTTTTATGTCTTTGCTGAAATATTTTTCAATTTCAGTCCTGGTGCGTCGAACCATCAAATATTTAAGAACTTTATTGCGTATTTCCCGCGCATTTTCCTTTACCGTTTTTATGTACTTGGAATAGTCTTTCTTTCGGTCCAGATTTATGAGTTTTTTATCCAGACCACTAAAGAAGGATTCTAAATCGGGCAGATTAGGGATAGTGCTTTTTTTGCCTTTCTGAAACAGCTTAAGCAGGCTAAGAATATCTTTCGGGGTGTTATTGTAGGGAGTTGCGGTTACCAGGACAACTCTTTTCCCGCGGCATATTTCCGCCAGCTTCTCGTAGGTAATGGTTGTTTCGGTTCGAAAGCGGTGCGCCTCATCGATGATAATATTTGTGTATTTGTCTGTTCCTCTGTTCGTCAGGTCGTCCAGCTTGCCTAGTGATTCAAAATCTGCAGAAACCTTGAAGTCTGAAAAAACATTCGGCCAGGAGCCGGGATTGGATTTTTCCAAAAGCACCGGCGGGGCGATAACAAGCGTTCTGCCGTCAAGTTGACCTGCCAGCATTGCTGAAATGTATGTTTTTCCCAGGCCCACAACGTCGGAGACGAAAACGCCGCCGTATTCCAGAAGTATTTTTTTTGCGTTTAAAACCGCCTGTTCCTGATATTCAAGCTTTTTAAACTCCGGCGGAAGATATTTAACAAATACCTCATCTGTCTGGCTGAGTTCATCCTTGAAATATTCGTACAGAAATTTCAGGTATAGCTGGTACGGGGAGATATTTTGACTGAGCCAGGTCTTTTCCTGGATGGTCTGAACATATTTTTCGCTGACATCTACAGCGTTACACCATAATTCCTCAAATTTGTTTTTCGCAAAATCATAGTCACTTCTGTTTTTCAGTTCCACGTTGAATTCAAGATTGTCGACCAGTCCGGCTTGTGTGAAATTACTGGAGCCTGTGATCACGCGGCCGGCATCCCTGTCGCCTTCCTTAAATGTCATAATATAGAGTTTGGCGTGGATATTCTGTGACGGATAAGCCTTGATTTCCAGCTTGCCGCTTCTAATCCATTCTATAAATTTATGGACGCCTTCTTCAACTTTCCTGTTGTCCTCAGAATCCTCCATTTCTTTTTGAACAAGATTTTCAACTTCCTGCTTGGCTTCTGAATGCGAGAAATCAATTTGTTGTTGTTTGGGTTTATTGGCGTTTTCCAGTAATTCGAAAGTCTGTCTGCTTGTGCTGATTCCAATAAGAATTCTTATCTTTTCCGTGTTTTCCAAAGACTGGTATATGGCATGAAAGCCGCTGGAATAAAAGTAACCCACAAGGCAGTCAAAGAATGAAGTGTCTTTAATAAGGACTTCAAATCTGTCTTTTAGGCTTTGATTTTCTTCGTTAGTAATAAATGACAGGTCAGTATTCAGATGCTCTTCCGCTAATACTTTGATTATGGTGCCTGAGCTAATTTGACGGTTAATAGCTCTCTAAACGTCCAGACATGGTCAGTAAGCCCTGCGGCCATGCCCGGAGTTTTGGAGGCCCATCTTTGTTCAAAGGGTTTAGTGGTTTCAGAGACCTTTTCCCGGAGACTCATATGAGGTCGAGCAAAATTATAAAAGGCTTGAAAGAAAACAATCTGTTTCCTGAGATTTTTTCTTTCCTTGCTGAAGCCAAGAGTTTTTCGCGCCAATGGAGCCAAGGATTGACGGAGAGTCAGGTTCAGCCTTTCCAACAGGGTGGTGCTGATTTTAAGCCCCAGTTGGGCCAATCGTTTTGCTCCACATTTGATGCGGTAGGTTACTCCGATTATCCTACTCCCTTTCCTTTCCTTAATCACCTGTCCATAAACCAAGTCCGGGTGAGGTTCTTTGATTGGATCTTTAGGACGACCCGGCTTCCCTGTTTTGGAGAACACCTTGATTTTGTGGTAGGATTCTATCAATGCTCGCATATAACAACTACTCGACTTTGGCCATTTTTAATTCATGGTTGTTGGGCTAACTTACTGAAATTATTATATCTAGCTTGAATTGGATCAAATCTACCCATAAAAAATCGGGGTATGAGTGCTTGTAATTTCCAAATCGTGCAGCTAACTCCTTGATTTTTCTGGTTTTATAATAATCGAAAAATGGCCAAAGTCGAGAACTAAATCCATCACTGAAAAAACAGGGTATTCCCAAAACGATGCGGGCTGTCATTTGAATAAGGGTGAGGGCCGTCTCAAATGTTCGAGGTCCTGCAACCATAGCCAGAATGAGACGAAACTCCGG
>PQXE01000079.1 GCA_003194495.1 Deltaproteobacteria bacterium
GTTACAAGGCCGCCAATTGGATCTGCCTTGGCAAAACAAAGGGCCGGGGAAAGCTGGAAAAACAACACAAAACCCTGCTTCCTAAGAAAACCATCTGGATTTATCCACTTACCAGAAACTACCGTAGGCTGCTATGTAGATAATCTCCCTCAGGCACGGTCAGCAACACTTGATATACCTGAGCATCCTCTGTATACAAAAAATAGCTGATAGAATCGGCGGAATCGCCATGACTTATTGAGAAGTTACGAGCGTTTCTTATGATTGGTCTTCCGGACGACACAGAGGGGAGAATACTTACGTATCCGCAACAGATGCTTGAATATGGCTTTGATGAGATCCGTGTTTGTTTTGCCACGCCTTTCCCAGGAACACGCTTTTTTGAAGAGGCAAAGCAATCAGGGCTTCTTCCAGACAAGATAGATTGGAGTGCCATGACAACAGAAGCACCCTATTTAAACCACCCAACTCTTTCAAAGCAGCAATTACTTAAAGTACAAAAAGAGATCATTCTCCAATTCTATATGTCCAGAAGATATTTGGAACACGTTGTTGATAAGACTACTCGTTTCCCAAAACTGAAGCAGCCGTGGGTGGAGTATCTTGAGTTTTTAAGTAGCAATGGAGTATTTCGCGAAAGGGAGACGGACTATACTGTCCTAATAGAAGCACTGGTGAAAAACAATTCTGAGCAAAAAACTGATACTGATAAGAACTCGCTTTTCGGTGGGCGAAGAATAGGAAAAATGGGGTTGTGTGTCAAGGGAAAAGGGTGTGGGAATGGGGACAAATTCAACGGCCGAGGTTCCCCACTAAAGGCTTATTTCTGAAGATTGAGGCGTTAGAGACCGGTTACGGCAAAAAACAAGTTTTTTTCGGGATGAATCTTGAGGCCGGGCAAGGAAAAATAACCGCAATCATTGGTCCAAATGTAGGGCGTCTAAATTGGTCAAATTTTTCTGCCCCAAAATTGGCCCTCAAGATATGCTCACAAAGCCCGATTTTATGCGGGTTTCGGCCAGTTCCTAAAGTGCCAAAAAACGGGTAAAAAAATCAGGCAAAAAGGGGCGTTTTTAGACGCCCTATTCCAAATGGCTCCGGAAAATCAACAGCCTTGAAGTCCATTTTTGGCCTCATTCCTGTATGGAGCGGGAAGGTTATTTACAATAATGAGCATATCACTAATCGTGGTACCCGGGCCAACGTAAATGATGGGATCGGCTTTGTACCTCAAGGTAATCGAGTGTTTGATGAGATGACAGTTCTCGAAAACCTGGAAATTGGTGGGCTGCACCTTCCTAAAGATCGGTTTAAAGAAAAATTGAAAAAACTCTGGCGGCTTTTCCCGGAATTGAAAAAACGAAAAAAGCAGAACTCCGGCAAGCTGAGTGGCGGCGAAAAACAACAGCTTTCCTTTGGAAGGGCACTGATGCCCGACCCAATCCTCCTTCTCATGGACGAACCTTCTATGGGACTGTCCCCGAAGCTGGTCAGCCAGATGATGAATCATTTGCAGAAGATCAACCGGGAATTCGGCAAGACCATCCTGATCGTAGAGCAGAAGGTCCGGGACGTGCTGGCAATATGTGATCATGTCTATTCGATCAAACTTGGTCGCATCGCCTATTCCGGTCCACCCGAAAACCTGAAAAACGACACCGACAAACTGCAGCAGTTGTTTTTATGACCGATTGTACCATGGTAATCAGAGTTTTACCCCCCTTATTCATATGAGCCAGTAAAGGGGTCAAGTCTACTCTTGACCCTTTTTAACTCCTCTTGAATATATTCATAATTTCGGCCCAGTAGAAATGCAAGACCACTTTCGATTTCAATATTCGGGGTTTGTGAGTTATTTTTCTTTCTGTGCACAAAAAATATTTCCAGTGCTATATCGATATGACACTTATCACTTGTCATTTTGGCACAGGTATGGTATTTTGGATTAATTTTTAAATAATAGGGGGGTAAGATGCCGGTTACAGAAAAAAGATTTCAAACCAGAATGCCATATCATGTACATGATAAACTTGTGCATGCTTCTGAGCTTTTAGGGGCAACATTGAATCAATTCATAATTCAGTCTGCTCTTGAAAAAGCTCAGTCAATACTGGAACAAGAGCGAGTGTTAAATCTCACTCAAAAGGATGCTGAGATTTTTTTTGAAGCAATTGAAAATCCTCCTCAGCCAAACAAAGAGTTAGTTAAAGCGGCCATAAGATATAAGCGAGAGTTCCTTGATGATTAACTTTGTTGAGCTGAACCGCACTCACAACCGTGATAATTTTGACTGCGGAATTGAGGAATTAAATGCTTTCTTAAAGAATCTGGCAAGACAAAATCTTAAAAAGGGACTATCCCGAACTTTTGTAGCGGTAGATAAAAATATCCCTGAAGAAGTATTGGGATTTTATACTTTATCCTTATTTGAGTTATCATCTGAAAAGCTTCCCAAAAAATATGCTAAGAAGTACAAGGGAAAAATTCCTGCTGTAAAACTTGCCAGATTAGCAACGGCAAAGGGCAAGCAGAACCAAGGATTGGGGAGGCATATGCTTATTAATGCTATCATGCGAGTTATCTCTATTTCAGAACACGCAGGGGTAATAGGCTTTTTTGTGGATGCAAAAAATAAAGCTGTAAAAAGATACTATGAAAAATTTGGTTTTATTTCTTTACCTGATCATCCCTTAGAATTATTTTTACCCTTTGCTACTCTTCAAAAAATGTACGAGATTGCAAATTCGGGAGATATGAGTAATACAAAAAATAACAATTAGCTGAAGGCTGAAGTATTTCAACCATCTCGCAATGCTCGAATGCCCTAAGTTCCGTCCCTAAAAGCCTTTCACCTTCTACCTTCAGTCTCGGCTTTTCATTCATGTTCCCCAGACCAAGTTCTGTCATTTTCACTTGCCCATAACACTACAATAATGTATCAAATTATCGGCATCCTTCACGACAAGTCAAAAATGGTTTACACTTTGTTGATCTTGTATTTTGGTCTTGAAATTGGGGAAAACATAACGATGTAGATGTATTACCTAATTTCAAATTTCCAGTTTCGATATCGGCTTCTAAGAGCACGGCATGTATATTCTTCACGGCACATGGTTTCCCGGCGATAAGCCGGATTTTGAAAATACAGGACAGTTTGTCCTGTGGGTGGAAAAACAGGTCTCCGGCAAGGTCAGGCGCAATACCCTCAAGCACCCGGGGCATCTTGAAAATAAAGAGCTGCGCGCCTTCTTTTCCGATGTCCTGCCCCTGTCAAAGCATCTCCCGGCCTGGTTGTATGGAGACGATATTAATATGCGCTTTATGTTGCCAGGCACAAAGGACGGGCCGTTGCCGTCGTTTGAAATGGCCATGCATCTTGGCATGGATTTGCCGGATGAATTTGAGTGGCGGTCCTGGCGCGTAAACTGTCTGGCCGTCAATGACTCCCTGCTTTTTCTTAAAGAGCTGCATTTCCTGGTGCAGTATTACAGTGACAGAGTTATCCCCGGCCGGGATCTTATTTTCTGGTACCATTTTGGCCGGGCAGTAAAGGATGTCATCATCAGGCACCAGTATATCCCGTATCTCCTGCCAAGGAAAGAAACAAAGCGCAAGGGGCGGGGGGGCAAGAAGGGGAAATCCCCCGGCTTCTCCTTTGTGCCCGCATGGCGGATTATTTCACCCGGTTATGAAGAAACGATCAAGACCTTCTCAGCCGTTATGCCGGGCATCTGCCGGGCTGTCTCTCCGGATGCGGCCAAGGTCAAAAAGACGCCCGTTCCCGCCCTGTATGATCCTGTCGGCTTGCTGCGCCATTATTCCCAGCAGACACTAACTGATTTTATCGCTGCTACGCCCTTTACTCAAAAAATTATGAAATCCGTGGAAGGGACCATGGTTTCAGGATGCCTTTCCAAAGGCAGTTCCGAACGTATTTCTCAAGATACCTGGGAGAAATGGCACGCATGGCAAAAACGCCTTTCCGCAATGGGCGGGAAGTCGGATTTCATCCTCTGTTTCCGTCTTGAAACCGCATTGCCTGAGTCCCCGGACGAATGGAGCATAGAATGGCTGGCGGCCTCAAGAAAAGATCCTTCGTTGCAGGTAACCCTTGAGGAATACTGGGGCATGAAAGGGAAAGAGCGAAAGGCATTTATCCATCAGTTCGGCGATGATTTTGAGCAGGCCCTTTTACTGCAGTTCGGCCATGCCGGCCGGATTTATGCCGGGGTGTGGGACGGTCTCAGGAATCAGCATCCGGCTCGCCTGCACCTTACCAGGGACCAGGCACTGGAATTCTTGCGCGAAAGCGCCTGGGTGCTTGAAGATGCAGGCTTCAAGGTTATGGTTCCATCCTGGTGGACCCCTGAAGGACGTCAAAGGGCCATGCTGCGGCTCAGGGCCTCATCTCCAACGGCTTCAAGCGATGGCGGTGTGCCAAGCGGGTATTTCAACATTTCATCCCTGGTGGATTACCGCTACGAGTTTTCCATAGGGGAAGAGCCGGTCAGCAGTGATGAGTGGCAGGCCCTGGTGGATGCCAAGTCAAACCTTGTGCACTTCAGGGGTCAGTGGATGGAAATCGACCGCGAGAAGATGGGCGGCATGCTCGATCTCTGGAAATCCCAGGGGGATGATGCCCTGTCCATGTCCCTTTCGGACCTGATGCAAATGACGGCCGGAAACAGGAAAATGGATGAACTTGAAGTCACACTGGACGGCGGTCTGAAGGAAATGATGGCCAGGCTTGGGGACAAGCGTCTTGAACTTATGGATACCCCTTCCGGGCTCAGGGGCAAACTGCGGGAATACCAGAAGCGGGGGCTTTCCTGGCTTCATTACCTGGAGCGCCTCGGCATGGGCCAGTGTCTTGCCGACGATATGGGACTTGGAAAGACCGTGCAGGTCATCGCCCTGCTTGTCAAAGAGCGAAAGGAGACAGACAATGTCGGGCCGACCCTGCTGATTGTGCCTACCTCTGTGCTGGGAAACTGGGAAAAGGAACTTGAGCGGTTCGCCCCCGGGATTACCTGCCTGCTTCACCACGGTCCGGCCAGGGCCAAAAAACCAAAGGCATTTATGGAAGCCTGCTCAGACCGGGATGTGGTGATTACATCCTTTGCCCTGGCAAGAATGGATGCAAAGGCCCTGAACGCTGTGGGATGGCACAGGATCGTAGTGGACGAGGCCCAGAATATAAAAAACCCCAAATCCGCCCAGACCAGGGCCATCTGCAAGCTCAAGACAGACCGCCGCATGGCGCTTACAGGCACGCCTGTTGAAAACCGTCTCATGGATCTGTGGTCCATTATGCATTTTCTTAATCCCGGATACCTTGGAACATCTGCCAGGTTTAAAAAGAACTTTGAGATCCCGGTTCAGAAAAATGACGATCAGGCAAGGCTGTCCATGCTGAAGCGCATGGTGGAACCATTCATCCTGAGACGGATGAAAACCGACAAATCCATTATCAGCGATCTGCCTGACAAGATAGAACAAAAGGTCTATTGCAACCTTACAAAAGAACAGGCATCCCTGTACGAGGCTGTTATACGAGAAGTCGAAGCGAGTTTGAGCAATGCCGAGGGTATTCAAAGAAAGGGAATAATCCTGTCAACCCTCATGCGTCTCAAACAGATATGCAATCATCCAGCCCAGTTTCTCCAGGACGGGAGCGAATTCAGCATATCAAGGTCCCACAAACTGGACCGTGTGGCGAGCATGGCCGAAGAGGTCATCTCAGAAGGGGAAAGCCTGCTCCTTTTCACCCAGTTTGCCGAGGCGGGAAAGGCACTGGAACGGGTATTCAGGCGGGAATACCATTTCAATACATATTTCCTCTACGGGGCTGTTCCAAGGACCCGCAGAGAAAAAATGATAATCGGGTTCCAAGCACCTGAGACCGGGCCTTCCGTATTTGTCCTTTCACTCAAGGCCGGAGGCACGGGCATCACCCTGACAAAGGCAAGCCACGTCTTTCATTTTGACCGCTGGTGGAACCCGGCAGTGGAGAACCAGGCTACTGACAGGGCCTTTCGAATAGGCCAGACCAAAAAGGTGTTTGTCCACAAAATGGTGACCATTGGTACCCTGGAGGAGAGAATTGACAAAATGCTGGAAGAAAAACAACGGCTTGCTGAAAGCATTACCGGAAGTGACGAATCCTGGCTGACAGAATTGGATGACACAGCGTTCCGTGAGCTTATTACGCTTAGCCGGGATGCAGTGCTGGAGTAAAAAATGGCAAGAATAAGCCGTACCTGGTGGGGAGAGCGATTTCTGGAGGCCCTTGAGCAATGCACGGATTCCGGAAGACTGAGCCGGGGACGGAGTTACAGCCGTCCAGGCCGCATGCTGTCCTTTTCTATAGAAGGAGCGCATATAAATGCAAGACTCCGGGGAAATATTAATCCGTATTTCGGGGTTTACAGGGAACCCAGGTACACGGTTGAAATACAGTTGAAAGCCATTGCGGCAAAGAAGTGGAAGCAGATCCTGAAACGCCTTGCCGGCAATGCGGGCTGGCTTTCAAGGCTCCTTATGAACGAGATGCCTGATGATATCGAAGATGCCTTCAGGGATTTTGGTGTTTCCCTCCTTCCCGCCTCTCCAGCCGATCTCAAGACCGCGTGCAGTTGTCCGGACTGGGCCAACCCGTGCAAGCACGTTGCCGGGACATATTACAAGGTGGCGGGCCTCCTTGATCAAGACCCTTTTCTGCTCTTTGAACTCCGGGGCATTACCAGGAAAAAACTGAGAAAGCAGCTTGCCGCCACACCCCTTGGGAAGGCCCTGGTCGCGGAGATGGAAGAAGGACTGGACGCACCTGAACCGGTTGCAAGTCGGTTTCCAGCTCCAACCAGGATGGCGCCGGAAGGGGAGATAGGACTAAGGGATTTCTGGCAGGGCAACAGCATTCCCGAATTACCGCCAACCGCCAAAGGCCCCGGAGTGCCCGCCCTGCTTATAAAAAAACAGGGGGACTATCCTCCCTTCTGGCCGGGCGACAACTCTTTTATCGAGGCCATGGAGGCAATCTATGAGCAGGTGCGGATAAAGAACAAAAAAAGCCTATAACGTGAAGGAACAAGAAAGCCTTGCAAACCGATTTGCAGCGGCGTTCATCGTGCCGCCTGCCGTCGCGCGGCAGGAGCTTGGCGAACATCGTCGAAGTCTCAGTTTCCAGGAACTGGGCATTCTTAAACGAAAACATGGTCTGAGTATGCAAGCCTGGATGCGCAGGGCCTTCGACCTGGGCATCATCAATGAAGGCCATTGTATCTGTCTGCGGCAGAAGTCATGAAGCTGCCCAAGCGGGAACGCGACAGGATTCTCGCCAAAGCCGCCATTCAGGCGGAAAAAGAATATCGTGCCGGCCCAGCGCTAACAGACTTTGATGCTTTCGGTGATGAGGAATTCTACGACGCCCATGATTAGCCATGCAATCAATCCGCTCCCCCTCCCTGCTGGAGGAAGTTGCTGCTGCAATCGCGAAGGAAAACATCCTTCCGAATGGCAACGGCTTGATGAACATTTGAAGAATGTTGCTGTGATGGCTCGCTCCTTTGCCGAGGCTTTTGGTGCGGGCGACTGAGCGTATATGGCGAAACTAAAGAAACGCCCCTTTTCAGGGACGTCGGCCCAACGATGCTATCATTAGGGGGGCTATATTTGAATACGTTCTAATAACACATGGACCATAAGGTCAAAAGATTTTTCAATTTTATTGGATCAAGTCCAATTCTGATGTTCCTTTTTGAGAAAAGATTTCAAAAGGAACATTTTCAAATCGGGTAAATTAAAACGTTTTTCTGTAGACAGGATTCATAGGATGAGCTGGATACAAAACACAGGAAGATAATACATCAATATTGATGTCGACTAATTATGGAATTCAGTGTAGAGTTTTATGAAACCAGTTTGGGGAGATGCCCGGTGCGAGAGTTTCTGGACGAACTTAAGGAATCTAATCCAGACGACTTTGCTGCCGTCATTGCGGGTCTCGCGAAATTGCGAAACAGGCACTATCAAAGGCCGCCTCTTTCAAAGCCTATTGGAAATCTTCTTTTTGAGCTGCGACATGTAGGCAAGCTGAATTCAAGAGTGCTGTACTTTTTTATGAAAGGACGGAGGATCATTGCTGTGCATGGAATTCGAAGCAAGGCTACAAAAATTCCAGCGCGAGATCGTAGAGTTGCATTGGAAAGAAAACGTGATTGGCTGGCGAGGAATCGATCATGAAACGAAGAACAAATTTTGATGCCTACCTTGAAGAACAGTTGCAAGATGAGGATTTTGCGGTACGCTTCAAAAAGGCCGGCGAGGCTTGGGACGTAGCCCTGCAACTGGCTGCTTTGCGTAAAGAAGCTGGATTATCTCAGAAAGAATTGGCCCAACGTGTAGGAACATCTCAACAGCAAATCAGCCGTCTTGAATCGC
>PQXE01000080.1 GCA_003194495.1 Deltaproteobacteria bacterium
TACCTCATATATCAACGTTAATCTTCTTAGATATATAGCAGTAAAAATTTTTTTCCAAATCAGCACATTCAGAAAGTTACGTTATTTACGATAGTTAAGATACGTGAGGGGGGGAGTGAATGGTTACGCCAACGGTAGAGGAAACGGCGGAATTGCCATCGGCAATATACTGGGGAGTAATATCGCTAATATTTTGCTCGTCCTGGGTGTATCAGCAATAATTTCACCAATTTATCATCAGGAGAAAAACAGTATGGGTGGAAATACCTCTGAGCTTTATTGCTGTTTTTTTGCTGGGAGTTTTAGTAAATGACGACCTGCTCTCCAGAGCCGCCTCTTCAGTTTTAACCAAGAGTGACGGTGCGATACTCCTCTCCTTTTTCGCCATTTTTATAGTATATGTCTCCACCATTCCCCTGCAGAATAGTAAGAATGAACAACATGAACCGAAACAAATCAAAACATGGCCTGTAATTTTAATGATTCTCGGGGGATCAGTCGCCATATTTCTGGGAGGAAAATGGGTTGTTGATGGGGCTGTTCATTTAGCGAGGATTTTGGGAATGAGGGAGTCTGTTATTGGATTGACTATTGTGGCGATGGGAACTTCTCTACCGGAATTAGCGACTTGTGCTATTGCCTCTTATAAGAAAAAAACCGATATCTCAATGGGAAATGTGTTAGGTTCAAATATTCTCAATATCTTTTGGGTATTAGGTTGCAGTTCCATTATTCATCCTATTTCTGTTAAAAAAGGTGTTAATTCAGATTTGGTATTTACCATGCTTGTAAGTCTGTTGCTGTTTTTGATGATGTTTATTGGCAAAAGCAAAGTCCTGAATAGACGGAAGGGCGCACTGTTTCTTCTTATATACGGTTCTTACATGACATTTGCTTTCATTAGATGAAAAAGGGAAATAGAGGTGCGATGCCTTGATGGCCGACATTCAACTCAAGAGAACACACGCGTTCGCTCGTGAGGAAGCAAAGAGACGCATAGAGCCGTCTGTTAACAAGACAGCAGAGTCCTTTGGTCTCACATTTCAATGGGATGGGGATGTGTGTAACTTCGAAGGACCGGCAAGGGGCTATATAGCTGTAAAGGACAATACTGTTGAAATGGCAGTAAATTTGGGATTTGCAGCCAGCCTGCTTAAATCAACCATAGAAAGGACGATAAGAGAAGAAATAGATCAGGCCCTCGGCTAATTTCCAAAGGCGGGATAAACGACTTTGGCTCAGGCTATGTGTTTATTAATTTTTTCCTTTATGTGCCGGCTTACAAAGACAGAAAGAAAGGTCTTTATCCGTGGTGCATGTTCTTTCAATTCTCTCAACTCATTTTCATAGAGCGGTCTTATGGAGTCCTCAGCAATCCCCAAATCATGCGCCAGCATATAAATCGCTGATAAGTGTTGCCGTTTTTCTGCTTCAGTTTCATAGAGCAATACTGCAACCACGGTCATACCTCCAAGAACATAGGGTCTTGTTCAAGAAACAGCCTCTTTCAGCGCCATAGCCTTATCTGTGAACTCCCAGGGAAGCCCGATATCCATGCGCCCAACATGGCCATAGGCCGCAAGTTTTCTGTAGAAGCCCCCCTTTATGCTGGCGGGCAGATGTCTTAAATTGAATTGCCTCATTATCCCGGCCGGACGGAAATCGAAGTGTTCCTTTAACAGGGCGACAATCCCGGCTTCGGTTACCTTGCCTGTGCCAAAGGTCTCCACCTGGATGCTGACAGGGCGTGACATGCCTATTGAATAGCTCAGTTGGACCTCGCATTCATCGGCAAGCCCTGCCGCGACAATGTTTTTAGCCGCGTACCTGGCCGCGTAAGCCCCGATCCTGTCAATACGCCTGGGATCCTTGCCGCTGAGGGCCGCACCGCTATGTCTGGAATACTCCCCGTAGGTATCTATGGCGTTTTTGCGCCCGGTGAGCCCGGAATGCATGGCCGGCCCGCATCCGATATCCGGCGCCTCGGGCTGAATAAATATCCTTGTCTTTGTGTCAGGCCGGATCTCTTCCTCGTGGAATGACGGGTCTATGACCGTTTCTCTTATATCATTTTCCAATGCCTTGAGATGAGGGACGTCTCCTTCCGAAGGCTTTTTTTGACAGACTTGTATGGTGATACTGTATATCCTGTGCGGCCTGCCGTTTCTGTATTCAACTCCCACCTGTGTCTTTCCATCCGGGGCGAGATAGGGAAGTAGCTTCCTGAACCTCGCGGATGTAAGCCGTCTTGCGAGCTTATGGGCAAGCCATATGGGAAGGGGCATAAATACCGGGGTCTGATCACAGGCAAAGCCGAAGGCATTGACCTGATTATGCCTAACGGTGATTCGGTCGATCTGCTTTTCGGTAAGCCGGGTTTCGTCAAATCGCAATCTCTTGGCCAAGGGCAGTTCTTTAATGCTGGTGAGTGCCGTGCAGGTCCTGCCGCTAAAGGGCGGGTCATCGTAACCCACCTGATTGATGATATTTCTTGCCACATTAGCTACATCTATCAAGGCAATGGATGAAAAGACTAAAGCAATGAAGACTATGGACTGGGAGACTGCACATTCTGCGATAATTGAAGAATAGGGGTCCTGTTGCAAGAAGCGGTCTACTATGGCATCGCTTATCTGGTCGCAGAGCTTGTCCGGATGCCCCTCTGTTACCGATTCCGATGTGAAGATGAAGTCCTTTCTCATCTGTTTTCACCCTGCGCCTTTTTTGTCATCTCATTTGCCACAAGGGGGAGCACAGCCGTGCCGCCCACTACCAGGGAATCCATTATTCCAAAGGGACCTATGCCAAGGAGTGATCTCAGCCCAGGGACAAAGAGCGCCAGCGCCTGAAGAGCAAAGGACCCGCCCATGGCTACATTCAAGTATTTATTGGACGGCAGACGTTCAGGATCAAATATGCTGTGCTTATCCGAACGGCAGCTTATGGCGTGAAGGAGCTGGCCGACTGTAAGGCTCAGAAAGGCTATGCCGCTTGCTCTTGACCCAATGCCATACCTCGCTATCCCGTAACCGTAAGAGCTCATGGCTCCCAGGCTTATGACCCCGGCTTCACGAGTCATTTTCTTTAGGTCGGATGGCTTGACTATGGGTTCATGAGGGTCCCTCGGGGGACGATCCAACACGTCCTTCTCCGGCGCCTCCATTGAAAGGGCAAGCCCAGGGAAGATGTCGGTGATGAGGTTGATCCAGAGCAACTGCATACTGGTCAGTGGCTGCCCTATCCCTCCGATGTTGGCTGCAAATGTGACCATTATCTCACTGAGGTTTGTGGCCAGCAGGAAGTGGAGTGCTTTTTGAACATTGGCATATATGGTCCTGCCCTGACTTACAGCCACTATCATGGTTTCGATGTTGTCATCTTCAAGGATCACACCGGCAACCTCCCTTGCCACATCGGTCCCTGTCTCGCCCATGGCCACTCCGATATTTGCCGCCTTTAGGGCCGGGCTGTCGTTTATTCCGTCACCGGTCATGGCCACAACCTTGCCTGCTCCCTGCAGGCCCTGAACGATCTGCAGCTTGTGTCCGGGGCTTACCCTGGAAAACACGTGTGCCTGTTGACAGAGGGCCTGCATGGCCTCGGAGTCTACATTGGCAAGGCTGGTTGAGTCGAGAATCTGCAGTTGTTCCTCGCCGCTGAGGTTCAATTTTTTTCCTATAGCATAGGCGGTCGGGCCTTGATCTCCGGTTATCATCACCGTCTTGATCCCGGCCTTATGGAAGCGGGCTGTAAGGTCTTTGACCCCTTCCCTTACGGGATCGGCCATGCCCACAAGTCCGAGCCATACCATGTCCTTTGCCGGAATTTCCTTGTCATCGACCCTGTTCTCGTCACAGTCCACCAAGGCATATGCCACTCCAAGGACCCTTAAGGCCCTGCCGGCCATACGCTCATTCTCTGTCTGTATTGCAAGGCGCTGCTCATCCGTAAAGGGGACCGCCTCCCCCAGCCTCATCTGCCGGTCACAGAGAGACAATATCTCGCTCGGGCTGCCTTTGACCGCAACAAGCATCTTGCCCTGGACGGTCTTATGGATACTCACCATCATATTCCGTCTCTCGGAACGATGGATCATCTTTACCAGAGGGAAGTCCTGTTTGAGATTCAGGATATCAAGGCCGCACCTCATGGCCATGTATACCAGGGCATTCTCGGTTGGAGACCCGTTCACTACATAACCTTCGCTGTTCTGAATCACCTCGCTCTCGTTGCAGAGGGCTGAGCAGACCATAAGGCCGGTTGTTTCTTGCCAGAAGACAGGGTCAACTCGCCCCTGGATGAGTGTGAGCCTTTTCTTTGAAACCTTGATTCGCTCTTCTCCCAGGTAGATATCTACCACCGTCATCCTGTTCAAGGTGATCGTGCCGGTCTTGTCGAGACAGATCACCTGAACGGAACCAAGGGTCTCCACTGCATCCAGACGTCTGATAAGGACCTTGTGCCGGCGCATCTCCCGAATACCCAGGGCAAGTGTGGTGGTAGCCACTGCGGGAAGCCCTTCAGGGATGGCCGCCACTGCCAGGGAAATGGCCGTTTTGAGCATCAGAAGGAACCCATAACCGCGGAAAAGGCCGACAACAAATACAATGCCGCATAATGCCGATGAAACAATCACCAACTGGGTCTCTATCTGGTCAAGCTGCCTTTCCATCGGAGTCTGAGGGGTCTTGGCCTCTCCCACCAGAGACTGTATCATGCCCATTTCTGTAAATTTTGCCGTAGCCACCACTACGGCAAGCCCCTGGCCCCCGGTTACCAGGGTCCCCATGTAGCACATGTTGGACCTGTCACTTAGCGGGACATTCTCCTCAGAAAGAAACCCGGGCTTCTTTACAGCAGGCACACTTTCGCCGGTCAGGGCGGACTCATCAATGCTCAGACGCTTTGCCTCTATAAGCCTGGCATCTGCAGCAACATATTGCCCGGGGCGCAGTACCAGCATATCCCCCGGGACCACATCCTCTGCGCCGATTTCCTTTACTTTTTCGTCTCGTCTTACCAGGGCCCTGGGACGGACCAGGCTCTTTAAGGAATGGATGGTCTTTTCAGACTGACTTTCGGTCACATAGCCTATGACCGCATTTATGCCCACAACCACCATAATAGCCGCGGCATCCACGACCCCTCCGGTAAGTACGGAGATGCCGGCCGCTGCAGTGAGCATACCGACCGGTACGGATCTTAGCTGGTCTACCAATATGCTTAGACCTGATCGTGGCACAGCCTCAGGAAGGACATTCGGGCCATACTTTTTGAGGCACTGTTTGGCTTCCCTGGCATTTAAGCCGGCAGCACTTGAGGTGGAAAAGGCCTTAAGCACGTCATCTGCTTCTTTCACATGCCACGGCTCGACCGATTGGTCCCCTGAGTGAACTACAAGCCGCCTGAGCTTCCTCTTGCTAATGGGAGGCCGTTTTTTCCTGACGTTTCCTCTGCGCTTCGATCCGGTACTTGCTATATTTTGCCTTGCCGCCGGGGTGTGCTCAGACTTGCAGGACTTTGCAGCCTTTCTGCTGTAGTCTGAGACTATCCTTTGAATGAGTTCGGCGATGTCAGAGTGAGATCTACCGGAGTTGTAGGTAATGAGGAGATGTCCAGTCAGTGTGCTGGCACTTACCCTGGTTATTCCCTCCTCGTTCCTGAGTTGAGACTCAAGATGCGATTTAAAGAGGTGAGAGCGGTAGAGACCCCTTACTCTATACCTAGTTCTCCCTTTTACCGATGCATGAATCGGATCGACCACAGCCCCTTAATCCCCTCTTACCTAAATTGAGCGATTAGCTGTTAGCTATTAGCTATTAGCTTTGAAAAATCAAGGTATTACGTTACTTAGAAATAACACCCAACGACAGCTAATCGCTCAATTTAGGTCTTAACCTCTGCGATTAGCTACTGACCGTTAGCTTTTAGCTTAACAACCCGTTTTTATACAGAGTTTTTACCTAACAGCTAACAGCTGGCATCCGTCTATGTTGAAAAAGTGTAAACTACAAAATGAAAGATGCCTTAAGATGCCTACTTCTTAGCTTTGGCTGGTGCCTTCTCCTTTGCGGGCTCAGGTGTCTTCTCAAGAGCAGGTTGAACGCTCTCTCCGCCTGAAGGCTTTGGCACCGCAGCATTCAGCACCTCTTTAACACCTCCTACAGCGCCGACCAGCACATCGGTGACCGCCCTTGTCGCAGTCTTTCCCACGGTCCCTGCCGCATCGATGGCCCCTGTCACAGCACTCGTTGCCACTTTCTCTACGTTGCCACCGACTTCTTTGGTAGCCTCAATTACACCGTCTACCGTCCTCCTTCCAACCATCGCCACGTCCGCTCCGACCTCGGCTGCCCCTTTAACCGCTGCACTTGCGGTCTGCCCGGCGACAGTTACCAGATCACCTCCGACGTCGCTGACGCCCAGAATAATTCCCTTGGCCACGCTCTTTGCACCCATTATAAGTCCGGTACCCACTTCTTCTGTAGCCTGTACAGATCCCTTTACGACGTCGGTGATCACACCGATACCTGTCTTGGCCACATCACCCGAGGCCTGCAGGGTATTAGACACGGTATTCCTGGCCAGACTTACTATTTCCGACTCGATTTCGTTAACCCCCTTAAGGCTGTTGACTATACCTTCCTTCACGGCGGTTCCAGCTTTATGCAATCCCTCTTCTGTTGTTTTGATCTCCTTTTCTTGAACCATCCTTTTTTCTCCTCTTTCTTTTTCCTCTTGTGGTTAATTGTTATCTGAAGACTTAAAGACCATATTGCCTGCGTACCAGAGCGATGTATACCAGGCAGGAGCAAAGAAATTCCCCCTGGCTATCTGGTAGATACTTAATGAAATCAGAGAGAGAACGGCTGCACTGGCTATGTCCAACTCACCACCTGTCAAGTTCTTTGTGCGTCTGTTCAAATCTTCGAAGCTATTCCTTATCCTATCTACCAGTAACGTCCGTTCATGCCCCAGGCTCTGCACCTTGAATAGGCGGTTTTCCTCTGCAAACTTCGCAATGCTATTTATATTGACATTATGAAGAAGCAGTACACTGGCAGTTACTGCGTTTGCCTTAACCCCTTGCACCCCGTCACAGCCGGAGAGCTTCTGTTCCAGGGATCCGAAATAGCTGTTGTTACCCTTTTTCGAAGGTATCTTGATCCTCAGTCTGCCGGAGATGGTGTGGGTTATCCTGGCCTCAGGAAGCTTTAACACCTGTCTCTGCCTGTGTCTGAACTATGGCTGTGGTCGTTTCCTCCTCTTCCATTTCATGCTCGGCCCCTGCTTCAATCTCAGCTTCAGCCTCTGCCTTGGACTCTGCCCACAGATCTTCGGCCATCTCTTCAAGTTCAGTTGCTATTTCCTTGCCTCTGTTATACAGGACAAGCCCGCTCTTCATAGCGGCCTTGGCCAGCGGCTTTGCCACTCCAGCCAAGACAGGAAGAACTGCGGGTGCAACCACGGCTGCGCCTATCCCTATGGCAAGGCCGGTCAGAACCGTTCCCTTGAGCGCATCATCCAAAAGCCCCATTTTGTACCCCCCCCTTCTTCTACATTACGTCTCTGGAACTCTATAACCTGTGAAAACAATAGAACTTCGTGGGTCATTAACAGTGCCTCATACTTGAAAGAATGGATACCTCCCATCCATTATGCCAATTGGGACGAAGCACCTAAGTTCATACTGTGTACGCAACCCTATACCCGGGTCTCCTAAAAGACAATATGACCCAGGAGGCTTTTTTCATTACATACCTACAAAAAGCTTGCTCCTTGTCATCCCCGGCTATAGCGGCCTCCCGCATACACACTGAACCCTTTGCGCCGCCAGGTCATGAGCTTCCTTAGATCAACGGCTGAAAAGGGTTCAACGTTCCAGGTTGTCTGTTTACAAGTTTGCAGATTGTTATCAGGTTCAGCGTCTGCGAACACCGCGTGACAGCAGCGATAAAGCTTGGATAAATCAGGGAAGCATTAAGGGAAGCGTTAGATGATGGATGAATACTTGAGAAAAAACCAGCAATTCTAATTATGGCTTTTAATGATTGTCATCAATGTTGCTTTTGGCTTGGTTTCTGCCTTGGTTATAAAAAATTAAGCCAAGTGAGTAGAGAAAACTGTCCAAGCCTGATCAAACCAACG
>PQXE01000081.1 GCA_003194495.1 Deltaproteobacteria bacterium
AATTTGGCAATTTAGCGCATTTTAGGTAAAATAGTGCTCTATTTTCAATATGTGTCCATAATTATTAGGTAACTGAAATTCATTCGCAATTTCAGTTCTCCTGCACTCCGAGTTTTGCAAAAGGCTCGATTGTTTATTGTTGATTGTCGATTGCTCTATTGTTTTATTCTCATGCCTTTTCCACTCAGAACTCACGAATCAACGGTTCTACGAACTATGAACTATGAACAACGAACTATATTCTCACGCCTTTCCCATTCAAAATTCGATGTTGGACGTTCGATGTTCGATGTTCATCTTTTTCTTGAACCTTTGAACCCTTGAATCCTTGAACCTGTGTCTAGAATTCATTCATGCCTCCACTACAGAAGTTACCTCTGGAATTTCACTCCTAAGAAATCTCTCAATTCCTGACTTAAGGGTTATCTGGCTCATGGGGCAGCCGTGACAGGCGCCGGTGAGAGTAACCTTGACTATCCCGCTATCTTCATCTACTTCTACTAATTCTACGTCCCCGCCGTCCTGCTGCAGCATAGGACGCACTTTGTCCAGTGATTCTTGTACCTTATCTTTCATCATTTAAAATTTTCCTTTTATTTTAACCGTTTACAGGATTACAACACCCGTTTTACCGCAACCCACCGAACTGTAAGCGTTCACAGGGTGCTGCAGATGCGAGGCGGAGGGTACGCAGACGTACTCCCTGTACTTCAAGTGCCCGACAACAAAGCAGATGCGGTGCCCTGTGAACGCTTACCTTTTATTTTTCAACCAATGCCAGAATATCTCCACGCGTAAACAGCGATAAAAGTTCGTAACCGGCATTGCTCAAAGCCTTTTCCCCACCTTCTTCCCGATCGACAACAGTAAGTACCTGGGCTACTTTGTAACCTTCCTCCTCGGTCCTCTCAATTGCCTTGATAAGGGTCCCACCAGTGGTAACCACGTCTTCGACCAGGGCCACTTTGCTCCCAAGGGGAATATTGGATTTTCCTTCTATCCAGGACCCGGTACCATGTCCTTTTGCCTCTTTTCGGATAATAAAGGCGGGTATGGATTTTCCTTCAATAAAGCTTACTACAGAAATTGCTGTAACCAACGGATCAGCCCCCAGGGTCATTCCACCGACCCCTGAAATACTTGTGTTGGACTGCAAAATGCGATTGTACAGCAGTTTGCCGCAGAGATAGGCACCCTCTGCAGAGAGCGTGGTCTGCTTGCAGTCTATGTAGAAGTCGCTCTCTTTCCCTGAGGTCAACCTGAAGGTCCCCTCTCTGTATGAGAGTTCAAATATCATCTGTCTGAGTCTTTCCCAGTCTTTCTGAATCATTGCTCAACCCCAAAGACCCGCTCAAATATGGTTTTCACATGTTTAAGATGGTAATTTATGTCGAATATGGCCTTGATTTCTTCAGGAGTCAGATGTTTGGCCAAGTCTTGATCTGCCAGGAGTCTTTCTTTGAAAGTGCCGTTTCCTTCCCATACCTCCATGGCCTGTTTCTGGACAATTCCATAGGATTCCTCCCTGCTGACACCTTTCTGTGTAAGTGTGAGCAATACCTGTTGTGAGAAGATAAGCCCCTTGAGCATATTCAGATTATGCTCCATCCGATCAGGATATACTATCAAGTGATCCAATATTCCGGTAAGACGGCTCAGTATGAAATCTGCCCCGATAAAGGCATCAGGGCCGGTCACACGTTCAACTGATGAGTGGCTTATGTCCCGCTCATGCCACAATGTCACGTTTTCAAGGGCCGGAATTGCATAGGAACGTACCAGCCGGGCAAGACCACACAGATTTTCCGACAGGACCGGGTTTCTCTTGTGCGGCATGGCCGAAGAGCCCTTTTGCCCCGGCCTGAAGTACTCCTCTGCCTCCAGCACTTCTGTCCGCTGGAGGTGGCGCACCTCGGTTGCTATCTTTTCAATAGAGCTTGCCAGCACTGCCAGAGCACAAAATACCTCTGCGTACCTGTCCCGCTGTATGATCTGGTTGGAGGCAGGAGCAGGCTTGAGACCCAGGTATTCGCACACATAGGATTCCACCCTGGGATCAGCGTGGGCAAACGTCCCGACAGCCCCTGATATCTTACCATAGGAGATTGTCTCCTTTGCATTCTCAAGACGCCTGCGGTTCCTTTGCATCTCATCATACCAGATGGCAAGCTTCAGACCAAAGGTGATGGGCTCGGCATGGATACCATGAGACCTTCCTATCATCACTGTGTCTCTGTGTTCAAAGGCACGTTTTTTTATGACGTCCATCAGGGCGTTCACATCATCAATGATAATTTCTATGGCCTGCTTAAATATTACAGCATTGGCTGTGTCCAGCATGTCGGATGACGTAAGACCCCAGTGCAGGTATCGGGCGGACGGCCCTACATACTCTGCCACGTTGGTAAGAAAGGCAATCACATCATGGCGGGTTTTTTCCTCAATCTCGGCTATCCGTTCCGGATCAAAAGCAGCCTTGGTCCTTATGTCCTTTGCAGCCTTCTTTGGTACCGCTCCGAGCTCAGCCCAGGCCTCTGCCGCAAGGATTTCCACCTCAAGCCAGGTCTTGTATTTATTCTCCAGGGTCCATATAGCTGCCATCCCCGGCCGGCTGTATCTATCTATCATAAAAAAGATTCCTATAATTCCGGTACGAGTCTTTAGTAGGGGTTTCTCCACCAACGATCTGTATTTCCAGCTTGTCTTTTAGACCAGATAAAGGAATGAAGCGCAATAGTTACAATTTTTAAATTCAAAATTGTGTCTGAACGGATTTTCCGTTCAGACACTAGCTATATCACCTGGCATAAGTCCGGTTGATTCTGATTTATATTCATTTGTTCAAGAGCCGAAAGTAATTATAAGGATGAGAAAAAATTTGCCGATTTTTCACAAACGGCTCGGAGACAATGCGAATAATGAATGGAAAATCCTTTAGGAAAAGGGACATCGGACATGAGTGAAACAGATCAGAAGACAACGCTTTTGGAAGAATTTAAACCTCAGAATATCCTAAAAGCCGAGGATTACGAATCATACATAGGACAAGAACGGGTGGAGGAGCTTAAGCGTCTTGCAGAACCCGTTACAGGGAAAGGATGGTCAAATGTTAACTCCACACTAATAGGTGGAGGAGTGTCGGAAATACTTCGCAGTGTTATTCCTCTGGCCCGGGGGCTTGGAGTGCAGGCCAATTGGTACGTGATAAAAGGTACTGATGATTTTTTCAGTGTAACAAAGAAATTTCACAATCTGTTGCAGGGGGTTGATCAACCCATTTCCATGGAAGAAATCTTCGGGGCCTACCTGGATACGATAGATAGAAACGCCAGGAATACGTTAATTGCCGCTGACATGGTAATAATACACGACCCACAGCCGGCAGCCATGATTATGAATGGTGTAATCTTCGGGAATACGCTGTGGCGGTGTCATATTGACACCTCGGCCCCTAATCAAATTGTGTGGCGCTTTCTTCTTCCCTATATCAATCAGTGTGCAGGCGCAATATTCACCATGCCGGAGTTTATCGGCCCTGGTCTCCAGATTCCTTTGTATCAGATCTCACCCTGTATCGATCCGAAAAAGGAAAAAAACCGTCAACACTCAGATAGCGAAGCATTAGACATCCTGACTCCCCTTTTTGACGAGCATGATGTGGACCCTGAACGGCCAATCCTGACAGCAATATCCCGATACGATATCCATAAAAACCAGGGTACCATATTGAAGGCCTTTAAACGGTTAAGAGAAGAGAAAAATTTTAATTCATCCCCTTATCTGATCTTTTTGGGCAATACCGCAACAGATGATCCGGAAGGGGGAGCCATGCTGGAGACGCTCAAGCAGGAGGCAGGTGATGATCCTGATGTACGGTTCTGGATTGGTGTGGAAAATAACGATCAGGTATTAGGCGCCCTGATGCATATTGCCCGGGGATTTATCCATATTTCCACCAAGGAAGGGTTTGGTCTGGTAGTATCCGAGGCTCTCTGGCAGGGAACACCTGTTATTGGATCGAGAGTAGGAGGAATTACCATGCAAGTTCTGGATGGCTATACAGGCTATCTGGTTGATCCTATGGATGTTGAAACCATTGCCGCTAAAATGGCCCGTCTGTTGGACTATCCTGATGAAGCAGCCACCATGGGCGTCCATGGGAGAGATCATGTGCGCAAACACTTTCTCCTGCCGGAACTGATCCGGCATTATCTCATTCTTCTTCGGTTCTATTCAGGAGAGAGTCAAGTACTGCCTGAATTCAGATTAACCGATCTTGCCTACAGTGAGATTATCCATGCGATGAGACGTCCTCACCCACATTTGCCAAGGGTGTGAGTAGCCGTTTCACGGCTTGAAACTGAGCGAAGCTGTACCCTTGGACTTGTAGGAGATTTGATATCAATTCTTCGGACAGGCAAGGACTGTGTGTTCGGAAGGAAGGGGAAGAGTTCCCCCGCCCCCGGAAGAGGACTGAAGGACTATCCGCCAACCATAACGTATGGAGACCACATCTCGGGATCCCTGTACTCTGGTTTGAGGGTTTGGTTGATGAAGTGCGGGCGCGTGCGGTGCAGGGCCTGGGCAGGGCTGGGGTTGTCTTTCGAAGACAGCCATATTTCGTAGAATTTTATCATGAAATCCCTTGCTTCCTGATCATCAACAGAACGCAGGGTCATGAGCACGGACCTTGCCCCTGCAGTGCGAAATGCACGCACCAGACCGTATACTCCTTCCGAATAGTCAACCACCCCCTTGCCGGTATCACACGCAGAAAGAGAGACCAGTTCGGTCCCCTGAAGGTCAAGGCTGAGGATCTCCAGACCGTAGAGCAGGCCGTCATCACCTGTATCTCGATCCACTAATCCGGACAGCCCCTGATTCGCCCCGGCCAAGGCCAGGCCTGAAAGCGCCAGCGGCTCTTCACCGGCCCATTCATCCATCTTTTCACTGCTCAGATAAAAGCCGTGAGTAGAGAGATGAAGGATTCTCGGGGCATGTTTCATGGTCTTCAATCTGTCCTCCGTTGCATCATCACCCTGATATATTAGGGCCTTACCCCCTTTACAGTTATATTTGTACAGCAAGTCAATTCTCGCGACTTCTTTCCGGCTGTATTCCAGATAATTCGGTCTTCCAAGTTCCCCGCCGGCCCTCTGGTTTGGATAGGCGGCAGCAGTCCGTATCGAATCGCCGGCTTTCCCGTTTTCCACTGCCACCTTATCCGCCATTGGCCTGTCATAGTTCACACCGCCCACAGCCACAAGGATATTGGATGACTTCACTGGAGCAGGACGCAGAAAATCGCGTCCGGTTTGCAGGCGGTCCACCTCCTGCCTCTGTACGAGATACCTGCCATCGGGCAGGAGAAGGCTTGAAAAAGAGACCAGGTTCAGAGAGCCGTCTGGAGCAATATACAGCCTTTTCAGGCCATTAATTTGTGCGTCAAAACTACCTAGAAGCCTCTGATAGAGATGGTCGGCCTTGGCTCCGGAAAGGGTACCTTCAACCTTACCCAGATCTGCAAAAAATATCTGCTGTTTCGCCTCGATATCAGACAGCAGGAGATAGGCCGCCCAGTGGATATTGCCGAACTCTCCTGTCTTGAAATTCACTGGCCTATACATTCGAAACTCTATCAAACCGCTGTTATCCGGCATGCGACCCAGTATCTGGTCTATACCGGCACTGGTTACCAGCAGACCTGATCTATAGACCTTGACTTTTTCTCTCAACTCCGCCTCTGCCGACCTCAATTTATTTCTGATGGGCTGAATATCCCGATCTGCCGGATGATAAACCAGCCAACTCACCTCTGCACGCAGACTTTTTATGGTATCTCTTAACCTCTCCACATCAGGGTCATGGCTGACGCACAAGAAACGGTGTTGAAACGCGGTTTCATCCGCATATACCTGTTTCCAGCGCAACACCACATTGGCTGCAAATCTGATATGCTCCCCTGTGGGATACTTTTCGGCCAGGGTAAACACCACATCTTGAAAGTTGGAAATCGTTGTCAGATAGAGTCTCCTCACCCGCTCTGTATAGGTGCCATATAATTCCTGAAAGGAACGGGAGAGAAGACGATTTTCCATCTGCTTCATGAGTCTAAAGGCCGGCTGAATTCTCTGCTCATTGACCAGTAAGTAAACGTAACTCAACTGAGTGATTAAGGTATTTGGGTGTTCTTTTCCCAGGACCTTCTCGCATAGCTGCAGTGCCTGTTTATACAGGGGTTCAGCCTCTGAGTAACGGCCCTGAGATTCATACACTGCGGCCAGGTTGTTCATGGATGTGAGGGTGTCTGGGTGTTCTCTGCCCGGGACCTTCTCGCGAAGCTGCAGCACCTGTTTATACAGGGGTTCAGCCTCTGAGTAACGGCCCTGGGATCTATACAATGCGGCCAGGTTGTTCATGGATCCGAGGGTATTTGGGTGTTCTTTTCCCAGGACTTTCTCGCGAAGCTGCAGTGCCTGTTTATACAGGAGTTCAGCCTCTGAGTAACGGCCCTGAGATTGATACAATGCGGCCAGGTTGTTCATGGATGTGAGGGTGTCTGGGTGTTCTGTGCCTAAATGCTCGAGTGCATAATGATATGCCTCTTCGGCAAGGGCAATGCCCTGCTGATATTTTCCCTGCCGATAGGCATTGACCACCTGTGCATTGAGTTGTTTCCACCGTTCCTCGTGATCAATTGAGGCGATGCCTTCCACCTTCAGCGTGCAGACAAAAATAAACAGAAAAGACAAGAGCCATAACAATAAGACGCGCTTGTTCCTCATTGTGGTTTTCCTTAATTAATTGTCACTCCAATAGTGCGGCAAAACCCTAAAATACTGGACCTGGCCTGTCGGAATGATGTCTGTTGGGATCTTGTCTCCGGACTGCGCCGGATAGAACAGATACAGGTTGTCCCTGTTCCTCATGAGCAGACGGTATCCCCCCTTCTCCCACTCTCCGGCCATTGCGGCAGGGGCTTGGCCGGCATCTGTTTTTATCCAGACCCTGACTCTTGGATATGAGGGGAAATCATTCTCTGCCTGTTCTTCATAGGCCGATTGCGCGGCTGCCTCGCCAAAATAATAGAATGCCCAGAAAAGAGAGAAAACAAGAGCTGGAAGAAGGACGGCAACAGTTGCGGTGCGCAGAAATCTCTTAAACCTATCAGGACCAGTCCTGTATCCTTCACTGTCCGGATCTCCGGTCGTGTGTGTTTTCTGTCTGGAGCAGAGACTTGCCGGCAGAATTATGACCACTGCTATAATCATAAGGATGAAAATGAGGGGGAGTTGATCCTGTATGGTCCAAAAACCATAGAGAACAGAGATCACAAGAAATCGCAATTTTTCCCAAGTTAAAAAGGGCACCAATATTTTTGTTTAGTTGAGGCCATTGTGCGGTATCCGAGATACATGGAAAAATAATTTGACGTTCAACCGACCTACCAA
>PQXE01000082.1 GCA_003194495.1 Deltaproteobacteria bacterium
CGGTGGCAACAGGAGTTTAAGACCATCGGCCAAAGCGATCTGGGAGAACTGAGAATCCGGCGACATTATGGCGGCACATCGCACAGGCAGGTCTTTGATACGATAACCGATTATACACGTTGTCGAAACGAAGAGCCTGTTTCAGTCTATTTGGCCTTTACGGACATGGAGAGCGACATCCCTGACTGTCAGGACATGCTGCCCCCCTGGCTACCGAGAATATATCTGAGCACCGGCAAGACAGTGCCAAAAGGACTCCGTGGAAAAGTAATAAATATCCAGTGAGGAATTGTAGACATGAGGCCGGACGTTGACCAATGGACAAGGGACTTTGCCCTGCAAATGGGACTCCGTCAGGATGTTATCACCTTTCTGTAACACTATCCTGAATACTTCCTGGGGACCCCCATGGAGTCACAGGCATGGTCATCTCCCCGCTCGTGGACCTATGCTTCCCATACGCTTGACGCCTGCGGCGGGGAGCTGGATAAAAAGACCCTGTTTGTAATACTCTCAGGCCATGTGGGCTCTGACGCAGCCACAAAATTCATAGAGTATCATCAGCTCTTTGCCAAGTGGGATGCACATCGGATTCTGCTTGAGGGAAATATTCCTGATACGGAACAACTGAACAAGATCCAGGCCTACGCATTGCTCAGCGCCTGCGTAGCCTATCTTTTGAGACGCCTTCGAGCAGTTAATTTCCAGACCAATCCTGAACTTGATCAGGCACTGAGCGCTTTGGCTGCACTAATAATGGCCATGTCCAAATGCCACAGAGAAATCGTCCCCCTTGGCCTGAAGACACTTCTGCTTGCCGAAAATCAGACTACAGGATCAACTACTATGGTAAGACGGCTTTTGACAGAGGCGGATGCAGTGGCAGCGGAACTGCTTACTGTGACCTGACCGGGGCCGAAGGGATATATTGCCTGTTCGTCCACCAATTCCTATTGAGCTTTATATCTACTATTGGGGTGCTGGTTGGAAGTAGACTATTTCAACGTATCACCATGATCTTGCTGTACCGCATGATTGGACTTTTATTTTTTGGTGTAGGGCGGTTAGCCCCTTGAGCATGGGGGTAGTGTTTAGTAGTCAGAGTCTTGAGCTTGCAAAGGAGCAAGCTGAAAGGAATTATCTGCGCTTCCTTATCCAGAAAATGAGAACAGACTCTGCCAGGAACTCCCTGCTTATATTTCGATCCAGCAGCCATTCCATTTTATCCAGCCACCGGCAATGCTCGGCCAGGTCCTGAGAGCTAAATCGATGTGAAATCGCCTGAAGCTCATTCTCGTAGTCAGGGTTGAAAAGTATCTGAACACTTGGTTCCTTTTGTTCTTTACTGTCTTTCCTCCGGAGCCCTTTAAGCATCATCAGGTCCCTGAGAAAAGTGCGGATTACCTGAACAGCAAGGAGGATACTCTCCCGTTTATTTGAAATCCGCTTTGACAGGACAAATAGCATAAGAAGCGCTTTTTCCCTTTTACTTTTCAGAAAGTTGAGCAAATCTTCCCGCACTGAAAGAACATCCTGCTCAAGCAAATCTTTGGCCTTTGAGATGCTGCCTTCTGAAAAACAGGCCAGGAATTGGGCTGAGTCAGAGGAGCAAAGTCTTTCTTCTATAACGCGCTCCATAAGTGCGCTGACTGACAAGCCTTCACAATGTATTACCTGGCAACGGGATACAATAGTGGGTAGGAGGGTCTTGACCGAGGTAGCCGTAAGGATAAGGTGGTTCCCGCCAGGGGGTTCTTCCAGGGTCTTCAAAAGGGCATTTGCAGCAGGAAGATTTATTTTTTGGGCCTCCAGTATGAGGCATACTCTACGTTGAGAATCCAGGGGGGAAAAGGACAAAGCCCTTTGCAGATCACGGACCTGGTCCAATTTTATCATTGCCCCTTGAGGCTTCAGGATTACAAGATCAGGGTGGGTCTGGTGGTCAAACTTGAGGCACCCCGCACAACTGCCGCATGGACTCGGAAGATCTTCTCCGAAATGCGGCTTTTCACACAGAAGCAACTTCGTAAGGGAAAAGGCCAAGGCATCTTTACCCGCTCCGGAAGCTCCTACCAATAAATAGGCATGGGCCAAAAGGCCCTTTTTCATCATACGGCCGAAGACCCGGATGGGCCTTTCCTGGCCTGAAATATCAGCCGGCACTTGCCTGTTCATACTGTTTTTTACTTGCCTGCTTGTGCGTCGCACGCAGACAGGGACCAGAGATTTTAAATTCTTCCATATCCATGGCAAACCGGATACCTGCGACCATACCCAAAGGCCCTGGTAGTAACCCTTGGGCCCATAGGGACCTGATGACGTTTGTACTCGCTGCGATCAACCATCTGAACAATTTTATATACTGTCTCTGGATTAAAACCTTCTGCGATTATCCGGTCAGGTGAGGTGTCCTGTTCCAGGTATTTTTCGAGTATCACATCAAGAATGTCATATGGTGGAAGATCGTCCTGGTCCTTTTGCCCGGGCCTTAGCTCTGCCGAAGGGGCCTTTGTCAGCACCCGCTTGGGGATTATCTCTCCCTCTGAGTTGAGATATTCAGCCACTTTATAGACCATGATCTTGGGCAAATCCGAGATAAGGGCAAAGCCCCCACTCAAATCCCCATAGAGTGTGCAATACCCAACTGCAAGTTCCGACTTGTTGCCCGTAGAGAGTACCAGGTGGCCGAACTTGTTGGATATGGCCATGAGCAGGTTGCCCCTGATCCTGGCCTGTATGTTCTCTTCAGTAATATTCCTGTCTTTTCCGGAAAAAACCGGCTCAAGGGTCTTAAGATATGCATCAAAGATATCTGATATTGAAATTGTACTGGTCCGGATTTCCAAATTTCGGGCCAATGCCTCTGCGTCCTCAATACTTGCCTCTGATGTATAAGGAGAGGGCATTATTACTCCCAGCACATTTTCAGGGCCAAGGGCCTGTGCGGCAACAGCAGCGGTTACAGAAGAATCTATCCCGCCGCTCAGACCCAGCACGACCTTGCTGAAACCGCATCTGGTCGTATAGTCTTTCAGGCCCAGCTCCAGGGCCTTGATCACTGCCTCTTCCTTGGAGGCCGAGACTATATGCCTTTCACCTCGTAGCGCATCTGTATCAACCGTGACCAAATCCTCTGTAAAGTCCTTTGCCTGGGCCATGATCTTCCCGGTACGATCAACGGCCATACTGCTACCGTCAAATATCAGGCAGTCCTGCCCTCCGACTGCATTGATATAAAAAAAGGGCCTGCGGTATTTGACGGCAAGGTGACTCAAGATATGATAACGAAAGGCGGCTTTTTCTATATCAAATGGAGACGAATTTATTGTGATGAAGATATCAGTCCCTTTTTCCGCTAATTCAGCCACAGGATTCACGGGATAGTTATGTTCGGGCAAGATGTCGTCATCGTTCCAGATGTCTTCGCATATCGTAATACCAAGAGAGAGTCCTTTAAAGGAGACCGGCACACTCCCGGTCCCTGGCTCAAAATACCTGGTTTCATCAAAGATATCGTAGCTGGGGAGAAGCCGCTTGTGTACCTTTGCCAGGACCTTTCCTTCTTCAAACAGGATGGCCGTATTGTATATGGGTTTCCCGGCCCTTTTGGTATTTAGTGAAACGCAACCGCACAGGACGGCAATCCCTTTCACCTCGGACATCAGCCGATCCATGGCCTGCAGGTTGTCCTGTATAAAGTCTTTACGTTCAAGCAGATCCCGTGGAGGATAACCACATACTGCAAGCTCAGGGAATATGACCAATTCACACCCTTCATCCCTGGCTTTTCCGGCAAGCCGAACTATTTGGGCCATATTGTGCTTAAAGGCCCCTATTATAGGATCGTACTGTGCCAGACCTATTTTCACTTCAATCACCAAATCACCAAATTATCACATTATCACATTCCCTTATGGCACTCTTCCACAACTTCCTGCAGCTCTTTATTCAGCTCTGGGGACAGACCGTTGATTCTTACGTCCAAAAATCCCCGGACTATGGTGGATGTTGCCTCTTCTTCATCAAGACCCCGGGCCATGAGGTATTCGATCTCCTCCTGGGCGATTCGGCCTACGGCTGCTTCGTGGGACATATCCACATCCGCCACATGGGCCTCAAGCTCGGGTATGGCGTGAATCACGCCGTGTTCCGCCAATATCAGGCCCTGGCATTCAAGGTGTGCCTTAATATTAGCGGCAAGGCCGACAAGGTGTCCCCTGGCCACTACCCGGCCGCCGAAAGATATGGTCCTGGATATTATCTCGGACCTGCTTCCAGGGGCCTTAAGTATGACCTTGGCACCAGTATCTATATCTGAGCCCTCAGGGGCCACGATGACCGAGTTAAAGCGGGCCATGGCATTTGGACCCGCAAGAGTGGCTGTTGGAAAGGTCTGGACGGACTTTACCCCCTTAAGGGAAATGTAGTTGGAGAGAAAGACACCGTCCTCCTCTACCCTGATACCCGTACGGGGCCTCACGTAGACATTTTCACCCCAGTTATGGACCATGGTAAAGGTGAGCTTTGCCCCCTTCTTGACATAAAATTCAGATATCCCAATATGCAGCCCTGACCTCAGATGGGGATGTGTAGAGCATCCTGTGATGACATGTAACTCAGAACCTTCTTCTGCTATCACTATATTGTGAACGCGCTGGGCTACGTTTTCATTTCGCATGTAAAGGCAGGTCTGAAGTGGATAAATTACCTTTTCACCAGGAAGAGCCCGAATAAAATAACCATTATCGAGTTCCTGGTCAGCTTCCCTGGTAAAAGAATCTTTTTCTGGTGATATAAGCTTCCACCAATAGTCCTTGAGGCCGTTGTATTTTTTGAATGCCTCTGTGATGGGAAGCAGTTCTACGCCCTGTGACTCACAATCACACTTCTGGACACTAGAGTTTGTCTGAATAAAAGTACCTACCCTGTCCAGACCTGTAAGATCGATTCCGGTCTGCTTGAGTCTTTCAATTTCTTCTTCTTCAAACTCCCCTATATCTTTTGGCCCTTCCACCTCAGAGGCGGGGGTGAAGGTCTCCAGCAGGTCCTCATCACTCTTTAAGTCTTTTGTATCGTAATGGTTTTCTGAATAATTCATATCTTAAAACCCTGTTCGAATAAACGGCATCTGGCGCATTCTTCATAGCCATAATTCTTGATTCTCTCAAATATATCCCGGGGGTTTCCATGGCAGTATATCTGTCCGTTCAACATGACATGTCCCCTGTCGGCATTTACGTAGTTGAGTATAAGCCCGGTGTGGGTAATTATCAGACCGGACTTCTGGCGGTGTTTGCGCAGTTCTTTTTGTAACAGCTTGCGAATCATCTGACATATCACATCCAGATTCTCAATATCTACACCGGATTCCGGCTCATCAAGAAGCGACAGATCAGGACTCTGGGCCAAAAGCTGGAGCAGTTCGGATTTTTTTATCTCACCACCGGAAAAGCCGAGATTCACTTGCCTTCCCAGGAAATCCTCAAAATTATAAGCAAGAGCTAACTCGCTCCCTGCATCGCTTTCCTTGCTGTATAAGGCCAGCAAATTCTTAAGCTTTACGCCCCTCAGGGTAGGAGGGCGCTGGAAGGACAGCCCGAGGCCGAGTTTGGCCCTTTCGTTAATTGGCAGGTGCGTAATATCCTCTCCCTTGAAAAGTATGCGACCGTGCTTGACCTTGTAACCGGAAAAACCCATCAAGGTCACGAGCAACGTTGTTTTCCCCGAACCGTTTTTACCAAACAGGCAGTGCGTCTCGCCTGGTTCTATCCGGAGGTTGATCCCCTTGAGGATCTCCTTGCCCTGTACTTCTACCCAAAGATCTTCTATCAGCAGCATAAAACGCCTGACCTCCTCAGTAATTATTCACTCATTCCCTGCCTGGCAGTCAAGGAATGTAGAACGGTTAAGTCAAAAAATAAAATGTAAGAGATACTCCCTGGATTTACAAGAAGCTCTACCTGATAATTTCTGATTGACCAGCCAACGGCTGGAAATGTCAAGTTCATTCAAAGCGGGAGGAGCCGCAGCTCGATGCGCTACTCAAACCGCCGGGAACAGGCCCTGTTGATGAACCAAAGCTAAAGTTAGATAGCATCTTTTCCACTTCTTCTGATCCGCATTCAGGACAATGAATCCCCTTAATATCCCTGGATGAAAGCACAAGACTTTCAAAAATTTTGTTGCACTTCTTGCATGTATATTCATAAATCGGCATAAGGAATTTGACCTCCATGTTTTTTCGGTCGACACTGGCAAACAATTCACATGTAAGTTAATTTACAAAAGCAGGCTGTCAAGAAAGACTCTGAGAAATGGTAATTATTCACTCCCTGCCACGGAGTGTGAACAGTCACGAGAGAGGAGATTAATCTTGGATAATAAGGATCAACTTCGAGAGATCTTGTCTTATGAAACCATTAAGGCACGGGTACATGAGCTGGGAGAACAAATTTCCAGGGATTACCATGGACGACCCATGGTGCTCATCGGAATTCTTAATGGGGCCTTTATTTTTATGGCGGATCTTATCCGACATATAAAGAATCCCCTGAAGATTGACTTCGTGCGCTTGGCCAGTTACGGCTCTCAGGCAGAGTCATCGGGCCGGATAAGCTTTACCAAGGACATAGAGCTTGACATTAAGGACAAGGACGTTCTGGTTGTGGAGGATATAGTAGATACAGGTTACACACTCAAATATCTGAAAGAAGTCCTGAATCTGCACAATCCGGCTTCTGTCAAAATTTGCTGCCTGATAGACAAAAAGGAGCGAAGAAAAGTGCCGATAGAAGTGGATTATGTTGGGTTTGATATTCCTCGTGGGTTCTTGGTGGGTTACGGACTGGATTTTGATGAGAATTACCGCAGCTTACCCGCAGTGTACCACCTTAATCCAGGTTATAAGCCAGAGGGATTCACCCCATCGGACAGGTAAGTTGTCTATGAGAGGATGGCTCCGGCGTCCAATCAATGGTTGGTTTCGGCGGCAGCTGTCCTTGTCAAATACTTTCATCAGTATAGGAAATCCCATTTTATTGGCTATCAAATCAATAGGTTGTAAAAAGTCCGTCCGAAGGGCGCTAACTTGATAGTATAGGAAATCCCATTTTATTGGCTATCAAATTAATAGGTTATAAAAAGTCCGCCCGAAGGGCGCTAAGTTCATAGTATAGGAATTTCCATTTTTTTCTGTAAAATCAGCGGTGTTATGGTAA
>PQXE01000008.1:0-58659 GCA_003194495.1 Deltaproteobacteria bacterium
TAGACCATTTTTGCCACAAACGCCCGAGCAATAGCAATACGATCTTCAAGAGGCCGTCCTGGAAAACCGACGCAATTTTGGATAAAGGCCTCTATACGAATAATTTCCAGGGCAGTTACGAGTTGTAATTGCTTATTAGTCAGCTCGCCAATTTTCTCTTCCATCCAGGGGAAAAGAGAGTCTTGAATCCTGAACCAATAGCCGGACAGGTTATCAAACAGGCTCATTCCCACCCCCTCCTTTTTTTGATCTTTACTAATTAGTAATGAATCTATATAATATAGATAACGAAGTATTGCAACATTTTTCGTAGTTTATTTGAAGTCAAAAAATTATTCATTGACACTTTCATAAAATACAATTTGATGGTATCATTTTAAAAATTTATTCTATTTTTTTGCTTTCTCAAAAGCCAAAAAAACATTTTATTCTCTGAGTTTTGCAAGAGGCTCTACGGAGAGAATCAATGTAAATACACCAGGAATAAATTGAGGTTGAAAAATGCTGGAAGTCAAAGCGAGATTAGGTGATAAAGGAAAGGATGAGTTGATCAAAGATAGACGTAAAGAGGCAGCACATGAGTGATGTTGTGCTTGATGCTTCAGCGCTTTTGGCAATCTTGAATGAAGAAACGGGTACAGATAAAATGGATCCTTTACTCTTCCAGGTCGAACGCCCAGGGTATATGTTCAATGATTGGTTTCCAAGTACCATGAAACATGATTGCCAAGACATCAAATCGAATTTCCCTTTCCAGGCAACCCTTTTTCTGGAGGTACCACTTGGCAACACGTATAATCTGACGCTTTTTGTGATAGGTTATTGCCTCTTGGGGCAGACCATATTTAGCGCTTACCCGGGACTTTACCTCCACAAAGATTATCCGTGAGCGGTCCTCAAGGATCATGTCTATCTCACCGCACTTCACCCTGTAGTTTCGCTCAAGGACATGATATCCCTTCTCTATGAAAAAGGCTTCAGCAAGTCTCTCTGCCTTTTCCCCTAATTCCTTGGCATATCTGGGTCTCAATCGTACTCCTGGGATATTGTTGTGTACTCCCTCACTCCTTTAAAGGTTTTCCTGTGGATCGGACAACAGCCATAGAGCTTGATAGCCTTACGGTGTTCTGAAGTTGCATAGCCTTTGTTGCCGGCAAAATTGTAATGGGGATAATTCCGGTGCATCTCTTCCATAAGGCTGTCTCTAAAGACTTTGGCCACTATTGATGCGGCTGCCACGGAAAGAGACCTCTGGTCTCCCTTTACCAGAGTCTTTTGAGGCAAAGTGTGAGGAATTGGTTGATTGCCGTCAATAAGTAAGGCCCTGGGCCGCAGGTCCAGACTATCAACGGCATGGGCCATTGCCTTAAGGCTGGCTCTAAGGATATTTATCCGGTCTATTTCAGCAGATTCCACCTGGGCCACAGAGACCGCCAGGGCCTTTTCTCTTATCGCCATGTTAAGAACTTCCCTCTGTTTTGAGGAAAGAACCTTTGAATCTCGGACACATGGAAGATGAATATCAGGAGAAAATATTACGGCGGCAGCTACTACAGGCCCTGCCAGACACCCGCGGCCGACTTCGTCAAGACCGGCAACCGGATCGAGACCATGGTCCCGCAGACTGCGTTCAAAGTACAAGAGATCCTGTCCGGAATCTCCGCCTCCGGTCTTCATGAAATCGTAACCGTTCACGGGATTACAACGCATGTTTTACCGCAACCCATCGAACGTAATCATTCACTTCCCCCCCTGACAGCCGACAGCCTTTTTCGGGTTTCAAAGCACAATCCGTTGAGAATACGCCTTTTGGTGCAACCTTGTCCGCGGTCGAAACCCTGCAAAAGCCTGTCGACTGCCAGGGAGTGTGAACGGTTACCACCGAACTGTAAGGGTGCTGCAGATGCGAGGCGTACGGGTACGCAGACGTACTTCCTGTACTTCAAGTGCCCGACAACAAAGCAGGTGCGGTGCCATGTGAACGCTTACATGAAATCAAGTACGAGGACTCACCTTCTGCCGTGCCGCTCTACCCTTTAGACCACGTAGATAGTAAAATTTGGCCCGGTTGTGCCGACCTTCTTTTGCCAATTCTATTTTTTCGATCCTGGGAGAGTGTATGGGGAAAATGCGTTCTACGCCAACGCCGTAAGAGACCTTTCTTACAGTAAAACTCTCAGACATGCCGCTGCCCCTGCGGCTGATTACCACGCCTTCAAATATCTGTATACGTTCCTTTTCCTCTGTCTCCCGAATCTTGACATGAACACGCACCGTATCTCCGGGCCTGAAGCGCGAAATATCCGCTCGCATCTCTTCAAGTTCAAGTCTACGTATAATTTCCATCTGTTATATCCTCCTGGAAATATTGAATGCTAAATTAATAAAACTTTTTTACCATAATTCAACATTCAACATTTTATTAATTTCTATTCCCCAAAAGCCGATCCAAGGTTATTGCAACTGCACTGCGGACCGGCAAATGATTGTATTCCCGATTCCCCTCTATGGGGGAAATTACTCCATCAACACTTTCAAGCACACTGTTATCAAATCCGGAAGCAGTGCCGAAAAGAAGCAAAATGCTGTCACGGCCTTGATCTTCTATTTTTTTCCTCAAACCGGACCAATCCTCAGAATTCGGCCGTTTCTTGGCAGTAGTGGCATATACAAGAACGCGTCTTCCTGTCTCAAGGGTTATCTCGCTACAGACCTTTTCAATATCTTTCGCAATCCTTATAAGCCCCATGGCCTCCCGTCTATCCGGATTGATATCCCCCCCGACTCCTTCCAGCCAGTGATCAATCAGGCTTTTTGCCAATACCTGCTGATCATACAATGGAGTAACCAGGTAATATGCCGAAAGCTCATAGGTCCGGGCCAGCCTTGCTATATCATGGATGTCCAGGTTGGTAATGGCCGAGGCTATTAACTCACCATGACGATTCAGGACCGGATAATGGACCAGAGCAAGGTAGATCAGCTTTCTTCCCACCCCAGGCTCCTGAGGTATTTAATGTCTTTTTCATCCAATCGGGCACTGTCAAGGAGTTCCGGCCTGTGTTCATAAGTAAGGCCAAGGGATTGCTCCCTTCTCCATTTTGCAATTTTTGCATGGTCTCCAGACAGTAATACCTCCGGGACCTCCCAGTCATTAAAGACCCTGGGACGGGTGTATTGAGGAAATTCCAGGAGCCCGTCACTGAAAGAATCCTTCTCTGCTGATGACTCACATCCCAGGACACCCGGTATAAGCCTGCTAACGGCCTCTATCACTACAAGGGCTGCGATCTCGCCGCCGGACAGGACATAATCTCCGACAGACAACTCAATATCTACGCAGTGTTCTCGGATTCGCTCATCCACTCCTTCGTATCGGCCACACACAAGGATAAGCCTCTGGAGCTGAGCAAGCTCCCCGGCCAGGGCCTGATCAAGTAACTTTCCTCTGGGGCTTAGCAAAATGACCCTGGCCCCAGGCGGCTCTTTTTTCAGGACATCAAGGGCCTTATAGATTGGCTCGGGCTTCATCACCATGCCCTCTCCACCACCAAAGGGTCTGTCATCAGTGGTCCGGTGCCTGTCTGTAGTAAAATTCCTGAGGTTGACTGTCCTGACCTTCAGGATATCCGCCTCAATGGCCCGCCTTACCACCCCATCCTTTAAGGATGAATCAAAAAAATGGGGGAAGATAGTAACTATGTCAAAGAGCATTGGCCTCAACAAGGCCGGGGGGAAGATCTACCACCATGACGCCCTTTTTAAGGTCGATATTTTTCACCATATGCTCAACAGCAGGCACAAGGATCTCTCCCTTGTCACCCTTAACCACATAGACATCATGGGCGCCTGTTGCCAAGACATCGGATAAAATTCCCAATTTTTCCCCTTTGGCACTCACAACGGAAAGTCCCTCAATCTCGTGCCGGTAATATTCTCCCTCAGCCAGTGGCGACAGCTTGGCCCTATCCAGGAAGATCTCTTTGCCAACAAAAGATCCTGCCTGTGCTCTGTCAACTACACCTTCAAGTGCCAGGATCACGCTTTGACCTTTTTTGACTCGGGCCTTAAGCACCCTTTGATGCACTTTGTCGCCGTATTTGCCCTGAACAAAAAGGTCTTTGTAGTCTAAAAAATATTCTACATCCGAGTAGGAATACACTTGTACCTCACCACGTATTCCATGGGTCTTTACAATCCTGCCAAGGGCAAAAAACAAGGTATCAGCGCCCATCAACTATTCAAGTATTTCTAAAACCGACCTCTTCCGCAGTTTTGTGGATGCAGCATTGAGTATGGTCCTCATTGCTCTGGCGGTACGCCCCTGCCGGCCTATCACCTTTCCAAGGTCTTCCTTGGATACCTTAAGTTCCAGAACCGATGTCTGTTCTCCTTCGACCTCGTTTACCTTCACCGCCTCAGGATTATCTACCAGTGCCTTTGCTATGTATTCAACCAGCTCCTTCATCGTTAGTCTCCGCAGTCAATGTCCTTGTGTGGCGGTATTATTATGCTGAACCGCTTACAAAGCTCAATATTTTGTTCGAGGGCAACGCAGCCATCGGGCAAAAGATGAGGTTTTGTAGGTGGCTCACTTACAGTCGAGCAGGTTCCATTGGGTGGGTGGCTTTTTTAAGCAAGGACCTCACTGTATCTGAGGGCTTAGCGCCCAAACTCAGCCATTTGTCTACTTTGGATGAGTCAACCTTGAATTCCGCCGGGTCCTTTAGAGGATCGTAGGTTCCGAGGATTTCGAGAAATTTTCCATCTCTTGCAGCCTCGGAGTTTGCCGCCACCACACGATAAAACGGCTTCTTCTTGCGTCCATGCCTGGTCAAACGAATCTTTATTGCCATTTTTACCTCCGAAAATAATTCAAAAGGGCAAAAGCCCTTTAGGGAATTGTTTAAAATTTGATTTTCTCATTTTTTTGAGCATTTTGTTCATTGCCGTATAATTTTTAAGAAGGCGATTTACATCCTGGACCGCAGTGCCGCTACCATTGGCTATCCTCTTTCTCCGGCTGGCATTGATGATAGTGTAACTCCTGCGCTCCTGGGGTGTCATGGAGTTAATAATAGCCTCCACCCGTATGAGTTCTTTTTCGTCAGGGGCCAACCCCTTCAACTGCTTCATCTTGTTTAGACCGGGAATCATGGAAATAATTTGTTCAAAACTTCCCATCTTTCTTATCTGCCGCAGTTGGTCTCTGAAGTCCTCCAGAGTGAAACTGTTCGTTTTAAGCTTGTTCTGAAGCTCCAAGGCCTTTTTCTGGTCAATGGTATCCTGGGCCTTCTCAATCAGGCCGAGAACATCCCCCATGCCGAGAATTCGGTTAGCTATCCGGTCAGGATGGAAGGGCTCCAGGGCGTCAAGTTTTTCACCGACACCTACAAGCTTGATGGATTTTCCTGTAACTGCCTGTATTGAAAGGGCCGCACCGCCTCTGGCGTCACCCTCAATCTTGGTAAGCACAACGCCTGTAATCGAAAGTTCCTGGTCAAATTTTTGAGCTACATTGACGGCATCCTGTCCGGTCATGGCGTCTGCTACAAGCAAAATTTCCTGGGGAGACACCACGGCATTTATTTCCCTGAGTTCCCCCATTAGGGCATCGTCTATGTGCAAACGGCCTGCAGTATCAATGATAACCGTATCGAGGCGAGCAAGTTCTGCTTTGGCAACTGCCTGTTTGGCTATGTCCACAGGAGACATGGCCGACTCCGAAGGAAATACATCAATTTTTAACTGGTCCCCAAGAATCTTCAACTGCTTTATGGCCGCGGGCCTGTAAACATCGGCAGGCACAAGGTAGGGTTTTCGACCCTTTGACTTCAGCCGGCGAGCGAGCTTTGCAGCAGTGGTGGTCTTACCCGAACCCTGAAGACCCACCAGAAGTATAACTGCAGGCTGGCGTCCAGCCAGATCGAGCCTCTTATTATGCCCCCCAAGTAAGGCTATAAGCTCCTCATGGACTATTTTTACAACCTGCTGGGCCGGAGTCAGACTTTCCATCACCTCCTGCCCCACAGCCCGCTCTTTCACCCGGGCAATGAAGTCCTTTACCACCTTATAGTTTACGTCCGCCTCCAAAAGGGCCAGGCGGACCTCTCTCAGGCCATCCTGGATATTCTTCTCTGAAAGCTTTCCGTAACCCTTAAGGCGTTTGAATACGGAATCCAGGCGCTCACTCAGATTATCAAACATGCTCTTTTACGTCGAAAATTTTTGTAGTCCATAACTTATAGTTCGTGGTTCGTGGTTCGTGGTTCGTAGTTCATAGTTCGTAGTTCGCTGGCACTGATTGCACAAATCAACGGTTCAGATTTTTGGTTAACCCCTGACCCTTTGCTCTTTAAATAATCAGTAAAATCAGAGGAATTTACTTAATTCGTCTTGAGGTGTCAACCTGACGTTTTTTTCGTCCTTTAGACTTAAACACCACACTTACTGCTTCATCCGCCCTGGATATCAGGTGAAATTTCATGGTTTCCCTGACCTGGGAAGGTATTTCATCAAGGTCCCCGGCATTGCGCTTGGGCAGAATAATCTCTTTTATCCCGGCCCTGTGGGCACCCAGCACTTTTTCCTTAATCCCGCCTACTGAAAGGACGAGTCCCCTCAAGGTAATTTCACCGGTCATGGCCACGTCAGGCCTGACAGACCGATCTGTAAAAAGGGATATCAGTGCCATACATATAGCCACTCCGGCAGAGGGACCGTCCTTGGGTATGGCCCCTGAGGGAACATGGACATGGATGTCCTCCTCTTTGAATGCGTCGTCCGGGATACCCAGATCTGATGCCT
The DNA here is from genome assembly GCA_003194495.1 of Deltaproteobacteria bacterium. Lineage (GTDB taxonomy): Bacteria > Desulfobacterota > Dissulfuribacteria > Dissulfuribacterales > UBA3076 > UBA3076. Next base: position 6,808 of record PQXE01000008.1, read on the forward strand.
TGGAACGGATAAAACTCAGGGCGGTCTGGGCGGATTCCTTCATTACATCACCCAGCTTTCCTGTAAGTAATATTTTGCCGGCACCATTCATCTTACCGGCCTCAATAAACAGGATTTCACCTCCTGAGGGAGTCCATGCCAGTCCCGTAGCCACACCCGGGACCTTGGTCCTTTCCGCAACCTCGGCCACAAACTTGGGCGGCCCCAAGTACTCTTGCAGGCCCTTTATCCGTATCTTAACCTTATCAGTCCGCCCTTTGGCCACTTGCTTGGCCACTCCCCGGCACACAGCGGCTATCTTCCTTTCGAGGTTCCGGACCCCTGCCTCCCGTGTATAGGCGCTAATGATCTTGGACAAGGCCATTTTATTAATACTGAGATTACGCCTGGTCAGACCATGGGCCTCAATCTGTCTCGGGATCAGGTACTTCCGGGCGATCTCAAGTTTTTCCTCAAGAGTATAGCCTGAGAGTTCCAACACCTCCAACCTGTCCAGCAGGGGACTTGGTATAGTATCCAAAACATTGGCAGTAGCAATAAAGATCACCTTTGAGAGATCAAACTCTACTCCCAGATAGTGGTCGGTAAACGTAATATTCTGTTCAGGATCCAACACCTCCAAAAGGGCCGAAGCCGGGTCCCCCCTGAAATCCATCCCAATTTTGTCAATCTCATCCAGCATCAGCACGGGGTTTTTGACACCCACTTTTCTGATGCCCTGAACAACACGTCCCGGCATTGCCCCTACATATGTGCGGCGATGTCCGCGAACTTCCGCCTCGTCCCTCATGCCTCCCAACGCTATCCTTAAAAACTTGCGTCCCATGGAACGGGCTATTGATTTCCCAAGAGAGGTCTTGCCGGTGCCGGGAGGACCATAAAAACACAGAATGGTTCCCTTGGCGTCGGGTTTGAGCTTTCGTACTGCCAGATACTCTATGATACGATTCTTTACTTTTTCCAGGTCATAGTGATCCTCATTAAGGATACGTTCTGCATGATCCAGGTCCAGATGATCCTCTGTAAACTCATTCCAGGGAAGCTCAAGCAGCCAGTCAATATAGGTGCGGGCTACAGTATACTCAGGGGCAAAGGGATGCATCTTGGAAAGGCGGTCAAGCTCACGGGTGGCCTCTTTCATGGCGTCTTCCGGCAGATCCTTGGCCTCCAGCTTTTCCCTCAGTTCCTCGATTTCATCCGGCTTCTCTTCCCCTTCTCCAAGCTCCTTCTTGATGACCTTAAGCTGTTCTCGCAAAAGGAATTCCTTCTGGGTCTTCTCCACCTGTCCCTTGACCTGGGACTGGATCTTGTGTCCAAGTTCGAGAATTTCAAGCTGACCTGTCAGAATACGAAGGGCCGCCTGCAGCCGCTCCTTGACATCCAAGGCTTCCAATACAGTCTGCTTATCATCAGTTGAAATATTGAGATGGCTGATCACTATGTCTGCCAGGGCACCTGAATCTTCCACACCCATTATCATCGCCCCGAGCTCTCTGGGGAGATTGGGAGACAGATCGAGTACCTTGGTAAAAATCTGCCTGACATTTACCGCAAGGGCCTGGATCTCAAGATCATGGCTATCTATGTGCTGTACCGGCTCCACCTTTGCCTTTATATACGGTTCCTCTTCTGTAATCTTCAGAAGCCGCACCCTGGTGACCCCTTGAACTATCAGCCTTGCATGGCCCTCCTCATTCTTGGCCATCCGGAGTATCAGGCCCACAGTACCTACATTATGGAAACCAAGAGACTCATCATCCCCCTTTTTTTCGCTAAATACCGCTACGGTCCTGTCTGTTGCAAGGGCGTCATCAACCAGTTTTACGAGATTTGGCTGTTCCACTACCCAAGAAACAACCATATGGGGAAAGAGCACAAGCTCTTTACCGGGCAACACCGGAAGCTCGCGGATTGTACTGTGCTTGGTATTCTCTTTTATGTGTGTATTCTCACTCATAAGCAATCTTAATTACATCCTTAATTATTCAGGTTGAAGTATATCAATCATCTCGCAACGCTCGAATGCCCTGTTCCGTCCCTAAAAGCCTTTCACCTTTAGTCTATCCACTTGAATAATTACAAGACATATACCTTAATTCAACATTCAAAATTTAGTTATATCCGAATCAGGACACTTCGATCTTTATTGTATCATTCGCCTTTTTGCAAAGCATCCTTATAACGAGCAACCCGTTTTCGTAATATGCTTCCATCTGCTCCGGATCTACAGTCACGGGAATCCGAATGATACGTTCAAATGGGCCGTATTCAATTTCCATCTGATAAAAACGCCCTTTGCCCAAACTGACTGGTGGACGTCTCCGGCCGGCCAGATGCAAGAACTGCCCTTTAAAGATAAGATTCAGACTTTCCTTGTCTACGCCCGCGGTATCCGCCACAATGTAAACAGCATCAGGACCTTCATAAATATCTACGGCCGGCACCCAGCCTCCCTTGGAAAGCATAACAGGCATTGAAACCTGAAAGACATCATCTACCAAGCGTTTTACCCGATCTTGCAGCAGCTCAAAGTCACGTTCCACCTTTATCTTTATGACCGGCATAGCTCCCTCCGTAACCGTTCACAGGTTCAGGGTTCAAGGTTCAGAGGTTCAGGGTTGTTTTCTATTCTCACGCCCTCTCCGTTCAAAACTCACCAACGGTTCAGATTTTCGTTAAACTCTGAACCTGTGAACCCTGAACCTTAAAATAATAGGTCATGTGCAATTGATAAGCAAGATGAAAAAAGAATTTTGGTCTTGACTCAGGCACTGGCCTCATGTAATACAACAAATTCGAAAGATCTCTTTTATTCCTCCTTGCCCTGACAGGTTTTGCTCAATATGCATCCTGGATCAGGGCCGGATAATATAGCCCATAGGGAGGCCATATGAAATTACGGCATTACGAAACATTTTATCTCCTCCATCCGGACCTCAGTGACGAGGAACGTACAGTTATCTCGGAAAAACTCCAGCAAGTCATAATCAGCGGGCATGGCGAAATAGTAAAGATTGATCCATGGCCCCTACAAAAACTTGCTTACAGGGTGCAAAAACAGCCCCAAGGCTATTACGTGCTGATGGAGTATGGTGCATCTGCCGAATCCATTTCGGAACTCACCCGCAGGCTGCGGTTGGATGAGGGCGTGATGAAATTCGTTACCACAAAAACAAGTAATGAGTTTGATGCTGAGGCGCTTGCCAAAGCCCGGGACGAGTCTGTTCCGCCTGCTGAAGCTGAAACTGTTGAAGAGGCCTTAGATTCCACTCAGTCCACTGAGGAAAGAGAAGAGAAATGAGACAAATGCAAAATCCAAGAAATAATCGTACCGGGCGCCGGCGTATATATATACGCCGGAAGGTCTGCCGCTTTTGTGCCGACAAGTCCCTGGCAATAGACTATAAAGACCACAGAACCTTGAGGCATTTTATCACAGAGAGGGGAAAGATACTGCCCCGCCGTATTACCGGGACCTGTGCCAAGCATCAAAGACGCCTGACTACAGCCATTAAACAGGCCAGGATAATGGCCCTGTTGCCATTCACTTCCGGTCATATACTCAAGGATTAGCGATCTATAACCGTTGGCTTATCCTCCAAACCTCTCAAGCAAGTGGACCCTGGCTTCTGTCGTCCTGTTAGTACCCCTTATGGTTGAGGGGGTCGCGCCTCTGTTCCAACTTGTAGCACCAGGAATTCTTGTTGTATTGACCGAGGGCATCAGTCTTGGTCTGGCAACCTCAATTATTTTTGGGAACCTAGCCTTAGGGATTTTACTGTGCTGGCTGACCATGAGTCCGGAGGCCTTGGTCTGGCTGATCCAGACTGCAGGGCTTGCCATAGTTCTCGTGGTTGCCAAAAAACAGGATTGGTCGGGGATCAAGACCCTTCTGGCAGGTTTTGCCTATCTTTGCGTAACGTTCATGGTTGTACTCAGTGCCGGATCAGGTCTTGATCTGCTTGACGGATATAATAAGGTCGTTCAGGCAATATCCGAGGATATGGATCAAAGTCTGGCTCTCTATAAAGAAAAATCATCCGGCATATACCAGGTAGAATTAGAAAATTGGTTCCGGCAGTTTAAAGAAGTCATTATACGATTTTTGCCGGGGCTATTGGGTTCGGTCTTTGTGATCATAAGCCTGAGTAATATATTGGTACCAAAAATATATCTTGCCAAAAGGCTCAAAAACGAGGCATTTGCGCCGGTGTTCACTCAGTGGAAACTGCCTGAACCATTTATCTGGGTGATAATAACAGCAGGTGGATTGGCCTTTTTGGGGAAAGGTATATTTAAAGCCTGCGGTGAGAATGCCCTGCTTGTACTGAGCAGTATCTATTTCTTGCAGGGACTGACGGTAGTTGCCTTTTATTTTGAAAGACTGAAAGTTCCTGCATTCATCCGCTGGATCACATATATATTGCTTTGCATCCAGTGGTATGGTCTAATACTCATTGTTATTATAGGAGTATCTGATGTATGGTTTGATCTGAGAGCCAGAGCACCATCAGCCAGAGAGTCTTGATGTTAAAATTATTTTAAACAAATATTTCCTCGAGGTTTCAGATAAATGGAAATTATTCTTAAAGAAACTATCCCTTCTCTCGGGAAGGCCGGAGACATGGTCAAGGTCGCAAATGGCTATGGCCGCAATTTTCTGCTGCCTAAAGGCAAGGCCATATTTGCCAACTACAAGAATATCTCTCAAATCAGGCGTCAACAGGCCTCTATCCTGGCCAAGGCTGCCAAGGAATATGATGAGTTTGATGCCCTTGCCACCAAGCTTGGTGAGCTTGAAATCAGCATACCGGTCCGGGTAGGTGAAATGGATCGGCTCTATGGCTCTGTTACCAATCTGGACATAGCCAACGTTATAGAATCACAAGGATATTCAATTGATCGCAAGAAAATACAACTGGATGAGCCCATCAAGGCCCTGGGCGAATTCGAGGTCCCGGTAAAGCTCAGCCCTGATGTCAAGGCCGTAGTCAAAGTCAACGTGGTCCCACAGGAGTCTTTGTGACATTGAGTAATCTACAACCTAAAATGAGCAATTAGCGGTTAGCTAATGCCCTGATTTTTCAAAGCTAAACGCTAATGGCTAACAGCTAATCGCTTAACTTAGGTACAAACATGTCTATAGCATCTCTTAAGAATGTTATTAAACCCGCTGAATACCGCCTTCCGCCACAAAATGTAGAAGCAGAGCAGTGTATCCTCGGAGGCATTTTAATCGAGGACCAGGCCCTTTTGAAGGTTGTTGAGTTTCTACACCCGGAGGATTTCTACAAAGAGGCCCATGGCATTATCTATGATGCCATACTTGATCTTTTTAACAGAAATGAACCCCAAGACCTCGTGACTGTTCACAATGCCCTGAAATCCATGGGAAAACTTGGAGCAGTCGGGGGAGCAGCCTACCTCGCAGAAATCGCGGAAACTATGCCGGTAGCCGCCAATATCGGCTACTATGGCAAAATCGTTTGGGACAAAGCCGTCCTCCGCCGGCTTATCCAAAAGGTATCAGACATATCTACCCTTTGTTACGAAGAAGCAGGAGATGTGGACGTAGTCCTTGAATCTGCCGAGGCATCCATATTTGAAATCTCTCAGACAAAAATCCGTCAGGCCTTCTATCCTCTTAAGAGTATACTTAGGGACAGCATCAAAAAGGTTGAGGATCTGTACGAGCGTAAGGAATTGATTACCGGTGTATCAGCAGGGTTTACAGAACTGGACAAGCTGACTGCAGGATTTCAGCCATCTGACCTTATTATCATTGCAGGTCGTCCCAGCATGGGAAAGACGGCTTTTGCTCTGAATATCGCACAGCACGCGGCCATTGCCAACGATACATGTGTTGCGATTTTCTCTTTGGAAATGTCCAAGGATCAACTGGCCCTCAGGATGCTGTGTTCAGAAGCCTGTGTAAATGCACAGAAGGTAAGGACGGGTTTCTTGAGTGAGAGGGACTGGCCAAAGCTGATAAATGCCGCTGGTCACCTCTCCGAGGCCCCTGTCTTTATCGATGATACGCCGGCCTTATCTGTCATGGAGATAAGGGCCAAGACCAGGAGGCTTAAGAGCAAACACAACATTGGCCTTGTGTTGGTAGATTACATGCAACTCATGAGGGGCAAAGGACGCAACGAGAGCAGAGAGCAGGAAATTTCTGAGATCTCAAGGTCACTTAAGGCAATGGCCAAGGAGCTGAACGTCCCTGTGGTAGCCCTGTCTCAGCTTAATCGCAAGGTAGAGGACAGGCCAAACAAAAGACCACAGATGGCAGACCTCAGGGAGTCAGGGGCAATAGAACAGGACGCTGATGTAATAGCCTTTATTTTTCGGGACGAAGTCTATAATCGGTCTGAAGACAATCCGAACAGAGGTATGGCTGAAATCATTGTGGCCAAGCAGAGAAATGGTCCTATTGGTATTGTAAAGCTGGCCTTTGTAGACAAATACGCTACCTTTGCCAACCTGTCCCGCGAATCAGAATATTAAACCTCTACTACATGAGCTCTTGAAGCAAGGTGGCGTAACGCCGTCAGAGGAGCTCATAACAAACCTCGGGGTCTATCTGGGGGAGCTTTACTCCTGGAACCAACGCATCAACCTCACCGGCCTTAAAACCGTAGAGGAAATGGCTCTCAAGCACGTAGGTGATACCTTGACTCTGATTCGTTTTTTGCCGGAGTGTGTTCATCACGTACTGGATATAGGTACAGGCCCCGGTGTTCCTGGATTAATCCTCAAGCTGTTTCGTCCCGATCTAGAAATAGTGCTTATTGACACCATTCGGAAAAAGGTCTCGTTTCTCAATACTGTGATCGCAATAATCGGTCTTACAGATATATGGGCAGAGCACTGCCGAGTGGGCCCCAAAGATATACCCAGGCATCTCCCCCCTGAAGGCTTTGATGTAATTGTCAGCCAGGCAGTAGGACCTCTGGATGAGCTTGCCCGCATGGCCCGGCCTTTACTGTCACCAAACGGTCTGGTAATAGCCATGAAGGGACCAAAGGCAGATGAAGAACTGGAAGGAAAAATGGGCTATCTGCAAAGGCATGGATGGAAGGCCGGTATCATAAAACCCCAAACACCTGTTAGTAATTTTCGACGTAATCTTGTCATGTTACGAAGATACTGATCCATCCACAAAAGTCGCTTACAGGACAAAATGGCAGAACTACATCTATGGCAGCGGGACATCCTGATTCTGGTCCTTCTTGGCTGGAGCAACTTTTTGCCCATACTAGGGAGGGTCGTCTTCAAGGAACGCCTTTCCGCTCCTTTGGATCTGGGGTACAAGTGGATAGATAATCGTTACCTATTGGGTCCGCACAAGACCTGGAGGGGAATAATTATTTCAGTCATTGGGACCGGCCTGGCCTGTCATTTTACGCCATTAGGCTTTATTCTCGGGTTCAAGCTCGCCATATATTCCATGTCCGGCGATTTGATCTCAAGCTTTGCAAAACGACGTATAGGCATGAAAAGTGGTAGCAAGGCCCTTTTGCTGGATCAATGCCTTGAGTCATTTCTCCCCTTATGGGTACTCAAGAACAGTCTTTTTATTTGCTGGAGTGAGATAATCCTGATAATCTCTTCCTTTACATTATTGGAGATCGGCCTCTCTCCACTTCTTTATATGCTTCATATCAGGAGAAGTCCCCACTGAATTTATGGTAAGCGTTCACAGGGCACCGCATCTGCTTTGTTGTCGGGCACTTGAAGTACAGGGAGTACGTCTGCGTACCCTCCGCCTCGCATCTGTAGCACCCTGTAAACGCTTACAGTTCAGTGGGTTGCGGTAAAACGCGGGCGTTGTAATCCCGTGAACGGTTAGAATTTATGACTCTTTTAAAAACAGACCTCCACATTCATACTTCTGAAGACCCTGAAGATCTTATCCTATACAGCGCAACGGATCTCATAGACACGGCCCACAGGCTGGGATACTCGGTACTGGCCATAACCAACCACAACTGTGCTACCTATAGCGAATATCTCAGAGATTATGCCAGGGAAAAAGGAATAGTGTTGATACCGGGTATGGAGGCAACAATTCAAGGCAGGCATGTACTTCTCCATAACCTTGATTTTAAACAGGTGAAACGCGACAAAATCGCTAACCTGGAATACTTGAAGAGGCCTGACAACCTGATAGTTGCTCCTCACCCATACTTTCCCAGTCCTGTAGCACTCAGGGGCATGCTGAGACGACACGTCAATCTTTTTGACGCAGTGGAGCATTGCCACTGTTATACTGAACGACTGGATTTTAACCGCCCTGCAATAAAATTTGCAAAAGAACACGATCTTCCCATGATTGGTACTTCTGACGCCCACCAAAGATGCCAGTTCCACACAACTTACTCGCTCATAGAAGCAGAACCTGATCCGGAATCAATTATCCAGGCCGTCAAGTCCGGCAAGGTCCGGATAGTCACTCGCCCCCTTCCCTTGTTTCTTCTGCTGAAAATCAACTTAAAGATGCTTTGGAGAAATAAGATTCTGAAAAGGTTTTAGCCTCTATTTATTGAAAGCACCATGTCCATGTGATACTAAACGCATACAGGTTATGAAAACTCACGCTTATATCCAAAAAATCGTTTTACTCATACTGGCTTTTTTGCTGATGCTTCCGGCAACAAGTCTGACGGCCTCAGAAGAAGAAATACCTTCTGAATTCGAGACCAGCCCGTCACCAGGAGCTGAGTCCTGGCGCATAGAGGCCATTCAGTTGACTTATTTCCACTCTTCAGATGTGATCCTGGGTGAAGGTGCGGTCCAGGTCCGGAGGGGTGATCTCAAGGTCTGTGCAGACCGGATCATATATGACAGGCGTAATGCCAGGGTATGGGCAAACGGCAATGTGGTCATATACCTCGACATGGATGTGCTGAAGGGAACTGAAGGAGAACTGGATCTCAACACATCTACAGGCATAGTAGAGAATGCCGATCTCTTCTTGCAAAGAAACAACATACACCTTCTGGCCAAACAGATCTGGAAAACAGGTCCTGAAGAATATAAGGCAAAACATGCCACCATCAGCACGTGTTCCCTTCCCAAGCAGGCGTGGAATTTTAAGTGTCGGGACCTTAAACTCACGATTGGAGGCATGGCCTTTGCCAAAAGCAGTTTTTTCAACATAAGGGACATCCCTGTACTCTACAGCCCCTGGGTTGTGCTGCCCATAAACAAATATAGAAAAACAGGGTTACTGTTGCCCTACTTCACTACATCCAAAAGAAATGGAGCAGAGCTCAACGTCCCCTTCTTCTGGGCCATTAACGACAGCATGGACGCCACTTTTTATCAGCATTCCATGAGTAAAAGGGGCTGGATGCAGGGAGTTGAGTTCCGCCACGTATTTTCCCCGGAAGACAAAGGCATCCTCCGATACAACTTCCTGGTAGATACACTAGAAGACGACGACTTCAACAATGATGGGGACATAAGAGGTAATGAAAAACGCTGGTGGTTGAGGGCAAAGGCTGACCAGCAACTCCCCTGGGACTTTGAGGCAAAGGTGGACGTGGACCTGATCAGTGACAGGGATTACCTGTTGGAATTTGACCAGGGTCCAATGGGTTATGATGAAACAGACAGTATTTTCCGAAAGACCTTTGGCCGTTCCCTGTCCGATGAAACGGACCTGATCCGGCCTTCAACTATCCAGATTACCAAGCTGGCCCAGGACATGTTTTTTGGAGGCGAAGGCCGCTACAACGATAACCAAGAGGGGAAACAGGATTCCACCGTACAGACATACCCCAGATTGGTGCTTCACGGATTCAGAAAGCCTCTTTTTAATTCCCCTTTTTACTATGACTGGGCTACCTCCTATGTACATTACTGGAGTGAGGAAGGCATTAGGGAACAACGCCTGCATATGGAACCACGTGTATCCTTACCGTTGAACCTATATAACTTGGCTGATTTGATTTTAAGCGGGAACGTCGAAGAGACCATGTATGAGGTCAGCGGCCATGACAGGAACAGCACTCCTGATAGCCATTCCAACAGGCTGCTCTATAACCTGAACGCCGATCTGAGTACGACTTTTGGACGGACCTACTGCCTTTCAGGCGAAAAGACTATGAGACACAGCATACGGCCCGGGCTGACTTATCAGTATCGTCCTTCTGAGAACCAGGACGACCTGCCTGACATCGACGCACTGGATCGGCTTGAGCCTACGAATCGAATTACACTATCCCTGCTCTCGTTCCTTAGCAGCAAAACCACCCTTGGTAATAACAGATTTGCCTACACAGACGTTGTAAGATTTGCCTTGGAGCAGAGTTACGACACCGAGGAAAACAGTAGAGATCTGTCCGGTGAAGAGGCTCATGGACATTTTTCAGACATTTATGCCGAGTTGGATTTCAAACCCTTTCCCAACCTTTTTATGCGTTATGACACTAGCTACAATGTTTATGGAAAGGGCTTTACTAAGTACAACTTCCTGGGACGCTTATCAAATTCCGCAGGCGACACATTAGACCTTGAATATAGATACAACTGCCTTGCTCACATAAATGAAGCCAACTTGAAAATACATACTGCATTTTCACCTTCCTGGTATGGAATGTGCGAGTTAAAGAGGAATATTACTGAAGACTCAGAGCTTGAATCCGTATTTGGTCTCCGGTATCAATCGACCTGTTGGGCGCTTGATGGCAGGTTTAAAAAGGATACGGACGAAACCAGCTTTACATTCCACCTTGAGCTTTTGGGTATTGGGGGATGGGGCTCTAAGAATTAAGAATTAAGAGTTAAAAATTAAGAGTTATTGACTGAGCCAGGTGCGCTTTCTGTGCTGGTGAAACCCATGATCATGCTTGACAGCCCCTGATGAGACTGCTATGAAAAAGCCAGCGATTTGCCCTGGATTAAACAAGAATATTTGGGAAGATGAATAAAGTGTAAACTACTTTTTGCTTGCTATGAAGGATGCCAAATTATATAGATATACAGTCAAGTTTTAGAAGATAAGGCTTTGGGGAGGAATGGATTAATGTTTGGAAAAGCGATCAAAAGACTTTACAAGGTTTTGTGCCAGGAGGAATGGGACGCTAATGTCTGCGGGATTATTGTTGCCATTTTGAGCATCATGTCCCTGGCCTGGGCCCGTCCCTGGGGTGCGGTCGGCGCTGTGAGAAACTGGGCTGAATGGATGCTTTATTACGTAGGCATGTGGGGAGATCAGCCGGCAAGTATTCTTATCCACAGCGGTTCTGTTATCGGTTTGGGGTTTGTGGCCGGCGCCTTTATTTCCGCCTGCCTTGGCGGAGACTTTGCCTTCAGAATTCCCCCGAGGCTGGAGCTGGCAAAGGCAGTGTTCGCAGGGATATTGATGGGTGTCGGTTCTGCCTTGGCCGGTGGATGTAACATAGGCGGCTTTTATAATTCGGTCGGGAATCTTTGTGCCAGCGGGTTTGCCATGATGATAGGGATTATCATCGGAGCCGTAATCGGCATAAAGTACCTTTACTGGGAGATGGAATATATCACTTGGGGTTCGGGAGGGGCAAAGACCTTTCAGGTCCCTGGTGCCCTCCAGATCATACTGGGTATTGCGATGCTGGGAGTCCTAATCTGGGGGACTAATGCTTACGCAACCAGCGACGATGACTCTCTGGTACGGCTTGCCGGGCTTTTGATTATCCCGGCAGGACTTGGATACACAATGCAGCGCGGGCGCTGGTGCATGATTCAAGGCTTCAGGGAACCTCATATGACAGGTGACACCAAAATGGCCAAGTCTGTAGCTCTAAGCGTAGTCATCCTGGCAGCCGGTGTTGCGATCATCAAATTTACCGGGATCCAGGCGATCGAACACTATGTCCGGGGCTTTTTCGGTTGGGGCGGCTTTGTAGGCGGTGTCATTTTCGGTTTTGGTGCCTTGCTGGCCGGAGGCTGCGGAACAGGGACCCTCTGGCGTGTCGGTGAAGGACAGATAAAGTTATGGCTTGTGATGCCCATATTCGGCATTTCCAATGCCATTATGAACAGATGGTTTAAGGCAAATGACTGGGAGGGAATGGAAGAATACATAGATGAGGGCATAACCAATGACGGCATTTTCGGCACCTTTGTATATATGCCGGAAACCTGGCTTGGTTACGGAGGCACTCTGGCCCTTATCTTTTTTGTGATGGCCCTCTGGTATGTTATTGTAACCTGGAATGAGGAGTCGGAAAAGCTGATCGTACCGATGTAACCGGATTAGAGATAAGGAGATTTATGAAAGCCCGGCGGGTCTATGGCCCACCGGGCTTTCTTTGATTGTGTCTGAACTATGCCTCAAGAGTACCAGGATGTCTCCCCCTGGTTTTTCTTGCAAAAGGCGCACCTTTCCCAACCGGGCAAGCTCAAGTATTGCCAGAAACGTAACGACGATCATTTCCCGATCTTCTGAAGAAAATAACTCAAAGAAACGGATACTTCCTATCTGGTTAAGGTCTTCGGCAATAGATTCCATTCGTTCAGAAAGACTGGCCTTGGCCCTTGTGATTTCAAGGACCCTGGGAAGAGAACTGTTTCCCAATACTTTTTTGAAAGCAGAGATGAGGTCTGTGAGGCTTACCTCAAGGGTCCATTCAGGACCGGGTCCAGGGGTTTCCTGTCCTCCGATTTTTAATTCTTCATTCTTCATTCTTAATTCTTCACTCTCCACCCCTCCTATACGGACAAACACATCCCTGCCCAATACAGGTCTGCACTCAAGGGACGCGGCTGCTTCTCTCATCTGAACCAACTCCTGAAGGGGCCGGACCAATTCAAGTCTGGGGTCGTCTTCAGAATCCGCGGGATCAGGCCTTGGCAGCAACATCCTGGATTTGATATGCATCAGGGTGGCAGCCATCACCAGATATTCACCGGCCACCACCACGTCAAGGGCCGCCTGCATGAACTCAAGGTACTCCAGGTACTGGGCAGTGACCACAGCTATGGGGATATCGGTAATTTCGAGCTTATTCTTTTGGATTAAGTGAAGGAGCAGATCTAAAGGCCCTTCAAAGGCCTCAAGCTTTACTTGGCATTCCGGTTCCAAAGGGCACTCCAAACCTGCGCCATTGTGGACTGCGCAACCTTTCTGGCCCTGTCGGCCCCATCTGCCATTATGGCCCTGACTTTGCCGGGATCGGCATCAAGGGCCTTTCTCTTCTGCCGGATCGGGGCCATTTGCAGGACAATGGCCTCGGCAAGTTCTTTCTTACATGCCGCACAGCCCCGCTTGGCTGCCTTGCATTCAGACACAATGACCTCAAGCTGTTCTGCCGGCAGATAAAGCCGGTGAAGCTTGAAGGCTATACAGCGGTTTTCAGGATCACCGGGATCACCCATCCTTGGCCGCTCCACATCAGTTATCATTGTGGATATTTTTTTCCTTACCACGTCCGGGGGATCTGACAGAAATATGGAATTTCCATAACTCTTGCTCATTTTTCTGCCGTCCAGCCCTGGGAGTTTGGGAACATCTGCCAGTAAGGCATCAGGTACTGGAAAAACATCCCTATACAGATAATTGAACCTGCGTGTGATTTCCCGGGTTAGTTCAATATGGGGCAGTTGATCCACGCCCACAGGTACCTTGTGACCCTTGTACAGCAGTATGTCGGCAGCCTGGAGGACCGGATAACCCAGGAAACCAAATGTTGCGAGGTCCTTTTCCTTGAGATGCTGTTGCTGTTCCTTGTACGTAGGGTTGCGCTCCAGCCATGAAACAGGTGTAATCATGGAAAGCATGAGATGAAGCTCTGCGTGTTCCTTAACTTCTGACTGGACAAACAGTGTAACCCTGTCCGGGTCTATGCCCACAGCCAGCCAGTCCAGCACCATCTCATCCATGTTTCCCGGTATTTCCTGTGGACGTTCGTAACCGGTAGTCAAGGCATGCCAATCAGCCACAAGAAAGAAGCACTCATATGTCTCTTGAAGACGTTTCCAGTTTTCGAGCACACCGTGCAGGTGCCCCAGGTGCAGCTTGCCGGAAGGCCTCATGCCACTTAGTATTCGTTGTTTTGCCTGTTTACTCATAAGGGCTCACATCAAAGTACGGTTCCTAATAGGAGTTTGTTCAGATAGAGAATCAGCGGGACGATAACGCGGCCGGTTACTCCTGTAAAGACAAGCACCAAAATCAGCAAAAAACCATAGCGCTCAAACCTCTCGAAAGAGCTTGCCAGGTCAGTGGGAAGTATCCCCATAAGGACCTTACTACCGTCAAGAGGCGGGATGGGAAGGAGATTGAACACTGCAAGCCCTATATTAATCTGCACACTCACATATGCCATATATAGAGCCGGTCGCATAAAAAAGCCCGACGTCTCCCAAAACGACCCCAATACCTGTCTCAACAAAACAGCACTCAATATTGCCAAGAGGATATTGGCCCCGGGACCTGCCAGTGCAACCCAGATCATGTCATTCCTGGGATTCTTAAAATAACCGGGGTTGACCGGTACAGGCTTTGCCCAACCTATGGTCTGAGTGAGAAAAAATACCATTGTACCAACGGGATCAAGATGACGAACAGGGTTAAGGGTGAGGCGTCCCATAAGCTTTGCAGTGGGATCACCAAGGCGATAAGCCACCCATCCGTGGGCCATCTCATGTACGGTCACAGCAAGAAGTATGGGTGGCGTGAGTATTGCGAGTCTCTGAATTATTGCAGCAAAATCCATAATTTTTCCTAAGCGTTCACAGGGCACCGCATCTGCTTTGTTGCCGGGCACTTGAAGTACAGGAAGTACGTCTGCGTACCCGTTGCCTCGCATCTGCAGCACCCTGTAAACGCTTACAGTCCAGTTGGTTGCGGTAAAGCGGGCGTTGTAATCCCGTGAACGGTTATAATTTTTCTAATATACTACAATGAAGTACAAAATCCAAAATAAATTCTGTGATCATTTCGGTTTGTCGGTTATGGTTAATCACTATCCACTGGGGGTCTGAATAGGGAAACTAACTGAGACCTAAATTAAGCGATTAGCTATTAGCGGTTAGCTATTAGTTTAATGATTACAGGATGTTTTACTATTACAAATTTTCACCCGTTGGGTGTTATTTCTAATTAGTGTGATATCCTGATTTTTCAAAGCTAAACGCTAATGGCTAATGGCTAAACGCTCAACTTAACTGAGAACATGAAAGGAGAAACAGATGAAAGCATGGAAACGTATTGCGTATTTACCCTTAGCGTTACTGATTATTTTTACCATATCAACGGCGGCTTACGGCGATCTTTACTGGGAATCCGAGCGTGTTAGTGAGGGGTTACCTGCTGGTCTGCCCGGTAATTTGCCTAAACAAATGCTCGATCAGTTCAACAAGACTGAGACAGTTAAGTACTATCTTACTTTATATGCTTACCGTATGGATACAAGTGATGGCATAATGATAATGGAATATGATACTATGGCGATGTATCATATTAACATCAAAGACAAAACCTATACAAAGGTTAATGCAACCGCTTTAACGGACAATGAACGTGGAATGGAGATGGTGGAAGGGTGGGCGGAAGAAATGAAGGTAACCTCTACGAATGAAACAAAGAAAATTGCCGGCTATATGTGCAAAAAGTACAATATGACCATGATGGGCATCAACAACGAATTTTGGTTTTCAAAGGATGTGAAGGGATACAAAGAATATACTGCCTTTGGCAAAAAGATGGAAAAGATGTTTGAGAAAAATCCGATAATGAAGAAAATGGGTATAGCGGGTAATTTGGATGGTTTTCCGGTCCAAACAGTGACACATGTGATGGGTATGACAACCACGACCACTTTGAAGACCATTGAGGAAAAGGCCCTGAGCAAGGATTTGTTTGAAATACCAAAAGGGTATAAAATGCTAAATCTTGAGGCCCCGCCTTATTAGGTCGCCAGTCCTAAATTGAGAGTTCGTGCGCATCATTTGTGTCCCGTGCCGTACGGACTCTCTGTTTTTTCCCTGCTCTTACTTGGGAATTTTTCCTGATTCAAGCCATGGGCTACGCCGTGGCACTGGCCGCAAACCCTATATTTTTGTAACATAGCAGCGCTATGAGGTTCACCATGGCATTCTCTGCATCTTTTAATCGCTCGATGTTTTTCAGGATGGCATTCAGTGCAGCTAAGAGCTGTATGTTTTGTATCACTCTGCTTTAACATCTCGTAAGCATTCCGATGACAACCAAAACACGACTCCTGCGGCATATCCTTTGGATACACAACTTGAAGTGCTTTATGAGGTGGATGGCAGGTTAGACACCCGATATGGGTCATCCCCCCTACTGCGTGGGGCTGATGGCATTCAGTACACTCAGGAATATATCTATGCCTTGTATGATGGCAGGCACAGCAATCAAGCTCTGTGTGTTGAGTTAAGTATGTTTTCATCTCCTTGTCTGCCTTTGGATGGCATACATAACAGCCTTGCTCCAAGGCAGATCCTTGAGGGATGTTCATCGGTGTGTGGACTTCACTATGACATCCGGAACATTGTACTAATTCCTCTCCGTGCACGTTTTCGTGACATGTCTCACACTTGGGAAGGATTTCTTTATATGGCTCCTTTCCTGGACGATAGATGTGGAACTGCACATGGCATTGCCTACAGTCTATCCTGTGTTTACCACCCTCGGTTACAATGAGGTAATAAATGCGTGTATGGCACCGCCCGCACTCTTCTGGTTTTAAAGGTTCTGCCTCTGATTCTGATGTGTATACAGAAGAAATATCCTTTTCGGCGCCAGGTTCAGAAGGAGCTTTTGCCACACAGCCAATAAAACTCAGACCTAACCCGAGAATAGCAAGAGCAAGAGTTATGTATATTAAATGCTTTGTTGATATTTTTCTTCTAAAATCCATTTTGTAACCGTTCACGGGATTACAACGCCCGTTTTACCACAATCGAACTGTAAGCGTTTACAGGGTGCTGCAGATGCGAGGCGTACGGGTACGCAGACGTACTCCCTGTACTTCAAGTGCCCGACAACGAAGCAGATGTGGTGCCCTGTGAACGCTTGACAGCGTATGGGCCTCCCGTAGCACCAATGTCATTCCGATTTTTACCTCTTGATGGAGGGAAAGAAGTATCATCGAATATACGTACATTTTTTCCGGAATCTATAGCCGGCGACTCATTTTGAAGGCAAAAGTTGTAGTTGTCCGGGTCTACAAAGAGTGGATCACAGATTAAATCCCCCTTTCCCTTTCCGGAACAGCCTGCAAATTGCTCTCTTTCAAAACTATTAGAGGCTGAAGCAGAATCGCCGCAGCAAATAACCGCATCACCATTGGCATATAGTAAATTATATGAATATCCCCTGCATCCCTTGGTCTTTATGCCGGTAGCAAAATTATAGGCAATAATGTTATTCGTGATGCCGGCCTTCCCATCGCTATCGTTTCTGATGCCGGCCCCCTGATCATCGCTGCCATTAGACACAATAGTATTATTTATGATCTCGACGTTTAGAAGCTCGCTGGTCGGGTTGCTCCAGAGTCCGCATACAATACCGGAGCGCTGGTTATTAAAAATCCAATTGTTTCTAATTCCGATGCGGCCGGTAATTCCGTTAATGACGTGAATGCCAGGCCCACCATTAAAGCTTAATTTGTTTTGATAGATATCCAGCTTGGGTGGTATGGCAGATTCCAGAGAAATAATTCCCACTGTCCCATTGTCATAGATTTGATTACCACTAGCCACCAATCGGGTATTGTTTTTCACCCTGACCCCTGCCTTTTTATTTTTATATATGTCATTCCAGGTGATAGCTAAATCAACTTCCCCGTCAGACTGTAGCATAGATCTTACGCCGGCCTGGTTGTTTATATATATTTTATTATTTGCAATATTGATTTCCGATATGTGTTGTTCTTTTTCCTTGGTCCTGCATATATCTATACCGGCCGTCCTGTTTTTATAAATTCTGCAATTTTCTATGGTAGCACGTATAGCATCGTCGATATTTATGCCAGCCTTCTCATTTCTAAAGACGTTGCACCTGGTCACCATGACCTGTGCCTGTCTAGTTATAGCGATTCCCGCCCCTCCATTTGAATAGATTTTGCACGTTTTGATAGTCAATGGCAAACTGCCTCTTATCCGGATGCCAGCAAGATTGTTTTGATATAATTCATTATCTTCAATAATGATAACATTATGCTCTATCTTGCTCTGGATATCTTCCTCTGCCATGCAATCAGTTGGAAAAATAGCCGTTTCCGGATGGAAACCGGCTGCTATACCGATCAGGATAAAACTTATATACAGACAAAGCTTATACACAAGATCACCATTAAGGAACGTACAATAAATAACTTGAACAAATTAATGTTTTTTTTGCCGTCTTCTTCGTTGCTCGTCGATCACATAACCCGTTATGCTCGCTCCTCGCGCCTTGAATACAACAAAAAACCCTATTAATTTTTGTTCAACTTATTTATCTCCCGTTCCTAAAAGAAATATTTCATCAACCCAACGTGAAATATAGTATCTTCTACCAATGCGTCTTTATCATCCTGTTTTATTATTGGAATCTTAGCACCAAGTTCTACTTTAAATCCTTTGGTTAAAAAAACATGCAAGCCTGGTGATAGAAATAGCGTGTGTCCTGCTTCTTCTGAAACAGTGACTTTATAGGTCTCTCGTTCTTCAGGTGGCCGTCCCAACTTTATTTGGTATTCCTGCCGCATGCTGGAATTGTCCTGCCACCTGTAGTTCAATTCCATACTTGAAATAAAATTGTAAAAAAGTGGTAAGACAAGCGCAAAGTTATAGTTAAATTGGTCGCCAAGTTGTCCTCCGGTCCTGATCGTATACGAAACATTGGATTGAATCGTAAAAGGCCCTTTTACAGTTGTAGTTGCTATGCCCGGTGTAAAATCAAACCCTCCCGAGCTCAACGGTATTCTGCGCTCTATACCATGGGATTTACCTGTTGCCTCGTCATCACCAGTAGGAATACTCAGGATATGGAATGCTGAAATATTTGTTTTTCCTGTTTTCCACAGGCGATATTTCGTCAACAATACAGTGTCTCCAAATCCATCTACCTGAGGTTCAGCGTCCATGTTCAGATGTTCTATGTCAATTTCGGCTTTTTTTAAAAAATATTTGGGAATTAAACCTACTGTGAAATTACTGCTCAGGCCATAGCGTATTCCCAAAATCCATTTATGCACATCTACTTTTGTCAGATAGGGAGCAACATCTCCCTTTAGATTCCCTTTTTGTTCAAAGTATTCATATTGAAAATCAACCAAAAATTTACCTTTAGGGAGAGTCATGCCTGGTATTCTTGTAAATACAGAGATGGGAATGCGCTCTCTCTGAGGCATCCTAACCATAGAATCATACTTGCCCAACTTTTTATTGACGTATTTCAGTTGGTTCTGTGCCTCACGGAAATCAGGTTTTATCCTTATGGCTTCTTTAAATTCTTCTGCCGCCAGGTCATACTCACCCTGCATTCTATAGATTTCGCCCAGATTATTGTGTGGTTCGGCAAATAATGGGTTTTCCCCGGCCTGCTCAAACTCCTTTATGGCCAAGTCATACTCTCCCCAACTTTTGTACACCTCACCCAGCCTGTTATGTGCTTCAAAAAAATCCGGACATAGTTCAATAGCCTTCTGATAACACGAGGCCTCCCTTTTTGAATCATCAAGCAGATCCAGACCTTTGCTGAACCATCTCCTTGCCTCGTCGCAATCATCAGCCCGTGCCATATTCCCAGGCACTAACCACGCGATTATCACCAATACTATCAACAGATTCTTTTTAAGATTTATAAGCAATGCCATAAAGTATTGACCTAAGGTGAGCGATTAGCTGTTAGCGTTTAGCTTTGTTGTTGAATCCCCAAAGGGGGCAGCGAAGCTAACCGCTAATCGCACCATTTAAGTTTAACTAACATAAAAACACATTACAAACAATAACAACATTTTATCGCTAGTTTTTTAATCCCACGCAAACAGGGCATTGGGGATTTCTTGGCACTTCCAGTTCCTGAAATTGCATGGTGGAGCAGTCTAAGATCAACATGCGTCCTATTAATGTTCTGCCCGACCCGGCCAGATATTTAATTGCCTCAATGGCCTGCAAACTACCTATAGTGCAAGGAACAGCACCCAGTACAGGGACCTCCTGTTGGGCCGGGGCCATTGGAAAGATACATGTCAGACAAGGGCCTTGCGGAGGATAGAGAAACGTGACACGTCCTTCCATGCCCCATACTGCGCCGTGAACCATGGGGATATCTTTCCGGATAGCACACTGATTCAAGATGTAGCGGGCGGAAAAGTTATCCAGACAATCCAGGATAATTTGTGAATTTCCCACAATATCATCCACATTTTCGTCAGTAATCTTATAAGAAATCGGCTCAACAGCTATGTCCGAATTGATGGAAGAGAGAGTCGCCCGGGCTGAAAGGGTCTTTTTGGTACCAATACTATGCTCTGTATGTAAAAACTGGCTGTTGAGATTGCTTATCTCAACCGAATCATCATCGCAGATCCTGATGTGTCCTACGCCTGCAAGGGCAAGATTTAGCGCTGCAGGGCACCCAAGTCCACCTACCCCGGCGACCAGAACTTTGGCGTTTTTAAGTTTCTTCTGAGTCTCAATACCCCAGCCGGAAAGCCTCATTTGTCTTTTGTGGCGCCTTAAATCAGGGTCTGGAAAATCCATATTAGACACTGCAACAGCCATCCTTTTCACTCAGAGGGCAGACCCTCTCATTTTTTTTACACATTGCAGTATCAGACAATTTTTCTCTGACATAGTTAATTGTCCGGCAGGTCAATTCTCGCGATTGACCGATATGCTTTGCAGGATCAACAACTCGTTCAAGGTCCTTTCGCTCAAACTTTCCTGATATCTTATTATGCTCCATTAACAGATCCATTAAGGGTCGGCTGGTCTCTTTGGCCTCCATGGCGGCTTCATAAATAATTCTATGGGCCGTCTCTTTGCCGATTGTTTCTCCCAAGTAAAACATTAATGCCTCGGTTGAAATGAGCGTTGCCGCGTTTTCAACATTTTTACGAATTCTGTGTTCATGGACAATAAGATCCTTCAAGATGGCCTTCATCATAGACAGAAGCCCGCAGATAAATAGAGAGGTATCGGTAATTGTGACCCATTCCAGTCTCACTGCCCTATAATCCCGTTCATGTTCATTTATCATACCCTCAAAACCCAGACCGGCATTGGCCTTGATGAGCCTTGCCAGGACCACGACCTGCTCACACATTTCAGGATTTCTCTTATGGGGCATGGTACTGCTGCCTATCTTATCCATATGAAAAGGTTCTTCCAGTTCTCCGGTTTCACTCCTGGCCAGACTCCGGATTTCATCCGCAATCCTGGCCAAAGTCCCGGAAATCATAGCCATGACAGCAAGAAATTCAGCGCCCCTGTCTCGCGAGGCATGCCAGGCAATGAGCGGTGCCCTAAGCCCCAGTCTTTGAGAAAATTGCGACAGGAGCTCAAAAGGTTTTTCACCAAAGGCATCCATCGTGCCGATTCCACCAAAGAGCTGACTTACCAACACCCGCTCCCTGCAAGCTATCAGTCGTTCATAGTCCCGCCATAGTTCATCCAGCCAGACTGCCATCTTTAGGCCCAGTGTCATGGACAAGGCATGTTGCGTATGGGTTCGACCTATGGTTACAAGATCTACATAACGATCCGCCAGCTCCATCAGTTGCCTTAGAATAATTTGAAGATCCCGATCAGAGATGCTTAACACATCGCGAATCTCCAGGGCCTGGGCAGTGTCCTGGATGTCCTGGGTCGTGGTACCGAAGTTAATAAATTCCCCTGCGGCCTTGTCACATACCTGCCTCCATGCATTAAGCAATGGGATAAGAGAATGACAGGTGACTTTCAGACCTTCCTGGATGGCATCCAGGTCAAGATAGCAAAGGTGTGCCTTTTTATTGATTGCTTTGGCTGCCCACTTGGGAATAATCCCCATATCAGCCTGTGCTGAAGCCAGGGCGGCCTCTATGTCTAACCAGCGTTGGTACCGGTACTTATCGCAGAATATTTTACGGGCCTCTTGCGTTGAATAACCGCTGCTATAAAACCGTGAGTCAATAATATGGCTGTGCAATTCACAACGGCTCATATAGACTTTTAAAACCTTTCAGGATCTAATGCCCTTTTCTTTTCAATGTCCTCAATAGCCTGGTCTACAATCTGTACAGCGTGGCCGATGTATCTTTCCGGATGGTCAAGATAGGCCAGCTCTTCAGAGGCGAGAAGGCTGCCGATCTCAGGGTCTTCCATGACCACATTTTTTAATGATGTCTTGGTTTCCTGTGCCTTGGCTGACAACTCCCGGAGTTTTGTCGAAGACTTCATCTTACCTATCATGCTGCTCAAGCGAAACATCAGCCATTCTGAGGCAATCATGTCTTTTTGAAGATGCAGGTTCTCCATCATGCGATCAACCCGCACCTCCAGACCGGACATTACATCCAGCATGTACCGTAAAGCAGCACCTGTGTAAATACAGAGTTGCGGCACTGCCAACCATTCCGCCCAGAGGCAGCCGGCATCCCGCTCGTGTTCGTGGGCCATGCTTTCCAGAATCGTACCGGTGAGGTATCTGACATGGCGGGAAAGCACTATAATCCGCTGACAGATAACCGGATTTTTCTTATGAGGCATGGTGCTGCTACTTGCGGCCCCTCCAGGTACAGGTTCCCTTAACTCGTCAATTTCGGTCTTCTGAAGCTGGACTATCTCATTGGCCATCTTTGCAAGGGTCGTAACCAGCAGGGAAAAGATAGATGCCAGCTCACCTATGTTGTCCCTGGAGTTATGCCAGGGCACATTGGAATGATCAAGGCCTAAAAGGTTCAAGGTGCGCCTGGCGATTTCCATGGCGTGAGGGCCAAGAGCGGCCATGGTCCCGACAGCCCCACCCAATTGTCCCATGGAAATTCTCTGAGAAATGTATGCGAGACGTTCGATATGACGCCTGATCTCGCCCAGCCAGACAACAGCTTTCATACCAAAGGTCGTGGGTAAGGCCTGTTGACCGTGGGTACGAGCTACCTCGGGCGTTAATCGGTACTTCTTGGCCAGATCCAGGCAGATCATTTCTAATGCCCTCAGATCCCTGTATGTTAGGGCCAGCGTCTCTCTTAGTTCAAGGATTTCAGCAGTATCCAGGACATCCTGGGTGGTTACTCCATAGTGGACGTATTCCCCATAGCCCTTTTCACAGACCCCACGGAGACCGTTTATCAAAGGAATGATGGAATTGCGGCTATGTAAATATTTTTTGTGAACGCTCTCTAAATCTATGTATTCAAGCCTTGCCTTTCTTCCGATCTCCGCTGCGGCCTCCTGAGGTATCACCCCCATATCCCCCTGCACTTCGGCCAGAGCCGCTTCGAAATCCAGCCAACGTTGGTATCTGGCTTTTTCATCAAAGACCTGTACTAACTCAGGTGTACTGAAAACACCGGGATTTATCTGAAAATCAATTGAATGAGCCGGCATGATTTAATAGTATAGGAATTTCCATTTTTGGGTCAATTTTATTAATAAGCTAATAAGCTGTTAAGCTATAAGCTCAACAGCTCGCCCCAAGGGCGCTAATTTAATCCTTCCATAAGGATGGGCACTTCCTTTTCTTTTACCCCTTCATAGAACGCCCTGATTATAGGACAAGTGATATCTACCATAGAGACAATGAAGGAAAAAAGATTGCTGTTCCGTGCCAGAATGGTATCGAGGCGTGTGGGAGTATCTCTTTTCGGATCATGCTCCCAGGGAACAACATGCATATGATATGTTCCGAATACAATAAGCCTATCTTTATCGCATATGTCGTAACATTCTTTAAGCTCCATAGGGTCTGAGATCCAACCCCTCTTACTCAAGGGTGTCTTTGAAGGCACGGCATGCTGCTCCATAATGCCATCCATATAGGTCTTGTAAGGCTCTTCACCCCTTAAATTTTTTTTGAGTGTTAATATGCGCTCCGTTTTCAGGGTATATTCATCCTGAGTGCCTGCTATCAAACCATAGGCCCTGCGAACCCTGGATTCACCAGGCAGATAATTCCCCTCAAGCTTTCTCTTGCAGTGCTCAATAATCTCTTGCCAATTAAGCACAGGCAAAATTATCTGATTTATATGCTCAAGCTCAATCATGTTTTTCAGCCCTATCCTCCAGCTATAGGAATTATAAGCGCAATCTCATCTTCGTTATTTAAGATAAACGTATCCCACTTTTCACTGCCGGTCCTGATCAATCTGTTATTAATAAAAATGGAGAGGAGGGCGGAATCATGATTGATGGTCTCCAACCCGGGATACTGCCGCAAAAGAAGTTCCATAGTTTCTTTAAGGTTATCTCCATCTATGATGACTTCACGCCGGTTGCCGGCATATTTACGAAGTGGAAAAGGGATAATTACTTTCGCCATTGTCTATCCTTGTTGTTTTAGTACTTCCCTCAGGGCCGCGGGAATATGTGTTATAATATCTTTGACCTGAGTAGCCGGGGTAGGCCGGGACAGTTCTCCTGCCTTCCTGTTCACTCTCCCGGCGATCCGACAGGCCTCTATGGGGGACTTCCCTGCATAGATCAATCCACTGATTATACCGGTAATCATGTCCCCTGTCCCCCCAACCGCTTCTAAGGCCTCTATATTCGGATGATCAATCTCTTCCAGTATCTCTCCATCTTGACAGATATAATCCACCTTTCCTTTTACGAACAAGGTGCGCGCAACGTTTTTTGATTTAAAGGTCCTTCTTATCAACTCCGGCACATCATCATCCATATGATATATAAATCCGCGTGTGTAGGTGGGATGGACCGCTTTTTCATCAGCTAAAAAGGCAAGTTCTCCCAGGTCAGGGGTAAACACGTCGTAACGGTTACTATCACCACCGGCCTTGGCTACATACATGCCACCTGCGTCAGCGATTAATACAGGCCTCTTTTTTAGGGAATCTAACTTTTCCAGGACCTTTTTATTACTTTTGATATCCGGCATGATATAATGAAAAGTTAGTACACTGACATCCATCTGTTGGAGATTTTTCGCCAGATAGTCATAGATTTTCAAACTCCCATCGCTGGCACCTATATCCCCGGCTACTATACCGAAAGGGCTTTCCAAACCATATTCCCGAGAGATCATATAGGCGGCAAAAATCATGGCCGCTGTCCCACGGTTTATATCCAGGACTTGATTGTCTACCTTGACACCCTGTTCAGTAAGTTCAATTCCGCCCAGTAGAAGAGGTAAGTCCCTAACCGGAATGGTCCCTGCCAGAAGAAGCATCCTCACCTCCTATAATTTTTATCATTTTTTCATAAGCCGTGCTTAAGGCATAAGCACAGAGAGTATGACCTATGAGCAACGGATTGGGCGCTTCTGTAATCGATTTTCCAACCATCTCATAAGCCAGGTACGGCACATCCGGGCAACCACCACCGGATAGGTTGACAATTTTTTTATCTATTTTATCCACTGTAATTTTCATGTTGGCTGCCCTGACCATGATGTATTGGCCAAAGTCTTTGGTCCTACATAACTTCAGAGGTTTTGACCCATTTGAAGACATAGACACTATATCTATGGGCACTAACTTTACTTTTTTCAATATCCTGGTGATGTCCAGTTCTTCAACCAAAGGAAACTCCACGCAGAGGTCGCAGCCTGTTCTATATTGCAGAGGAGGACTAACCACCTTAATATCAAAATTTTCCTCTTTTAGTACCTGCTCAGCACGCATTACGTGACCAGTATTGGAAAATATCAAAAGCCCCCTGGTTACGGTTTCATGCCTGGGAGAAGTGTCCTTTTTCTTTTCTTTTTTGAACCATTTCATCCTATATCAAGGTCCTATTTTTAGATTTTCCACTGTAATTTCAAAATACTAACAAGCCCTTTTCGGGGACGAACTCAAAACTTGGTTCTTTGTGCCGGGATTCTTTATTTTCTTGACCTTTAAGTTGTTGTGCATTTCCAAGCTTTTTGTTAAATAGAACCAATACATTTTGCCAACGAGTATATTCCACATGTCACTTTGCTGAAAATACCCGATCTGTGTCGTTATTTCAATTTTTTCATCTGTCTGTGCTTTGGTAGTTGTAAAAAATTTGAGCAATTCAGAATATGACCCGTGAAAATCGAATAAAACAAATCCGCAATATTGGAATAATTGCCCATATAGATGCGGGGAAGACTACTCTCACTGAGCGCGTTCTGTTTTATACAGGCAAGACCCATAAGATGGGCGAAGTCCATGACGGCCAGGCTACTATGGATTGGATGCCCGAAGAACAGGAGAGGGGAATTACAATTACCTCTGCGGTTACAACCTCTTACTGGCTGAAAAACGAGATTCATATAATCGATACTCCCGGCCATGTGGATTTTACAATAGAGGTAGAGAGGTCCTTGAGAGTACTAGACGGTGCAGTCGGGGTTTTCTGTGCGGTTGGAAGAGTTGAACCCCAGTCAGAGACCGTGTGGCACCAGGCAGACAAATACAAAGTCCCGAAAATTGCTTTTATCAATAAAATGGATAGGCTTGGGGCCGACTTCCTGGGTGCTGTTGAACAGATGAAAAAGCGGTTGGGAATCTATCCACTCATCTTGACACTGCCTGTTGGTTCTGAGGATTCTTTCCGAGGTGTGTTTGATCTTATTAAGGAAAAAATGGTTGTATGGGACGAAGCAACTCAGGGAGTCGAGTTTAAAGAAAGTCCCATACCGGAAGAATATCGGCAAGAGGTATCTAAGGCCAGGGAAAATCTGCTTGAGGCCCTTTCCGGCGTAGATGACACCATAATGGAAAAGTACCTGGATGAGGAGACCATAACCGACCAGGAATTACACGAGGCTATCAGGCGGGCGTGTATTGGGCTCCAGTGTGTTCCTGTTTATTGCGGTTCTGCGCTTAAAAACAAAGGGGTACAGCTTTTACTGGACGGCATAATCAGATATCTGCCGAGTCCTCTGGATGTGCCGCCTATAGAAGGCATAAATCCTGTTACAAGCACTGTTGAAAAACGTCTCAGTCAAGACAATGCCCCGCTTGCCGCTCTTGCTTTTAAAGTCCAGATGGACCAGGGGCGCAAGATGACCTATGTGCGTGTCTATTCCGGAAAATTAAGGGCGGGAGATGAGGTATGGAACCCTGGAAAAAGGCTTAAGGAAAAGGCCGCCAGGATTTTGCAGATGCATGCCAACAAGAGAGAAAGGATCAAAGAGGCCGGAGCAGGTAATATAGTGGCTGTTATGGGTATTAAGCATAGTTCAACAGGAGACACGCTTTGTGATCAAAAACACCCTATACTCCTTGAGCCGATTGAGGCCTACCAGCCTGTGATTTCTGTTGCTGTGGAGCCCAAGACTATAGGACATCAAGAAAAAATAGATTCGGCTCTTAATAAGTTGTCTGAGGAAGATCCTACCTTCAAGGTCAGATTTGATGAAGAGACCGGCCAGACAATTATCTCCGGCATGGGAGAACTGCATCTGGAAATTTTGATCCACAGGCTGCTTAGAGAATTTAATGCCTTTGTAACAGTGGGTAAACCTCAAGTGGTCTATCGGGAGACTATCCAAAAATCCGTTACGATAGAAGAGCGATTCGACCGTGAGATAGGTAGCGGACGTCAAACAGCTACTATAGTCATCCAGGTCTCTCCCAGAGAGAGGGGGGATGCTAATCGTGTGGTCAGTAAGCTTGAGCCTGAATGCCTGCCCGAGGGTTACGAAGCCCTTATTTTGGAAACATTGGGACAGAGACTCGAAAGCGGTGTTTTAAAGGGTTTTCCCATAATAGACGTTAAGGTAATATTAAAAGATGCTGTCTTTGAAGAAGGTTTCTCTACTGATGTATCTTTCAGGGCCGCAGCTTCTATAGGACTGCAACGGGCCTGTGAACAGGCTGATCCGGTGCTCCTTGAACCCATTATGGGCTTGGAAGTGTTGGTACCGGAATCATTTATGGGTGATGTAATCGGGGATTTAAACAGTCGTCATGGCAGAGTCGAACAGATTGAGCCAAGAGGGCCAATCCAGGTTATTAAGGCAATTGCTCCGCTTTCCAGAATGTTTGGCTATTCTACAAAACTCCGGTCCATATCCCAGGGCAGAGGTACCTTTACCATGGTATTTTCTCATTATGATCCTGTCTCTTAGTATATTAAATAGTATAAATATTTATATATATTTTTACTCACTTGTTAAACTATTTGTGGAGGTAAGAATATGAAAAAAATGCGGATTTTGAAAAATGAATGGCCGAGTTTTGTTAAAAATTTTAATCGTCAAAATCAGTTCAGAAGGGCCTCCCTGACCCTGGGAGAAGATGTAGTAGTCGGGGAACCCGGTCTGCCCCTGGTCGGTCTGGCCTATGATCCAGAGGAGCGAAGAGTAGATATCTATTTGGGAGGTACGGATACTGAGAATCTGGCCCATTTGAGCCATGGTGTCGAAGTACCCAGGGCCCTTTATCTTATCACGGACGAAGAGGCATCTAATCCGGTAGTGGGAGTGCAAATCCAGGGACCTCCCGGGACAAGCATGGCCTATGTGATGTTTGAAGATGAGATGCTGGAAAATGTAAGATGCCACTGGATAGCCAACGTGGCCTATACCCTCTTTGAGATAAGAGGAGGAAAAGTTCATGGCCATGACCAGAAGGACTGGTATGAGGCCGAGAGGCTCATAAAGGAGACTATAATACCTTTTTTGGTGTAGCCTCTGTTCAGAAATCGGGAGACTGCGGGATTGTTAAAAGACAGTTTTAAAAAATCAGGCGCTGCTCTTGATAAAGCAAGGACGGCGGATGAGACCCTGAAATGGGTCCGGGACCGGTTTAACAGCCTGGGAGTGCCTATTCTTCAGGATACCGAACGAGTAGACAAAGGCAGGCTGGGAATACCGGTATATGTAAGCAGGTATAGCCCGTCTGTCAGCCGTCTGACCGGTACGCCCAGGCAGATGGGTAAAGGTGCTACTCCCGCCCAGGCAGAGGCAAGTGCCGTGATGGAGTTGGTAGAACGCTTCAGCCTTTTTAACTTCGTGAAAGAAAGGGAACACCGGACTTGTAGGCGCATGGACCTTGAGACCGGCGCAGTACCTATGGAAGACATGCTTAAGGCACTGCATCTCAAGAACTATGGTGAAGAGGCTATCTCAAAGGCCGGCAGGTTGATTGAGATCCTGACTCTTGATTGGGTAAAGGCTTTTTGCCCCACAGGCGGAGGAGAGTTCCGGCTGCCTTTCTCGTGGTTTTGGCCTTTAAACGAGTATAATGGCTCAGCTTCAGGAAATTCATTTGAAGAAGCCGCCGTTCAGGCCCTCTCAGAGGTAGTTGAACGTCATGTCTGTTCCATCATTACCCATAAAAAGCTGTCTACTCCGACCATAGAACTTAATACCATCAAAGATCCTGTTGTCATAGAACTTTTGACAAAATTCCAGGGCCTGAATATAGAGCTGGTGCTGAAAGACTTTTCTCTTGATCTCGGTATCCCGACAGTTGGAGCCATTGCATGGGATCCATCGACTTTTCCATCCAGTAGCGAGATAGTATACACTGCCGGGACAGCTCCTGATCCTCAGCGGGCGGTAATAAGGGCACTTACAGAGGTGGCGCAACTGGCTGGAGATTTTGATAGAGAAGGTGAGTATGTAGAGAGCGGACTTCCTAAATTTTCGAGTCTGGATGAGGCATCATATGTGCTTGATAAAACTGTTCAAGTCTCTGTAGAATCCATGCCGAATTGTAGCTCGGAGAATTTCAGGATCGAGATTGAAGGGCTGTGCGAGGCATTGGCAGACGTCGGCTTAAAAGCATATCTGGTAGATATCACACACCCTGAGTTGGCTGTTCCCGCAGTATATGCAGTGATCCCTGGAAATCACTTCAGGGACCGTACCAAAAATCTTGATGTGGCATTCCATTGTGCCCGCCTGGTTGACTCGACAGAACACCCACAAAAGGCACTCTCTATCCTGACCGCCATAGACGATCTATACTCAGAACGGTACGATACAGCCTTTTATACCGGACATGCACATGAACAGCTTGGGGATTATGCTGAGGCGCTTAAATGGTACAACAGGGCGTTTCTGCTCAATCCTGCCCCTGAGGAAGTGGCAAGCATTTATTGCCATCGTGGGGTGTGCTATAAGGAATTGGAGGATTTCACCAAGGCAATAGAGGAGCTTGATCGTGCCAGGGACTCGAATCCGGAACTCAAGGAAATTCATAATCTTCTGGGATACTGCTTTTATCGTGCAGGAGAATACGTCAAGGCCGTAGAGGCCTTTGAGCAGGCGATATCCATCGATCCGGGATCTGCAATTGATTATGCCAATATAGCCAGCAACCTCCAAAAATTGAACATGAAGGATGCGGCAATCAGGTGGTATGAGATGGCCCTTGAGTTAGATCCGGACCTCAGTTGGGCCAGAGATAAGATGCAGAAACTTCAGGCTCTCTCTTAGGGATTTATTTATATCCGGGAGATGCCCAAGCATATTTTGGAGTGTAACTATCTTTAATCAGGGAAAAATATCATGTAAAGAATTTTCGGCAGAGGCGTCTGGTTTTCTTGACAAAAAAATTATGTTATAGTATGCATTCACTTAAATTTTAAGCATGGAGATGTCTTGCTGCTTGTAATCATGCAAACTAATTTTTTAAGGAGGACGATATGGCAGAACTGGAATTTGGAGGAGAGACATTCGAAATTGATGAGGACGGTTTTCTCCTGGGTGGAATCGAACATTGGAACCGTACGTGGGTTGACTATGTAAAATCGACAGAGGGTATTGAGGAAATAACTGATGAACACTGGAAGCTTGTAAATGTACTCCAGGAATACTTCAAGAAGAATGGTATTGCACCCATGGTACGTATCCTCTCGAAGGCAACAGGTTTTCCCTTAAAGAAAGTCTATGAACTATTCCCGTCCGGCCCTGGTAAGGGAGCCTGTAAGATGGCCGGCCTTCCGAAGCCGACTGGTTGTGTCTAGGTCTTTAATCCCTTCGCCGTAAGGCGAGCTAGACTGACTGATAAGCCCTTACTTAAAGGTGAGGGCTTTTTTTATTGGAGAGCTCTTGGTTTTCCGGGATCCTGCCGTGTCAAATCATATTGGTGAAACCATTCAGATTGCGATAATCGTCTGGCTTTTAATTTGTTCTGTCCTTTTGCAGGCTGTTCCATGTTATTCAAAGTCATCTCCTATATGTTCATACGATCAACTGCTGAAAGACTTCGCTCCGCTATCCGCTACAGTTTCTGAAGTTTCCGAGTACTCCTTGATACTGGACAAGGGGAAGGTCAATGGTGTCAATGCAAGGGATCTTTTTAAGATATATGGTAAAGGGGACCCGGTTCTCGACCCTGATAACCGTGAGATAATTGGTTATATTAAAAAACCGCTGGCCACCATTCGAGTAACTCAATCTGAAGATAGCAAGTCTATATGCGAAGTAGTAACTACCCAGGGACCCCTGAGTGTCGGACAGCCGGCAACGCGGTACAGTGACATGGCAGCGGCCTTTGTGACCGGATCAGATTTTAGATTTGCCAACGAGTTGCGCCAGGATTTAGAGCATGCCTTTCCGGATCTTGTTTGGCTGGATCCCTCTGATGTCCCTTCCGACGTGCTGGATCCTCAGTCAATGAAGACATTGGGCATTGTTTTGCTTTTTGCTTTAGAGCAGGATGGGTTGAAAGTCTATGGCCCTGATTCGGCTCTTTTACATGAGTATCCTGTTTCTAGAACAAAAGGTGCTGAAAGACAGAAGTACAGTACGGACACCTTTGAAGAAGTAGATTATGTGGAACACCGGTATGACACCGGAGACCGAAAATTCAAGACACACCTTAAGTCCTTTGATTTGGGCAAAGCGCGACTTGTAGGACGTCTTCCGGAAAGCGCGATCCAGGTTGATATCCTTGACCTCAATGGAGACAATGAGCTTGAGATAGTCTATCTTTTGCCATCAGGTCTATATGTCGGCCATTATGGAAGTCCGGGAGAACTTGCCTCTTTACGGTTTTGCGGGCCTGGACGTCTGGTTGGTTTTTCCGCAGTAAAAACTCATGGATGGATAGTGTTAAATGCCCTGCTGGATGGAGCAGGAATGCGCTCAATGTTGTTAAGTTACCAGGATTTTACATTAAGCCTGATAGAGGATGATATCAATTTGTGGCTTGGCTTTGTAGATAGAGACGGAGATGGTTTAAAGGAGTCACTCCTGGGGCAGAGTTTCGATGCTGATGTTATGTTTGGGGCAAAGGTCTATCTTATGGAACCCAGTCATGGGGGCCTTAAGTACAGGCACCGCATAGTAAGCCCAAAGAATTTTTCTGTAATCAGATCAAGCTGGTCAGACCTGAATGGAAATGGCAATCCGGAACTTTGCACAATTGACTATAGCGGCAAACTTTGTGTCTATGAAATGGAGCGATTGCTTTGGTCGTCTTCAAATCGGGTTTCCCCGCAGTTACCGGAAGGTAGTTTCCCAAAATGGTTTATTTCTGCTGACGTGGATGGAAATGGTCTGCCGGAACTGTTGTTCCCCGGAGTGCCTGGGGAAGAAAGCACGCTGGCAGGGGACTGGCTTATGCTTCTTGGGTGGGAAGACGGGAAATACATCCTTAAATCAATAATGCAGCCCGTTGAGGCAAGCATATGCGGTCTTGTTGCGGTTCAAGATCAATTGATAACAGGAATTGCCCGGCCGGCTCAAAAGCTTGATGGAAAAGGTGAAAGCTTCTTGTATTCGCTTGGCCGATTCGGAGTAAGTCATCACATAGCTGAGTAATGGAGTCGTTCAATGGATTTAACGAAGGCTTCATCCATGGCCTTTATTCGCTCTTGATATTCCGGCCCGGAAATTTTGGCTCCTTTTAGGCCTCCTCTAAGGTTTATTTCACCCAAATAAGTGGTCCCGTCCGTAGTAACCATGAGGTCTATGTGAGCATTGGGGAATTTTCCCCGCTCCATTACCTTCCTGCAGAGGTCCCATTGATCAGATGAAAGCTTGTGTTCACCACTATTCCCGCCGCAGAACATGTTGTTGCGAAATGAGTGGGGGTTGCTCCGCCAATAGGCCTCGGAATAATTTTTTATTATTACGACCCTCACATCGATCGCCGTTTCCATAAAAGGTTGTACGACAAAGGGATAGGCAAGAGAGCCAAAACATACCTGATTATAAGCGTCTTCAATTGATGACCATAGGTGTATGCCCAGGCCGCAATTAAAACGATTCTGTTTTGTGACCACTGGTCCGATTTTTTCCCGCCCATAGGCATTTATTTGTTTGATCATGTCGTGGCGGTCCCTGGCCACAAAGGTATGGGGTACCATCCACTTTTTATAGACCATGGCCTGCAGGCATTTTGACCTGCTGAGTTGCTGGGCCAGTGCAGGAGGAAATAGCCGGATACCGCGCTCCACAAGGTCCAGGAACAGGACTTGCTCTGTGGGCTTGATGTTCAGTAGTCCGACCAATGTATCTCCAGTACCCAGTTCTGGAAGATATGTTCTGAAAGACCGGTTGTCTGTGAGAATAAATGGAGGACGGTTAGGATTCAAAAAAGCATCTCCAGGAACCTGTTATGGAATTCGCTAAGATCTGCTTGGCACTCCCCGCAGTAAAGTTTTACTTCTCCCAAAATTCTGGAATCATCGCTAAGGGGAGTAAAACTTCCGTCGGCGTTTTGGACATACCGCGTAGTGAGCTTAACTTCCTCTGCTATTTGGTAAAAATTCCATTCGTTTCCGCAGTGAGGACAAATTATACGGCGACCAAGGTGTGGGTTTACTTGGGTATGGATATGGATAGAACCGGGCTTAGCCTTTTGAGAGTTCTTGCCTTTGGAAATTGCTACGGTCATATTTGATATCTCACTCCTATTTTGATAACATTTTTGTAACCATGTATTATAAAGTCTCACAAAAGAAAAATCTACTATTTCGTGAGCCTTTATATTTTCTGACCTCGAAGGACCCAAAGCCCCTGAGTTCAATGCGCTTCCCCCGAATCAGGGTTTCTGCCATGCCCTGAAAGACCTCTGTAACAACAAATTCGGCTATTTGTCGATCAAGGCCGCTGTTCTGATGTAATGTCTCAATCAAGTCTGATTTGTTCATGTTGTTTCGGTCTCGGTAGAAATTTCTTCCTCATCTGCGGCCATCAGCTCCGCCTCCAGTCGTACCGGATGGTAACACGAGCGTACCAGAACCGTTCGGTCGGATCTTTGACCTTGTCCAGTAGCACGCAGTTGTGGAACCATAGGATTTGTGCATCAGGCTGCTGCACAATTTGCTTGTCCGGTCATACCCTTCGGGAATCACTGGTGCATCGGTCGTCATCTTAATAATCATCTCCTGTTCCAGGAAAATACACACAACTTGTGCAAGATCGCATAGGCTGTAATCTCATCGGCGGGATAGAGTTGTCACTCAAATTTTTGCGTAAATATACGCCAAGGATTTCTATGTGATTAGAAATATCACCACAACCAGCAAGAACAAAACAGCCCTTTCCCTGTGCTTCATTTCTATCAAAATCACAATAAGGATGCTCTTCCGCTATTACTTTGATTTAGAAATATGCTTTATTTTCAATAGGTTATAAATAGGCCCTTGATTCGCTTAATCACGTAAATTGGGTTAAGAGACGGAGCCCCGAAACCCAACAATAGCTTAATATCGTTGGGTTTTGCTTTCCGAAACCCAACTTACCAAAAGTGGCCGAAGTGAAAATCAGAACATAATCAAAGTATTAGCGGAAGAGCATCGAAATCTACATCCCCAGCTAAAAATCGACAGGAGCAAATTTAACCAGAGTACGCCTCACTTTAGCATGGGTTACAAAGGCAACATTCTCAGGCGGTTACAGCATAGCCATTCCATCCGTTACCACGAGCTATTCCGTACTCTTTGGAGAAACTGAATATGAAGTGAGAGAAGAAATTTGATATTTCCTCCAAGCGTTTAGATATCCCATTCTTGAAGAGAAAGAAAAAGATGGTCATGCATTGGCCTATAACCGCCGTCATCACCGGCATAATCATCTTTGGACTGCCCGGGGAAAGCCGCAGCCAGATGAAAGACACTATCAGGCTTCTGTCGAATATTCAGGTGGAGGGAATCAAATTCCATCATCGGGAATTACAAATTGAGGGATTGAGGGATTGCAGGTTGTTCTATTGGTTTTAATTCCTAAATCTTAAATATCCTTGACAGTTATTGATTTCATGTTAATTTCTGATCTCGTTATTTTTTTAGTTAATCTTGGAGGAAAATATGTACGCTGTTATTAAGACAGGCGGAAAACAATATAAGGTTTGTCCAGGGGAAGTGCTCAGGGTGGAAAAGCTCGATGCTGAAGCAGGTTCGGAGGTCGAGATACCTGAAGTGCTGATGGTGGTGGACAATACCCAAACTAAAATCGGCAGGCCTGTAGTGGAAGCTGCCACAGTACGAGCTCAGATTTTGGAGCATGGCCGTGGTAAAAAAATAGTTGTTATGAAGAAAAAAAGGCGCAAGGGCTATAAGGTCAAGCGCGGGCACAGACAACCTTTCACTACCCTTGAGATTAAAGAGATCAGTGTCTAGGGAGATTTAATCATGGCACACAAAAAAGCCGGTGGCAGTTCACGCAATGGCCGCGACAGTCATGGCCAGCGCAGAGGCGTAAAACGTTTTGGCGGCCAGATCGTAAGGGCCGGAAACATCCTGGTCCGTCAGTTGGGAACCAAGTTTCATCCAGGACAAAATGTAGGCATGGGTAGGGATTATACCTTGTTTGCTAAAGCAGACGGGGTTGTGAAGTTCGAGACAGTGCGAAATCGACAGCGAATCAGCGTCTACCCTATGCAGAGCCCCGTTTCCTGATCCCTCCATTCACAGACAAATCCGACATCAACAACCTGATCTGTCGGGCGACAAAGCTCCGTCGTCAGCGAATCCAATGTATTGTGACTGGAGTAGTCACTTTTTTGGAAAGCGTTCACAGGGCACCGCATCTGCTTTGTTGTCAGGCACTTGAAGTATAGGGAGTACGTCTGCACCCGTACGCCTTGCATCTGCAGCACGCTTACAGCTCGGTTAGTTGCCGTAAAACCGGCGTTGTAATCCCGTGAACGGTTACAGAAAAGTAACCCTGAACGGTGAACCTTGAACCATTAAACATCTTAACTTATGAACGCCTATTGTAGATATAGATGGTTGAGGATTTTATGGACTTTGTTGATCAGGCCAAAATATACGTCAAGGCCGGAGATGGAGGGGCCGGGTGTGTAAGCTTTCGGCGAGAACGTTTTGTCCCCAGGGGCGGGCCTGATGGAGGGGACGGAGGCCGCGGGGGAGATATCCTCCTCAGGGTGAATACCGGGCTTAACACACTGCTTTTCTTTAGCAGGAAGCGTCACTTCAGGGCAGGAAAGGGTCGGGCTGGAAAAGGGAAAAACCAGCACGGCAAGAGCGGTTCGGATATTGTAATAGAAGTACCCCCTGGTACTGTGGTAAAGGATTCTGAGAACGTTTTTGTGCTGGCGGACCTTACGGATCCGGTAACAAACTGGGTTGCTGCCGAGGGAGGACTGGGCGGAAAAGGAAACGCCCGTTTTGTGTCCTCAACACGTCAGGCACCACGCAATGCCCAGCCTGGCCTGCCTGGGGATGAACGATGGCTGTTTCTTGAACTAAAGCTTATTGGTGACGTGGGTCTCATAGGGCTTCCCAATTCAGGGAAGTCAACCCTGCTCGCAAGGATATCCGCGGCAAGGCCCAAAATAGCAGATTATCCCTTTACTACCCTTGTGCCGAATCTGGGTGTGGTGGAACTTTCTGATGACAGGACTATGGTAGTAGCTGACATACCGGGGCTTATTGAGGGGGCACACAAGGGCGTCGGCATGGGCCTTGATTTCTTAAGGCATATTGAGAGGACCAAGATCCTGCTGTATGTTCTGGATACCTCCCAAGGAAAAGAGTCGGTCCTGCGTAGCTATCAGACTATCAGGGAGGAAATAAAAAAATACCATGCGCCTCTTATTGAAAAGCCCCAGGCAATAGCCTTGAATAAGATCGATATTACAGATAAGGGCGATAGTGAGGAAGCCAAAGAGATCCTGGCTGAAGAAGGCCACAAGATCTATACTATTTCAGCCCTTACCGGATTTGGGGTATCTTCGCTTATGGAGGATTTGTATCGGATAGTGAAGGGGAATTGATGATTGGTGATGGAAAATCATAAACTGGAGAACAATTCAATAAATGGAAACCAAGTCTCAGGTACAGGGCCGTAAGTTATTACAATCCGTACGCAGGGTTGTAATCAAGGTGGGAAGTGCTGTCCTCACTGATAAAAATGGCCTTGATGATCAAGTAATAGCCGATCTCTGTGCCCAGGTCGCCTTGCTCCGCGAGGAAGATCGGGAGGTTACTATTGTCTCCTCCGGGGCCATAGCTGCCGGCATGGGAAAACTGCTTGAGTTTCAGGCACCTAAAACCGTTCCTGAGAAACAGGCAATGGCTGCACTCGGGCAGGGGCGTCTTATTCAGGCCTATGAGGATGCCTTTAGAAATCACGGTATTCACGTTGCCCAAATTTTGCTCACCAGGGAAGGACTGGTTTCAAGGTATCGCTATCTTAATGCAAAAAATACCTTAAGGACCTTGTTACAGTGGGGCATTATCCCAATTATAAATGAAAATGATACTGTAGCCACAGAGGAGCTTCAGTTCACTGATAATGATGCCCTGGCCGTGCTGATTGTGAATTTGGTGGAGGCAGAGATCCTTATATGCCTGAGCGATGTGGATGGGCTTTATGACAAAGATCCAAGAGAGAATGCAGATGCACGGCGTATTCCAGAGGTCTCTAAGGTTGATAAATCAATAACTGATCTTGCCAGTGATTACCTTGGAAGGGCCGGCCGGGGAGGCATGAAGTCTAAATTGGAGGCGGCCCAAATGGTGACTGCTTGCGGTGTCCCCATGGTAGTTGCTAAAGGAAGGACTGACCGGATATTGACACGGCTCTTTGCAGAGGAAGACCTGGGTACGCTGTTTTGCGCCAGCAAGAGAAGGATACATGGGCGAAAGCCCTGGATCGTGTTTACACTTGCCCGAGAAGGCATCCTTGAAATCGACCAGGGAGCAGTCAAGGCAATGGTGGATAATGGTAAGAGCCTTTTGCCCGTCGGGATTAGATCGGTTCAGGACGATTTTGAGGCCGGGGCCTGTGTGGTGTGTTGTGACGGCTCTGGGAAAGAGGTCGCTGTAGGGCTCAGCAACTACAATTCCCGGGACATTCGCAAGATTTGTGGTTGCCAGACAGGTGAAATATATGACATAATCGGTCATCAAGGAACGAGTGAGGTTATACACAGGGATAATATGGTGATTTTATTATGAGCGAAATACAAAGTTTAATAGCAAAAATGGCGATAGAGGCGAAAAAGGCTGCACGGGAGGTGGCAAAGCTCTCGACTACTGTGAAAAACGACGTTCTGTTGAGGACTGCGGAACGAATAATAGATGCCCGGGAAAAACTGCAGGAAGAGAATGAAAAAGACCTTATAAAGGCAAAAGAAAAAGGTGTTACTTCTGCCTTTATGGATCGTCTGAGACTGTCGGACAAGGTTATTGATTCCATGGCTGAAGGACTCCAGGACGTTGTGGCCCTTCCTGATCCTGTGGGCGAGATTCCAAAGATGTGGAAAAGGCCCATCGGTCTCACAGTAGGCAGGCTTCGAATACCACTGGGTGTAATCGGAATGATTTACGAGTCCAGGCCGAATGTCACCATAGACGCAGCGGGCCTGTGTCTCAAGGCAGGAAACGCCATAATACTTAGGGGCGGATCTGACGCCCTTTGTTCCAACCTGGCCCTGGCCTCCATACTACAAGAGGTGCTGAAAGAGTTTTCAGTACCAGGAGAGGCGGTGCAGGTAGTCTCAACCACTGACAGGGCGGCAGTCACAGAGCTTCTGAAGAGGGAAGAGGAAATAGATGTCATAATCCCAAGGGGAGGTGAAGGCCTTATCCGTTTTGTGGCGGAGCATTCCCGCATCCCTGTGCTGAAGCACTACAAAGGCGTGTGTCATGTATATGTTGATAAGTGGGCCGACCTGAACATGGCCAAAGAGGTCTGTTTTAATTCCAAAGTGCAGAGGCCCGGGGTCTGTAACGCCATGGAAGGTATGCTTGTACACAGAGATATTGCAAATGAGTTTTTGCCCTTAATGGCTGAGTCATTTAAGGATGCCGGTGTGGAACTCAGGGGGTGTGGGCGCACTTGCGGATTAATACCTTTTGCCAAAGCAGCTACTGATGAGGACTGGGGAAATGAGTTTTTGGACCTGGTCCTTGCCGTAAAGGTGGTTGATGGCATGGATGAGGCCATGGACTATATTGCCCGTTATGGTTCGAATCACACTGATGCCATAGTTACAAGGGATTACGCAAGGGCAAGGAGGTTTCTGTCAGAGGTGGATGCCTCTCTGGTTATCGTCAATGCATCAACCCGCTTTAATGACGGCGGAGAATTAGGCCTTGGAGCAGAGATAGGAATCAGCACATCCAAGCTGCATGCCTATGGCCCTATGGGGCTTGAGGAACTCACCACCACGAAATTCATTGCCTTTGGTGATGGCCAGATAAGGAGCTAGTTTGCGCATAGATCGTAACCGTTCACACTCCCTGGCAGCCGACAGGCTTTTGCAGGGTTTCAACCGCGGACAAGGTTGCACCAAAAGGCGTATTCTCAACGGATTGTGCTTTGAAACCCGAAAAAGGCTGTTGGTTGTCAGGGGGGGAAGTGAATGATTACCATAGGTCTGTTAGGAGGCACGCTGGACCCTGTCCACTTTGGCCATCTCAGGTCGGCTGAGGAAATCAGAGAGGCCCTGGAACTGGATGAAATCTGGTTTATGCCTGCCGCCCTGCCGCCGCATAAGGAACCCTCAACCCTGACACCTTTTGCCCACCGTCTTGCCATGGTAGAGCTGGCAGTAACTTCTACCGGCCATTTCAAGGCTACAGCTATTGAAGACGAACGTCCCGGGCCGTCCTATTCCATTGACACCTTAAAGGAGCTTGGAGAAAAATATATAAATGAGGCGAAATTTTTCTTTATTCTGGGGAGTGACGCTTTCCTCGATATTGAGACATGGAAGGACTATGGCAGCCTCACGGACTACGGCTCTCTGGTAATAATGAGACGGGATCATGAAGACTCGTCAGGGTTGAAGCAGGTTATATCCCAGGCCTTTCCAAATCACAGTGTCCAGAGGGAAAAGGACATTTTTATCGCCCATGATAAAGGTACTATCTACCTTTATTCAGTAACTCACCTTGCAATATCAGGGACTGATATACGGCGCAGGGCAAGATCCGGTCTTTCTGTGCGTTTTCTTGTCCCTGAACAAGTCAGGAAATATATGGAAAAAAATAGCTTGTATGCTGAGTCAACAGGCGACCCTTTACTATCTTTAGAGGGACCGGCTCAACAAATAGTTTCGGAAATCCTGGAAAACAAAGGGGAACAGGTTGTAGTCCTGGACATGAGAGGTCTTTCTTCCCTTGCTGATTTTTTCATAATCTCCCATGGGCGATCCACCCGGCACGTCCAGGGCATTGCAAACAAGATGCGCAAGGACCTTCGCAAGAAGGGAATCAAGTGCAAGGGAATTGAAGGTGAACAAGAGGGTAAGTGGATATTGATGGACTATGGAGACGTTATTGTACACCTGTTTTACGAACCCATAAGGGACTTTTACGACCTTGAAGGACTATGGAGCGAGGTCCCGAGAATCATCCCATGATTTCGCTGAAAATACCCCATCTGCTGCGTTGTATAAGAGCTGAAAGCCTGAAGCTGAAAGCTGAAAGGGATTGATTGCGATAGCTCTTTGACCTTTGAGCTGATTTCAGCGCCTTGCATCTGGAGCATTTTGAGCGGAATCATATTTCATGAAGTTTTGCGGTATAACCATCCTATATGAAAGATTCGATCTGTGAGTTCAAAGCCGTCAGCAAGGACTATTCCGTACGGCATAGCTTTTTTGCCTCAGGTTCATACAGGATTAAGGCTTTGGACATGGTTAATCTATCTGTTAAGCAAGGTGAGATATTAGGACTTGTGGGAGAAAGCGGCTGCGGCAAATCCACACTGGCCAAGATAGCCTTGGGCCTTGAATCCCCTACGAGCGGACAGGTTTTTTTTTCCGGATATGACATTGCTGATTTTGATAAAACAAGGCTGCAAAATTTCCGGCGTCACGCACAGATGGTTTTCCAGGACCCCTTTTCCTCCTTAAATCCCAAAAAGACGATCTTTAAGATCCTGAGCGAACCTTTGAAAATTCATAGACTGTGCCACAGAAACCATTATAAAGAGCGGGTGACAAAACTGCTGAAAGAAGTCGGCCTGGACGAACAGATCCTGAACCGCTATCCACATGAGTTCAGTGGAGGCCAGCGCCAGCGTATCGGTTTGGCCCGGGCCCTTGCCACGACCCCGAAGATGATAGTTGCCGATGAGCCGACATCTGCTCTTGATGTCTCTATTCAGGCCCAGATTATAAATCTGCTCCTTGACCTCCAGGAAAGACATAAACTCTCTTTCCTGTTTATCTCACATGACCTTCCTGTGATACAGTTTGTAAGCCATCGTGTAGCTGTTATGTACAAAGGTCAGCTCATGGAATTGATGCCCAAAAATGCATTTCTTCAATCACCAAATCACCAAATCACCAAATCACCAAATCACCATCATCCATATACATCGCTTCTTCTAAGCGCTGTTCCTGTGCCGGATCCAAAGATGGGCGTGGAGGCAAAAAAAAGGGATTTTGGATTAACACATAGCTATAAAACAGATAGACACCAAAAGGGATGCGCATTTTCCCCCCGGTGCAGCCTGACTACAGACAAGTGCTGCACAGAACGCCCTTTCTGGACGGAAGTTGCTAAGGATCATTTTATAGCATGTCACCTTATGACCTGAATCGAGCGATTAGCTATTAGGTAAAAACTTCTTATAAAAACGGAGTGTTAAGCTAATAGCTAAAATTTGATATAAATAAAAAGGGAGTAACCAAGTCAAAATGGACATAGAAGATACTATTACAAATCTGCTTGAGATAGATGATGACCAGGAGCCTATAGAAATACCAGAAGAGCTCCCACTGATGCCGGTAAGGGACGTGATAGTCTTTCCTTCAATGATTATTCCCCTTTTCATTGGGAGAGAAGCCTCTGTGGCCGCAATAAACGAAGCACTGGCCGCTGACAGGATGATTTTTCTGGTTACACAGAATGACGCCGCAGAAGAGAATCCATCCAAGGATGGATTATATAAGACCGGCGTTGTGGCCATGATAATGAGGACCCTTCAGCTTCCTGACGGGCGTCTCAAAGTCCTTGGTCAGGCCCTTGTAAAAGGGACTGTTCAGGAATTCCTTCAGGACAAACCTTGCTTTAAAGTCCGCATAGAGACTGTCAAGGAAGAAGAGCCTGCCGAGATATCCGTAAAGGTGGAGGCCCTTATTCGAAATGTAAGAGATCAGGCGGAAAAACTGTTTAATCTTAAAGGTGTCTTTACTCCCGAGATGGGAGCCATTTTAAATGGTGTTGAGGAACCAGGCAGGCTGGCGGATATTGTGGCATCCAATCTTAACTTAAAATCCGCTGAGGCACAGCGTTTGCTCGAAATGACAGATCCCTTGGCGCGTTTACAGGAAGTAAATAACCTGCTCACCAGGGAGCTTGAGGTCTCCACCGTGCAGGCAAAAATCCAGTCCGAGGCCAAGGAGGAAATGACCAAGACCCAGAGAGAATATTTTCTCCGGGAGCAGTTGATGGCCATAAGACGTGAGCTGGGCGAAATCGACGAAAAATCTGAAGAATTGGCAGAGCTGAGAAAAAAAGTCCGCAAGGCTAGGATGCCCAAGGAGGCTGAGAAGGAAACCCTTAAACAAATCCAGAGGCTTGAGTCTATGCACCCCGAGGCTTCTGAGGCGTCTATGGTGAGGACATACATCGACTGGCTGGTTGAGGTTCCATGGTCAAAGTACACAAAGGACAAGCTGGACGTACGCAGGGCACAAAAGGTCCTGGATGAAGATCACTATGACCTGGAAAAGGTTAAGGAGCGCATAGTTGAATACATCGCTGTTCGGAAGCTTAACCCTTCTGCAAAAGGGCCGATTCTGTGCTTTATAGGTCCACCAGGGGTCGGCAAGACATCTCTGGGCCGTTCCGTAGCCCGAACCATTGGGAAAAAGTTTATCAGGATATCTCTGGGTGGTGTCAGGGATGAGGCGGAGATTCGGGGTCACCGCAGGACATATATCGGCGCCCTTCCGGGAAGAATCATCCAGGGACTTAAAAGGGGCGGGAGTAACAACCCTGTGTTCATGATGGATGAGGTGGACAAGATCGGGGCTGATTTTCGAGGGGACCCGGCTGCCGCCCTTCTGGAGGTCCTTGATCCCGAGCAGAACAATACATTTACTGATCATTACCTGGATCTGCCCTTTGATCTTTCAAAGGTGTTATTTATCCTTACTGCCAATGTATCTGATACGATTCCATCCGCCCTTTTTGATCGACTGGAGGTTATTCATCTATCCGGTTATACCAGTGAAGAGAAAAAGGCCATTGCAAAGAAATACCTGATCCCCAGGCAGCTTAAGGAACACGGGCTTTCGGAAAAAACCCTGAAGATCTCAGATGCCACGCTCATAAGGATAATTTCAGATTATACCCAGGAGGCAGGACTCCGGGAACTTGAGAGGCAGATAGGCGCAATTTGCAGAAAGACGGCAAGACGGATTGCCGAGGGAGAGAAGGTGACTTTTAAAATCACCGGCGCCAACATTAAACATTATCTTGGTATCCCGAAGTATGAGACAGATCTGGAACAGGAAGAGAGCCAGGTAGGGGTTGTAACAGGGCTTGCATGGACTCCTTTTGGAGGAGAGATCCTTCGAGTCGAGGCCAGCATCATGAAGGGGAGTGGGAAACTCACTCTGACAGGACTTATGGGCGAGGTCATGAAGGAGTCGGCCCAAGCTGCCTTAAGTTACGCAAGGTCCCGGGCCGAAGAGCTTGGTATTGATCCGGAGGTCTTTGAGGAAAAGGACATACACATCCATGTGCCTGCCGGGGCCATACCCAAGGACGGCCCTTCCGCAGGCATAACCCTTACCACGGCTCTTGTCTCTGCCCTGGTGCATAAGCCGGTCAACAAGGATGTTGTCATGACCGGGGAGATAACCTTGCGTGGCCGGATTCTTTCTATCGGAGGGATCAAGGAAAAGGCCTTGGCGGCACTGAGGGCCGACATCTACACTGTTATAATTCCCGAGCAAAACCTGAT
Source organism: Deltaproteobacteria bacterium (assembly GCA_003194495.1). Lineage (GTDB taxonomy): Bacteria > Desulfobacterota > Dissulfuribacteria > Dissulfuribacterales > UBA3076 > UBA3076. Next base: position 51,242 of record PQXE01000008.1, read on the forward strand.
GGACCTGGAAGAGATACCGGCAAATATCCGCAGACAGCTCGATTTCAAACCGGTTCGTCACATGGACGAGGTGCTGGATATTGCCATTGGTCCCCGGCCTTGGGCAGATAAGGAAGGACACGATGCGCTTAAAGATTAATCGCGATCGTCTGGCTGATACCTTCAGGCAACTTGTCTCGATTGACAGTCCTTCAAGAGAGGAAGGAGCTGTTGCAGACTGGATCAAGAGGACCCTGAAAGAAGAGGTGGGGGCGGAGGTAACAGAAGATCAATCGCGTGGTCAGACAGGCTCTGAAAGCGGCAACATCATTGTCCGCATCCCGGAGACGGAAAAGCTAGTCCCGCTCTTTTTTAATGCCCATCTGGACACCGTGGAGCCGGGAAGAGGAATCAAGATCATCTTTAAGGACGAAATTTTTCAGAGTGACGGGACTACGGTCCTGGGTGCTGATGATAAGGCGGCTATTGCCATACTTATTGAGACGGCCAGGTTATTAAAAGAGCACAAAGTCTCTCATGGTCCTATTGAATTTCTGTTTACTGTATGCGAGGAAATAGGCCTGCTTGGCGCCAAGTCACTGGACCCTGATTTGCTTGAGGCAAAGGCCGGGTATGCTCTCGATTCAAGTGATCCGGAAGTTTTGATAAATCAAGCCCCTTGTGCCATTCGTTTCAATGTCAGGGTTGTCGGCAAGGCCGCGCACGCAGGTCTCCATCCCGAGCTGGGAATAAATGCCATACAGGTTGCGGCCAGGGCCCTGGCAGAAGTTCCTCTGGGCCGCATTGATGAGTATACTACTGCAAATGTCGGATTGATACACGGTGGCAAGGCCACCAACATAGTACCTGAAGAAGTGGAGCTGGAAGGCGAGGTCCGTAGCCACAATCCCGAAAAATTACAGGAAGTCCAGGACCAGATCCTTGAGACTTTTCACAGAATAGCCCTGGATTTTGAGCAAGGGGAGAACCAGGGCCGGGAAAATCCGGGGTTACCCCTGATTAAGACAGAGATTATCGACGACTATCCCCTGATGTTAGTCTCTGAAGAACATCCCCTGATTACCACTGCTGTGAAAGCGGCAATGGGGCTTGGGAGAAAGCTCAGGCTGGATATGACCGGAGGGGGAAGCGATGCCAACATCTTCAACGCCAAAGGCCTTGCTACAGTGGTTATGGGAATCGGTATGCAGAATGTCCACACTACCTCAGAGCATATCAGCCTGGATGACATGGTGGCTACCGCAGAGTTGGTACTGGAGATAATAGGGGCCTGGGGGATGCCTGACCATAAGCGCTAAGTTGTTTTTGCATCGGATGTGCTAATGAACATCGAACATCGAACGTCCAACATCGAATATTGAATGGAAAAAAAGGACATTATCCATAAGGCTTCGTATCTCATTAAAGGAACTTAGGGAGACCCAGAGATGGTTAAAACTCATTCAGCGTGTACCATTGAATGTTCAGTATTGGATATTCGTTTTTCATTCGACGTTGGACGTTCGATGTTCGATGTTCGACGTTCATTTTTAGTTGATATTACAGGTTATTTCTTTTCTCCCTAAACTCCTGTCTGCACTTGTCGCTGCAGAAGTAATAGGTCTTTCCTTGTTGATTAAGGGATAAAGCATCCCTTTTAGGGCAATAGACGCCGCATACCGGATCTTGTACCAGTTCGTCTGTTATGGGTGGCTGCTCACCGGCCTGTTTTGAACCGGTTTTTAAAACCTTTCGTAATTTGAGGCCTTTCAAAAAACCCTTTATGACATAACAAAGTGCCAGGAAAAGGGCGAGGAACAAGATGAAGCGCACCATGGGCTTAGTAGCCATCCTGTGTTTCTTGGTGGTTTAATTTTCTGACTTCCGGGCTGTCCTCAGAAAGTCCGGCCAGGAGTTCCGAAACGGTTTTACCCCATGGTGCAAGCAAAAGATCCGGGGCAAGCTCAGCCCACGGGACCAATACGAACCGCCTGGTGGAAAGACGCGGATGGGGGATGTGGATTTGGTGATTTGGTGATTTGGTGATTTGGTGATTGGATGTCCGGATGAGTACTCCTTCCATGAAGAGCAGATCCAGGTCAATGGGCCTGTCTTTTGTTCCCAAGCGGTCTCGACCCATGGCCTTTTCGATTGCCAGCAGGTTGGAAACCAAGTCCTCCGGGCCAAGGCCTGTAATTATTTCCGCCACGGCATTTATGAACCATTGGGATGTATTTATGTCCACAGGCTCGGTCTCATACCATTGTGAGCAGCGCAACACTTCTATTTCGGGATGGGCGGACAAAAGACCAAGGGCCTTAATACAGTTTTCAATCCTATTCCCAAGATTGGTTCCCAGACCAATGTAGGCCCTTATCTGTAATTTCAAAGAATTTTCTTAAGCCTCTCGACAACTTCTCCCATGCGCTCCTTTGATACAGTCAGTGCCATGCGTACATAACCCTCACCGGAATTGCCAAAGCCGTTTCCAGGAGTGCACACTATCCCGGCCTTTTCCAGGAGTAATGTGCTGAAATCCTGAGATGTATAACCCTGAGGCACCGGAGTCCAGATATAAAACGTGGCTTTTGGAAAAGGGGTATCAAGGCCCAAGTCTCGAAGGCCTGAGACCAGCACGTCCCTGCGCTCGGAATATATTTCCTGCATTTCACGGACACAGGATTGGTCACTTTCAAGGGCTGCAATGCCGGCCTCTTGAATAGCCTCAAATTGTCCGGAGTCTACATTGGACTTTACCTGTGTCAGCGCACCGATCAGGTCCGGGTTTCCCACGGCAAATCCTATGCGCCAGCCGGTCATGTTGTAGGTCTTTGACAGTGAATGAAACTCCAGTCCTATGTCCTTGGCACCCGGGGCGTCGAGGAAGCTCGGGGCAATATATCCGTCGTATGTCATTTCGCTGTAAGCATTGTCGTGACAAACGATAATGTTGTTTTGCTTTGCGAAGTCCACGACCCTGGCAAAGAACTCCGGCGGGGCCACTGCAGCAGTGGGATTATTCGGGTAATTGATCCACAGGATTTTTGCCCTTTTCAGGATATCGCCCGGTATGGAATCAAGATCAGGCAGAAAGTCGTTTTCAGCAATTAACGGCAGATAGTAGGTCTCACCGCCGCTAAATAATGTGCCGATATTATAAACAGGATACCCCGGCGTGGGAACCAATACTACATCACCGGGATCTACAAAGGCGAGAGGAAAGTGCGCTATTGCCTCCTTTGATCCTATAAGGGCGGCTACCTCGTTGACAAGATCAAAGGACAGGTCAAACCTCTTTTTGTACCAGCCGGCTGCTGCTTTCCGGAAGGCAAGCATACCGGAAGATGAGGGATAACTGTGATACCGCGCTTTCTGAACAGCAGCTATCATCCGCTCCACAATAAACTTGGGTGTGGGAAGATCCGGATCACCAATTCCCAAATCAATAACATCTACACCTTTTTTCAGGGCCTCGTCCTTCATTCGGTCGAGCTTCACGAAAAGATATGGTGGGAGCTGTTGTAATCTCCTGGATTTTATAAAAACCATAAAAAGACCTCAATTTGTCATTAACCCACCGAACTGTAAGCGTTTACAGGGTGCTGCAGATGCGAGGCGTACGGGTACGCAGACGTACTCCCTGTACTTCAAGTGCCCGACAACAAAGCAGATGCGGTGCCCTGTGAACGCTTACAAAAATAATTACTTGAGCCCCAACACATCTTGCATATCGTAGAACCCTGCGGGCTGCTCGACGATCCAGAGGGCTGCTCGCACTGCTCCTTTTGCAAAGGTGTCCCGGCTTGAGGCCTTATGCACGATCTCAATACGTTCACCTATGCCGCCGAAAAGCACTGTGTGCTCGCCGACTATGTCTCCGGCTCGAAGGGTCTGGATACCGATTTCCTTTTTGCTCCGCTCACCAATGAACCCATGCCTTTCAAATAGACCTGCCTCGTCGAAATCCCTGCCGAGGGAAGCGGCGATGACACTGCCCAACTGAAGGGCCGTGCCGCTTGGGGCATCTTTTTTCATTCTGTGATGTGCCTCTACAATTTCAACATCATAGTCATCACCAAGGACCTTGGCTGCGGTGTCAACAAGCTTGTAGAGGAGATTAATCCCTACGCTCATATTGGGTGCGAGTACACAGGGGAAATCCTTTGCCAGTTGTTTTATCTCGTCGAGTTCCCCACTGGCCAACCCCGTGGTGCCTATAACTATTGGTCTTTTGTGAGACGCCGCGATGCGGGAGTGCTTCAGGCTGGCCTCGCTAATAGTGAAATCTATGATGATATCTCCCTGGTTTATCACGGAATCGAGGCTGTCTGCCACGGACACTCCCAACGATTCGAGTCCCGCAGCCGTCCCTGCATCCTGTCCGACAGCAGGGCTGTCCGGATGTTCAAATGCCGCGCCTAGAGTGATACCTTCAGTTTTATGAATCATGCTTATGATGCGACCGCCCATACGGCCACCTGCACCGGCTACTATGGCTCGGACCATATTCCCTCCTAGCGCCCTTTGGGCGAGCTGTTAAGCTATTAAGCCGTTGAGCTGTTGAGCTGGCTTGCCTTATTAACTTAACAGCTCACCAGCTTATCTTACTTGACCAGTTTGATGTCTTGCAGAACCCCTTTCAGCCGTTTCTTGTTGGCCTCACTCATTGAGGCCAGGGGAAGACGAACCTCATCTGTCGGTATCTTGCCCATCATTGCAAGGGCGGTCTTGGCCGGAACGGGATTTGTCTCAAAGAAAAGTGCATCAAACAGTGGAAACAGCTTTAAATGCAACTGACGTGCCTTTGTCAGGTTACCCTTTTCAAATGCGTTCATCATGGCAGCCATTTCCTTTGGCACTACGTTGGATGCAACCGAGATGACACCCTTGCCTCCAATGGCCATGATGGGAAAGGCAGTAAAGTCGTCTCCAGAAAGCACTATGAAATTTTTAGGACATAACCTGATTACATCTGTTACTTGCTTCAGGCTTCCCGTAGCCTCCTTGATCCCAATAACGTATCTATTTTTGGCGCAGCGTGCCACTGTTTCCGGGAGCATGTTCACCCCTGTACGTCCGGGTACGTTATAAAGGACCATGGGGAACTTGCATTCATCCGCTACGGCCATAAAGTGCTGGTATAATCCCTCCTGGCTGGGTTTATTGTAATAGGGTGTAATCACTAGGGCTGCATCTGCACCGGCGTTCTTCGCATGCTTGGTGAGCATGATGGTCTCTGCAGTGGAGTTGGAGCCTGATCCGGCGATTACCGGTACGCGCCCCTTTACGGTCTCTATGGTGATCTCCACTACTTTCATGTGCTCTTCGTGGCTGAGGGTGGCTGACTCACCAGTGGTGCCGCAGGGTACTATACAATTGGTCCCGGCCTTTATGTTCCAGTCAATAAGGGCCTTAAGGGCTTCCTCATCCAGCTTCCCGTCCTTAAGGGGGGTTACTATGGCAACAATGGCCCCGCCGATCTGCTTTTTTTGTTTCCTGCCTGAACTTCCCCCCTTTTTGCTTGCTTTGGTCTTGCTCGCCATAATTTTGACCCTCCACTAGAGTAATTTTTTAGAAATTTTCCTTATGGAAAAACATCTGATGTTCGATATATAGATTATTAAAGGTTTTATGTCCTGAGGGCAAGTGTTGTTAAAGATAATTGAGGAAAGTGATAATTGAAGAATTGAAAATATTTTTTTAATTTTAATTCCTCAATTCTTCAATTCCCAAATTTGTTTTAATAATTTGTTTTAACAATGAACAAAAAAAGGCTTTTAGTTATTGAAGACGAGATTTCCGTGGCCAAGCAGCTTAAGTGGGGCATTGGAAAGGAATATGAAATAACCATTGCCTCTGAAGTTGATGAGGCTAGACAACTGCTGGCCTCCGGCACCTTCCCGGTAGTTACCCTGGATCTAGGCCTTCCGCCATACCCGGACACACCCCGGCATGGTTTCAAGTTCCTGGAAGAGATATCTTCCGTTGCTCCTTATACAAAGGTGATAGTCATCACCGGCAATGCCGAAGAGGAAAATGCTGTCCGGGCCATTGCCCTTGGGGCAGCCGATTTTTGTGTCAAACCAATCGATTTAAAAATACTAAATATTATCCTTTCCCGCACTTTCAGGATCCATGAATTGGAAGAGGCTAACCGTAGGCTGCAGAATCAATCCAGCCAAAGTGGCTCTTTTTACGGCATGCTTGGTGTCTCCCCGATCATGGGCAAGCTATTTGAGCGCATCAGACAGGTGAGTGAAACCGATTACCCTGTCCTCATAGCCGGAGACAGTGGTACGGGCAAAGAGATGGCAGCCCGGGCCATTCATAGCCTGAGCCAAAGGGCCCAAAAGCCCCTGGTGATCATTAATTGCGGGGCGATCCCTGAAAATTTGCTCGAAAGTGAGCTTTTCGGCCACGAAAGGGGCGCTTTTACCGGGGCGGCAGGTCGAAAGATCGGCAAATTTGAGCAGGCTAACAAGGGGACGATTTTTCTCGACGAGATCAGTGAACTGCCCCTGGCCCTCCAGGTGAAAATATTGCGGTTTCTCCAGGAGCGTACTGTCGAACGGCTGGGGGGAACAAAGACAATCACATTGGATGTCCGCATCATTGCAGCCACCAACGTCAATCTGGAAGAGGCTGTTAAGCAGGGAAGGTTTCGTGAAGACCTTTTCCACCGCCTGAATGTGGTTCCATTATGGATCCCCGGTTTGAAGGCAAGAAGTGAGGACATCCTGCTCCTGACCCATCACTTTCTTCAGGAAGAGACTCGGAATTTGCACCGGGGGCAGATAACACTTTCGCCGGCAGCTATTGCCGCCCTGACTGCATATACATGGCCCGGCAATGTCCGTGAGCTCCAAAACCGCATCCGCCGGGCATTGAGCACTACAACCGGCCGAGTCATTGACCCCGCCGACTTGGGGCTGGAAGACGCTTCTTTAGAGCAGGAGGAACAAAAACTGCCCACACTGAAAGGGGCCCGGGAAGCAACGGAAATCAGAATTATCCGCAGGGCCTTGGCACTCACCGGCAATAACATCAGCCAGGCAGCTAAACTGCTTGATACCAGCCGCCCCACCCTGCATGACCTCCTTAAAAAGCATGGGATAAGTCCCTGATCGAAAGGCTCAGATCAGCCTTTCTATCCACAGAACTACCTTGTCCTAATTGAATTGCCTCAAAAAGCAATGGTGGCCCTGTCAATTTCTTCCATAGATGCCCTGACACTCGCGTAATGGGGCTCAAGATACATCTTAAGGGTAGAGTTAATAGAGTTAACATCGCCTTTCGTTTATACATAACCACCGTATAATGGACCCCAAAATTTGGACAGTGTGTTAAGTTACACTTGGGAGGAAAATGAAGGAGGACCAAGTGGAGAATTTAAGGAGAAAGCACACACCGTCATTTAAGGCCAAGGTTGCCCTGGAGGC
>PQXE01000008.1:59938-91043 GCA_003194495.1 Deltaproteobacteria bacterium
AATACCAATCCCGAAGAGGTTAAAAGAGGGTAGTAGTCACCCTCTTCGGTTTTGGCCCCTGCCTCGGCGCTCGGGTTGCTCCTCAGCAGAGCACTTTTCCGCAGGGCACTTGGATTGGATGATTCTTGGGAAGTGAAGGCTACCCATACAAAATAGCGAAGAGGCATAAAAAACACTCCAAAGTGTAACTTAATATTTTAAAAAAATTGTCTTGACAATTGGGTCCACCTTACCGTAAAGAAATAGGTGCCCTCACTTGTTCGTGCTCTGCGGTATTGTATATTCGGCATCAATACTGTTCGGCATAGTATTTGCTTTTTGTAAGGGAGAATCATAACTACTTGATATGATACAAAATATTTACTACAGACAACCGCTGTCATAAATGTTCTAATTATGGTGTGTTAGCATAAACAAAATTGGAAGTAGATAAACACCATGTTAGAAGACAATAAAATTAATCTTTTTGAAACTATTGCACCCCCCCAACCTTTTATCAATGAAGCTGCACAAACCATTAAACCAGATTCAGAAACATATAAGCTTTCATTGGTTCCGTTCATTCAAAATCTATTGTTCGGTGTTATTGCCGGCATCAAAACCGTAGGATTGCTGATTACAGAAATTAAGACATTTCCAATAGCAAAAGAATTGAACTTGGTCAATGCTTCAAAATCAATGTATTCCGAAGCCTTTTCCAGATATGAGCTGGAATTATTTCGCAACATATTTTGTCAATTGCTAAACAACACTGAGTTTATTGAAATCCCAGAGATCAATTCTTTAGGCCGAATTCTGCTTATTGATGGATCTGTTTTCCTAGGCAATAGGAGGAATCCCTGTTACCGGATTTTGTGCAGGGACTGTGCCTGCTGCAAAAGCAAAGAGGGCAAAAAAAAGCCCCCGAAGTTATCCGGGGGATTTTGTCAGACTTGAGTATGTTGGATGGTGCTGTGATTATGCCTGTTAAGCCTTCTTATTTAACCGCTTGCGGCCAAAGCCTATTATGCCAAGGAGGCCGGTGCCCACGAGCAGGATGGTGGCGGGTTCGGGGACTGGGGCGGATGGTTCATTCCAGTTCGAGGCTAGCAAGTCACTATCACTACCTGCAGGACCAAGTTGCTGAAAGCTGACTGCGAATTGCCCAACATCTTCTCCACCTCCAATGCCTGTGCCTGCGGATGAATCCGTAGCAGTCCAAACATCGAATGTAGCGGCAGTATTGACAAACCTAAAATCGAATGTCAGAAATTCAGATGGTGCCAGCCTATAATTGTCCTTCCCTGGCGGGTTCCCAACACCCACATAATTAAATTGCATTCCACCGCTTCCCGCGGAAAAACTCCAGCTTGGCATAACATTTTCGATGAAATAATCAGTGCCAAGTACTGCATCAATATTGAAAGCTAGAACGTCTATATAAGCACCACTTGAACTATCAGTACTTGTATTTACTAAAGTAGCGCTAAAAATTCCATCATTATTATCTCCATCATCTATAGTAAAGAGATAACTATAATTATCAGTGAAAGTACCATCGCCGCTACCGGTAGCTGAAGTTTGTATCTGAAGGGCATTTGCGCTCAATGTCCAAACAAAAACAAATAAAATCGCAAATAAAATAGGTCTAATTTTTTTCATACTCTCTACCTCCCCCTCCTTTCTCCTTGAAATATTCCCAAGTTGATTACCCTGCAAAAAAGTCAGAGTCGATCTAAGGCTATAATATAAATATATTCGTAAATATAAGTTGCGCATACGAAACTTATATAGCTATTTCGGTACGACGGCTAAAAAGGACTTTTTTCAGCGTAATCCAAGTTAGATTTTCGGTTTTGTTGCTATTGTGTAAATATTGATAAGCAAAAACAATGCCATATCTCTAACATACTGAATTTTCAGGAATTTTCAAGATACACCCTACCCACAGTTTCCACTGGTGTAAAATTATCCAACACCTTTGAGCGCCAACAAATCAAACCTCCTACCCATCAAAAATTGCTTAACACGCTATATTTATTGGATAAACACTTACTACCCAGAAAACGGATCAAATTTTCACAGAAAAATTCGCTTCCAAATGGTGTCGGAATACTTTACAGTTTTTTGAAAACCGGTCATTGTCGGCCGAGTTGATGGCAGAAAATAATGAAAGAGGCTTCAGATATATCGTAAGGGAATCAGGAGGTTAGCGCGACACGATTATTTGCTGTAAAGTTTTTTGACCATGTATGTTCAAAGTTAAGACCAAATGGCTATCTTTTTTTCGGTAAAACTATCATCATGTCGGATGAGAAGGATTCGACCTTGGGCTTCGAGCCCGTTGCACAGTTTCTTCCTTCCACCAGGTTTAAGTCGGGGAATAACTTGGTGCAACCGTATTTAGACAAGGCTGATGATTCCTGGCACTTTCGACTTTATTTTTTACTGAAAAGGAGGCCATATGCAACAATACTATACTATTTGGGTGCTGATGTAAGCAAAGGGTATGCAGATTTTGTGATTCTGGATTCCAGAAAACAGCCAGTAGAAAAAAATTTCCAGATGGATGATAGATTTCCTGGGCATTGCCAGCTTTATGACATGCTTGACAATTTTTATCAAAATCATCCTGACTCCAAAATCTATGCAGCGGTAGAAAGCACTGGAGGATACGAAAATAATTGGTTTAATTTGCCTTCCCATTTGACTAAGGTTGTGGCTTGAGCTAAACTGGCAGTCTATGGAAACGGGTTATGTATCTGATATTTTAGATTTTTCTACAAAATTCCAAAGTGAAAAGGCTTGTTTTGAGTACTTGCGTAAAATTGGGATTCAAAGTTTTGAAGCAACCTTAGTCAAATGGGAAGGCAAATAATATCAAATAGATATTTATATATGCCCTTAGTATATTTCAGTCCCAACACCTTTTTACCGATGTGTAACCGCGCAGGTCGTTTTTTTTGTGCCAGGATCAATTAAAAGTGTAAAGCGATAAATGAAGGATGCCTGGATTTCTAGTGCTTTTTCTGTATTTCAGGCATTGGGGATGGTACCCTGTGTGATACCAGAGGGTATTATTTGTGGGCTTATGGTAGGTTAGATTTCAATCCGACAGGGCGCAAAGCACAGATAACGTAATGTCGGAATAAATTCCGACCTACAAATGTCCAAATAACGTCCACAAATAACTTGTATATATCACAACGAGGGGAACCATCCCAGGCATTGCCTATTATCCAGAAGGAGCATTAGTGTCACTGTTACAATTATTAGGATCATGTTTGAAGAAGGCGGTCTTTCGCAGTTCGTGTAAGAATTCTTCCGAATATGCGCAAGACAGGGATGAACCGGACTGGGCGGAGTTTTCTGGTGCAGAGATTCAAGGGACTGTGTCGGCAGTGTCGGACAAACAGCCCGTTGAAATGGCCGTAAAGCCACTTAAACGTAAGTTGCAAAAAATAGCTCAGATTCAGGAAATGGGCTTCGAGGACCTCACTGACAGGCTGACTCGAATCGAGACGGCCCTGGAGGCTAAAACCCGGCAAACTGTTAATGCGGCGTCCGGCGGGCTCACCGCAGAACAATCTCATGACCTTATTGCCCTGGCTGATAGTCTTTTCTATATATTGAGACAATTTGATGATCCTGATACCTTGCGTATCTTAAAAGAACGTATTGACGCAGTCCTGGCCGCATTTGGCCTCAGCATGCTTCCATTGGAGGATATTCCTTTTGATGACCGGCATCATGAGGTAAGAGAGGTTGGATCTGATCCACAGCGGCCGAACATCTGGATCCTTCAGACGCTAAGGCCGGGGTATTTATATAATGGCAGACTTTTACGTCCTGCCTGGGTAGTTGTAAATCGACTGGATAACCAATAACCAATAACCCATTTGACCAATCTTAAAGTATAAACGCAGGTAATTTCTCATGGACACGATCTTTGGAATCGATCTTGGAACCACCAATTCATCCCTGGCCATATTGCGTGATGGTATCCCGACTGTTATCCCTATAGATGATAATGGCCTGGTCCCGTCGGTAGTGAGCCTGGATCCGGAGAGTGGTGAATTTGTCATTGGCCGGCGGGCAAAGAGAAGAAGCATCCTTTTCCCTGATTACACAGTCAAATCTATAAAGCGCCTTATGGGGAAAGATACCATGACCCGCATAGGCGACCAGGAACTGACCCCGGAAGATATCTCCTGTAAAATTTTGGCCTATATCAAGACACAGGGTGAAAAGACAACAGGTAAGACTATCAGCCGAGTGGTCATCACGGTTCCTGCGTACTTTAACGATGCACAGCGGCGGGCCACCATCAAGGCCGGTGAGATGGCAGGGCTGGATGTGGTGCGCATAATCAACGAACCTACAGCCGCATCGCTGGTATACGAAGGACCTGATACAGAGGCAGGCAGGCATCATATCCTTATTTATGACCTTGGAGGCGGCACCTTTGATGTATCCGTGCTCCGCATACAGGGTGAGGTGAGAGAGGTACTCTCCAGCCGGGGTAATACACAATTGGGAGGGGATGATTTTGACCGGAAACTACTGGATCACGTCCTGGACCACCTGCGGATGGAGGCCAAGGTGGACCTGTCTGACGATCAACGGGCTATTGCCCGCCTGACTGAGGCAGTGGAGCAGGCCAAGATACGCCTCTCAGTCCAGCCTTTTGTCAAGATATTGGAACCTGCTTTGGCAGAACAGGATGGCAAGCCCGTGCATCTTGATATGGAGATCTCCAGGTCTACTTTTGAGTCGCTGATTGAGGAATTTATTGATGCCACCTTTTATGAAATCAAGCATGCAGTGGAAGAGGCCGGTCTTGAGCCTGAGGACCTTGACAGGGTCATTCTGGTGGGTGGGTCCAGCCATATCCCTGCGGTGATCGAGGGCCTTAAGACGACCTTGGGCCTTTTGCCGGAACTGGCTGTGGATCCTGAATTATGTGTGGCCCTTGGCGCTGCGGTCCAGGGCGGAATCATGGCCGGCGAGATATTCAATCAGATCCTGGTGGATGTAACCGCCCATTCTCTGGGCGTCAGGGTTGTGGGCGAGGAGGATGACTACTTTGATGCCAAACCCGACACCTTTGCGGCCATTATCCCCAGGAATACTCCTATTCCGGTCACCCGCTCAGAGGTCTTCTTTACCATAGGAGATAACCAGAAAAAGATCCTGACCGACGTCTTTCAAGGTGAGAAAAAACAATGCAGCCGGAATGAATTCATCGGCTCGTTCACCATGCCACTCCATCCTTCTCCAAAGAATTCTCAAATCGTAATTGAATTTTCCTATGATCTGGATGGCATAATCCATGTAGTTACTGAGCAGAAGGGCTATGATAACCGCAAGGAAGTGACCATGTCTGTGCGGGAACGAGGGGCAGGAGGTGTCCAGGCATCTATTTCAGAAAATTATCTCCAGCGAAAGGCAAAGAAATTGATCAAAGACACGGAAAGCCCTGAAGACGATCCTCTCAAGATACAGTTGAAAGAGGCATTGGACGCCTATTCCAAGGCTATATCCTCCGGCGCTCCGGAGGAAGATATTGAATCTCTGGAGGAAGACTTGCTTGATGCTATAGAATCAGTAGAAGAGGACGGGTAGTTGGCAAAAAAAAAGAAGGGGGAGAAAAAAAGGCTGAAACGCCTTAAGAGACTGAAGGCCCAGAAACTAAATGACTTGATCGGAAAAGACAACCATGCCTTTATCAAGGCCCATTGCCGTCTGTATACAAATCCCGAACATTCCCCTTACAAAGAGGCTTTTTATAACGCAGTCCACAAGGAGGCCATACATACCCTCTCTGATGGTCATTGTCGTGAGGCCAAAGACCTTATCGATGCTTTACCTGACAGACCACCCCTGGCCTTGCTTATAGATGTCGTATCGTGCTTGTCCGAGGGCAGGGACAAAGAGGCATCCATACTCTTGCACGACCTGAACAGGATAGATGGAACAGAAAATTTTTCTCCGCTCATTACCGACCTCAACAGCCTCTTAGAGGCAGGATATCCTGATCTGGACCGGCTTAATGCCTCTATTGACCGGACGCTTGCCGGACAGACCCCTCGCCCGCGCATGTCAAACCAGGCAGCCAAGGATGTGTGGACGCTGTTCCGTCTCCTGCACAGACCAGAAAGGGATGGATATCAATTACCCAACTCTTACTGGCGGGATCTGGAAAATTGTATCTCAAACCTCAGAGACAGGGGCATACAAAACCAATTTCTTGAGCAGGTGGACATGATGGTCCAAATGCAAAAAGCAATAAGGCCTTACCTGCCGGCCGATTCCAATCGGCTTTGTCATATACTTGGACTTTGGGCTGATGATATCCGCAGGCTCATCATCGGCCAGGCGGATCATCCTCTGCCCATGGCCCTGGAACATCTGGCACAGTGTGTGCGGGTGACCTGTTACGAACTGCTGACGCAACCAGGAGCAGGCACAGGGTTGATCGCGGATTATAGCGATATCCTGGTAGATCTCATGGATGTTAACGACACGGAGCGCGTTGATCTACAAAAGGCAATAAACGCTTTGAGTAACTGGCAATCCATAGTTGAGGAAAGGGACTTTAAGGAAATCCGCCGCATGCTTTGTGAACAGCGCAACAGGCAGACCTTGACAGCACAAAACCGGTTTTTGATGGACATCGGCCTTTACAACCTTGCTGTTCAGGCAGACTCTGAGGAGGATCTATTTCCAGACTTCTTTATGGACCGCAAATCCCAGAATATTAACAGTACTCTTGATTCGCTTGACAGTGCCGCCGGGACCATTGAGTACCTGCCTCAAAAAGACAGGCGTGAGGCAGCCCTGGTTGTGCTAGCCAGGTTAAATCAGGTAAAACATGTCCCTATGAAGTCCATAGGCACTCAGGGAGAGATAAGGCTGACGTTGAGTAAATACCTGCCCAAAGATGGAACACTGATGTTGGCTGCTTATGCAGCCCTGATGTTATCCGGTTCCCTCAAGGTCGTTGCCCGCCGCACCAGAGAGACCCTGTCGGCCAAAGGAAAAACGCTTAACTATAACGAATTGCAAGGGCCTCTGCTCAACCTTTTCTGGTCGACTATTGATGAAAAATACTGTCAGGTCTGGGAAGACATAATCGTACTTGGCAGGGAATTGGTCCAGGAACAATGGCAGGGAATTGAACAAAAGCTGGCTTCTACCATCCTGGCAAAATGGATGTCCTTTGGTGAATTCATGAATAGTCCTTTGACTGGAATTTTCTCCGGCTTTTCTGATTCGTTCCCACATCATGAGATGATTGAGGAGACCAAACAGGTGACTGACGACCTGCTTCGGTTCGGGCACCGCCTGTTTCATGACAACCCGGAAATTCTGGCCATGGGGGTCCTTAAAATCCTGACCAACACCCCTAAAACCAGACGTAAATCCGCATTAGACCGGGAATTCAAGAAATTGTCACTGCCGGTCAAATGGCGGGTGGCTGTGTACCTGGGGACTATGAACATACTTGGGATCGAGCATGCGTCCTCCTGGGAACTTACCTGTCAGGCCCTGTACCGGGTGCTGCCGGGCATCCCGCATGACTTTGAACATTGGGAAAAAATTGTCTCCTGTGTTAATGAAATGGGGAATTTTGTCCCTCGAAGAAAAAACAAACAATACAGGGAGTTGCGGCAACTGTTGCTGAAAAAGCTGAAAGACGTGCAGGCAAGGGTGGATTCTGATGAAATGAGGGATGTTATAGGCGACTATATAGATCAGTTGTGAGCGTTCAGAGGTTCAGGGTTCAGAGTTCAGGGGTTCAAGGTAAAGATATGAATTTTGAGGTTGCTTACAAAACACTCCAAATCGATTCGGAGGCAAGCAGAGAGGATATAGACAGGGCTTTTCGCAAAATGGCCCGGCGTTATCCTCCTGAGTTTAAGCCTGAGCGCTTTGCCCAGGTACGCGCTGCTTACGAATATCTTACGTCATTGAAGAGACAGGTCGAGGAGATTGAAAAAGGCGGCCTTCACGGGTTAGCATCCCTGCTGGGAATACAGGGCCTGCCCGAACCGCTCCCGCCGATGAAACAGGCCCCTCGCAAGACATGCAAGGCGGACTGGCAGCCGTTGACAGACCTTTTACCACAGGGGTTGCTGATTGATATCCTGCGCAAGCACCTGAGATCCGGCGATGCCGGATCCTGATAATGTTAGAGAATTCCAGCAGGAGCCGAACATGTCATTCTTTGTAAAGATTATCAATTGGTTTTACAATTTTACATTATCGGGGATTGATCCGGCCGAGTTCTTTCAAATACAGTCCTTCAAAAACTGTGTTCCAACCGGAAACTATGTTTCCTTTACGTCACCAATCCATTTGACCCATTTCAGCCTGTCTTTTACCGAATTATAGAGCCGCTTGTCGCCCGTCACAAAATCGATATTGTTTTTCTTGGCCAAGGACAAATAGGATGCATCATAAACTGACCTTTGAAAAGAGCGGGCCATAGACAGTATGTCTTGGTAATTACGAAAGGAATCCTGAAAGTCGATCTCCAGTTCCAGAAAGGCGTAAAAAGCTTTTCTGGTTATCTCTCCAGCAATACGGGCCATTCTTTCGGCCACCAGAAGGGCATTTAAAACCTCGAAAGGGAGGATAGCCGGAGCAAAGAGCGCCACGTTTCCAGCCACATGCTGCTCTAAGATATTGAACGCCTCCCTGCCGCATTCTTCATCCGGCAGGTACCACTTCAAAATCACACTGGCATCCAGGGCCAATTTTCTCATCTCTTTTCTTCCAGCTCATTTTTGGAAATTTCATATACCTGCTCGGCACTTATTCCTGACGTACGGTATATGGCTGCGGTCTCCTTGATTTTCTTAAATGCCTCTTCCTTTCTGCTTTTCTGGTATTCACCGTATGGAAGAATAATCGCCACAGGATTCCCTCTGCGCAAGATAACAACTCTCTGTTTCTTCTCTTCAGAAGTCCTTATCATTTGGCTGAAACTTTTCTTTGCCTCTGCGATAGAAACATTCAAAATATCCATAACTTTCCCCAGACCATTTATGATGACTATACCAAATGCCTCAAATATATATACATATTAATTGATCAATTAAGTACGTCAACAACAAATATCATCACCAAATATCGTTGTACTATTGTCCTGCTGAGGATCATCAGAAGGTCTGAAAAGGGCAAGAGACTTATCTTTGCTCTCGCTGGAAAAAGGACTGCGGTTGGTATTGTCTTTTTCAGTACACAATACAAGGCATTGTTCATCGCCCACCTCTTAACCTACAATGCCAACACCAAACGAATACCAGCTTCAACCTCTGCCATTTTATGCGTAGTCAACACCCCGATCTTTTCGGTCAAAAATGATTTGTCGACTGTTATGATCTGAGACACATTAACAACAGAATCCTTGCTTAGCCCTGTATCTTGTGGTTTCAAAAGAACGTTCCCAGGGGCGGCGGCAAGGCGAATGCTGGAAGTTATTACAGCGGCAATGACAGTGCTAATCCGACTGCGATTAAATGGATCAGACTGCACGATGAGAACCGGTCGTCGGTATCCGGGCTCGCTTGCAGTAGGTTCCGGTAAAGTGGCCCACCATATCTCCCCACGCTTCATTCCCAATCCTCAGCAGGCAAAGAGGCAAACTGGAGTTTTTCGATTCCACGTTCAAGAGCCGAATGCTCAGTCTTGTATATCTCATCCAGGGCAGCGGTAATCGATTCATCACAATATCTACGCACATATGCTGATACTGCTTCAGAATAGAGTTGGCTTCGGGATATGTGGAGCCGCTTGGCTATTCTTTCTGCAGTCTGGAAAACTGAATCCGGGATGGAAATACTTGTCTTCATATATTAAAAGTATGAATGAGGTAATACTATTTGTCAAGTGCTACCATTTGATCCCAATGTATTCAACAATACAGTGGTCCTGACCATTCCTGAATGCCCGGCAGGGCATCCTGGCATCAGCAAGGCCAAATGCAGGGTCGGGAAGCGGATCTCATTAACGGAAAATGCGGACCTTTCCTGCCGGCGGCATTTTTTTGGTTTCCTCGCGGCGGCTGTAGCAGCGGCGGCATAGCCGGTAATAGACGATCCTGTCCTTGCGTCCGGTAAACAGCGGCCTGAGCTGTGCCTTGATAGTCTCAAATTCTGCATAATTGCACATTCAAAGACGCTCTTATTCACTCGTTGGCCATAATCCGTCAGGATGTCGGCTATTTTCTGCCGACGACGATTCGAAGAAATATCGTTGGCAATAATAACGATAATCTCATCTGATCGGGGGATAAGCATATAACGTTTAGTAAATTATACTTTGAATGGTCATAATTCGGGGTTCCTGATCATGTTTTTTTACCACGAAGGACACGAAGATAAAACTATTCTTTAACACGGCATTGTTCAACTTTGCAATAATGAAGGAGAAATCTTCTTTGATAAATATTGTTTCAATCCTTACTCAATCCTAAGTTGAGCGATTAGCTGTTAGCCATTAGCGTTTAGCTTTGAAAAATCAAGGTACTACGTTAATTAGAAATAACACCCAACGGGTGAGTTTGTAATAGCAGAATTTCTATAACCATTAAACTAATAGCTAACCGCTAAAGGCTAACCGCTCATCAATTTAGGTCAATACAAGGCATTGTTCATCCCCTTGATATCTCAGCCATTTTCACCTCCTCGCTCACTCCAATATTCCCTGGTTTATGTCTTTTCCTTATCATATCACTGTCATATTAAGCTGAGAAAGCTACTGCCTGAAAATACGCAAATTCCACATTTTGGCTTGCACCAAGAACACCTTAAAAACCAAATTTAGTCAATAACAATCTGTTATTTCAATTAAAAATAGCAAAAAATAGTTTCGCAAATCAGCCACGACCTTGTCATTTATGGCCATTTGCGAAAAACTCGCTTGCGACCTTCCTGTCGTCTTTTCGACTGCCGCTTTAAACACCGATCATATCACAGTACGACATCCATAAGACTTTTGCTTTTTTCTCACTCGTTCAGACTTTATGTTCGATTAAGCCATATTATTTTCTCAAGACATTCCGCACGTTACACCATGTCCCACAGTACATTATTTACCATCTACCATCAGGATAACTTGCAATCATTGGTAAATTATATTGAATCAATGGCGCGCGTCAAGTCCTAAATGTCCTGGTGAAGACCAACAGAAGGGCTGAAAAAGGGCAAGAAACCCGTCATAACAACCTTACTGATTGATTTGCGAAAATGGCCAAGGTAAATGGCTGAGGTCACATTTTGGAGAATTTCCTGTAATATCAGTATGATCTCAATGAATACCTGCCCGCCTGCAAAATTCGCAAATGATGTTGCAGCTGATCATGTTCATTTTGCCGTTTGCATGAAAGCTCTAAGCCGAAGTTTCCCCCTCGGTCTAATAATATCAGGCACTTAACTATGTTGTAGTCATGTAACAGGCATAATGATTTCAAATAGTTACGAGTCCCTGGGGGAACTTCAGTCTAAGGCTCCATGGTGCGGTTGAGGCCCTTGGGTGCGCAGGGCGATCGGCAGCCCTTTTGCCTGAATTACTGCCTTTTCCCGCCAAGTCCTGCCCCAGCTTGATACCTCGTTGTATGCAAAGGCCGCCCGTTTACGCGTCAGGCTGGCTGTCTCTTTAGCGCTCATTTTTTTATCCTCCGTTACCAGGCCACCTGGAATCGGGTTCATCGCTTCCTGTCCACGACGATCGATCTTCCCAGAAGAACAGTCTTGTTGAGAACAGTAATAGCTTTTTGGGCATCCGCTTCAGAGGGGATTGTAACAAAACCAAACCTACGGGTTGGATGAATATAAACCTTTGTAACTCCAATCCCTTCTTTCCTGAAAAGTGCCTTAATTTCTTTGATAAGTCTCTCTTTTGAAAAATCTACAGGGAGCCTGCCTATGTAAACCTGGGGGAAGGCCGATGTGATGCTGATCCCTTCACTTCTGGCCGCCTCCAACACTTTCAGTGCCTCTGCATGGGCTCCTTTAGCAGTAAGATAGCGATGATACCGCTGAAACAGCTCTTGCGACCTGAAATTCAGTGAATAAGCAGAATCAAAGCATTCTTTTACCTTTTTCCGTGGTGCATTGCCTTTTATAAGCGCTTTCATGAGCTCAAAGAAGATGGGACCCTTGTCCTGGTCGTTTACCGTATATTGCAGGGCCTTTTGCAGGGAATCAACCGCGGTATCCAAGTCTTTTAGACGAAAGGCAGTATCTCCAATCGCTCTCAATAGTTTTGAATCATCCGGTTGGAGAGAAACAGCCTTTTGCAGTAATCCAACTGCTTTTTTATAATTGTGGAGTTTCCTCTCCAGCAAGGCCCATGCATACCAAAGAGCGACACCGTCAGGAATGGCTTCGGTTCCCTGCCTGAATATTTCTTGACTTCTGGAGGTATTCCCTGCCTGGTCTTCTATTTTACCCCATTCCAGAAATGCCTTCTCAAACTGTGAATTTTCTGCAATTGCCCTCTGAAAGGCCTTTCGAGCCTCGTTGATATCTCCATACAATCCTTCCAGGCGTCCCAGGGCCGCCCAGACCTCTGCAAAATGCGGTGAAATTGAAGCTGATTTCTTGAAAAGACGGGAAGCATGATCCTGATCGCCCTGTTCCAATGAGACCAGACCTTTCTGGTAAAGGCGTACCCCTGAGTAGTAGGGATGAGCTGGAAATTTGACTGAGAGATGACGGTCACCTATGTCAAATACCGGATCAAAAGAGCCGTTCTCCTTCATCCGGCGTCGGATCAGAAAGATGCCGGTGCCGGCCTTTTCAACAAGCCCCAGCAGGTTCAGGTTCACCGCAAGAGCTGGATTTCGATAATCATTGATACCTGTTCCAAAATTATCCCTTGTAACAATGCCATAGAGCCCTCCTGGACTAATGATTTCAACGCGGTCGTCAAACATCTTTATAGATACGTTTGTCCTGGAAATCTCATAATCACGGTGCATGACTGCATTTGCAACAGCCTCTCGAACCGCTTGCAGGGGATATTCAAAAATATCTGTACGGACCGGGGATTTCCGGGAAAATCGATAGCTATGAATCATGAAATGCTCTACGGCCTCAACAGCTGCTTTTATCTGGTCATCAATGGTTCCTGTTATTTCTTTTCTGTTTAAAATAGGGAATGAAGGATCATCACCTTCGAAACGGATAAAGTCAATCGAAGCTTGCGGCAACAGGCTTTGGGGATTTTTGCCGAAGAGTAAGATGGAAGCCACGGTGGGGACCAGCCGGTCTCCCTCTCTAAACAGGAACTTCAGGTGCAGGGCCCATTCCACTGGAGACCGGTGGTTGGCAGACAGTATGCTGGAAGATACCCTTTTGGACAATAGTTCCTGCTCGAATTTTAACAGGTTCAGGTCTTCAACCGCAGCCTCCCTTACAGGCATCATGTCAAAAGGGAGGCGACCGGATCTACGCACCAGCTCGAATTCCTCGTCAGGTGTGGCCTCTGTGGTCTGGCTTTCCCATTCTTTTATTCGTGCTTCAACTTCACGAGCATTTAACATTTTGGCTGTCTCCTGGACAAATAAGTCTTTCTGACGCTCATTTCATTTGCCCTCCGTCGCCGGACCACAGGGTCCAAAAGCACAGGCCATGGCCCACAGTCTCGTTGCCGCCTATCTGCACCACCTTATTCCTCCCTCTGTCCCCTAATCCTAATCTAATCGCAGGGCTCGTATAAGTTCGTGATAAACAGGCACTGGAGTTCCATGGCCCCAAAATCCCCTTTTGGGAAGATCCCCTCTCCCCCAAGATCCTCTCTCCCCCAACATCACTGTACTCAATTACCATAAAAAGAGAAACCGCGCTTTTTCACCTCATCCCGCCTTGCCTTGAACAGAATCTTGAGTTTTGTCCTCCGTACCTACCACTTGGCGCTGAATGGGACATAATCCCCGGCCTCTTGTCTCAGGAACCGGGCAACGGCCCTGGCCTGATGGACAATTATGCCCATGAGGGTCTTTTCCTGGCCGCGGAAATCCACCACTGTATGCAGCCTTTTGAGCACAGCCTCACTCAGGCGAAGGCGTGAATCCTTGTCGAGGATGCCCTGGTCACTGACATTGATTAGGGCCTTCTTGGAGCACAGTGCAAAGACTGTGCGATCCACCACCGGCGCCCTGAACTCCTCGATAAGGTCATAGACCAGCGTCGGGTCGTCCCTGCGGCCCTGGTGGAGGTAGCTGATAGTCGGGTGCAGGCCGGCCAGGGTGATTCCCCACCAGAGCCTGCCGTAGAGTATACCGTAGCCATAGTTGAGCATGACGTTGACCTTGTCCTGGGCCCCTTTGCGCTCCCGGCCTTCAAACCCTATGCTCATCTGACGGATCACCTGCCAGTAGCTGATTGCGGCCTGGCTCTCCCATGCCGCGCTTCGGGCCTGCTCGGCATTGAGCTCGCTTATAGGTTCGGATTTCATAGTCTTGATAATCGATTCTAGGCGGGTGGCCGCCGTTGCGAAAGCCTGGGAGAAGGCCTCCTGGTTCTTGCGATACTTGTTGAAGTACTTGAGCAGTGCGAACTGATTATTGACCTTGCCGAGCACGAGCTTCCGTATCAAACAGGCGCCGCGGCCGTTGGTGTAGGCTGCGAGCTGGCAACGGCCTGTCTCCTGCCTGGGAAAGCTCGGCGTGGTCAGCCTGGCATAGGGCCTTCCGTTATAGTCAATATAATCAATGGCTATGTTGCGTTGCGCAGCCAGGCGGATCAGGTCCGAGGAGATCGAGACGCCCCGCGACATGATAAGGATCTGCCTTAGGCCGCGGATAGGGGCCTCGTGTATCTTCTCGCCCTTGAAACGTAGGGTGATCTTTTTCTGGGTCTTGCCGAGCACGACGCCGGGCCGGTCAATAACTATCTCACCCTGCAGGTCCAAGGCCCGCTTGGTGGAGCGGCGGACCCGCTTGACAGCGGTCTTGGCCGTGACCGGCGTACCCGCCGGTGGTGCTTGAATCCGGGGGGCTGAAAGGATGGTCTTTTGGATACGCAAGAGCTCGGCCTGGTCGTGGTCCCGGAACAGTGGTAATGGGGTGATGGCCTTGCGCTCTGCCTTGTCGGTGTTGGTAATAAGCTGCTTCAGGGTCTCGATCAAGAGGAAGTCCATCTCCTCTGCCGGGGCCGGAGAGAGTAAATTCCGGTAGTAGCGTCGCCAGTGCCCTACTTTGTCACGCAGGATATGTAGCTTTTCTTCCAGAGGGGCGTCTCCCCGGACGAGCTCTTTCAAAAAGGCCCGTTTCTTGGCGAGTTTTGCCGGGGCCATGGCGATCCAGTCACCCCGGATCCAGGTACCCAGAAACTCCACCCCCTGCTCCTGGAAGTGTAGGGGCGGCGACGGGGGATTGATGGTCATATGAAGGGCCTGCCCAAGATATGCGCTGATCTTTGCCAGGATTTCCTCGCATGCCTCAATGGTCTGAGCCACAGCCACCCAGTCGTCTGCATAGCGGACCATGGTCATGCCCTCATCGACAGTGAATTGGTCAAAAGGATGCAAGTACATGTTTGCCAGAAGGGGTGATACAACAGATCCCTGGGAAATCCCCTCGGTGTGGTCCTTCCAGTAGGTCCGGCGTGCGATGCCTCCGATACTGATCCACATCTCCAGGATTCGCAGCACCTCGTCTTCCATTCCTGCACTCCGTGCGATTTCCAGCAGAGTCGAATGGTCGAGAGTATCGAAAAAGTCGTCAATATCCACTGAGATAGCATAAGGCCCGTGAAGGCTGAGTTCGTGCCTGAGCCGGTGGATGGCCCGACGTATGCCCCGTCCAGGACGGTAGCCATAGCTGAAGTCATGGAACCGGGCGTCAATACAGGGCTCCAGAGCAAGGCGAAAAGCCTGCTGCACGACCTTGTCAGCCACTGTAAGGAGCCGGATTTCCCGGGTCTCCCGTACGTTTTTGGGGATATGGAAAATGACTTGGGCCTCCGGACAGTAGCGATGCCCGGTCAGAAGGCCCTTGAGGTGTGACAGGTGTTGATCCGCTTTGAGGGCAAAGTCGTCTACCGCGACCTGGTCGATACCGCCCCTTGCTCCCTTTTTCCGGATCAACTCCCAGGCACGGGGCAAGGAATCGATCATGAGCGCAAGTTGATCAGAGGGCAGACAGCGCGGAAAGCAGGGCTTGGAAAAATGGACGGACCCGGTGACGGTACGCCGAACAGAGGGCGTCGGGTCCAGATCCTCGATTGTCATTTCTCCCATGCCGTAGATGCCTTTTTTCCCGCAATGACATGCAGAGGCAAACTGGAGAAATGGAATGAATGGCGCAATAGTACCGGAGCTGCGGCATGTCACCGAGCCGACAAGGCCGGAGAGGTTTACGCTCTCTCCATGCCTGGAGGAGCGATAAAAGGCCTTGACCAGGTGAAGATCCTCGTGCTCGATTACTACGGACCGGGCCTTGTCTCTGAGGGCATAGTAGTCCACATCAAGGGCCTGGTCCTGGTGGTAGTAGCAGCACATCCTGGTCTTGCTGATCATGGAGGACAGAAGTCTCTCAAATGAGATAGTGGACCGATCCGGCCTGAATGGGACCTGGAGCGGGGTCTTCCAGGCAATACGCCATGCCTGGCTTGAATGAGGCACGGCAAGAGGACGATACGCAAGGGGTTGGGCTTCCGTAAAGGCGATCGGCGAGGGTGAGGCTCCCTCCTGACCGATGCTCCGGCCGGAGCACGCCTGAAAGGCAGCCAGGATCTCGACCAGGCGGGCAATGGCCCGGCCCATGAGTGTGATCTCAAGATCGATTCGCGTTCCGGCTATGAGCCGGCCACCGCTATTCCGGGGATTAATGATGATCGGGTGGGGCCTGGGCGCGGGCCCAGTGGTACGATGGGGGAAGGGCCTCACGCATCGCGGCAGTAAGCGGGGTCTCGAAAAGGAAGCTGTACAGGCAGTCCTCCTGACGGGGACAGGCCTCTCCAGGGCAGACCTCTTCAGGAAAGGGACAATGGCGTTCTTTGAGCACCCGGCCGAAGAGGCCCCGGAATACGCCACCTGCAAAGGGCGGTAGCTCCACCGGGGCCGAAGTGACGTAACCGGCATGAAACTTGAGGACTTCCATGGGGAGACCCTCGATCCTGAAGATATGTTCAGACCAGTCCGGCTGATTCATGGAGTATACTATGAACGGCTACTTCCTGGCTATTATGAGACAAGCTCGCCTAACGCCGCCTCCAGCCTGTCCATCCCCTCCTGGATTATGCTCAGGTCTGTAGCATAGGAAAATCGCATAAAGCGGTCGTCTCCAAAGGCAACGCCCGGCACTCCGGCAATTCGGGCCTTTTCCAACAGGTAGTCAGCCATGTCCAGCGATCCATTGATTTTTTGGCCTGATGCCTCTTTCCCATAATAAAATGAAAGATCAGGAAATACATAAAAGGCCCCTTTGGGTTCTACACACGAAATTCCAGGAATGGCCCTGAGTCTTTCCATAATGTAATTTTTTCTCTCGAAAAAGGCCTGTTTCATCTTCAACACACCGTCTTGAGGGCCGGTCAGTGCGGCTAAAGTGGCCTTTTGGGCTATTGAGTTGGGATTGGAAGTGCTCTGGCTCTGTATCTTGGTTGCAGCCTTTACTACAGCCTCCGGGCCTGCGAGATAGCCTATGCGCCAGCCGGTCATGGCATACGTCTTTGACACGCCGTTTACCACCACCACGTGATCCTGTGCCTCAGGGACTACAGAAGCAATATTCTCCGGACCTTCGCTGCCAAAGCGGATTTGATCATAGATGTCGTCAGTGATTACTACAAAATTATGTTCCACCGCCAGCTCAGCTACGGTCTTAAGGTCATCTCTGCTATAGACGGCACCGGTGGGATTTGAAGGGCTGTTAAGGATTATGGCCTTGGTTTTGGATGTTAACATGGAGCCCAGTGCCGCCAGATCCAGGGCAAAGTCCTTGTCAGGGTCGCTTGGAAGGAACTTGACCTTGCCTCCTGCAAGCTCAACCATTGCAGGATAAGAGACCCAGTAGGGTACTGGAATTATGACTTCGTCCCCCGGGTCCAGAATGGCCTGAGCTACATTGTACAGGACCTGTTTTCCTCCGGTTGAGACCATGATTTGTTCAGGTCTGTATATCAGGCTATAGTCCTGTTCTATTTTGGCCCCTATAGCCTCCTTCAGCTCAAGGATACCACCTACCGGCGTATATTTTGTGAATCCATCCCGGATGGCCTTTATGGCAGCTTCTTTTATATGCTCAGGAGTATCAAAATCCGGTTCTCCTGCTGACAGATTTATTATGTCGACTCCTTGTGCTTTAAGGGTCTTGGCCTTTGTATCTACTGCAAGTGTGGGTGACGGCTTGAGATTTCGTACACGTTCTGCAAGTGGTAACGTCCAGGACATTTATTGTTACTCCTTTCGATGATCATTAATCATTAATAACGGAATTGAGCGTTTAGCTGTTAGCCATTAGCTTTTAGCTGTTAGTAACCTATTTGGAAAACAGCAGCAAATTAACCGCTAATCGCTAACAGCTAAAGGCTAATAGCTCAAATTAATAATGAACGGAATTTCGGATTTATCATAATAGACTTGTTTAAGATACAGACCCTGTGGTGGGGCGGTTGGACCGGCTGAAGAACGGTCCTTAGAGGCAATCACATTGGCCATATCTTCATAAGATCTTGTTCCAAGACCGATTTGCACCAAAAGCCCCACAATATTCCTGACCATATAACGGAGGAAGCCGTCAGCGGCAATAGTAAACATATAGTGCAGTCCTCCGGATGGAGGGAATATTTCCCGGGTTACCGGCTTGATTTCACACAAGTATATGGTGCGGATACCTGTTTTTGCGTTGCTTCCGCTGGCCTTAAAGGCACTGAAGTCATGGGTGCCTATGAGTGGGGGAAGTGCTGTTTCCATGGAATGGATGTCCAGCGACCGGTTTAGCAGCCATGCCCTCTCATTCCAAAAGGGAATCTTGGTATCCGAAACCAGGATGTGATAGCTGTATACTTTACAGATTGAGTTCCGGATTGAGTGAAAGTCAGGAGAAACCTCGGATATGGCCAGTATAGCTATATCCTCCGGCAACAGACTGTTCAGACCCTTTAGAAATCCTTCAAGGGGTATTTTTGAATCAGTATGAAAATTTGCTACCTGGGCCAGGGCGTGTACCCCGGCATCAGTTCTTCCTGAGCCGATCAGGCAGACCTGCTCACCTGTCATCTTTTCAATGGCAGCCTGGATGACTTCTTGAATGCTTATCCGGCCGATCTGCCTTTGCCAGCCATGATACTTTGTCCCATTGTATTGGATGGTAAGCTTTATGTTTCTGGATGGAGGGCGGGATTGGTCTGAAAGGTCCATGGTCTAAGGACAGAGTGGTATTGTGTCCAGGCCCAGAGATTCGTCCAGACCAGCCATTATATTGAGGTTCTGGACAGCCTGTCCTGAGGCACCTTTTATCAGATTATCTATGGCGGATATAAGGATAAGTGTATTGGTGCGCCCGTCTGCCTTTACTCCGATATCGCAAAAGTTGCTTCCCCTCACATAGGATATGTCGGGGAAAGTGCCTTCCGGGAGTACACGCACAAAGGGAGAATCTTTGTAGAATTCCTTTATGACAACAAGGACCTTGTCTGTGGATATTTCCTTGGTAAGTTGGGCATAGGTCGTGGTGAGGATGCCACGGGTCATTGGAATCAGATGCGGGATAAAGGTCATGGCCACGGGTTTGCCTGCTGCTACGGAAAGTTCTTGTTCTATCTCAGGCATGTGACGGTGTTCAGCCACTTTATATGCCTTGAGTCCCTCGTTGACTTCGCAAAAAAGGGTTCCCATGGAGAGGCCTCGGCCGGCCCCGCTGGCTCCGGATTTTGAATCCGCTATTATCCCTTGAGAGCTGATTATTCCCGAATGAAGCAATGGGACAAGAGGGAGGATCGCACTGGTTGGGTAGCAGCCGGGGTTTGCTACAAGTTGCGCTGATGCAATATCTTTTCTGTAAATTTCAGGCAGTCCATATACTGCCTTATCAAGCTGTTCAGGGGCAGTATGGGCCTGATACCAGATTTCATAGGTCCGGCGGTCCCTCAGACGAAAATCAGCTGAAAGATCTATGATCCTGCATCCTGCGTCAAAAAATTGCGGGACAACCGACATGGCAGCCTTATGTGGGACTGCTGTAAATATCCATTCAGCGGATTTGCTCAGGTGAATGACATCAGGTTCTGTGAAAACAAGATCATTGTAGCCATGCAGTGAGGGAAAGACCTCCTCCACAGGATGGCCTGCATATTTTCGTGAGGTCACTGCAACCACATTTGCCTGTGGGTGGAGTTTCAGGATACGCAGGAGTTCAATTCCAGTATAACCGGACCCTCCTACTATTGCTATGCGTAACATTGTTTCGGGATAAGTGCCTAAACTTTTCCCATGAGTCTAGCGCTTGGAATACTGATAACGTTTTCTGGCTCCTGCGAGTCCATATTTTTTGCGCTCTTTTTTTCTGGCGTCCCTGGAAAGGAGACCTGCCTTCTTTAAGGGAATTCGATATCCTTCATCGACCAGCAGAAGCGCACAGGCTACACCATGGCGGACTGCCTCGAACTGGCTGCTTTTCCCGCCACCCTTGACTTTGATCATGGCATCGAATTTGCCGAGCGTATTTGTAATAGCAAAGGGCTGTTCTGTAATAAGACGGGCGGTATCTACATCAAAGTATTCATCAAAGGGCTTGCCGTTAGCCGTCATTCTACCTTCACCGGGGTATATCCATACGCGGGCTACAGCAGTCTTTCTTTTGCCGGTGGCATAGTGGCGTGTTTGTTCCATATTGCCGATATCCTTAAAGGGGTCGTTAGTTTAGCTGTTTAGCTGAAGCTGTTCTGGGACCTGGGCCTGATGTGGATGCTGTGGGCCGGCATAGATTTTAAGTTTCTTGAGCTGGCTGCGTCCCAGGCGACTTTTGGGTAACATGCGTTTAACCGCCAGTTGAATAACTTTTTCCGGCTTTGTCTCCAATAATTTGCGAGCAGTAACCGCCTTCATGCTTCCAAGATAGCCTGAATGTCTGTAATATAATTTTTTATCCAGCTTTTGACCGGTAAGCCTGACTTTGTCTGCATTTACTATTATAATAAAGTCACCAGTATCCAGATGAGGGGTGAAGATAGGTTTGTGCTTTCCCCTCAGTCTTGTGGCAATTTGAGTTGCCAATCGGCCCAGGATTTTATCACTGGCGTCCACAACATACCATTTACGTTCAATTTCGCTTACCTTTGGAAGAGGCGTTGCCATACAATATACTCCATTTCTAACTGCAAAAGACAATTGTCCTCTCTGAATGAAAGGCACTGGACATCTAAAAGAAATAGAGATGATTGTCAAGGGTAAAAATATTAATTATAGATGTTAATCCCATGGCATTGTCATCAAAATTACCCGTCCAAAAAAATGGAAGGTTTCCTCTCGCGCCTGCGAAGTCTGAAATTATTACAGCAAGAATTCGATTATGAATCCACCCTATGTCACCGGAAGGCCCTATCCCTTGGATGCTGCACGTATCTTAGAAGGGCTTAATAACACAGATTGCTTTGTATTTCTTGAAACTTCAAGGGTCGCTGGAGAGGAAAATACCTCATACCTCTTTGTAAATCCAATAAAAATCCTCACTGCATACGGCCTTGATGATCTGAAGCCTCTTTACAAATCCATGGAAACGGCCCTTGACAGGGGATATTATTTGGCTGGATGGTGGGCCTATGAGTGGGGATACGCCCTTGAGCCCAAATTATGGCACCTTTTGGATACGCCCGGACCCAAGATTCCCATGGTATGGCTCGGTGTATTCGAAAACCCGAAGACATGGATTCATCGGTCTGATGCCCATATTTGTCCCTTAAACAATATTCCGGATATCCAGGATAATTTAGGGCCTCTGGAACTGGAGGTAACAAAGGACCAATACATTAAGGCCATAGACTGCGTAAAGGACTATATAGCCCGTGGTCACACCTATCAGGTCAACTATACCTTAAGAGGAAGATTTAAATATACCGGTCTGCCATCTGATCTTTATTTGGCACTCAGGGCCAGGCAGTCTGTTTCTTACGGGGCTGTGATACGCAACAGGAAAAAATGGCTCCTTTCCCTTTCCCCGGAACTCTTCTTTCGCCTGGAAGGACAAAAAATTTGGTCCAGACCCATGAAGGGTACATTAAAGAGGGGAAGGACAATAGACGAAGATTGTGAGCTGGCACGTTTTCTGGCCAACGATCCCAAGAACCGGGCAGAGAATATCATGATTGTTGATCTGCTTCGAAACGATATAGGGAGGCTTTCTCTTCCCGGAACGGTCCGGGTACCGGAGATTTTTACTGTTGAGCGCTATAAGACCCTTTTTCAGATGATATCCAGAGTAGAGGGGGAAATTCATCCGGATACTTCCTGGCATAAGATCTTTAATGCCCTGTTTCCATGCGGGTCTGTGACCGGTGCGCCAAAGATCCGGACAATGGAGATCATCTCTGAGATCGAGTCTTCTCCAAGGGGCGTATACACAGGCGCCATAGGATTTATCTCCCCCCGGAGAAAAGCAGTCCTGAATGTGGCTATCAGGACAGTGGTCCTGGACGGAGAATCCGGAGAGATCGGGATTGGAAGCGGAATAACAATAGATTCAGATCCTGAAAAGGAATATGATGAGTGTAGACTTAAGGCCGAATTTCTGACAAATTCTCCTCGCCTATCCTCTACTAAAAAAAGTGGATCAAGGGAGGATTTTTCCCTTATAGAGACCATGAGGTGGGACCCTGAAAGGGGAGAGCAGGGCGAGGGTTACTTCCTGCTTGAAAGACACCTTGAAAGACTTGAGCGCTCTGCCCATTATTTTGCTTTTTACCTGGACCAGGAAAAGGTGAGAAGGAAGTTAGCTGAATTTGCAAAGGGCCTGTACTCAAAACCAAAATCCCATCGGGTCCGCATGTTGCTGGGAAGAGATGGTTCTGTATATATTTCAGCCTCTGTGCTATCAGCACAGGAAAAGCAGGTTTGTTTTGACCTGTCGCTAAAGACAGTTGATTCTCAAGATCCCTTTTTATATCACAAAACCACATACAGGTCCCTATATATGGAAGAGTACCAGAGGGCCAAGACCTGCGGTTTTTTTGACTGTGTATTTGCAAATGAGCGCGGTGAGCTTACCGAAGGGACAATCAGTAATATATTTTTGGAGATTGATGGTAAACTCGTCACCCCTCCTGTATCCAGCGGACTCTTAAACGGCACCTTTCGTCAGGACCTTGTAGAACAGGGCAAAGCCGGAGAGCAGGTGCTCTATCCGGATGATCTAAAGGAGGCCCGTGCAATATATCTGGGAAACTCAGTACGCGGACTCCTGAGAGCAAGCTACATAGACATACTCTCACCCGGCTTTAGCTCTACTAACTCAGTATCAACTTGCTGGGACGCGAGTTCCTTGCTGAATTCCTCTACAGTGCCTGTAAGAGCAGGGAAGGAGCCATAGTGCATAGGAATGACTTTCTGTGCCCTGATGAATTTGCAGGCACAGGCGGCTTCTCTGGGTCCCATTGTATAGTGGTTACCTATGGGGACCATGGTAATTTCAGGCCGATACATCCCTCCTATCAGGGCCATATCACCAAACAAGCCGGTGTCTCCTGCATGGTAAAGAATGAGTCCGTTTTCAAGGCGAATCACAAAGCCTGCGGCCTCTCCGCCATAGAGGATCTCATCGCCCTCCTGGAACGAAGAGCTGTGAAGCGCGGGTACCATGGTGATTGCAACTCCTTTTGTGATATAGGTACCTCCGATATTCATACCTGTTACGTTTGGAAGTCCCTTGATAAGAAGATATTGCTGTATTTCGTGGATCGCCACTACTTCAGTGGCAGATGATCTGGCCATGCTCAGGCAGTTTCCCATGTGATCTTCATGGGCATGAGTAATAAGAATAAGATCGGCATCCAGTGAGTCAGGCTTGCCTGCGGCTTGAGGATTGTCCAGCCATGGATCAATCCATATCTTCAAATCCTGTTCCGTCACTATTCTAAAGGCTGAATGACCAAAAAAACTGAGTTTATGAGACATGATTACCCCTTTCTAATAAGTAAAAAAATTATAAAATTCCTATCCATAGATCCTTTCTAAATTTATTCCGGCTGCCGGGTCAAGGACATTCAGGTCATTCAACCTGGCGGGTCCGATATCCAGCTTTGTGAAAATAAAGAACTCAATTTCCTCTATTTCATCATGAAGCTTCCTGATCATTTCCTTGCGCTCAGGAGTGGTTCCATAACGTATTAACAGGTCCTCAAACCTCTCTGATAATGTGACTATGGATGTATGCTTCACACGCTTATCTGCATAGTTCACAAGTAATGCCTCGGTTATTACTGGATCATGTCTAAGGTTCCGGTCGAGACGCACGTGTTGACGAGCTATATCCGCCACCGCATGATACCCCAGAGACTCAAGCAATTTGAAGGCCGACAGGGCATGATTCTGCCTTGTATGAACAGAGTCCATCTTGGTTATATCATGGAGAAGGCCACCTGCCTCCACCAAGCCGATATCAAGATCTTCACCTGCCATTTTGAGATGAGCTGAAATAAACATCCCCACCTGGGCCACTCTGAGACTGTGGGACACTATGTGTTCGGGTACTTGATGCTCTTGCAGGAGAGCCAGGCACCTTTCTCTGTCAAGGAATTCCATTTTACCACTATGCCAAAACAAGAAAGGTATTACAAGAACAGCTTCATTCATAAAAAAAGTCTGTAGATAGAAGATTCTAAAAATTGGATGAAAATTGAAGAATAAGTAAGCTCCAGTTGTTTGAAAAAGCTGTTGAAAAATCGTGTTCAACTGGAGAACTTACGAGAATTATACGAATTTTTACAGACAACAAAAACCTTATCTTCTCCGTATGTTACGCAAGTTGTCAAAAAAAGTAACAAAAAATTCATAAGATAGCCCCTTGTTGATAACTCATGTACTGACTTAAGAAAAATCTCCCTTTCTCCACTTTGACAGCAGTATATAGCTTCATTATGAACTAAACCAGAATTACGATATTTGTCAAAAATCGATATTCATTTGTTCAAAATATAGAATTTTCCATTTTGATGACAGGGTCAACAGGATAAATAATAATCCTGTTTATCCTGCCGGAAAAGTCCCGCTGTGGGCGGCTAAGTTCAACACCTTAGAATAAAAAAGTCCTTTCAAACAAATTGATCAAGAGTTGCAGTGGGTTATACCCATTTTCATGCTGATTGGGTGAAATCAGATTCGTCCCTTGTTAAAATTAGTCTGTAGTTAGGATAATGAACTTCCGAAAAGGAATTAAAGGTCGCAATTGCGTTAGGTCATCAGAAATGGAAAACGTCTGGCAAGGTCTAAAAAAAGTTCTTCGTCTCAGGATACCTGAAGGAAGCTACCGGGTGTGGATTGCCCCTTTGACCTATGGGGGAACAGATGGCGACACTATTATTATCCATTGCCCCAATCAGTTTTTTGTTTCCTGGGTCCAGGAGCATTATTTGCCCATGCTGAAGGAGGCACTTATTCAAAAGGGACATTCCTGGAAAATAAGGCTTTCTCCTGCCGAAATCGCAAAAGAGGCTGCACGGGGTCAGCTACACCTTCCAAACTTCGCTCCAAGTGAGGTGCCGAGGCCCAGGTTCTGTGAACGCTATACTTTTAATGAGTTTGTGGTTGGGGACAGTAATCGTTATGCCTTTTCAGCTTGTTGGGCCACAGCTAACGGAGGGGATAATCACAATAATGTAATTTACCTGCACTCTGAGGCAGGACTCGGGAAAAGCCATCTTACCCAGGCAGTGGGGCAAAAAATACTTGAAGAGACACCGGATACGAGACTTCGCTATCTTACAGCCAATGATTTCACCACCCAGGTCGTAAAATCAATAAAAAACGGGCAAATGGAAGCCTTTGTGAGTCGCTATCAAAAGGATTGTGACGTTCTGCTCCTTGAAGAGGTCCATTCCTTTGCGGGGAGAGAAAGGACCCAGGCAGAACTGGCCCTGGCCCTTGATCCCCTTATGGACGAGGGAAAGACAATAATTTTCACCGGAAGTCAACTCCCGAGGCAGATACACAGTGTAAACGATCAACTGCGATCAAGACTGGCCAGTGGGCTTATCACCTCCATAAATCCCCCGGATCTGTCTACCAGGAAAAAAATTATTGGACGTAAGGCCAAGAATCATGGAATATGTCTTAAAGAAGAGATAGTTGATTTTCTTGCCCGGCACCTGAAGGGCGATGTCAGGCGGATCGAAGGGGCGGTAATCGGGCTTGTGACCAAGTCCTCGCTACTCAGACAGCCTGTTGATATGGACCTGGCTCGAGAAGTAATTAAAGACCTGGTCGGAGAACCTGAGGCAATTACTGTCGTGGATATAAGGAAAATGATCTGCCGTCATTTCCAGTTGAGCAGGGATGAGATCTGCTCAAAATCCAGAAAGAGGTCTATCGCACGGCCGAGACAAGTGGGCATGTATCTTGCCCGCCGCTATACCGAGTCTTCTCTTGAGGCAATCGGGAGAGAATTCAGCCGTGATCATGCCACTGTATTGCACTCTGTTAACCGTATAAAGCAACAGATGGATGAGTCTGTTAAGCTCAGGCACCAGATAGAATTTCTGATCAAACAACTGGAAAAACAACAGTGGCAGAACTGAAAGTCAGTAACTCTGAACTTCTCCAATAATGAAAAAGACTCTGGTTCGACAGATTTTGGAAATTGTGGGGCCTGAGAATTTTTCCACAGATCCTGCTGACCTGAAGTGCTATTCCTATGATGCCAGCAGCATTAGCTCCCTGCCGGAGGCCGTAGTTCTTCCGGGATCTACAGAAGAAGTCTCTCAGGTACTTTCCCTTGCAAATCATGAAGGCTTGGCAGTATTCCCCAGGGGTGCCGGGACAGGTACTACAGGGGCGTCCGTCCCGATTGACGGGGGACTTGCGCTCTGTCTTACCAGGATGGACCGGATAGTATCCATCAACCCCGGGGACCTCACCGCCCTGGTAGAACCCGGAGTCGTTACAGGAAAGTTGCAAGAAGAAGTGTCACGACACGGGCTGTTTTATCCCCCGGACCCTGCGAGCATGCGTTTTTGCACGATCGGAGGAAACGTGTCCACTGGTGCCGGAGGACCAAGGGCGGTAAAATACGGTGTTACCAGGGACTATGTAATGGCCCTTGAGTTGGTGCTTGCCGACGGGAGTGTGATCCACACAGGTACCCGGACGGCAAAAGGGGTGGTGGGATACGATCTTACAAGACTGGTGGTAGGTTCTGAGGGCATGCTGGGTGTCGTGACCGGGATCACCCTGAAGCTCATACCCGGACCGGAAGCAGTGGGCACACTTATTGCGTTTTTCCCGGATACAAAATCAGCCTCAAATACAGTGGTAAGTCTCTTTGAATCAAGTATTCTGCCCAGATGCGCGGAATTCCTTGATAAGATGAGTATTGAATTGATATCAGACCAGCTTCCGGTTGCAATACCTGAAAGGGCCGATGCCATGCTGCTTATTGAAGTGGATGGTGTCAGGGAATCTATTCCGAGGCAACTTGAGGCAGTGAAGAACTCCTGCAAGAACTGCGGGGCAACTGACACACATGTGGCAAAGTCCAAGGATCAAGCAAAGGCCTTCTGGTCTGCCAGACAGGGCCTGGCCCCTTCTATCAGGACCCTTGGATTCCCTGACAAAGTGAATGAAGATATATGCGTCCCAAGGAGCTGTCTGCCGGAGATGATAAGTGAACTGGAAAAAATAGGCAGGAAAAACCAGATCACAATTCTCAGTTTTGGCCACGCAGGTGATGGAAATCTTCATGTAAATCTCTTGCTTGACCTGAGTGACAGGGAAGAAAAGCTCAGGGGAGAGGCCGCTGTAATGGAAGTCATGGAAGCAACCCTGTCACTTGGAGGGACTATTTCAGGTGAGCATGGCGTTGGTCTTACAAAAAGACCTTTTATTCAAATGGAGATAGATAAGAAAGGCCTTGAGATCATGAGGGGTATAAAAAAGGTATTTGATCCCAGGAATATCCTGAATCCGGGGAAGATGTTTCCGTAACAGGGGAATACTATGAAAATCTCGGCGATTATTGTGGCAGCCGGTGCTGGTATTCGTTTTGGTGCAAGTATTCCAAAACAGTTTTTCGTTTTGGGAGGACGTCCTGTTCTTGCCTGGTGCCTTGAGGCATTTGACAGATCAAGCCTTATAAATGAACTGATAGTAGTGGCGCCGCATTCAGACGAGGGTTCTGTTATTGAAATAACAAAGAAATGGGTCCACAGGGTCGAGGTCCAGGTAGTGCCGGGAGGGTCAACCAGGCAGGAATCCGTAAAAGCAGGATTGGATGCGGTAGACCCTGGAGTTGAGTGGGTGGCGGTACACGATGCTGCAAGGCCCCTTGTGACCCCAACACAGATAGAGACTGTGTGTTTCATGGCCCAAGAGGTAGGAGCTGCCATCCTTGCCGTTCCTGTTCGGGATACGGTAAAAGTGGTTGATGAAGACGGATTAATTATCAGGAGCCAGGACCGGAGCCGTCTCTATCTGGCCCAAACGCCCCAGGTCTGCAGAAAGGAAGATTTGCGATCAGCTCACAAACTGGCAGAAGTAAAGGGTATAAAGGTTACTGACGAAGCAGGCCTCCTGGAGGTCTCAGGAATTGCCGTGGGCGTAGTTGAAGGCAACCCAAGCAACTTCAAGATCACCACTCAGGAAAACCTCAAAATGGCTGAAGCCCTGATAACTTCGCTTCAAACGGTATGAGCCTCTTGCAACACTCTAAAATATTTCCACAATAAAAAAGGGAGGTGCTGAATCCATCACCTCCCTTTATATGTTCGGCTAAAGCAATCCTTAACAGCTATTACATAGCTTCGCCGGAAGCAGCCTTCTGCATCTTGATCTCGACCTTTTCGGTCAGGCCTTCGTAATACCCGCGGAGGATATCGAGAACCTCGTTGCGGCCAAAGTGATCCGGAATAGCTGAACCATCGGAGAGCATCTTGCGCAGCTTGGTCCCGCTCAAGATAACGCGGTCGTCCTTGCCATGCGGGCAGGTACGCATGCTGGCCATGCCGTCGCACTTAAAGCAATAGAAGGTCCAATCGATCTTGAGCGGCTGGCAGAGCAGGGCCTTACCAGGCACCGCGCACGCTTCTTCATAGGTCGCATACGGCATCCTGTCAAAAATGTCCTGGGCCTCGAACATCCCGTAGAAGTCACCCACACCGGCGTGGTCGCGGCCGATGATCATTCTGCTCACGCCGTAATTCTGGCGGAAGGTGGCGTGTAGCAGGGCCTCACGAGGACCGGCATAACGCATATCCAGCGGATACCCGCCCTGTACCACGTTATCCTTGACAAAATACCCATTGACCAAGGTGTCGATGCATTTTACGCGTACACTGGCCGGGATATCACCTGCTTTCAGGTTTCCGATCAGGGAATGGATGATAACACCGTCACATACCTCAACCGCGATTTTGCACAGATACTCATGCGAACGATGCATGGGGTTTCTGAGCTGCAGAGCGGCGATCGTGCTCCAGCCTTTTTCCTCAAATATTTCGCGGGTCTGGGCAGGCCGGAGATAAATGTCCTTATACTCGGTCGGATACTCACCCTCGGAAAGGACCTTGACAGGACCGGCCAGGCACATTTCCTTGCGTGCCATAACCATCTGTACGCCCGGATGATCCTCAAGGGCGGTCTTCATAAAGTCACCCTGGCTATCCTCGCCCTCGCCCTTATAGACCAGCTCTGATTCCCATTTCTTATCTTCTTCGGTCATCTCGTATTTTTCAGTGACCTTCATAGTGGCGTAAATTTCGCCTTCACGCTCCAAGGCAATCTCGTCGCCAATATTGATTTCGTCTGCATCGTCCTTGGAAGCAGTGAGCATTACCGGGACCGGCCAAAACGTACCGTCGGAAAGAAGCATTTTTTCACAAACTCCCTTCCAGTCAGCCTTGGTCATGAAACCCTCCAAGGGGCTGAAACCGCCGATACCCATCATAATCAGGTCGCCTTTTGCTTGGGCCGAAATTGGAATCTTCTTAAGCCCAGCGGCCTTTTGCTTTTCTGCATCTAAGTCCGAACCGGTAAGTAGACTGCAAACTAAACCCTTTCCTCCATGTGGTGGTACTAATGCCATTTGTTTTTGTCTCCTTTTATGTTATTTGTAAAAGATCAATATATCTTCACTAATTCCGGAAAATTAACTATACAGCCTACCACCCCCTAATTCTCTCAACAATTGGAGTCAAAAAAAATCTAATCATAATGATGCTGTAGTATCAGGTAATCCCCCCAAAGCGAAGACATTGCAACGTAGATCTTTTTATTACAACTCCTCATTTTTGTCAAGAACAGAATGAATGAGACAGCAATTCTAATTTTGGCTTTAGCCCGGTTTTATAAGGACACGTTCCCCAAATCTTAGGCTATATTTCAAAATTCGTTAATCTGTTTATTCTAAAAAATAAAGCGCCTGCGCTATAGACAGAAGCTTTCATTTCTGATAAAGGTGAATTGCCACCACATATTATATCTAAAAGGAAGGTAAATCTATGCGTCGCTCCAAATCTGATCCCAAGCTTTTCACATTTGACAAACTGGTAGACTATTTTCGTTCTGTGATAAAGGAATTTCCAGATAAGCGCATTGGTAATAATACCCGTTACAGTATCGAAGACGCAGCGGCAGGAGCTTTTTCAATTTTTTTTACTCAGAGTCCATCCTTCCTTGCATTTCAAAAGGCTATGCAGGAAAAGAAGGGGCAAAATAACGCTCAGACCCTGTTCGGAATGTACCAGATTCCAAGTGACAATCACATCAGAGATTTACTCGATGAAGTGCACCCATCTTATGTGTTTCCCGTATTTTCCTATATTCTTGATGGACTCTATACCCTAGGTTATCTGGACATGTTTCGTTCCATCAACAATACCTTATTGATTCCATTAGATGGAACACAGTATTTTTCCTCGCATACGATTCATTGTGACAATTGTAGCACAAAGAACCATAGAAATGGGAC
>PQXE01000083.1 GCA_003194495.1 Deltaproteobacteria bacterium
TACCCAATAATTTTTCTTTAAAGTATCCGCATAAAGAAAAGGCACTTTGATTGACTCTATAGGTTTGTCCTAAAAACCTTCGTCGAAAAGTGTAAACTACTTTTATGCCTATATGAAGGATGCCCTTTTTTTGCCTCTTTTTTTGCCAAGCTTTTGATTGTATGAGTATACATCATTGTGTAACCGTTCACACTCCCTGGCAGCCGACAGGCTTTTGCAGGGTTTCAACCGCGGACAAGGTTGCACCAAAAGGCGTATTCTCAATGGATTGTGCTTTGAAATCCGGAAAAGGCTGTTGGCTGTCAGGGGGGAGTGAATGATTGATTACATCATTGTTGTTTTCACATCACTGTGCTCCAACACTTTTCCTATGCCGCAGTCCTGACAGTGCACGCTGATAATTACTTCATTTTCCATTCACTTACATTTATTTTCCACATTATTGACGATTTTACCGAAAAAGAACATAGTAGTTGTACATACGACTTGTAATATTGGAGAGCTGGGAATAACAGGAATTTTAGGCACTTCAAACTCAATTAATTTGAAATTGTTCTGCTACTAAAAACACGAGGTTTACAAATAATACCTAACCTTGAAACCACCACTTGCCACACCTCTCTCTTCTGATGGATCTGACAGGCGATTTTTCAAGGTCCGGTGGAAGGACAAACCTGCCTTGGTAATTGAACCTTCTCCAGGGGATGTAGGTACTTCCGAAACCTATAGTTATGTTGATATTGGGAATCATCTGGCCAGGGCCGGAATTCCGGTTCCGAAAATATATGCTTTTAACAAAAATACCGGAGTTATTGTGGTGGAATATTTGGGAGACAGGCATTTACAGACAGAAATCCTGGCACTAATCTCCCAAAAAAAATGGTCACAGGTCAAAAGGCTTTACCGGCAGGCCCTTTCTCTACTGGCAAGGATGCAGGTATATGGCTGCCGGGAATTCAACCGCAAATGGTGCTATGACTCAGAATATTATGACAGTAAACTGGCCAGGGAACGAGAAGCCTTTTACTTTTTGCAATACTTTGTTGAAGACCTCATGGGCGGCAGCAAAACACCAGAGCTTGAATATGAGCTTACAAGGCTGGCACTTCAAGTAGATATAATTGACAATAAGGAGTATTTTTTACATCGGGATTTTCAGTCCCGCAATATTTTGGTCTGGAACGGGGCCTTGAGGATTATTGATTTTCAGGGCGGTCGCCTGGGTCCCTTGGGTTATGACGTTGCCGCGTTGCTCCTGGATCCTTATGTATCACTACCCAAGACTATTTGGTCTGAACTTTTAGAATTCTATCTCGACGAGCTTGATGCCCTGAATATTGCCCTGGATAAAGCCGTGTTTGAAAGGGAATTTTACCTGCTTGCCCTTCTTCGTACTATGCAGGCATTAGGTGCATATTCATACCTCTATCTTAAAAAGGGAAAAGTCTTCTTTAAGCCTTATGTCTCACCTGCCCTTTCAAATTTAAAGGCACTGCTGATCCGTAAAGATTTTGAAAAACTTGACAACCTGAATTTGCTGGTAGCAGATATCTCTGACAAAAAATCAAAATTCACCACTTAAAATCATAAATGAAAAAAGCGCGCGCTGCTAAAATCTTTATCTCTGTTCTTGCGATCGTTGGGCTACTTGTGTTTCTCACCCCATACGTTTTGAAGTTGGAACAGGTCCGCTCCAGGATAACCTATGAGATTACCCATCGACTGGACAGTAATATTGACATCAAGGCTATCTCCTGGCAGTGGTTTCCCCTTCCCCGCATAGTGCTCACCGACGTCCTGGTTTCCAATAACCAGTTAGATGCAGAGATTCCGAAGATCTTGCTTTTCCCGGACTGGCTGGGCCTTTTTCGTGGTCGGCCTGGAATGAGCCGTGTGGTTTTCGACAATCCGAATCTCCATCTCAAATCCCTGGCTC
The DNA here is from genome assembly GCA_003194495.1 of Deltaproteobacteria bacterium. Taxonomy (GTDB): domain Bacteria; phylum Desulfobacterota; class Dissulfuribacteria; order Dissulfuribacterales; family UBA3076; genus UBA3076. Next base: position 1,937 of record PQXE01000083.1, read on the forward strand.
CGTCTGCCGACAAAGAGTCTTGGTCATTACCCTCTCTTTCAGTCACACTTGTTATAAAAAATGGTGGTCTTGCTTTAGATCCGGAAGGCGTTTTTCCAGGACAGCTCCAGCATACCGATAACCTTAATTTTTCAAATATAGAGGCCAAGATAGATATAGGACCTGACAGGGTTGATGCATTTCTAAAATGCACACCACCTTATGCCAAAAGCCTGGAGACCAAAGGCCATTTTATACCGTCAAAAAATTCCTACAAGCTAAAAATAAACTGCCAAGACTTCAAGCCGCACGAAATTCTCCTTACTTCCCTGAACAAGATCCCGGTTAAGCCCTTAGACTCAGATGTAAACGTAAAGGCTGCCATAACAGGGACCGGTCTTGACGATATAAAGGCCGCAGTAAAAGGGGATTTCCCTTGTCTAAAAGTCGAGTCACACGACAAAGAAATGCTGTTTTCATTCGGCTATACAGACCTGAGTTTTAAAAAACAGGGGCAACAGATTCACGTGTCGGTAAATGCATTGGAGCTTACAGACCCAGGACTTACCTTATCTGGGGTGATAGAAAGACGACAGGCGGCTCTTACTGATGATGCCATCTGGCTCATCGACCTCAAGGCAAAGGAAGTAGATCTTTCAGGAGTTAGAGAAAAAGTCCTTGCCCTGTTCGGCAGGCATGAGGTGGCCGACCTGGTGTGCAGCATAGTCCTGGGAGGAAAGGCCGGAGCGGCGGCGTATTTTTTTAAGGGAACTGTACCACGCTTTCGAGAACTAAAGGCCATGACCATCACAGCCGACGTGGATAAAGCGCCGATACACGTTCCAAATGTGGATTTGGACCTCAAAAAGGCTTCGGGCCAGATCGAGATCAGAGACGGGATACTGACAGGACAGAATCTCTCAGCCAGACTGGGCGAATCCCTGGGCACAAATGGCTCTCTTGCACTGGGCCTTGTTGGTGAAGACAAGGTCTTCAAATTGGATATGGACCTGGATGCAGATCTTTCAAAACTTCCGCCTCTTTTACACAGATTGGTGCGTCATCAAGGGTTCAGGAATGAGCTGGCCAAATTCAGCAATGTCCGGGGCAAGACCTCAGGTCGTCTTATCCTGGGTGACAGATTAAAAAATATTTCAGTGAGAGTAGATGTGTCGAGCATTGATGGAACGGCAGATTACAAGCGGATTACATGGCCCATCAGGATCAAGAAAGGCCAACTCCAGGTCCTTCCTGACGAAGTGAACTGGAGCAATGTTCAGGGGGTGGTCGGTCCCAATTCTATTCACGAAACTGAGGGATCAGTAAAATGGGAAGATGAGGTTATTCTCGACATCAGAAGGCTTAATACCTCCCTGGACTCAGGCCCTCTTTTTGCAGAGCTGAAGCGCTATCCAGTGCTGCAAGAAGTCCTTTCCAAAGTACTCCTTTCAATTGACGGTCCTTTGGAAGTAACGGACGCATGGCTTAAAGGACCCGTGAGAAAACCTCTGAACTGGAAATACAGCATAACGGCCGACACAAAAGGCCTTGATTTCCACAGCCCATTGCTTCCCGGACCATCCAGCATCGAACAGGCCTCTGCACAGGCTGATCAGGAAAATGTTCGAATATCCAGTTGCAAGATGCGCCTTTCAGACCAGCCGATGAGCTTAAACGGATATCTTAAACACAAAAAATGGCAAGACTGGCAGGGCCGGCTCGATCTGAGCGGGACCGCAAGAGAAGGTATTTCCCAATGGGTAAAGGCAAAGGATTGGATACCCGCCCTATATTTTCCCGGCACACCTTGCACCCTGAACCATTTAAAAGTTGCATGGGACCCCAAAAAGACTTACGTAAAGGGAGAGATCATCTCAGATATAGAGAATAAGAAGGCCATAAAGGTAAAACTGGATATCAGCTCCAGTCCAAAGGAACTCTCTATAAAAGACCTTACTATTATTGCTCCAGCGGAAAAGGCGAGCCTTTCTCTGAATTTGCTACAGGCTCCCGGAAAGGTAATTATTCGCCCCACCCCTGACAGCCAACAGCCTTTTTCGGGTTTCAAAGCACAATCCGTTGAGAATACACCTTTTGGCGCAATCAGTCCGCGGCTGAAACCCTGCAAAAGCCTATCGGCTGCCAGGGAGTGTGAACGGTTACCCGGGAAGAATTTACTGTTGAATTGGGAAGGATGCCTGAAAGGAGACACGCTGGACAAAATCCTGGAAAAGAACAAAATATTATCAGGCCATATAAAGGGCTCATGCAACCTGAGTTTTTTTCTGGAAGATACGAGTTCCGCCCGGCTTAAGGGCCCTATAGAGGCATCTGGACTAAACTGGCACTGGGGAGTTGCAGAGCCGATAGTTGTCAAATATGCCGACCTGCAGGGACACAACTCATGGACAGACATAGAGAAACTCTCTTTGGGGATAAATGGCAAATCCGTAATGTGTAAAGGACGGGCCTCATTCTCAAAGCATAATATTGATCTGGACCTTGATCTGAAATCCGATTCCCTTTCCTGGAAAAATCTCTCCGGATTCATTGATACATACAAAGAAAAACAGCCTTCCCCCGACCTTGCACCTACTCCCAAATCACCAAATCACCAAATCACCAAATCACCAAATTCTCCCCATTCTCCCCTTTCTCTTACAGGCAGAATCAACTTCAAGCTGGACAGCTTTAAATACACAAGCATAAAAGAAACTGCCATTCCCGATAAAGACCAAAAAGTCACTGACTATGTCTGGCAACCCCTCACAGGTCAGGTGAAACTCTTACCTAAGGGGAAAACAGCCATCTCTGTATCCTCCGGAACAATCTGCGGCCTCAATACCACCGGCACCTGGCGTTCAGGACCTGGCCCTGACCTGACCAATCTGGTCATTTCTACTGATTACGAAAAAAAGGGGCTTTTCCAAGACGTGCTTTCATGCCTCGGCCATGACAAAAACATATTAGAGGGTCCAGTTGTCTTTAATGCAAACATTGAAGGAACACCCGGCAACTGGCAGCGGGGCACTGTTGAACTCCGATCCACCAACGGCATAATCAGACGTATGACACTGCTTTCCAAGATATTCAGCGTTCTTAACGTTATAGACCTTTTTTCCAAAAATGGACTTCCGGATCTTTTTACTGAAGGCTTTCCTTTTTCACAAATGGATATTAAGGGCATCATAAAGGACAATAATCTGATTATTGATCATGCTATAATCAAAGGAAAAGGGTTAAACCTCTTTGGTAGAGGGAAAATTGATCTGGACGACATGAATGCAGACATGACCGTACTGGTAGCTCCATTGAAGACCATAGACACCATTGTCTCAAAGGTACCTTTACTGGGAAAGGCCATAGGAGGAAAGGACGCGACAATCGTAGCATTTCCGGTAAAAATCAAGGGACAAATAAATGATCCGAAGGTCACGGTCCTGTCACCGGATGCAGTAGGCGGGGCTATGATAGACCTGGTCAAGAACACATTAATGCTGCCGTTTCATATATTGAGCCCGATTTTTCCATAAGGAGCCACTTGCAGAAAGAAGCGCGTTATGTCCACGTCTATACCGGGGACGGAAAGGGAAAGACTACTGCCGCTCTTGGGCTGGTCCTCCGGGCGGTTGGAGCCGGCTGGAGGGTATTATTCGCCCAGTTTCTGAAGCATGGCGAATTCAGTGAAATAAAGGCCCTTAAAAAGCTTGGAGACCAAGTCACCATTCGTCAATACGGCTCAGGCAGGTTCATAAGAGGCGAACCATCTGAGAAAGAGATGGAAATGGCCCGGGCCGGCCTCAGTGAAATAATGCAGGTCATGGAAGAGGGAAAATATGACCTGATCGTACTTGATGAAATAAACGTAGCTGTTCACTTTGGGGTCATCTCGCTGGAAGGCGTAATAAGCCTTTTGGAAAAACGGCATCAAGATGTAGAACTCATACTTACCGGAAAATGGGCGACTAAAGAAATAATGGAGCGAGCCGATCTGGTAACAGAAGCGCGAATGATAAAACACTATTTCAGCAAGGGAGTGAGGGCAAGGGAAGGGATAGAAAAATGAGGGCTGAAAATGGCGGTGTAGAAGTAGTGACCGGTCTTTCCGGGGATGAGATTGAGGCCAGAAGTATGGAAATCATCGCTCAGGAACTGGGTCCTACCACCTTCAATGACCAGGAACTCCCCGTGGTTTACAGGATTATTCACGCCACGGCCGATTTTGATTTTGCTGAAAATGTCAGGTTTCATCCTGCTGCAATAAAAAATGGGATAAAGGCATTACTGGCAGGTAGATCCATACTCGTGGATGTTGGAATGGTAGCTGCCGGCATAAGTCCCGGCATAATAAAATCCTTAGGCGTAAAAGTGGTGGTTCCTATTAAAACCAAGGAGTGCATAGAGATGGCAAAAGACCTTGGTTGTACCAAAGCCAAAGCTGCTATGAACATTGGGGTGCGGGATGATGTGGGGATTGTGGCAATCGGCAATGCCCCAACCGCCCTCTTGCGGATTATAGAACTGGTATCCTCAGGACAGTTCAGGCCGGACCTAGTAATCGGCGTACCTGTAGGATTTGTAAACGCTGCTGAGTCCAAGGAACTTCTGCTGAAGCAAGATGTTCCCTACATTACGGCCCTGGGGCGAAAAGGTGGTAGTGCTGTGGCAATAGCAATAGTCAATGCTTTACTCCGCATGGCAGCGCAAGAGGCTTGTAAGCGTTCACAAGGCACCGCATTTGCTTTGTTGCCGGGCACTTGAAGGGAGTACGTCTGCGTACCCGTACGCCTCGCATCTGCAGCACCCTGTAAACGCTTACAGTTCGGTGGGTTTGCGGTAAAACGGTATCCTATTCAAAAACCAAGGTAAGCTGCAAAATATGAGCACAAAAATACTTCTCACGACAATTCTCAGTATGTAGAGTTATGCGCAGCTTTTGACGTCTTGGCAATGTTTAGTAAAAGAG
>PQXE01000084.1 GCA_003194495.1 Deltaproteobacteria bacterium
CGATCAAAAAAGAAGTTCAAGGATATTTATGATCAGGTGGTTACCAAGTTATGGGATTGTTACCAGGCTGAAAGCAAAGCCTCTTTCTCCCAGCGCGTAAGGCGACTTTGTGAATGGACCAAAAAAGCTTCAATTCCTTCCTATATTGTGGATAAACTTGAAAGGTTTCGCAATAATATTCCTTCCTTCTCAATAGCTTATGATTTTCCTGGTGCTCACAGGACAAGCAATATGTTAGATCGACTGATGCAAAGAATGAATCGGCATCTTTTCAGTACCCAATATTTTCACGGTTCCCTTGCTTCCTCAGAACTGAGTATAAGGGCATGGGCCTTGCTTCTTAACTTTGCTCCCTCAAACCCAACTACGATCAAGAAACATAACGGTTTCCAAAGTCCGGCAGAACGACTTAACCGATTTCGCTATCATGACAACTGGCTACAAAACCTCTTGATATCAGCTTCTTTGAAAGGTTTTCGAGGTCCTCCCCCAAATCCGTTATAATCAGAAGATTTTGACAGCTTCCTTTCCGTTAAAGGCTATCAAGACATTGAATTCATCAGAATATGACTTGAGACCGTCTGAAAGACTGAGCAGGAAAACTTTTTCGTCGTCTACTATCAAGACATTTTTCATGCTTGGGTTTCCCTATTGGATTGTTGATTGTTGATTGCTCTATCGTTCTATTTCCATGCTTTTTCCATTCAGAACTCACGAATCAACTGTTCTACGAACTACGAACAACGAACTGTATTCTCATGCCTTCCCCATTACCGCCTTGACCCCCTGACCCCCTTGACTGAAAAATCAGGCGGTTTCGCTACTATTATCCTGACCTTCCGGAATAGATATTGTTACGGTAGTACCTTTGTTTTTTACACTGCTGATGAATATATTTCCGTTCATTTGAGCCAGCATTTTTTTTGTGAGTGTTAGCCCAAGGCCTGTACCTTGCGACTTAGAAGTATAAAAAGGTCTGAAGAGATTTCTTTGTTGTTCCCAAGTCATACCACATCCGTTGTCCATAATGTTTATCCATATCAGGCCTTCCCCTTTTTTTATCGTTATGACAATTTCCGGTTTTTCAGAATCATTAAGGGCATCATAAGCATTAATCATGATATTCAACATCACCTGCTGAAGTGTCCTGAGATCAACATGAGTATATTTAACATCCGGCGAGAATATGGTTTTGATCTTAATATTTTTTTTCTCAAGATCGTTTTTCACTAAAGGTAGAAATTTTTCCATAAAGGATGGCAGGTCCACATTACAGATATGCAATCTTTCAAACATATTGAAACTTTTTAAGGACTTAAGAATGTCCATTATGAATATCCAGAGATATCTGTTAGAGACGGTATAAACCGAATAACCCAAGAGCCTGCCGCCATACCTCAGTGTCTTTTGAGATGGAATATCCTCTATGTGAATATTTTCTATCTGTTCAGGAAGAAGAATGGCACTGAGTGCTTTGTAATCTTTAGGAGTAATTGTTTCGAACATGTCAATGGCAGTTTTGTTCTGAAAAACAACGGTTTTTTCTTTGGTGTCAAATGCAATCAGGCCTAAACTAATATTTTTCAGTATATTGGCATAGATACAGATCCCAGGGCATAGTTCTTTGCTGAAAGGGCAATGCCTGTCATTATTATTCAGAGGCGTGTTCATTATATTTGGCCGGGATTGATAGGCTGTCTCCTTTTGCAATTCTGAACCGTCTGCCGGTGTAATTACGAGAACAGTAGATCCAGATCCTCTCTGGACAACTGCCGTAGCATGTCCTGCCCACCGCTCAGTATGGCGCTGACCAGTTCCCGCTTTTTCTTCTGCAAAGCAAGGACTTTCTCTTCTACTGTTTCGGCTGTAATGAAGCGATACGTAAATACTTTTTTGTCCTGTCCGATACGGTGGGTTCGATCGACCGCCTGAAGTTCAACTGCCGGGTTCCACCACGGATCTACAATAAATACATAATCCGCTGCTGTGAGATTAAGCCCCAGGCCGCCAGCCTTAAGGCTGATAAGGAAAAGTTTTATATCTTCGTTGTCTTGAAAACAGCGTACCCTGTCTTTACGTCTTGCCTGGGGCGTCCTCCCATCAAGGTACTCATATATTATGCCGGCATCATCCAGGGAGCGACGGATCAGGCTCAGCATTTTGGTGAATTGGGAAAAGACCAAGGCTTTATGTCCACAGGAAATAGCCTCTTTTATCAATGTCATGAGATTGTCCAGCTTGCCTGATCCTGCGCTATCCTCTCCGATAAGGGCAGGGTGGTTGGCCGCTTGGCGAAGCCTGAGGAGTCCCTCCAGTATCTTTATGCGGCTCCTGTTGAGTCCCTGCTGTTCTATGGTTGCCAATATTGAAGCGCGATAGTGGTCCCGAACCCGGGAATAAACCCTGGCCTGTCCATCTGTCATGGGACAGAGTATTACATGCTCCATTTTTCCCTGGATTTCTTTGGCTACGGTTTCTTTGTTGCGCCTGAGGAGAAAAGCCTTTACCATTTTTTTAAGGATATCCCTGGCTGTTTTATCTCCCTGGGCTATAGGTTTTGCAAACCTCCTGTCAAAGACCGCCCTGGAACCTAGGAGTCTGGGATTTAGGAATTCCATCTGGGACCAAAGCTCCCCCACGTTGTTTTCTATCGGTGTGCCGGTCAGACACAGCCTGTGCCCGGCCCTGAGCAGCCGCACTGCTTTGGCAGTCTGGGAGTTGGAATTTTTGATCGCCTGGCTTTCATCCAGAATAATATAATTGAACTGCAAATCTTTAAGAGTCTCTATATCTCGTCTCACCAGACCATAGGTGGTGATTACCAGATCAGCTTGGTCTATCTCTTTAATCAGGTCTAAACGATTGTTCCCTGCATAGGCCAGTATTTTTAAATCAGGGACAAAACGCTTTGCTTCCGCCTGCCAGTTAAACAGGACAGATGTCGGACTTACTACAAGGGATGGCCCTTGTTTTCTGTTTTCCATCTCTCCTGCGAGCCATGCAAGGACCTGTACTGTCTTGCCGAGCCCCATATCATCAGCGAGTATGCCTCCAAAACTGAACTTCTTTAAAAAAGCAAACCAGCCCAAGGCATCATCCTGGTACGGCCGAAGGACTCCTTTGAAACCGGCAGGAACGGGGACACCTTCAATTCCTGAGAAATTTTTCAGTGCATTTTTTATCTCAAGGAAACGCTGGTCAACGGACTCGACTTCATTCTCTTCCAGCAGAACGTCCAGGATCAAGGCCTGGGTCGATGGAAACCTGAGCGTTTTGCCGCGATTTTTTTGTCCCGACGCAGCACTCAGTTCAAGTACCGGCAGGTTGCGGGAAAGCCACTTTTCGGGAAGAAGCCCTGTGCTTCCGTCACCAAGCTTAACCGTCTGTTCTCCCCTTAGAAATGCCTTAATGGCCCTTGGCAACGAGACTACATGTTCTCCAAAGGATATTCCGCCTTCCAAATCAAACCAGTCTATACCGGATGAGATACTTAGTTCTGTGATGCGACCTCCCCTGAAAGGCTGTCTATTTTGTCCCTGGACCATCCAACCATCTTCTGTCAATTCTGAAAGGACTTCGGCCGTACCTTTAATATCTCTTTGAAATAGCTGGTCCTCTTGTCGAAATCCTTTGTCAAATAGTCCCATTAGGATCTCGGATTCGGCATCTTTATTTCGTTTTACCCGTTGCCATCTTTCAGTATCCAGCACAGAGGGTCTTGGATCATGCCAGTCTATTTCCAAATCTTCATAGTTCATAAAAACCTGGGCCAGTAAGAGATCTTTCTCAAGCTCCACTATAAGCAATGGTTTTGGAAATAAATCTTGTATGGTTTTGGGTGCTATCTCCTTTGGCAGACGAATTTGGGGGTTGTCCGGAAGGGATTCTGCCTGGACCAAAAGGTCCCGGATGTCTTTTGGGGATATTTCCGTCTTCTCTGATTCCAGAGCAGCCTTTATCCACGAAAGGCTGGGTCCCGGCAACTCGTAAAGATACCCGTCATATATGAAAAGCACCGGCGAGGTATGAAAAAAAACAGGGATATTCGAAAGCGGCACGTCTTTGCCGTCCGGTTTCAGCCTTACTGATGGCACGAGATTAAACCCCTTTTTTTTCTTTTTGGTTTTTTGTTCTGCTGCCAGCTCCAGCAGTGCAGCAGACGGGACTGCCTTATAGAGGGGATTTGCCAGTTGTTTTTTGGCTGGGTGAAACACTCTGCAACGCTTTGTCTCAGCCAGCAGAGGCAGGACGAGTTCAATGTCTCTTGGTTCTAAGGCAAGGTCTGTAAAATCTTTGTAATTCGGCTGGTAATGTCGAAAAAAATTATTTTTTGGAATTTTTCCGGACACATTGTCCAGCATAGCAATTATGGCACGATCCACCTTGGGAAGACCCCTGTGTTCTATGGTAGCTGCCTGAAGTTTCCGTTCTCTTCCCAGTGTACCGTCCTTTCTAAGGTACCTTTCAAAGGCAGATACCTCTATGGCCATCGAAGTAACGTTCAGGTCGTAACACAAGACGAACTTGCTGGAACCATCCAGCCATGGAGTTGTTAGCGGTTTTCCTTGCCAGAGGGTATCTGTAAGCAGTGTCCGCCAATCGATCTTTTCCTTAGGCCGGTCCTTTTTATGTTTGCCATCGCCGGAAAGTGCCGGCATCCCTCCTTCAGCCAAGACCCTGTCTGCTTCAACTATGGTTGCCCACAGGTGTTTGCATGGGAAACCCTGTTGAAAAAAGGGACAGGTGCAGGAAACCTGAATTTTGCCGTCTCTTGAATGTCTGTCAATTACTGTCGCTGTATAGAGCTTTGAGCCCTGGACTGTAGCTAAAATCCTTTCCTGCGAGACTTCTTTCAGTATTGCCTTGCCCCGCTCGGCATAATACTCCCCGCGTTGGCGTATCACAGGCAGAAAAGAGTGTCTTAGTAGATCCTTCCAGAAACCTGCTTGATCTTTGCCTATTTTGTTTCTAAAAAGCTTCCGATCCATATCTGTGCCGTAGTTTCTGTGACAATGTTATTTTGATGAAATAATTTAAACGCAAGCCTTTAATATACACTGTTTTTGTGAATAAAGTAGTTCCCCACCCTTTTATTTACTGTAAGCGTTCACAGGGCACCGCATCTGCTTTGTTGTCGGGCTACTTGAAATACAGGGAGTACGTCTGCGTACCAGTACGCCTTGTAAACGCTTACAGCTCGGTGGGTTGCGGTAAAACGGGCGTTGTAATCCCGTGAACGGTTATAAAATAAGGAAATATACCTGTTATCCGGAGGTATCAAGCCGGGCCTAAGTTCTTTTATCTTCTTCACAGATGGCACTCTCAAACACTTGCCAAAACTGCATTATGAGCGCACACCCATATCTGCAAATTGCACGTCTTTTTGTGGGGTATGCTGTGGGGTATGAAATTTCAGGGTAACAATAAGGGGCTGCGAAAGTACTGTAAGTTATTGATTTTATTATGGCGGTCCCAAGGGGAATCGAACCCCTGTTTCCGGCGTGAGAGGCCAGCGTCCTAGACCCCTAGACGATGGGACCGTTATGTAATGACGGAGAGCAAAATAAATGCCCCTGGTCATTATGTCAACCCTGTTTTGAAAGATGAACGTCCAACATCGAATGAAAAACGAATATCCAATACCGAACATTCAACTGCATTTCTGTATGTTAGCCATTTAGGTTAAAGGCTGAAGTATACTGATATACAGTCTCCTGCAATAATTAGCAGTTTTTTTTCCAGATCATAAATCTGTTTCTTCAGCTTTTCCCATTCGATGTTCATTAGTCCATCCGGTGAAAAAACAACTTAGCACTTATGACATTTTATCCATGAAACTCTAACCGCACAAGGTGGAAAATTCTGCTGTCATACCCCCCTAAATTTAAAAATATCGACGCATTGCGCTTGGCCCAAGAGGTATTGCAATCAACAATCATCAATCAACAATCATCAATCCCTCCACCTGCTGCTTCATCCACCAAAGAAGTATCAGTCCGGGAAGGGCCACCAAGGTTGTGATAAAAAAAAACTGCGGCCATCCCACCCAGTTGACCAAAAATCCTGATGGTGGCCCGACAAAGACCCTCCCCAATGAAGCAAGGGCTGATAACAGGGCATACTGGGTTGCTGTAAAACGATGGTTACAGAGTGCCATAAGAAAGACCACAAAAGCTGCTGTACCCATGCCCCCTGATAGATTTTCAAAACCAACTGCGCCAATCATTGCACAGTAGCTCTTGCCGATCCAGGCAAGCACCATGAAGGAAAGATTGGATACTGCCTGCAATATCCCAAAAAACATGAGCGAGCCGAAGAGTCCGATCTTTACCATGAGTCCTCCCCCTAACAGGGCACCCCCAATAGTGGCGACGAGACCAAACCCCTTGTTTATTGTCCCTACGTCAGTAGGACTAAAACCAACTCCGCGGATAAGAAAAGCAGTAGTCAAAGTGCCGGCAAAGGCATCCCCAAGCTTGTAAAGTACAATAAGTACTAAAATGGAAATGGGCGCCGGCCTTGAAAAGAATTCCTTTAAAGGGCCGGAAATCGCTTCAGCCATGCTCCCGGGCGGCGAAAGCGAAAGCCTTGGCTCCAGACCCGCAACAGTTCCAATAATTCCCAATGCCATGATACCTGCCATTAGAATATACGTGTTTTGCCAGCCTATATGATCTGACAATACGAGGGCCAAGGCCCCGGATACCAGCATGGCAATTCTGTAGCCGGTAACTGAGAGCCCAACCCCGAAACCCCATAGCCGTCAGGCTAAGACGTAGGCAAGAAAAAATATATTGGAATATCAACAAGATACAACAAGGCCAGGAGCCCCTTAGCCGGGGTTCCTGGCTAAAGCTTCATAATAATAGCTCCTTTAT
>PQXE01000085.1 GCA_003194495.1 Deltaproteobacteria bacterium
TCCCATTTTTGCAGCAATCTGGGTGGCACCCTTATCACAGCTATGTTTCCGTTGGGCCTATTGTGAAGCTTGTTTGGATAGATAATGTTGGTCCAATGCCCGGCGAAGATACGATTTTATGACCGCTTGCCGGCTAATGTTCAATTGTTTTGCTATGTCGTCCAACTCTTTCAACATATCGCGAGTGAAATCAACATTAACTCTTTGGATAGGAGGTCTCATCTCACCGTCATTTGTAAAAAACCTCGAAACATTCTCTCCTTTCATTGCCAGTTCGGCAATTTCATCTCCGCTCGGAGACTTTTTCTTAGCTGTTTTCTTCATATAGTTTTTCCTCTTGTTTGGTTGCCTTCCAGAGGGTAATAAGATGATAGTATTCACCATTCTTATCTTCCCTCTCTTCATAGATGACAGAGTACAGTTTGCCTTTTACCCGGCCTATTACACGAAACTGTTCAGGGTCATCCGATCGACGGTCAACATAATGATAATGATTCCAAATCTCCTGAACTTCATCAAAGTCAATTCTTCGTCGTGGATCTCTTTTTAATTTTTCACTCTTTCTCCTGTCGAACTTGAATCGCATGCTAATAAACATATAACTGTTATACCTTTCTGTCAACGGAAAAGATGCTCTATAGATACATGCAGATGAATTGATACTTGATGAAATGGCTTGAAACAGGATATACTATCGTTATTTCAATCAATCAAATTGGGATAATGATATGACTTCTTGTCGAGGAAAACCATTTTGGGACAGAAGATTTAAAGATGGGTGCTCAAGAATTGGCTTAAAATAGTATCAATTCATCTGCATAGATCTATAGTGGGATTGTCGGGGTCATCATTGGGATGAGCAGAGTCATCGCCTGGAAGCGTCACCAAGGGCTCGCACATCTGGTTTTTGTTGTAATCGTCTGCCGCATACAGTTTCGAGGTGGCAACCCCCGCCATGGTCAGCAATCCAAATGCAGCTAACGCTACGATCATAACAACACTACCGTACCAAGAACTTACCCTTTTCATGGTGTAATCTCCTCCTCTGTGGCCCTTTTAGTTGCGCATATACGCCTTAGCCTAATCACTTTTTTGGGGATAACATTAAATGGAGCCTATTGGGTTCTATCCAACAAAGGTACCAAATGCGACACAAGAATTACCATAAGTCCCTATCTGGTTGTGTTTTTTTAAACTTTACGCCCTCCCAAACTCCAGCTCGTCTAATCGTATTCTCCCAGCAGATTGATGTGCGCCCACGAGACCACGGAATGGGTGATGATAGCTGCCAGAAGACGGTCTTTTCTCTCCTTGGTCTCTGTTTGCGCAAGTTTCTGGGACAGGTAGAGATAGTTCCTGCAGATGATGCAGTTCTTGATCAAGCGGTTGCAGGCTTCGGCGATCTCTTGCGCTTCTTTTTCGGCCTGAGTGAACTCTCTCGGATTACCAACGGCAACGGCACGGGTGAACCGATCGGATCCCAGTCCTATGTCGCATTTAGTACCTTTGTTGGGTAGAACCCGACATTATCTAACGAGAACGTTTAACCCACCACACCAGTTTAATTCGCATCGGGATTTCCGGCCTATCCAGCACAAAATCAATTTTCGGTGGAAAACGCTCCTCTTTTTTATTCTGAAGGAGAATTACTCAATGTCAAGGGGAAAGTGACAAAAATTGTCAATTCTTTGGGATTAGTCACATAAGGGTGTCGCGAAGATTGCTGCGAGAATATACGCTAAGGCCCAGCGGAAACATAATCACGCATCAGCTTCCCTTTTTTTTGCACCGGGATAATGCCAGAAAACAGCCTGGTCCACAAACCATGACAAAATATCTATATTGTCATAGTTTGTGGGCTGCCTTAAAAACCCCCTTCTGCGAATCACAAAATGTAACTATACGCAAAAAAGAGGGTGCCGAGAAAAGCCAATCCTTGGTGGTGCCCTAAACATGTCGGAAGGCGGAGCCTGGTTTGTGGTGAGGCTGCCATTATCGGCCGCTGTCGGAAAATTTTACAGTAAGTGAGGTCTATAAGGCGATCGTAAGGTGGGAGTGAGAATTGTGGGCATTGTTTCAGGGTGGTTGGTGGGAATATCTGCAGGCGGAATCGTTCTTAAATCGTCGTTAGCCAGGGAATATTGGCCAGAATGTGTAAAATATTCCGACACCATTCTGGGTGGATTCTTTTTCTGAATTCTTCGTGTTGTTCTCTGTAAAAATCTTATTTATTAATGATTACAGCATGTTGTTAAGATTTGTGGCAAGGTTTGTTGTTTTTTTGGGGTGTCGGAAAATTTTACACAAGGCAAGGTTTAGGATCGGGCCTTTTTGAAAATACATAGAAAATCAGTGAGTTGGAGATATGGTATAATTATTGCGTGTTGTGAATGAGGATTCAATCAATTTTTTTTGGGGGGGCGAGAAATATTCTGATTTTAATATTCAGTGGGGAAGATAAGAAAGAATGAAGGAGGGCTATAAAATGAAAACTCATACAGCAATTTTCTTCAGGGTCATGAGCTTCGTTGTTGTGAGTATTCTGTTGTCTGGCACTCTATATGCTGCAGGAGTCACCTTTGGCGGTGTCGACTATGCCGTGACATCTTTTGAATTCGGCGAAGTCATAAGCGGCATTGACTACGACCCGGCCTCAGGTCACCTGTTCATGGTCGACGACCGGGACGACTTCAGCAAAACGGACATAGTCTACGAGACTGACACTCAGGGCAATGTGATCAGCTCTTTCGAGGTCCCTGGCGCGCCATACCACTATCTGCGCGGCCTTTGTGTCTCCGGTAGCACACTGACTCTAGTCACAAACCGGGCTATCCTCCAGATGGACACGGACGGCAACAACTTTCAGGAATATCCAATGAATGACCCGGCATTCAACGATTTCAGCGGCATAGCCTGCGATCCGGCCAGCAACAACTACTACATTTCCCGCGGAGGACAAGGGATTTATGTCACCGACGCCGGTTTCAACGAGCTAGAGGTCATCGATACCCCCGCTCTTGGCTGTAGCCAGCCGGCCGGCATTGACTTCGATCCGTCCAGCGGCACCCTGCTGGTCGTGGACGACAGCTCGGACAACCTGTTTGAAATCACCACTGGAGGATCTGTATCAGGTGAACCGGTGTGGCTTCTGGGGCCAGATTTTCCCTCTCGCATCAGCCGGCTTACCAGCGTGGCTGTCGACCCCGGCACAGGGACCTACTACCTCACCGGACGTCTCTACAATGACCCTTGGAAGGTAGTGGTTATGGCCCCGCAGATGGCCCACGTGAACGGCATGGACTACTCCGCCTCCTCCTTTGAATTCGGCGAAGTCATAAGCGGCATTGACTACGACCCGGCCTCAGGCCACCTGTTCATGGTCGACGACCGGGACGACTTCAGCAAATTGGACATAGTCTACGAGACTGACACTCAGGGCAATGTGATCGGTTCTTTCGAGGTCCCTGGCGCGCCATACCACTATCTGCGCGGCCTTTGTGTCTCCGGTAGCACACTGACTCTAGTCACAAACCGGGCTATCCTCCAGATGGACACGGACGGCAACAACTTTCAGGAATATCCAATGAATGACCCGGCATTCAACGATTTCAGCGGCATAGCCTGCGATCCGGCCAGCAACAACTACTACATTTCCCGCGGAGGACAAGGGATTTATGTCACCGACGCCGGTTTCAACGAGCTAGAGGTCATCGATACCCCCGCTCTTGGCTGTAGCCAGCCGGCCGGCATTGACTTCGATCCGTCCAGCGGCACCCTGCTGGTCGTGGACGACAGCTCGGACAACCTGTTTGAAATCACCACTGGAGGATCTGTATCAGGTGAACCGGTGTGGCTTCTGGGGCCAGATTTTCCCTCTCGCATCAGCCGGCTTACCAGCGTGGCTGTCGATCCCGACACCGGGACCTACTACCTCACCGGACGCCTTTACAGCGATCCCTGGAAGGTAGTGGTTATGCGGCCCACACCAAGATTTGCTGAGGGTGAGCCGGTGACCCCACCAGGGACGGTGGCTGACGATGACAGCGCTGCCCTGTTAAACCTCCCCTTCGGATCCCTGGCCGGGCCGACCTCTTGGACCATCACTGCGGAGGATTCCCTGCTCGGTGTAGTGCCGGCCGGTATCACACCTGTGGGTGTGCCTGTACACTTTGATCCCGATAATTTACTATTATATATTAGAGAAGGCTCGATCTCAATCCAGGTAGACTCCAGGCTGTGCGAAGGGACCTATCAGGTGCCCCAAGGGCATGCTCTGCTGTTTGAGTGCCGCGAATACTGGCCGAGCATGTTCGGCGGAGGATGCTCCTCCTACGTTAATGCCTATAGGCACTCTGATGGTTTTGTGACCGGCGCCGCGGGCGCCTGTGTGGCAGCGTTCAAAGACATCGACCACTTCAGTACTTACTTTGCTGCCGTATTCAACGCACCCGGCGACCTCGATGGCGACCAAGATGTAGACCGCGACGACTTAATCATTCTTCTCCAGTCCCGTAACCAGCCAGTCGACGACGAGACATACGGCGAAGGAAGCGATCCGCGGGATCTGGACGGCGACGGCATAATCTCTGCCCTTGATGCCAGAAAACTGGTCACCATATGCACCAGACCAAGGTGTGCTTGTGAGTGAGCACGTAAGAAGGCGGAATCTTTGTTGAGTTCCGCCTTCCTTTTAGTTTGCTGGAAAAGAAAAAACAAAGGCTTTGCCATCTTCGTAAAGCCCAAAATATCAAGAAGGAGAAAACATGTTATGAAGAAAAAATTTCTGTCAAGCATTGTGCTGGCAACTTTATTGCTTATCATTCCTGCTACCTCACAGGCTATCTCAATCGGTTTTGAGCCGATTTCTCAGATGGTAGGAGTAGGAGACTCGGTTGATGTAGCTCTAGTCATTTCGGAGCTTGGAATTGGTTATGCCCCTTCTGTTGGGACCTTCGATCTGGATATCTTTTTCGATTCAACCATTTTGGCCTTTAACAGTGCTACGTTTGGAGACTCCGTCTTAGGCGACCAACTCGATCTATGGGGGTTTGGGAGCTTAGCAGAGATTACTCCTGCTACCGGAACAGTGAATCTATTTGAACTTTCATTTGATACCGTGGATGATTTAAACACATTCCAGGCTGACAGCTTCACCATGGCTACTCTGACCTTTGACACTCTTGCTGTTGGGACCAGCTCGTTAGATATAGGCATCAATGCTTTGAGTGATGCTTGGGGCGCTCCTCTTTCCGCTGACGTACAAGGCGGAAGCGTCGCACCTGTACCTGAGCCCGCCACTGTTTTTCTTGTTGGCACAGGCCTAGCTGGGCTGGGATATTTGCGGAAGAAGAAAATAATCGGATCGTAGCTCCGTATTGGGGGTTCTGATAATGGCTCTAAGTTGACATAGACCAGGAGGGCAGCTCAGTGTTTCAGCCTTGATATTATTTGATTTGAAGGGGGGCGATCGCATGAAGGTTGTGACGAGTCAACACCATGTCCCGTTTGCCGCTGTAATTCTATGTTGTCATTGACCACTAATCATACTGAGCTTGGACGAAACAAAGACGGGTTAGTTCCTTTGATAAATCTGTTACAGCGGATTTTACCGTTTTACTAATAACACCATTTTGAATAAGAGGTGCTTAAACATTGTTGGAAACCCGGCAAATTAAGGGAGGTAATTAAGATGATGAAAATGAGAAGATGGGGCTTGTTTTTGGCTCTGGCTCTGAGTTTTTCTCTGGTTATGCTTAACAGCTCAGTTTTGGCTGGAAATATTTCCGAACCTTATCCCGTGCAGTTCCTGTCATTTATACAATACCACGTGGTCGAAACGAACTGGGATGGGGATATATACACAAGGACTATAAGATTGGAGGTGCAGAATACCTCAGATCAAGCACTCTCGAATGTGACGGTAACCATAGATGGGTATCCAGAACATGTGACTTCTTCAGATAATGATATTTTGCTGAGAGACATGGGTCCGGGTGCAACAGTAATAGGCAATGACGTAGTCGAAATCTCAGTGGACATGTCCCGGCAAAACGGCTCCGATCTGAAGCTGATATGGCGAGTCGAATGCGATATAGACGGGGAACGCATAATGGATGAGACTTCAGTAGTTGAAACTTTGGAATAGGATCATCGATCGTTGTCCACTGAGGGGAGGTCAATCAAGTGATGGCAAATATAATACAGAGAAAAAATTATCTATTCGGCATATTCTTATTTTTCATGATTTTGTGTGCCTCAGGATCTAAGGTTTTTGCTCAAACTGAAGTAAGCATAGAATCACTTAACAGCTCATTATTTCCTTTCATATATTCACACGTTAGTGTCAAATCATATGGAAATTCGGTCACAGATTTGACCAGGAATGATTTTCAAGTATTTGAAAACAATAATCTGCAAGCTGAATACTTTGAACTCGACTTTGGCCATTTTTAATTCATGGTTGTTGGGCTAACTTACTGAAATTATTATATCTAGCTTGAATTGGATCAAATCTACCCATAAAAAATCGGGGTATGAGTGCTTGTAATTCCCAAATCG
>PQXE01000086.1 GCA_003194495.1 Deltaproteobacteria bacterium
ATGCTGAAAATGCCCTGAATCATTTATGGTCTGTTCTTGAAAGTTACATCTGTCAAGAAATGCTGGAGGCAGCATAGAAAGTTAAATTGCCGGAAAGCACGTCAAAACTTTTGGGACGCAGTACTAGATACCGATACAATTATTTATTGCTTTAAAGGCCATCCGGCCATTGAGAAAAATTTGCGTGCCCACCTGTATGATCCCATAAAAATAAGCATAATTACTCTGATGGAGCTCTATTATGGTGCATACAAATCAGAAAAGATGGAAAGCAACCTTGCCAAAATCAAAATGTTTGAAAACTCAGTAGAAATCATCCCTCTCGGGAAAGAATCTGTTGATGTATTTGCAATTTATAAGGCCAATCTGGAAAAATCAGGAAACAGGTTAGATGATTTTGATCTTATTATAGCGGCCTGTGCTTTGAGCCACAACCTTGTGCTGGTTACGAATAACGAGAAACACTTCAGGCGGATTGAAGGGCTGAAGATTGAAAACTGGACATGCTGATGTGGTTAGGCAGTTTATGGGCAACTGTTCTGGAATCAGAAATTAATTGGCGTATCAGACCAGACCAGATAAGATAATTTGTAAATGTGCGGAATCTGCGGCCTAGTTGATTATAATCACAAGAGCGCTATTGATCTTCCGTCTGCGGTGCACCGCATGGCCGACCGTCTGGTACATCGCGGACCAGATGCTGAAGGCTTCTGGCGGGAACCTGGTGTGGCCTTGGGGCACCGCCGCCTTTCCATTATAGATATTGCAGGCAGCATCCAGCCTATGCAGGACCCAACCGGCCGCTATATTCTGGTCTTCAATGGCGAGATATATAACTATCTGGAGCTCCGTACAGACCTGGAAAAACAGGGAATCCGTTTTAGGACAAAAGGAGATACAGAGGTCCTGCTGGCCGCTTACATCACGTATGGTCCCGGCTGTCTTGAACACCTGAACGGCATGTTTGCCTTTGCAGTTTGGGATAGGCAAGAGCAGGTCCTTTTTGCCGCCAGGGACCGTATGGGCGTAAAGCCTCTTTTTTTCGGGCAAGGTCGTGGAGGTCTGATGGCCTTTGCATCCGAACTCCAGTCCTTGCGTGATTTGCCTCTGGACTTTTCCATTCGTCAGTCCGCTCTTGTCCAATACCTGCGTCATGGTTTCATTCGATCCCCTGACACAATATTCCAGGGGGTCCGGGAACTACGACCGGCCCATTTCCTGCGATACAGCCGGGGCGAACTCGAAGTCCGGCCATACTGGAGCCCTCCACTGCCTGAGTCCGGGTGGGAACGCAGACCTGAGTCCGAGCTTGCTGAAGAACTCCGCGAGCTTGTTCGCTCTGCAGTATACTTTAGATTGAGAAGCGACGTCCCTCTTGGGGCCTTTCTTTCCGGCGGTCTGGATTCAAGCGTCATTGTTGCAGCTATGCGGGACCTTGGAGAAACGGACATCCATAGCTTTGCCATTGGGTTTGAAGAGGCGAGCTTTGACGAAAGTCCATTTGCCAAACAGGTTGCAGACTATCTGGGCACGGTTCACCACGAAAGCCGCAAGGCCTTACAGGCCGGGGACTTACTCTTTGATCTGGTACGTCACTATGGTCAGCCCTATGGAGACTCTTCGGCCATACCGATATGGCATCTATGTCAGGAGACCCGCCGTCATGTTACCGTGGCCCTTTCAGGTGATGGTGGGGACGAGCTGTTCTGCGGCTATCGCCGATATGTGGCTCGCCGTCTGCTGGCGTGGTATCAGAAACTTCCGCAACCAGTACGCAAGAAGTGCCTGGCAGCCGTCATAAAGCGCCTGCCCGAGGGCACTGCATATTACGACCATAGTCTTATTAAGAAATTGCGTCTTTTTGTGGACCTGGACCAGCGAGTGACTGAAGATCCGAACGATATCTATCCCGCCTATTTCAAGACAGAGGATCTCGCCATTCTACTTGATACGGAGCAGGATTCTGTTAAATATGAACACCAAAATGTTGAAATGACGGCAGATCAACAGATGAACCAGATAGAGCTTATGATGCGCTCGGATATTTTACACTACCTGCCGGATGATATCCTTACCAAGGTGGACCGGGCGAGCATGGCCCATTCCCTGGAAGTTCGCTCTCCGTTTATGGACTATCGAGTCGTGGAATTCGCCTGTTGTCTGCCTCTCCGTTTCAAGTTGAAGGGTTTGACCACCAAGCATCTGTTGCGCAAGGCCTTTGCGGAAGATCTCTCGTCAGGACCCCTCAAAAGACAGAAACACGGCTTTGCAGTGCCCATGGGGGACTGGTTTCAGGGACCTCTCAAGGCTGTCTATGAGGATGTCGTGTTATCAAGCTCCAATGGAGCCTTGGTAAGCAGAGACGAGGCAAGACGACTCCTGAAAGAACACCAATACGGACACACGGATCACGGGCACCGCCTTTGGCTCCTGCTCTTTTTGCACGCATGGCATAAGTGGTGGCAGGGTATTTGATGAGGAAAGAACAGCTCATTTTCCTTATCCCGTCTCTGGCAGGTGGCGGGGCCGAGCGAGTGGCCTCCACCTTGCTCCCGTATCTGGCCCGGCACTTTGACCTGACTCTGGCGTTGCTTGAGGATCGCCGGTCATATCCAATACCGACAGATGTGCCGGTGGTGGCGTTTTCCAGACAGCTTAACAGCCACACAGCCCATGTCATCCGTATCCCGTGTCATATTCTGGCTCTGGCATCACTCGTCCGTAAAAAACAGGCAAAAATGGTATTAAGTCTTATGGAGCAAGCCAACATCATCAATCTTCTGGCCTCATATATTACAGACCACAGGGTTGTTATTTCACAACATATCAATCCTAGGAAACAATATGAGGGCAAAGGCCTATTAGGTAAGGTTATTTCACAAACATCCGGCCGGCTTTACCCTAGGGCTGCCCGGATCATTGCCGTATCGAACGGAATTAAGGAAATCATTGTATCGGATTACAGGCTGGATGCTCGACGAATAGCAGTGATTCCAAATCCCGTGGATGTAGCGTCTGTGGGCAAAATGTCAAAAAAGGAACCATCCACGGCCCTGCCTGGAGACTACCTGCTTCATGTGGGGCGGCTGAACGTAAATCATAAGGCTCATGATATCCTGCTCAATGCCTTTAAAAAATTACATTTCTTCCACCCGGATCTGAAGTTGATCCTTGTGGGCAACGGACCTGATAAGGAACAAATCAAAGCCATGATCAAGGACATGGATCTTTCCGACTCTGTTATTTTGGCTGGCTGGCAGGATGACGTTTACCCCTTCATGGCCAGGGCCAAGGCCCTTGTCCTGTGCTCTCGATACGAGGGGCGGCCTCACGTCTTGGTGGAAGCGATGGCATGTGGTTGCCCTGTGGTAGCCACTGACTGTCAAACAGGACCGCGTGAAATCCTGGGCGATAGTAAATATGGTCTGCTGGTGTCGGTGGACGACCCGGAGGCTTTGGCCCTTAGCGTGAAAATGTTGCTGACTGATAAGCCCCGCAGAGCGTACTTTCAAGAACAGGCCAGGAGACGAGCACAGGACTTTGACCTTGAACAGATAGGTCCAAAGTACGTTCGTCTTTTGCAAAGCATAGCAAAAACTGCGGTTTGACTATCGTCTTACCAGGATGTATTTTGAACAATAAAATTGATCAAAAATTTCCCTTTTTTTGGCTCTTTCTCAAAAAAGCCTTAACCGTTCACGGGGTTACAACGCCGGTTTTACCGCACCCCACCGAACTGTAAGCGTTTACAGGGTGCTGCAGATGCAAGGCGGAGGAGGATACGCAGACGTACTCCCTGTACTTCAAGTGCCTGCCCGACAACAAAGCAGATGCGGTGCCATGTGAACGCTTACGAAAAGCCTTATAGCATTATGCCAAACACGCTATCAACCTATTTGTTTTGGGATATTGACCAAGACACCCTGGATTTACATAGACATAAACGATTTATTATTGAGAGAATGCTCCAATATGGAAGACCGGAAGATATTCATTGGCTTCTTGATCATTATTCAAAAAATGATATCGTTGATGTTATCAAAACGTCTAAAACAATAGATCGGAAAACAGCCGGTTACTGGTCCATCCATTATCATATCCCCGAAAAGGAAATATTGTGTTTGAACAGGCCGTTGATTCACGACTGCTTTTATTAGCCGGAAAACTTTTTTCTACAGCCGACATTGCGGAGAGGTTTTACCTGGCCGGCGGCACTGCTTTGGCACTGCATCTTGGTCACAGGCAAAGTGATGACCTGGATCTGTTCTCTGAGAAAGAATTCTCAATTGAAAAATTATGTAAAATAATTGAAAAACTAAACGGGGAAATACTAATTGCTGAACAGGAAACAATACACGCCAATGTCGAAGGCATGAAATTGTCACTGTTATTTTACCCATATAAGCTCATCAAGCCATTACAGAAGTTTGCCGGCATAAGAATAGCCGGCATTGAAGACATTGCCTCCATGAAAGTTGTTGCCATTTCTCAACGGGCCGACAAGAAAGACTTTTATGATTTATATGAAATCCTGAAGCATTTCCAGCCATTAGAGCTAAAAGACATGTTTTTAAAAAAATACGGAAGGCAACGAATCAATTGCTATCATATACTCAAGTCCTTTTTCTATTTTCAAGATGCGGAAGATTCTCCTGATCCTATATCTCTGAATGGAACAACCTGGGATGAAGTCAAGTCATTCTTTATTAATAATGAGAGGAAATTGACTAAAGGATTGATGTGATTGGTACTGCTAAAGGAACTCGTATATTCATTAAGAAACAGTCCTCAAATTCACGCACTACTCTCCTAATACGACAACGCGCGTATCTCAAAATATCAAATTTTCTTGATTATGGCTATAAAGATGGCTATGATAGGTGATAATGCAACATGGCAAGGAGGTGATAATAATGCAAAAGCAATTTTCTATAGCTGAAGCAAAAAACAGATTACCCGCCATCATACATTATGTTGAAAAAGGACCATATGTTGAATTGACCAGGCGAGGAAAACCGGTTGCAGTATTGCTGTCGATTCTGGAATATGAACGGCTTAATCGCAAATACAAGGGATTTTGGAATGCCATTTCGGAATTTCGGCAAAAGATTGAGGATGAAGGGATTGAGATCTCTGGTAGGGATTTCAAAGGGCTTCGAGACCTTTCTGCCGGAAGAGAAATCGAGTTGAAATGATGAAATACCTTCTTGATACAAACGTACTTTCAGAGGCCGTGAAAACAGCTCCGGATAAATCGGTTCTGAAGATGTTTGAAAAACGCCAGCACGAAATAGTCACTGCTGCGCCGGTTTGGCATGAGCTTCAATTTTGTTGTCAGCGTCTTCCGCGATCCCGTAAACGCGAAGTTATCACTTTATTCCTTAACGACATTGTCAAACGCACGATGCTTATTCTTCCTTATGATGACAGGGCAGCAGAGTGGCATGCAAGAGAACGTGCCAGGTTATCGTCGAAAGGAGCAACTCTGTCATTTGTTGATGGACAGATTGCGGCAATAGCCAGTGTGAATGGTCTGATTCTCGTAACACGGAACATTGACGATTTTAAACTGTTCTTAAGACTGAAGATTGAAAACTGGCATAAGTCATGAACTATATAGTGTCTAAACGAAAAGGCCGTTCAGACACAATTTTGAATTCTAAATTTTGAATGTTGAATTTAAAAATGTGAGATCGTGTGAGAGTGTGAGAAGTGAAAAAATGAGCTGTTTCAGGATATTTTTCTTGATATTTCAATTCGTTGAGCAAGATAGACACCAAAGCTTGAGGTGAAAAAGAAACTCGTATGTTCATTCAGAAACAGCGTAGTTCAGCATTTTCCAATTCTTTTTGTGCAGGAGGTAATACGACGGATTTTTTCATGGCTTTAGCAGACGTAGGTCAAATTGGGTTAGTAAAATATTTCAGCAAATCTGCTGCAATGTTCACTAAACGTTTTGATTTCGGGGATTTCATAATCGAACCGGTGGAAATTTTTTTCCGTGCCTTTGGAGCCAAACAAATTTTCGTTTATTGCGTCTACGAAGCTGCATAAAATCTTTGATGGTTTAATCAGTGAGTTGTCTCCGAAAATTTCTTCATAACATAAAATGGCCTTGATCATCGTTTCGGCCATTGATGGGTTATTGAACAATGAGAATGTTGTTGAGGCGACAAAAAGATAGACTTTTTGTGCCAATGATGCCATACTAGATTCAAAAACCATGATAAAAAACGATTGCGTTTGGAAATTGCTTCCAAGGTTGAGGAGTTTGAAGCGTCTCTTAGAGCAAATGCTGATGCAAGTCAGCGCGAGCTTGCTGAGCAATTGGAAATTCCTAGATCCACGCTACAGCATTGGCTTAAGCGTAAGGATTCAATAGATGCTTCTCCAGAGGTTGTAGCCTTTTTTGAGTCTCCCTGTGGTACAGCCTTTCTCCATCGACTGGTCTTGGCAGCACACTTTGTTATGACGCT
>PQXE01000087.1 GCA_003194495.1 Deltaproteobacteria bacterium
GATTTGGGAATTACAAGCACTCATACCCCGATTTTTTATGGGTAGATTTGATCCAATTCAAGCTAGATATAATAATTTCAGTAAGTTAGCCCAACAACCATGAATTAAAAATGGCCAAAGTCGAGTTGTAATTAAATCCAAATTTTGGACGGCGGCTTGTGCACCAATAAAAAAATCCGGGAGCGGAGTTTTTTTTGTGCCCTTTCTTTTTTTGTATTTAAGGTAAGCTTTTCCAGCTAAAAACAGTGCCTCTTTGGGAATTTCCAACATCCGGAAACCAGCTTTGGCTATTGCGGATTCCAAATCCTCTATCCGCTTAAAACCAATGGAGATTTCAGAATAAACGATCGAGTTGATATACAAGATCCCCAATTGGTCATACTCGTCCAGTTTTGATTCAGACCAATCAGCCCATTTCGGATCATTCAGAAAAACATCCAAAACAATATTCGAATCAACGAGAACCCCTTTCATTTGTGTCCTCTTGTCAGGGCCATTATTTCATCAGTTGTCATTTTAACGTTGGCTACTCCCCTCAACTTCCTGAATTTATATATTTTTTTGGGTTCGCCTTTCCTTTTCACCAAATAAATTCGGTCTTTCTCTTCTACAAAATCAACTTCAACAGCAGGAGTTATTCCTAATTTTTCCCGAATTTCTTGTGGAATTGTGACTTGTCCTTTTATGGTAACTCTCATAATTGCACCTCCAGTAATGTATAATACTGGTAATAATAATACTTCTTATTTTTGTCAATCATGAATATTTCATGCATCGAATCGCCACGGATGGTAATACGCGGCGATTCTCCGAGGCTACGCCGCCGAGAATCGCTAAATTTGCGCAGAGTGAATACCAGATCGGGAAAAGTGTAAACTGATAAATGAAAGATGCCCGAAAATTCTATCTTATTTTTGATCCATTTTGGTCTTGACAATGGGGAATACTATACTATTCAGCTTGGGGACGGCTTCCGTATAGTTTTATCCTGGTTGGCGTCAGAAAGGCCTTTATCCTGTAATTTTTGAGTATCTTCAAGGCCATCTATGCCAAAGAGACTACAAACAGCGTCCAATATCATCTCGCTATTCTTTTCTTGAGCCCCTTTTTTGATATAGACTATGGGATCGTGGAGTATCTTTTGCACAATGGACCTAGTGAGGACATCCATGGCCTTTTGCTGCTCATCATTGAGGGATTCAATGACCTTATGGCTCCGTAAAATCTCTTTCTGCCTCACTGCCTCGGCCTTTTCCTGAATGTGTTGAATTACAGGCACCACATTCAGAGATTCCATCCAGGCCATGAACTTGATAACCTCGGCCTCCACCATGCGATCCGCCTTGGATGCTTCCTTCTCACGCTCTGCCTTATTGAATTCTATAACCCCTTTCAGATCATCAATATCGTATAAATAGACATTGTCTATATCATTGACCTTGGGATCAATGTCTCTTGGCACTGCAATATCAATAAAGAACAGGAGTCGATGACGTCTGGGACGCATAATCCGTTTCACCTGGTCTTTGCTGAGAATAATCCCGGGGGCACCGGTAGAGCTTATAACTATATCCGCATCAACCAGAGCGTCCCCCACCTCTTCCAGGGATATGGCGCTTCCTCCAAGGGATCGAGAGAGTTCTACTGCACGGGAGAGTGTACGGTTGGCCACAACCAGCTTGTCGGCACCACCGGCAATAAGATGCTGTGCGGCCAACTCAGCCATTTCCCCCGCACCTATCAGCATGCCGTTTTTACCCGCAAGATCCCCAAAAATCTTTTTAGCAAGCTCAACTGCCGCATAGCTGATAGAGACTGCATAGCTTGCGATCCTTGTTTCAGTCCTGATCCTTTTGGCCACAGAAAAAGCCTTGTGGAGCAGACGATTGAGGACCATGCCGGCAGTCTTAGCCTCTGATGCCATGCGGTAGGCATCCTTCAACTGTCCGAGGATTTGGGGCTCCCCCACAACCATGGAGTCAAGGCTGGAGGCCACCCTGAAAAGGTGCCTGATGGCAGACATGCCATGGTATTCATATAGTGCTCCCTGGAGTGTATTGGAATCCATTTTTCCCCTGTCCAACCACAGCTTCTTTATTGACTCTCGGACCTCATCCAGGCGATTTGTGGAAACCAGGACTTCTACCCTGTTACAGGTGGAAAGAAACACAACTTCTTCGCAGCAAGGAAGGTCGGCAAACAGTCTCAGGGCGGGGGTATTACTTCCGCTCAAGGAAAGGCGTTCCCGCACCTCCACAGGTGCAGTGTTATGATTCACTCCCAGGAGGACTATCTGCGGTCTATTTAAGCCAAGTGGCATAGGAATGGGCACCAGAAAGTAACAGACTTACTCCCAGGAAGGTAAAGACCAAAACAGCAAAACCAATTAATGTCATAATAGCAGCCTTTCGCCCTCGCCAGCCCACTGTAAGTCGCTGATGAAAAAGGGCTGCATAAATAAACCAGGTAATCAGTGACCATGTTTCCTTTGGGTCCCAGCTCCAGTATGATCCCCAGGCCTTCTCAGCCCAAATGGATCCGGTCACTATCCCCAGGGTCAGCAAGGGAAATCCCACGGTCAAACAGCGCTCGTTCATGGCATCCAGGGTCTCAAGGGAAGGCAGCCTCTGAAACACGGCCCCCAGCCGCTTCTTTTTTATCTGCCTTTCCTGGAGCAAGAACATAACGGCAATACAAAAGGCCAAGGCAAAAACAGCATCTGCAAACAGGCAGATAATGGCATGAATAGGGAGCCAGATACTCTTGAGGACCGGAGGCAGAGGCAAAATTTCCTTTGACTGAAAAGATGACGCAGTCATTACAATCATAGCGAAAGGTATCACAAAGGCCCCAAGAGATTTTAACTTGCATCGCCATTGAAACAGGAGAAAAGAGCCGACCATTGCCCAGGCCAGGAAAGACAGAGAATCGTGGAGGTTAACAAAGGGGGGATGACCTCCTACAAACCAGCGCATTAAAACGGCCGCAGTATGAAAACCAAAACCCACGGATAAAACCACTGTGGCAATCCGTTCCGCATCTTTTCTAAGGGTAATGATGTGGACAAGAAAGCCGACCGTACTGATAAAATATATAAAGACTGTGATCTGAAAAAGGAATTTATGCATGGCGGTTAATTGAGTTTAGCTCACTTTAGGTACTGTACACTCAAGAGAACCTTTTGCAAAACTCGAGACAATATTGGCGGCTTCCTTCCCACATAGAGAAACAGCCCATCTCTCTACCCTGTCCCACTCACCCTTTCTAACCCAGGCCATTACTTCCGGGTCTGCAAGGGACTGGCAGAGGTCCTTCCTGTTTACCGGATCTCCGAAAGATTTAATTATCAACTGCCTCAACTCCCCCAACAGAGAGACATAGTCGCCATAAAACGAACCAAGGCTCTGTTCAAGCTCTTTTCGAAGGTACTGGGCAAGGGCGGGACTTTTGCCTCCGGTAGATATGGACAGGCAGAGATCCCCTCGCCTGACTACAGAAGGGACAATAAAACTGCAAAATTCCGGCAGGTCTACAACATTACAAAAGGTTCTTTGTGATAATGCCTCTTTATATACTAATTCCTGGACCTCAGCATCATCGGTAGCGGCAATCACCAGCCATGCCTTGTCCAGATCTTCCGGGACAAAAGCCCTTGCTGCATGGTATATCAGGCCATCTGCTGCCATTTTCCCGAGTGCCTCTGTTACCTCAGGGCTGACGAGCTTAACCTGGGCACCGGCGCTCAAAAGGCCCTGCACTTTACGTTCAGCAACGCCTCCTCCGCCCACGACAACAACTTTTCTATTTCTCAGGTCCACAGAAAGGGGATAGTAACTTCGGGATGAATTTCTCTGCTTCATAGATTGAATGATATCAAGCAACAGCAGATCAAGCAACAGCAGGCCTATTCAGGGAGCCTGCTTGCCCAAAAAAATTCATAAGGTCCATAGGTGAGGCATCCAATCAGCTACCTCGCTTGCCAAGTATCCCCAGTTGCCTTTGACCTTTGCCAGTTGATCCGACGAATGCCCGTGGACAAAGACAGAGAGCCTTGCAGCGTCCCATGCATCGTAGCCTTGGGCCAAGAAGCCCCCGATAATGCCGGTAAGCACATCTCCCATGCCCCCCGACCCCATGCCGGAATTTCCCGAGGAGTTCAAGGCAATCCTTCCATCGGGTGCGGCAACTACAGTCCCTGCCCCTTTAAGGACTACAACGGCTTTTGAGGAATTGGCAAGGGAAAGGGCGGCTGCCATGCGATCCTGCTGGACCTCGGCAGCAGTGCATCCGAGCAGACGGGCCATTTCACCAGGATGGGGTATTAATATCCGGGGCTGTTTTGCCCGTGCTACCGGACTGTGATCCGTGCCCAGGACGGTAAGCGCGTCGGCGTCCGCTATTATAGGTATAGGGACTGTTTCAAGGAGATGGCGCACAACTTCCCGGATTTCGTTGTTCAGTCCCAGGCCGGGTCCGATGGCAAGGGCCTTTTTTCTTTCCAGCAGGGCCTCAATTATTGGGATGGCCTTGCTGGAAACAGTTCCTGATTTAGTTTCAGGGAGATCCTCAGTCATGGCTTCAGTTAGTTTCTGGGCAAGCACAGGCTGTACATCTGTTGGACATCCCACAGTGACAAGCCCTGCCCCTGCCCTGAGTGCTCCGTGGGCCACGAGTGCCGCAGCCCCTGTCTTTCCCCTTGATCCTGCCAGTACTAAAAGATGTCCGAATGTGCCTTTGTGGCCAATGGACGGCCTTGGTCGAAGCATGGCCCTGAAAGTCCTCTCATCAAATAGCTCGGTTTTGATATCTGCTTCAGCAACTGCCGTATCAGGTATGCCGATTTCAACAATATGGAGCTCTCCTACATATTCGGTTCCTGGATGCAGGGCGAGCCCCAGCTTGGCAAGGGCCATGGTGGCAGTAAGATCAGCCTGTATTGCCGTGCCGAAGGGAAGCCCGGTATCAGTTGATAATCCGGAAGGGATATCAACTGCGACTATGGGTGCCTGACTTGCGTTTGCCATCTCAATGCATCGGGCGAATCTCCCTGTAACCTCCCTGACAAGACCGGTCCCGAAGATGGCATCAACAATAAGGCCTGATTTCTCGATGGTTTCGGACATGGCTGAAAGGGAGTCTGAATCCAGACACTCCGTGATAGGAAGTCTTAGTTTTTTTACAATATTGTAATTTGTAAGGGCGTCTCCCTTGAATTTTTTCCTTGGCGCCAGGATCAGGAGTTCAACCTTAACTCCTTCCTGGTTGAGATGTCTGGCTATGACAAAACCGTCACCACCATTGTTACCGGGTCCCACCAGGATGGTGACTCCCTGGTGAAGCCTTGCTGCAAAATGCCGGCAGATGAGTTCAAAGATCCCGCGACCGGCGTTTTCCATAAGTATCAGGCCGGGGATGCTGAATTCTTTAATAGTCCTTTGATCAAGTCCTTGCATCTGGGCTGCGGTTACCAATAACATGGTAGAATCCTCCTGCGACAAGTAAAAAACTGGTAACTATTTTAAGGCCAACGGCTAACCGCACAGCGCCGCGATTAGCCATAAAATAATGCCCTGTTATAATATGCAAATTTTGCAATTTTCTCCTGTTATTTAAAAAAAGGATGTATTGCTGTCCTCAATATAAAAATGAATTAAGATTCAATGAGTTGCAGTAATTTTGCTATTGCTTACACCTTTCTCTTGCAATCATACCTTGATGACAAACAAAACAGTATGTAAAGTATACAACATAAACAGCAGGGATATTATAAAAAAGCTAAAAAAGGAATTATGTCATCACATCAATCACGCCCGGTTCTCAGGGGGGAATGGGTCAGCAATGCCCCTGACCTACCCGGTGCTATAGGAAAAGAAATGAGAAAAATAAAAGAAAATTACCAACGCATAAAGGATGATAGGCGTTTATTCGATATCCGCTTCTGGCAATCCAAGGGAGATCTTGCCATTTTTAAGGCGGTAGCGGAAATGATAGATGATTATTTTTTGATTCGAGGAAAAAATGCTGACGGGTCCAGACTTCAGAGAACTATTGAAAATTTTCGAAAAGCATAAAATTCGTTATCTTGTAGTGGGCGGATATGCTGTAATGAAATACAGCGAGCCCCGATTCACGAAAGATCTTGATGTGCTTATAGCGACAGATCAAGATAATGCAAATGGTGTGTATGACTCGACTTTGGCCATTTTTCGATTATTATAAAACCAGAAAAATCAAGGAGTTAGCTGCACGATTTGGGAATTACAAGCACTCATACCCCGATTTTTTATGGGTAGATTTGATCCAATTCAAG
>PQXE01000088.1 GCA_003194495.1 Deltaproteobacteria bacterium
GCTTTTTTTTCAATGAATGGAGGTGTCAGTTAAAAAACTTATGGAAATTTCATAGGGAAGCGGTAAAAATAGAGATACCATGACTCCGCAAAATATGATTTGCCCGGACTTATTGAGAAGTTACCAAAATAGGTCCTAACTACCTGACGATACAGGGGATGAATCAGGCTTGAAACAGCGACTTTTTTTCGTTTGGTAATACGGATGGCCATGAGGAGTGATTCAGCCAGGGCCGTAGCGCCATCATAATGTGATGCAGTGGCTATTTCCATGCCCAGAAGCCGCGCTGCAAGGGTCTGATACTCATAGATCGCCTGCAGGGTTCCCTGGCTCATTTCCGGCTGGTAAGGGGTGTAAGACGTTACAAACTCGGAGCGACTTAAGAGATAAGACACTGACGCGGGAATATAATGCTCATAACTCCCGGCTCCCAGGAATACTCTATACTCCGGGGAGACTGCCATGCTCTTGGAAAGGGTCTCCATGTGATCGTTCAGTTCCCACTCGGTCAATGCCTTTGGCAGATTAAGATCGCCCTTTAATCGGCAATCATCAGGGACAGTCAAAAAAAGACCGTCAAGGTCACTAACCCCCACAACCTGAAGCATTGAAGAGATCTCATCGCTTGTGTGAGGCAGATAAAGCATTTACTCTGCTCCTTTCAGCTTTTCCAGGCAAGCGACATTGGTCATGAGCGTGTCCATTTCAGATGGATCACTAGGTTTTACCTCGACAAACCATCCATCACCATACGGGCTTTTGTTCACGAGTTCAGGCGACTCTTCAAGTGTTGTGTTAACAGCAATAATTTCTCCGCTTACCGGCAAATAACATTCGCAAACAGCCTTGACTGATTCCACGGTTGCGAACTCCTCCCCCTTCTTAAATATATCACCTGCCTGCGGCAGTTCTACAAAGACAATGTCTCCGAGTTGGTCCTGGGCATAGTCGTCAAGCCCGATACGGACCTTGTCGCCTTCAAGCCTGGCCCATTCATGATCGTCTGTGTACCGAACGTCATCAGGCAAGTTTAATTCATTGATTTCCTTCATGATCCTTCCCCCGTTGGATTGTTGATTTATGATTGCTTTTGTGAGCTTTTAAGTGCCCCTTGCCCCTTTCAACCTCTGAACCCTGAACCCTGAACCCTGAACCCATGAACGATTATCATATACTACTTGTTAATGCAAACGGTCCTAATCCTGTTCGCGGAGAATTTGACGAAATCTCTGAAGCCTGATAGTTTCCTACGGTTTTATAAAAATTAGGAGATTATTCATGAGCGAAACACAACGGACCGTTATATATGACCGGCACGTGGCATTAGGCGCCAAGATAGTGGAATTCTGCGGTTGGGACATGCCTATTTTTTATCCCACTGGGATCGTGGAAGAGCATCTTGCCACCCGCAAGGGAGCAGGGCTTTTTGACGTCTCCCATATGGGGCGATTCATCGTCCGGGGCGACGGGGCACTGAAGTTTCTTCAGCACGTCTTGAGCAACAATGCTGAAGCCCTTGACATCATTGCGACAGGTGCCCAGTACACGATCATACCGACTGAAACAGGCGGGGCTGTTGACGACGCGTATCTCTATCGTTTTGTCGAGGATGAATATCTGCTGGTTGTCAACGCGGTCAACTGTGAGAAGGACTGGAATCACTTCCAGTCCCTGATAAAGGATTTTGACGACGTTGAGATGATCGACCGGACAGAAGTGATCGTCATGCTTTCACTCCAGGGGCCCAAGTCGCGTTCGATTCTGGAGCAGATCATCGAATCCGGTTCGCTCCCGGAGCCGGTGCGAAACTCCGTAAGCATGGTAACGATTTCCGGTATCAAGGTGAAGGTGGCCCGCACCGGTTATACAGGCGAACCATTGTGTTTTGAGCTTTTTGCCGACAGGGACGACGGCCCGGCGCTTTGGGACCGGATCGTGAGTCAGGGGGCAACACCCATCGGCCTCGGCGCACGGGACACACTCCGCCTGGAAGCCGCCCTGCCGCTCTATGGCCATGAATTTGGAGAAGACCCGGAAGGCAAAGAAATCCCTATAATGTCGTGCCCTTTGGCCAAGTTCGCCGTGAGCCTCTCACCTCTGAAAGGTAATTTTGTTGGCCGTGCGGAGCTTGCCGGGCAGAATGAGGCGTTGAAGAAAATAATCTTCCGCGATTATTCGCTCATCCAGGACCTGCCTCGCATAACCAGACCCATTGCCGTGGCGGGACGAGGCATTGCCCGTGAAGGTTCAAAGGTGTTCAGGGGTGACAAGCATGTCGGTTACGTGACCAGCGGCACCATGGTCCCCATGTGGTCTGTCGAGGGCCAAGGGCTGGAATCGGTCCAGACCGGCGAACGGAAGTTGCGCTCCATCTGCCTTGCCTATATCGACAGCGATATCATAAAGGATGATAAAGTCTTAATCGATATCCGCGGCAAAAAAGTCGATGCGGTTGTGGTGCCTTTCCACATGCGCTCCGATGCGCCGCCATACGTGTGTCCGATCATTTATGATCATGAAATCAAAGACAAGGAACTCCCAAAAGGCGACAGACCGGCCAAGGCCCTCAGGCTGTTGGAAAAGGCAGTGGAGAACACGTGCTGGCGACAGCAGGAGTGCATTAACCTTATTCCGTCAGAGATGACCATCTCTCCAATGACCCGGCTGCTCTCCGTGATGGACCCGGCCTTTCGCTACGCCGAGCACAAAAAAGCAATAGCATTCTACGATGCAGAGATCTTCTATTACCAGGGTACTGAGTTCATCGGCGAAGTCGAGAGGATGCTGGAAGAGGAAATGCAAGAATTCCTTGGCTGCGAGAATGTGGAGACGCGCCTTGTCAGCGGGCAGATGGCCAACACTGCTGTTTTCAGCGCTATGGTAAACTATCTTAATCGCGCTGACCGCAAGTCTGAACCCCGCCGGATTCGCCAGGTGATGAATAACCATATCGGCAAAGGCGGCCACCTCAGCGCTCAGCCAATGGGTGCGTTGCATGACTTTGTGGCCCAAGACCCGCGCACTGAACGCCCTGCCGTGGTGAACTTCCCCGTTCTGGCTGAAAATCGTCACAAGATCGATGTGCCGGTTGCGCTGGAACTGATTGATCAGTACCGGCCTGAGCTGATCCTGTTCGGAAAGAGCATGGTCCTGCACAAAGAGCCTGTCACCGAGATCCGCCAATTCCTCGACGCCCAGAATATTAATGCTGTTTTGATGTACGACATGGCCCATGTGCTGGGGCTCATCGGCCCGCATTTCCAGATACCCTTTGCCGAAGGGGCTGATATTGTAACCGGATCAACACACAAGACCTTTTTCGGCACGCAACGTGGCATAGTGGGCAGCCGTTTTCAGGAAAACGAAGAGAGATACGAACTTTGGGAAGCTCTGCTTCGGCGCGCCTTCCCCGGATCGGTCTCAAATCACCACCTTGGTACTCTACTCGGGCTGCTCATGGCTACTTACGAAATGAATCATTTCAAGGACAAATACCAGCCCAAAGTCATCGCTAACGCCAAGGCATTTGCCCGGGCTCTAAAGGAATGCGGGCTGAATGTGGCCGGAGACCCTGCCATTGATTTTACTGAAACCCACCAGGTGGTCGTGGGCGTAGGTTACAGCCACGGGCCGGAAATCGCGAACCGGCTCGAAGCCAACAACATCATATGTAATTATCAGGCCAATACAGACGAAGAGGGATTCACTGCCTCCGGGGCCCTGCGTATGGGAGTGTCTGAGATGACACGCTTCGGCATGAAAGAAGATGACTTCCGCACACTGGCCGAGCTGATGCGTGATGTGGTGATAAAGGACGCCGTTGTCACCGATCAGGTCAAGGCGCTCCGGGAACAATTCCGTGAGCTGCAGTTCTGCTTCCGTGGCGACGAATGTGCCGGGATGATGCAAAAGCTCCACGAGCTTTTGTAAGGATTAAGGTAAGCGCTTACAGTTCAGTGGGTTGCGGTAAAACTGGCGTTGTAATCCCGTGAACGGTTACGAAATTTGAGGGCATTTGTTCTTCAAATATTTCTTTCACGCCAGATCCTCCAGTTCGTCACCCCGTATCAAAAGGTAGAAGGCAGGCAGATGAGGCGGGGGAATCCGGGACGAGTCCGTATCACAGGATAAAGTCCTCTATCCGTCAACCGTAGAGGGATTTGAAACGAGCCGCGAACAAGAAAAAAACGCGGAGGTCTCACCCCGGTGAAGGCCTGAACGGTGCCACCTGCCGAAGGGCAGGGGTAAATGAGAGTGGTTAGTAGAAGGTACTTCTAGTGAACCCATTGCAGCAGTGCGCTGAAGAGTTCATTGCGTCGTGTCTATCTGAAAGCCCGACAGGACAGATCCGGCTCATGGAGTCAATCCTTGAGCGGAACAACATGAGACGCGCGGTAAGCGTGTAGTATGCCCTGCTCGTTATGTTGATGATTGTGTCGCTGTGTCGGAAACAGACGATAAGGGAGCCGAGTGATGATCACTTGGGTCTTTGTTCCCCTGGATCTGATCCTGCCTGATCAGCCGAACCGCGTAGTACGGACCCGTACGCTGCGTGGTGTGGGAGGGGGGACCTGTGAGGCTCCTCCCTATCCCGATAGCGCAACCCTCTTGTTTTATTGACTTTTTTCTATATGATGTTTTGCATTAATCGCTTAAGCAAGATATCTTCCATGTTTTGCCTTGAATCCAGTACCAACAATACGAAAACTTTTGAATCCACAACGCGATACATTATTCGCCAAGGAGCAATAACCATTTCTCGATATTGGGTAATTCCGTGGTCGTATAATTCTGGCACTATTCGACACCTTTCCGGTGAATAGTATAAGTCTGCAACTTGCTTTTTTATTTTTTTTAATATTCTTAATGCGTTGCCAGGATTACTTTGCGCAATATATTCAATGATTTTCAGAAGATCATTTTCTGCTGTCTTAGCCCAAACAACCTTATAGATTTTCTTCATTTTTCTTTTATTTTTTTCTCAATATTGACAAAAATTTCTTCTTGTGAGCTGATATCTCCTTTTTTCAAATCATCCTCACCCTGTGAAATAAGTTTTAAAATACCAATGGCATTTCTCATGTTTTCAAAACTTTCAGGGTCTTGAAGAACTGCTTTGGGTTCACCATTTTGTGTAATGATTACAGGACGATGTGTGTCATTAATTTGGTTTAACACATCCGCTGCATGGCTTTTAAGGTAACTAATTGGTTTTATGTCGTTTATGATATTCATTTTCACCCCCCAGTCTTTTTATCGTATCATAAAAAGTCTGAATGTCAAGGTTGGTGCTTTCTCATAATTTTTTACTTCTGGCGCTAATGTATGTTTCGCGCAGTTAGATTATAACCACCTTAATTGACTTATTTTTTTCTTTTCCAATAGTAAATATTCGGTAAACCCGTTTTTTTGAAAACTTTGACGAACAAAGCCTGTGTGGTGTGCGGGTTGTGGGGCGATCTTTAGGAGCAGAGAATGCGGCGATAGTATTTGTTCAGGGGATAAAGCCAGATATCTTTTTCTGGGAGTTGTGCTCTGTTGTATCTATCGAGCTTGCCCCGGCCTTTGGTTTTGCCCACATGTGTCCGGTGGCCGCTTTGTACGAGGTTCCTTTGAAGCGAGGAGTCTCTACAAAGGTCTCTAACAAGGCCGGTCGATAGCCATAGCGTTTATGCCAATCGTCAGTACCCTGAATCTCGCCTCGTTGAGCGCGTACAACCGCCTGATATTTTCTATCCAGCGGCACAAAAAGGGGACGAAGACGTTCCATCCAGCCCGTCGCAGTCCCAGGCGAGATATCCAGCCTATGGTTGTCCCGAAGCTCTGTAAGTATACGATATAAAGGACGCTGGTAAAGAAACTTGCCCAAAAGAATGAGAACCCAAAACGATATTCCATAGCCCCCTCTGGGAATGAGCTTTGCCGGACCCGGAGCAGTGATTATTTGTGGCACTCCTTGGACAACTACAGGTGCGCCGGTAGTGCCGACGGGGGTCAACCGGAACTAATGTGGAAGAATTTTTACAACAATCGTAACTTCTCAATAAGTCCGGGCAAATCATATTTTGCGGAGTCATGGTATCTCTATTTTTACCGCTTCCCTATGAAATTTCCATAAGTTTTTTAACTGACACCTCCATTCATTGAAAAAAAAGCG
>PQXE01000089.1 GCA_003194495.1 Deltaproteobacteria bacterium
TAGATCTATGCAGATGAATTGATACTAATTTAAGCCAATTCTTGAGTATCCATCTTTAAATTTTTTGTCCCAAAATGGTTTTCCTCGACAAGAAGTCATATCATTATCCCAATTTGATTGAAATAATAATATATCCTGTTTCAAGCCATTTCATCAAGTATCAATTCATCTGCATAGATCTATAGCAACCTGATCTGATGAACAAGAAATATCGCCCAGACACTGCTCAGCATACGGGCAGTATGAGGCACAGCCAAAATCCATCTTGGGATTCACAAACCGATGGCCGCATTTTTTGCACAGGCGCGTTGTGTCGTCCTTAAAAAATTCTACTTGGTTCCCACATTTGGGGCACCTGACTTCAAAAATGGCCCCTGGTTTCCAGTAACGGCTGTCTTGTCCAGGGCATTTCATGGTGTGTTATCCAACATCAGCTCGTATCATGGGTTCAGGGTTCAAGGGTTAAGAGGATCAGGGTTTACCGAAAATTTGAACCCGTGAACGGTTACAAAGTACGAAATCACCAGTTCTCACCCAACAGTTCAAAGTGTGCTTGCGGATGGTCGCAGGCAGGACAGGTCTCTGGGGCAGATTCATCTTCGTGCAGATAGCCACAATTGCGACACCGCCACACAACCTTATTTTCCCGCTTGAATACTCGACCGGCTTCGATATTGGCAGCCAGGTCGAGATACCGCTTTTCATGCTGTCTTTCAGCTACAGCAATGGCCTCAAAGACCTTGGCGATATCTTCAAAGCCTTCCTCTCGGGCCACCCTGGCAAAGCCGGGATACATTTCAGTGTGCTCATAGTTTTCACCTGCGGCAGAAGCCTTCAGGTTCTCCAAGGTCGTGCCTATGACTCCTGCCGGAAAACTTGCTGATATCTCCACTTCACCGCCCTCAAGGAACTTGAAGAGCCTTTCCGCGTGCTCCTTTTCCTGGTTGGCTGTTTCCTCGAAAATAGTCTGGATCTGGACGAAACCATCCTTTTTCGCCTGACTGGCAAAATATGTGTAACGGTTTCGTGCCTGGGACTCACCCACAAAAGCAGTGAGCAGGTTTTTCTCAGTTTGACTACCTTTTAAATCACTCATTTGATTCCTCCTTCTTTCCACCATCCCTTTTTTATATGGGCCTCCTTTTCTGTTTCTGCCAGCTTCCTGATCTTATAGCCGGAATCCCTTAAAACACCGTACAGCACGCCGCAGCCGGCATCTTCGCGCACAGCGTCTCCTTTATCAGCAAGGCCAAGCATCTCTTCTGCGAGTTTGAGCGTTTTTTTTATGTTTTCATCACACGGCTTCATCGCATTAATCCCTTCTAATCACGTATCTCTTTGAAAAGGTTCTCAACGCCATATTATCAAGATCTGTGCCAGGATAAAATCGTACAAAATATTAGGGGAAAAGACTTTAATATTGGATAGTTAGTTTCTGTTTGCGCCGTTGACGTACCCCGCCGTGGTGCGGGTAACCCGATACACTATTGAGACACTTTGTCCCAGGCGAAAAGAAATGAATCCAACATGCTGATACTTTGATATATTTGGTAATCCAAAAGGTGCAAGAGTGTCTCACATCAAATCATGAGACATAAACGTCTCATGAGACATCATGGAAGTCGCCAAGAAACCGGTAAAGGGTGGCGCGCCCGACACCAAGGAATCTGGCCGCCTTAGCCTTGTTCCCTCCACTTCTGGCCAGGGCGGCACGGACACTATCCCAATCCAGTTTTCGGGAAGGGCCTCTGGAGGATTGTTCATTTTGCCATTTTTTCAATTCCACAGGAAGGTCATCGGGCTGAATAATCCTGCCCTTGGACTTGACAAGCGCGAATCGAATAGCGCTTTGAAGCTCACGGACATTTCCAGGCCAGGGATAGTCCTTCATCAATGCCACGGCCTCTTTGGAAAGACCCAGGGTTTGTTGTCCGTCTTCACTAGCCTCATTGATGAAGTACTCCAGCAAAAAAGGAATGTCGTTTTTTCGTTTCTTGAGTGGCGGCAGGTGAATCGGGACCACGTTGATGCGATAATAGAGGTCCTCGCGAAAATTGCCTCTCTCCACTTCGCGCTTCAGGTCCTGATTTGTAGCGCTGATCAGGCGCACATTCACTGAAGTGGTCTTTTCGTCACCCACGCGCTCGAACGTCCCGTCCTGAAGGACTCGCAAAAGTTTTGCCTGTATAGGCTTTGGCAGATCAGCCACCTCGTCCAGAAACAGGGTACCGTTGTCAGCCAGCTCAAACCGGCCTTTTTTATTCCGCACAGCTCCGGTAAATGCCCCTTTTACGTGCCCGAAAAGTTCACTCTCAAGTGTTCCTTCCGGAAGCGCTGCACAATTGACAGGCACAAAAGGACCTCCGCCCCGACGGCTCTCATCGTGGATGGCATGTGCCACCAGTTCCTTTCCCGTGCCGGTCTCGCCGTCAATGTGGACCGGATAGTCGTTGGTACTCATGTCTCGTATCTGTTTATAAACCTGAAGCATTTTGGGATCCATACCTATGATACCGGCAAAGCCCCTGAGATCTCCAATCTGTATTCTTAACCCGATCAGGTCTGTTACATCCCTAAAAGAGGCGATAATGCCAACAAAGCGTCCGGCCTCATCTTCCCTGCCGTTCACCGTCATCTCAATCCGCCTGGGCTCGCCTTTTCTGGTAAGGATATTAAGGGGGTAATAAAGATGATCCAGGGAATCAGGCGGGCCGTCTTGAAAAGAGCAGCGGCTACCGCAGAAAGGTCCGCCAAAGGCCTCATGGCAGTCCCTCCCAAGGACATCTTCTTTGGAATAACCGGTTATTTCTTCAGCCGCCCGGTTGAAAAACACAATGCGCCTTTCTCTGTCATGGGCGATGATGCCCTCAGAAAGGTTATCAAGGATATTCTCCAGGTTCTTTCTGTTTGCCAGATTTTTATACAGTAAGGAAAGGTGAGCTTCGACGAGTTCCCTGAACCTTGCCATGAGCTTCTCATACTGTTTTTCGTATTTATTCTCCTTTGAATCAAGCACACAGATCGTGCCAAAGACTTCACCGTCAGGCCAGAGTAGCGGAAAACCCAGGTAGGAAATCATTCCCGATTCTATGTCCGGGTTTTTATCCCACTCTCTGTCTTTCAACGCATTTGGAACCAGAAGTCTATTCCTCGTATTTATTACCTTCTCGCAGTATAGGCCGGCCAGATGTTCTCTGTTTCCCACTTCATAAGGATTATTGCTTGATTGACTGGAGCGAAAGACTTCGATGTAAGGCTCATCAAATTTCATAATCAAGGCAGAAGGCACGTCAATAATCTCTGCCATAGTATTCACGATGCCCTGCCAGGTGTTGACGACTTCATCAGTTATTTTAATATCTTTTTTGTTAATCCGGGGTTCTATACTCAGAATTTCAGATGGATATCGAGTCTCCGAATTTATTTTTTTTGATTTTTTCAAACGGAATACTCCAAAAGGGAAACTGCACCTGCAGAGACAAATATATTGGACAGTCGTAAATATTCGGTGAACCCGTTATATCCTGCCTTGAAGCGGTTACTTTTTTCGGATTTCAAAGCTTACTCATCACGAATCGGAGAAGCAGTGCAATCTGGCCCGCGATTGAAACCCTGCAAAAGGCAAACCGCTGCTGCGGCAAGGCACAGATTGCAACTCCAAAGTACAGTGGACCACGGACGGTTTCACCAGATATTTACGGACAGTCCGATCACTTCTGAAAGCCCTCCTGAGAAAATGCTCCTGATAATAAACTTAACCTCTTCAGACCAGATTGTGAAGGAAGAAGTCCGAGCTTCTTGAGTATTTGATCACGGGATGCTGAAAACGAATTGCATGTGCGGGACGGGGTACAATGGACATGAGTGTCAAACAGCCGGTATATATAGCTCGCTAGGTCTAGACAAATATTGCCTTGGGATGCTCCTGGAAGGGATGTGTCCTTAGAACTAGTGAATAGAGAAACGGATAATTTGATCTCAGGTGCTTCACATAGTCCAGCCACTCACTGGACAGATGGTCATACATCCGCTGGATATCACCGGCCAGGTGCTCCAGGTCTTTCTCCGGCAGGTCTTTCAGTGACGGTCTTGCCTCAAGCTCCTCGTCAAGGTGGGTAAGCGCCCAGAGCAAATTGGTAAAATGGTCATGCTCCATAAGGTTGGGGTTTTGCAACAGCCCCAGCACGAACATCCGCTTCCGGGAGAGAAAGGCTTTCAGCCCTTCAAGATCGATCTTGCGGCAATCAAGGTCAATCTGCAGGTTATAGGCATAAGCGGCGGCTCGCTTGAAATCCCCAGGCGTCCAGTCCTGAGTGACGTTAAGGTTACTGGATATCTCCGCGCGATTACCAAAATACCCGAGCAGGTCGCCAAGGAGATGATTACCGACCTCGCTGAAAAATGCTCCCACGACCATATTGAGCTTTTGCAGCATTGCCTGCTTTTCCCGGCTAGTGAGGATTCGCTCAATGACGATGACCACGAGGAATACCTCCAGGGGCAGAAACGCCAGGTCGCCAACCATGTAAATGAAGATGTGGTGCGAATCCCTGAAGATGAGGAAATGGATGAAATATGTAAATGCAGAGAGTATTACGAAGATAACTGCTGCCTTAATAAAATAAGAATAACGCCCCATTTTTAACCTCCACAGGAAATCGCTTCTTGAGCTATTCAGAGTTTTGGGGAAAGTTACTCTATAAGGACCAAGACATAAAAACTTGCCGGGAATCAGCCGCCCCAAAGCGTCTTGAATGGGCGTATTGGAAGGTTACACCAGTTTCTTCACAAAATCCCGTTAGCCATCGAGCCATCGGGTTCCCGTAACGACTGCTAAATCCTTATACATCGCAACAAGGTCATTGCCATCGAGTTTGTTAACATCATCTTTCCCTACAATCCTGGTCAAATGAGCTATTTCCTGGGTTGCTGTGGTAATAAAATTGGATAGCTTTGTAATACCTTCTTTGACATCAAGCTGCTTAACCAATGATGGATTATGAGTGGTTACGCCCGTGGGACACAAGCCTGTGTGGCAAATTCTATATTGCTCGCAATTGATAGCGATCAAGGCAGGTGTTCCGATATACACAGCATCTGCACCAAGAGCGAGGCATTTGGCAAAATCAGCGGAGGTACGCAAACCTCCACCCGCGATAAGAGAAATCTTATCTTTAACGCCACGGTCTGTAAGAAACGTAAAAGCCCGAGGCAACGCCGCAAAAATTGGAATGCCTACATGTTCCCGCACATAAAAATCTGTTGCTCCTGTGCCCCCGCCAAAACCGTCAAGAGCGATAAAGTCAACCCCGGCATCAGCTAAGATATGAATATCCTCTTCGATGTTGCCACAACCAATCTTTGCCCCGATTGGGACACCCTCTGTAACCTTACGTAACCAGGAAACTTTTTCTTTAATTTCTTGCGGACTGGTCATATCGTGATGGTGAGCTGGAGAGTATGCGGCCTCACTACCCTTCAACCCTCTAACCGTTGCAACTTCGGGAGGCATTTTACTGGCAGGCAGGTAACTTGCTTTACCAGGATAAGCACCCTGTCCAAAACGTATCTCAACAGCCGCAACTTGCTTCAGCATCTTCTCGTCAACACCAAATCCGCCTGTGGCATACTGGCCTATAAGATAATCTGAAGCAATATTGAGTTCCTCGTCCACTATACTCCCTTCACCAGAATTAAACGCAATTTTTAATTTCGAGGCCACGTGTGCAATAACCAATTTCACATTTTTTGAAGTCGCTCCATAACTCATTCCTGAGATCATAATTGGAGAAAAAACTTTTAATGGCTTTTTGGCGTTAGGACCGATACACACATTGGTATCTACTTCATCTTCTCTATTGAGAGGAATTCTATATACTTGTGCAGGAATGAAATGCAGATCATTTAAAGAGAACGGTAGCTTTTTCAATGACCCCATTGAACGAATAACGCTATTGCCGGCGGCTGCCATGTCTTTGTTGTCGAGGACGCTGCGCGTCCTCGACAATCGCCGCGGATTGCCATCCGCCGGCTGCGAGGCGCTCCGCGCCTCACAACCAGCGAATGCAGTCGACTGCGCGCGCAGGCAAGCAAGCTTGCCTA
>PQXE01000009.1:0-26665 GCA_003194495.1 Deltaproteobacteria bacterium
TGAAGCAGGCCTATCCCTTGTTGAAGAATTGGGACATACAAAAATAACCAAAGTTGTCAACAAGGTGCGCCGCACTATGCCGGGGTTGCTTAACTATTTTGATGTTGCAAAAACAGTTGTCGGCAATCTATCAAACCTCCCTATTAATCAAGAGGCATTACAGGCCCTTTGTTTGGCTTGGCAGTGGAAAAAGGGACTTATCAAGTCGAAAAAAACCAAGGGGCGGAAATACTGCGGCATGAATGAGCGGGATTACCTTGAAATCGCATTGGCCTATCTTCAGGAAGATTATGATGTTGTCAAAGAGCAGGTATATCAAGAACTAGATCAGATTGTTCAGAGTTCAGCCTTGGTCGAATGCATAAATTCAATAATTCGACCTTACTTAAACGGATCAAAGAACCATATCACGCAGGAAACTCTGAACCTGATTATGTTTTATCACAACCATCGGCGCTATAAGGATGGCAAAAGAAAAGGCCGGACGCCTATGGAAATATTGACGGGCAAGAAACAAAAAAAGGACTGGATCGAACTCCTCTTTGACGTAGTAGAGGAAAAAGATCCCTATTTTTTTGCTTCTACCCAATAATTTTTCTTTAAAGTATCCGCATAAAGAAAAGGCACTTTGATTGACTCTATAGGTTTGTCCTAAAAACCTTCGTCGAAAAGTGTAAACTACTTTTATGCCTATATGAAGGATGCCAATGCCTCTTTATCTAAAGTATCTTTATCTCGACTTTGGCCATTTTTCGATTATTATAAAACCAGAAAAATCAAGGAGTTAGCTGCACGATTTGGGAATTACAAGCACTCATACCCCGATTTTTTATGGGTAGATTTGATCCAATTCAAGCTAGATATAATAATTTCAGTAAGTTAGCCCAACAACCATGAATTAAAAATGGCCAAAGTCGAGTTTATCACACTGAAAAAATATCTGATCAAGGTAACTAATGCCGTAAGCCTGACGTTTCAACTCCTCGATGGCGGAAAAATCGGCCTGTCTATTGGTTGACCCGATACGGATAAAAGCGCCCTTTTCCAGGCCTTTTGAAGCAAGATAATCGCCGCGGATCAGTCGCGAGCACGTAGGCAAGCTTGCTTGCCTGCGCGCGCAGTCGACTGCATTCGCTGGTTGTGAGGCGCGGAGCGCCTCGCAGCCGGCGGATGGCAATCCGCGGCGATTGTCGA
This sequence comes from Deltaproteobacteria bacterium, assembly GCA_003194495.1. GTDB lineage: Bacteria > Desulfobacterota > Dissulfuribacteria > Dissulfuribacterales > UBA3076 > UBA3076. The sequence continues at coordinate 1,195 of PQXE01000009.1, forward strand.
GGACGCGCAGCGTCCTCGACAATAAGGCTTTTGCTGGCCAGAAAGAATCTGGACACTGAGGAGCTGTCTGTTTTTCAGATTAATGGTCTGTATATACGGGGAAATTGACGGCCGGATACTATCATGAATAGTATTTGAAATCTTTTCTTCCAACTCAAAAGGGTTCTCTATACCTACTATATCTCTACTTTTATCATCTATCCCAAGAATTAACTCCCCTCCAGCTCCATTCGCAAAAGCGATAATGGATTTTAACCACTTCGCCTTAGGCGGCAGGGATCTTTTCAACTCCAATTTACGATTTTCAGGCTGTCTTACTTTGTCAAGTATATTCATTTTTCCTCACATTGAACACACTTTTTCACATTCTCTCACAGTGAGAATCAGAAGGTTTGTGAGTAATTCTTTTTGTAATTCCTTTCAACTTTTTTAAACGTACAAAATTATGGAAATCGACGGATTACCGTCCAGGATCTTCTGCCTTTTGCACAACGACCAAATTTTGCCACCAGGGAATTTCTCCAGCAACTGAATAATCAATGATTTCGGGAAAACTCCGGTAATGCTCACGCAGTGACGTGGTGTAGCAATGGCTTTGGCAAAACTTAAGGTTGATGTCCGTATGTTGAACATCTAATCATTAAGCTAATACCTAACAGCTAAAGGCTAATCGCTCAATTTAGGTGCAACCTTGTCCGCGGTTGAAATCCTGCAAAAGCCTGTCGGCTGCCAGGGAGTGTGAACGGTTACGTTGCAAAGGTTCAGTTGGTTTTAACCTGTACCCGGACTCTCCACCAAGTCTACCGAAACCAGTCTTGATACCCCTTTATCCTCCATAGTAACTCCATAAAGGACATCAGCAATCTCCATCACCTTCTGGTTATGAGTAATAAGCATTACCTGAGACTGCTCTGATATCTTTTTTATGAACCGGTTAAACCGCACGGTATTGGCTTCATCGAGTGCGGCATCCACTTCATCCAGCAGGCAGAAAGGACCAGGCTTTATGAAATAGATGGCAAGAATCAGGGCCATTGCAGCCAATGCCTTCTCCCCTCCTGAAAGGAGATTCAGGTACTGGATTCTTTTTCCTGGAAGCTGTATCAAATAGTCTATCCCCGAATCCAGTATATCGTCAGCCGATGTCAAATTCAGTTTAGCAGTTCCCCCTTCAAAGAGTAAAGGAAAGACCCTGGAAAGGCTCTCGTTTACTGAGTCCAGGGCCTCTTTAAACCGGGTCCTGCAGGTACGATTGATCCTGCCTATGGCATGTTCGAGGTCTTCGATTGAGCTGATAAGGTCGTCTTTCTGGGAATTAAGATAATTCCATCTATTCTCAAGCTCTGTGTATTCTTCAACAGCAGCAAGGTTTACAGACCCAAGGCGATCTACATTGCGGGTTATATCACTGATCCGCTCCTTTGCCTCATCAGGAGAAAATGGAGAAATGCGCCATTTATCACAGAACTCTTCTATGTCGGCCCGATGGCGATCCATGGCTGTTTTTTTCAGATACACAAGGCCCTGTTCCACTTCGGAAAGGACAAGCTCATTTTGATGGACCCGCTCTTCAATAGCCCTGAGCCGGGTCTGTAGATCATTGACCTTGCCTTGCAATCCGGCAACAGCCTGCCGGGTGCGATCGTATTTTGTTTCCGCCTCTTCCAGATGCCTTTTTTCCATCAGAACGCTGTTCTCTTTGGCCTCAACTCTCAGCCGCACATCTTTGAGAAACCCTGCCCTGTTCTCAAGCTGGACTGCCAGGCTTTGCTTTTCTACCAGCATGGTTTCCCGGTCCAGGACTATCCGGTCCTTTCTATCAGCAAGCCTTCCAAGCTCCTGTTCCCTTTCCTGAAGCTGAGTCTGAACGCGGGCCATTTTTATTCTATATTCCTCAAGGGCCTTTCTCCTGCGGGAGAGCACCTGTTCCTGCTGTCTCAAAGCATCTTCACGGCCCTTTATTTGCCCTTCAGCTTCAATCCTGGCTGAAACGGCAACTTCAACAGCCTCTTCCAGCCCTTCAAGGGATACCTCTACATCAAGTATTTCCTCTTCGGCCTCTTCAATCTCCAAATCTATGCGTTGTGACCTCTCTTTTTGAGCCTCAATTTCCATGAGTAAACTATCTACTTCCTGTTTATGACCAGCCAGGTCTTCAAGAATCCGGCTCTTTTTCTTATTGACTTCCTTGAGTTTGGTCTCAGTCTTTAAGAGTTCTTTGCTTATCTCATCTTCCTCGCTACGGATCTGCATGTAAGATTCATGAAATTCCTTTTCACGTATAGTTAATGTGGAAACCTCAGCCTTTCTTGCAAGTATCCCCGAAGATGCCTTGTCTTTGTCCCCAAAGACTAGTTCACCCCATGGAGTGAGGATCTCACCGTCCCGGGTGATGTAAAAAAAGGCTTTATTGTCAGTATCGCGCAGTTTAAAAGCAGTCTTCAAATCCGGCGCCACCTTCCAATGGGTCAGGATATCGGCCACGACCTTGTCAACAGGATGTCCGGCACTGACAAACTCAAGAAGGGTGCCATGCTTTTTTTCTTCCACCTTACAGCGGTCCTCACCGGGTATAATCAGACTTGCTCTTCCCGCTGGCTGGTCCTTAAGAAAGGACATGGCCCTATCACATGCCTCCATGTCAGGGACTATCAAAGCCTGAATTCCGTGTCCAAGGGCTATCTCTACTAAATGTTCCCAGCCCGGCTTTACTTCAAGAAAATCAGCAAGTACCCCCAATGTGGAAACATCGGAGCTGAGCAACTTGTTAGTGGCTTTGCTGAAGCCCTCACCCGAGGCATCAATAGTCTTCAGTGCACTGAGCCTGGCTCTGCATGATGCCAGCTCCGAGTCTGCTTCATGCTTTTTTTCCACAGTGGCTGAAAGACGGCTTTTCAGATTAGAAACAACACCTTCAATGCCTTTTTCATCATAAGACAAGGAATCCAATTCAGTCCGGATTTCCTCTACCTTCTCCTCATGCCGTTTCAGGTTACCTTGCAGATCCTTTATATGCTCTGATATGCCATGTAGCTCATTTTGCCTCTGTTCCAGACGGCGCCTGAGTCTATCCTCCCGGTCTCTCAAGCCATTGCGCTTACTGTCCAGCCTCGCGTGCCTGGCTGCCGCATCAACGAGCTGCACCTTTACTGCCTCAAGAGACTCTTTCACTTGGTCCCTGGCTGCCTCTGATTCCTCTATCCATTTTTCCCGGTCGGACACATCAACCAGGTACGATGCCTCCTCTGTCTTGAGGGTCTTGATATCTTTCTGAAGCCCTTCACGGCTGCGCTCTATCAATGCCCCTTTTTCCTCAAGCTCCAACAAGGTCTTTTCGGCGGATTGCAGCCTGTTATCTTCCTTAATTAAGGACTTTTCATGCTGCGAGGCCTCTTCCCTGAGTTCCTGAAGGATGTTTTCCGCATCAGTCAGGCCCTTACGAATCGCTGCTAATGCCTCTTCCGCCTCGAGGACTTCCAGTTCGAGCCTTTCCCGATCTGTTACATTTTTAGAAAGTTCCGCCTGTACACCGGACAGGTCGGCTGATAGACAATTTTTCTCTTTTTCCAGATCCGTCCTTTGTCCCAACTCAGCAAACCACGCATGGGCAAGGAGTGCCTGATCCAGTTGATCCTGCTCTCTCCGCAGCTTCAGGTAGCGCTCTGTTCTCTTTGCCTGCCTGGAGAGAAATTTGCGTTGACGTTCCACCTCGACCAAGAGGTCTTCCAGCCTCTCAAGGTTTTGTTTTGTCTGAGCCATGCGGCGCTCGGCCTCGCTACGCTTGGCCCTGAACCTGGAGATACCCGCCACCTCCTCAATCAAGAGACGACGATCTCCCGGCACCATGTCTATAAAAACACTAACCTGACCCTGGTCTAAAATGGAGTAAGCCCTGGCACCAACTCCTGTATCCATAAAGAGGTAGTGGATATCCTTCAGCCTGCAACTCTTGCCGTTAATACGATATTCAGTGTTCCCTGATCTATAGATACGACGCATTATTTCGATCTCAGGGGTATTTTCATACCCCTGTGGGACAAAAGAACCTCTGTTTTCCACGACCAAACGGACCTCAGCCAGGTTTGTTTGCCTGTCATTATTCCCGTTGTAAAGTACGTCGTCCATTTTCTTGGCCCTGAGCATGCTGGGACTCTGCTCCCCCAGTACCCACCTGATGGCGTCAACAATGTTGGACTTGCCGCACCCATTGGGCCCGACTATGCCGATAACACCCTGGGTGAATGACAGTTTTGTACGCGCAGGAAAGGATTTGAAGCCGAAAAGTGTCAGAGAATTAAGTCGCACGGTAATTATTTACTTCCTCCCCTGACAGCCAACAGCCTTTTTCGGATTTTAAAGCACAATCCATTGAGAATACGCTTTTTGGTGCAACCTTGTCCGCGGTTGAAACCCTGCAAAAGCCTGTCGGCTGCCAGGGAGTGTGTACGGTTATGTCGCACGAGCTATCTGTACCGGATATCTTTCAATCTTAGTTCGAGTTGCTTTCGCCCTTGCCATACATTGATACAAGGCATGCAGGCAAGCTCAAGCTCCTCCCAGGGAAGATCCAGCTTATCTCCGTGTCCCCATCCCACCAGATCCATTTTTCCTCTCATGTATCCATTTTTCAAACCGGTCCGGGATGTAAGAGAGAGTTTTAAGTGGCCATTTCCAACAACTGTTGACTGACGGACTGAGAAATCCCGAACTGCAAACAAAGGGGCCGGATAGCCCGCACCAAAGGGCTCCAGATGCTCATAGAACCGGGAAAAACCCGGATCAATAAGTTCATCAATACCGGCAGTGCAATCAACCATAAGCCTGGGAGAGATGTCGTTCTGTTCCAGAATCGAGGCCACGACTTTTTGAAAGTCTGTGCAGAACCCTTCTACAGAATCGGACGGCAACCGCATCCCGGCAGCAGCCCTGTGTCCGCCAAAGGAACTAAGGCGGCAGGAACAGGCACAAAGAGACTCATGGAGATTGATTCCTTCAGGACTACGGCCTGAACCATGGGCATCATCTCCGTCCAGCGCAAGAAGAATCACAGGCCTGTGGAATCGTTCTACCAGTCTGGATGCAACTATACCTATAATGCCTATTTTCCATGCAGGGCTCGCTAAGACATAGGCGGACTGCTCTTCAAGGGATCGGATTTTATCTAATGCCTCATTAAATATATTTTTTTCTTCCGCCTGGCGCTCCTGATTGAGCAGGTGTAATCCTTCGGCAAGCTGCTTCGCCTCTGACTCATCGTCTGTAACGAGTAACCTGAAAGCTTTATCCGCATGAGCCATCCGCCCGGCGGCATTTATTCGTGGGCCAATGCGGAAAGCAATATCCGTGGAGGTAATACAGGAATCCAGGGAACATACCGCCTTCAATGCCTTGATCCCCGGCCTGCCAGATCTACCAAGCACCTCAAGTCCCGCCCGGACCAGTATGCGATTGTCACCCAAAAGCGGTACCACATCCGCCACTGTCCCCATGGCTACAAAATCTAAATATTCTTTGAGATTCGGCACCTGACCGGTGTTCCAATGCCCAAGCTCATAAAGACGATGTCTTAAGGCCCTGACAAGATTAAAGGCCACACCTACACCGGCAAGTTCTTTAAAAGCAAAGGCGCAGTCAGAACGCTTGGGATCCAGCACTGCCAGGGCATTGGGAAGGGAATCAGGGGGCTCGTGGTGGTCGGTTATAATGACATCTATCCCAAGTTCCCGTGCCAGGGCGACTGGTTCATTATCCGATATGCCGCAATCAACAGTAATCAGAAGCTTGCAGCCTCTGGATGCGAGATTCCTTAACCCTTCTGCATTAAGTCCATAGCCCTCGTTTTCCCTGTGGGGAATATAAACTGTCACCTTTAGTCCAAGCCCCTCAAGAAATTCAAAGATTAAGGCTGCCGAGGTTACGCCGTCGACATCGTAATCACCAAACACGGCCACCTGTTCCCTCTGAGCTACTGCCTTGACCAGCCTGTCAACAGCCTTGTCCATGTCCATCATTTTCCAGGGATCGCTGAGGGATTTCAACGCAGGGCTGAGGTGTTGAGCAACAGCCTCCGGAGTACTTAACCCACGCTGATACAGGAACTTGGCAATAATGTCCGGTACCCCTGACTTACCGGCAAGTTCCTCAATTGCCAACGTATTCAGGGAAGCAAAATCCCACGGCTGTTTAAGGATCACAGAACTCATGATCAGGAGCCTAATCAGGCTCCGTGGGGCTGTCAATTTGTTCCCTATAATTGAGGGATTGAGGGATTGAGGGATTCCGAATTGAAGAATGTCATAACAGTACTCCGCTCGCTTTCCGCGATGGTAGAAGGCACTATTGGTAACTTCTCAATAAAGTCGGGCTGCTGTCATTGCGAACGAAGCGAAGCAATCTCGTTCATAGCAAGGAGATTGCTTTGTCTCTGAATCTCCTCGCAATGACAGGAGGTGCCAAAGATAGTGTATTGCCCGGACTTATTGAGAAGTTACCAAAAATTCCAAGGGCGGTTTGACTTTTTTGAATGATCTAAGTATCCTCAGTGGCCGTAAAAGCAAAGAGGGAGGGCTTTTTTATGTCAACGCTGGTAGTAGTGGGAACGCAGTGGGGTGACGAAGGCAAAGGGAAAATAGTAGATATCTTGACAGAACATGCCGACGTCATAGTGCGTTTTCAGGGTGGTAACAATGCCGGCCATACCCTGGTAGTGGACGGCGAAAAGTTTATTTTTCACCTGATTCCTTCCGGGATTTTAAATGATGACAAGCTCTGTCTGATTGGGAACGGAATTGTAATTGATCCGTCAGTCTTTATTCAGGAGCTTGAGGGGCTTGCCTCAAGGGGTAGGCCTGTGACCGCCGATAGATTGCGGCTCAGCCCAAACGCACATTTAATAATGCCATACCACAAGGCCCTGGATCATGCCGGAGAGGCTGCAAAGGACGAGGGGAAAAAGCTAGGGACCACGGGACGGGGTATAGGGCCATGCTATGATGACAAGATAGTCAGAAATGGAATTAAAGTAGCTGATCTTCTTGACCCTGCGCTCTTTAGAGAAAAACTCGAGGATAACGTAAAAGAAAAGAACTTCTATCTGACTAAGTTGTTGAATGCCGATCCCCTTGATCCTGAGACCATTTATGGTGAGTTTCAGGATTATGCCGAGCGTCTTGCCCCTTTTATAGACAATGTTTCTGTATTGATAGATGATGCGCTGCATAAAGGGAAGAACGTGCTGTTTGAGGGTGCTCAGGGCACTCAGTTGGACATAGATCATGGGACTTATCCCTTTGTCACGTCTTCCAATACCGTAGCAGGGGCGGCCTGCTGTGGGGCGGGAATAGGTCCCAGCAAGATCGATGGAGTGCTGGGAATTTGCAAGGCCTATACTACAAGGGTAGGTGCCGGTCCTTTCCCCACAGAATTGGAGGATGCGGTGGGAGACCATTTACAGGAAAAGGGGGCCGAGTTCGGTTCAACTACAGGCAGGCGCCGTCGCTGTGGATGGCTTGACGGTGTGGTATTGAGGGACGCAGTCAGGATCAATGGACTGGATGGGCTGGTTATCACAAAACTTGACGTGCTGAGTGGCCTTGGTCAACTCAATATCTGCACTGAATACGATATCTCAGGAACCAGACATACCTGTATGCCTGCCAATATTCGAGAGGTCGAGTCAATAAAGCCGATTTATCGGACACTTTCCGGCTGGCAGAAGGATCTTAGCCAAATGAGATCATTTGATGATTTACCTGAAGAGGCCAAGGATTATTTCAAGACCATAGAGGACATGGCTGAAACACCCATAATGCTGATCTCAGTGGGTCCTGGCAGGGAGCAGACCATTTTTTTGAAAAATCCTTTTGAATAACCAAAACAAAATAAAGCATCGGTATCCTTCATAAGAATTTAGCGCCCTTCGGGCGGACTTAGATAATTTTGGACACAGATTTTCACAGATATACACAGATAATATTATTGTTCATAAATTTAAAAATCTGTGTTCATCTGTGTTCATCCGTGTCCCCAAATGGGATTTCCTATACTATCAAGTTATTTATTGTACGTTCCTAAAGAGCTTGACTAGGTTGCGATATGGAAATAACATGCCGTAAGGCAATTGTAAAAGGGCTGGTTTGCGCTTGGCTGGCTGGATTTGTTGTTTGGCGCTTTTCTGAAAAAAGAAAATTATTATACTATAAATTTGGTTTAAGCAAAAGTGAAGGGGGTAAACTAAGTGATACTAAAGAGTGTTTTTGAAAATAATGGGTTTATGCCTGCGAAATATACATGCGATTCCGGTGACAATAATCCGGAATTCGAAATAGAAGATGTGCCGGAAAAGACAAAAAGTTTTGCTATGACAATGGAAGACCGCGACTCTCCAATAAGAGCAATGGTTCACTGGATTATCTTTAATATCCCAGCGGATATAAGAGAAATAAAAGAAAATAGTGTTCCTCATGGAAGTATTCATGGAACAAATGATTTTGGGAAGCAATGTTATAAAGGACCTTGTCCTGATTCGGCCATTCATAGATATGAATTCAGGCTGTTTGCTTTGGATAGAGTCCTCGAAGTTGATGAAAGAACGAAAAAAGCCGAGTTATCGAATTTAATTGCCGGTCGTACTTTAGCAGAAGCAGTATTAACAGGATTATATTCAAGGGACTAAAAAATATAGTAACCGTTCACGGGATTACAACGCCTGTTTTACCGTACACCGGACTGTAACCGTTCACACTCCCTGGCAGCCGACAGGCTTTTGCATGGTTTCAACCGCGGACAAGGTTGCACCAAAAGGCGCATTCTCAATGGATTGTGCTTTGAAACCCGAAAAAGGCTGTTGGCTGTCAGGGGGAGGAAGTGAATGATTACGTTTCTACACTTATTATCACGGGAAAGGGCAGGTTCAGGTGCCAAGCAAGGCCATCAATTCTTCAGGATTAAGTCTCTTGCCCAGGAGGCTCACTCCCCAGTGGAGATGCGGCCCCGTGGCCCGTCCAGTGGACCCGGAAAGACCAACGACCTGGCCTCGTTCCACTTCTTGTCCCTCGCTGACTTTATAACTGACAAGGTGCGCATAAAGGGTGTAAAGGCCTTTGCCATGATCAAGGATAACTGTCTTTCCGCTTAGATAACAGTCTCTGGCCATGGTCACTTTTCCATAATTGGAGGCGAGGATAGGAGTGCCTTCAGGGGCCCCTAAATCCACTCCTGAGTGAGGGCTTCTGGGCTTATTATTGAATATTCGCCTGAATCCGAATTGACTGAGAATTTTGGAATTAACAGGCCAAATAAAAGGCCTTTTCCAGTAAAGATTATTAGAAATTTTGTTACATGTTTCTCTTACGGCCTTTTGATCGTTTAGCACTCGCTCCAGGATTTTTGGGGGAAATTCCACCATGCGCTCTGGTACGGAAAGACGTTCTTCCGGGAAAGTTCTTGCCATTACCCGGACTTCGTGGGAGTAAAGGTCATGAGGACCATCAGGCCCTTGCCATTTGACAGTCAGGATGTGGAGTCCGGGCTTACAATCAAGACCTGCTCCAATGAGTACAAAGTAATCCCGGCTGGATGGGTCAAGGTGGTATGGGATTTTTTTCCCAAGAAACTTGACATCAAGGAGTTTTTTTTTGTCATTTATTTTTATTGTGGTCAGCGCGATGCCTCCCAGAGGGATCTTGTCCGGTTCCATACTTACCGAAACCGGATATGATCCAGCCTCTACCTCCAGGTTGCAGCCACAGATCGAAAAAGAACACGTCATAAAAAACATGAGCAGGCATGAGAGAAATTTTTGTTTTATTGATATCATGGTAAGTTGAGCGATTAGCCTTTAGCGGTTAATTTACTGCTATTTTCCAAATAGTTTACTAATACCTAAAAGCTAATCGCTTAATTCAGTTTCAGATAGTACTTTGTCCTGGTTTTTTCCAGTGGACAACACCTTGCAGAGTATAGCACCCTTTTCAGGTCTTATCAGGAGACGTTCATCTTCCGCCACCTGATCAGCACGCTTTACAAGTTCCCCTCCGGATATCCGGTAAACCAGACTATAGCCCCTGGCAAGGACTGCAAGCGGGCTTACTGCGTTTAGCTTTCCTGACAATGTAGCAAGGGATTGGCGTCTCCTCTCAATAGAGACCGGTCCGGCCCGGACCAAACGCCTCGACAAAGAGCAGGATTCGGCTTTTGCCAGGGCAAGCTGCCTTCCCGGTTCGTGTACCACGAGCCTTTCACGCAGGTTCATGTATCCCTGGGACCGGAAAACTATCTTTTTTTGCATGACTCTTAACAGCCTGGCATAAAGATCGTCCTGACGAAGTCTCTGCTCCACAAGTTTTTTTCTAGGATCCTTGAGTTGATGACGGAGTAATTGAACCGCCTGTTTATTGATTTTTAACCTGTTGTGACTTGAAAGGATCATTCTTCTGATAAGGATTGCGACTTTGTCCATCAGCTCTTCCCTGCGGGGAAAAATGAGCTGTGCCGCTGCAGTGGGGGTGGCGGCCCTGTGATCCGCCACAAAGTCTGAAATCGTGAAATCGACCTCATGGCCTACTGCCGAGACAACAGGTATGGTACAATTGAAGATCTCACGGGCCAGGGTCTCATCGTTGAAGGCCCATAGATCCTCAAGCGAGCCACCTCCTCGAGTGAGCAGTATAACATCGCCTTTTTCAGCAACATGCAGGGCAATTCTCAGGGCATCAATTATTTCTCCTGAAGCCCCTTCTCCCTGAACACTTGCCGGACAGAGTACGATGTCTGCCCCTGGATAGCGTTCCCTGGCATTCCGGATAAAGTCATGGATTGCCGCGCCGGTGGGGGATGTGATGACAAAGACCCTTTGTGGAAGCAGTGGAAGCGGCAGCTTGTGCTCAGCAGAAAAAAGCCCCTCTTTTTCCATGCGTGCCTTTAGCTGTTCAAAGGCCAGTTGAAGGGCTCCCTCTCCCTTTGGTTCAACGGTTTCCACCACTAACTGGAGATCGCCCCTGCCGGTATAGATATTGAGCCTTCCGAAACAGATCACGTACTGGCCGTCCTCCAGACCAAAAGGGAGGCGGGCAGCCTGGGACTTGAACAGCACGGCCTTGATTTGGGACCGATTATCCTTCAAGGTAAAATAGCAATGGCCTGAAGAAGGCTGTCGAAGGTTTGATATCTCTCCTTCCACCCACAGGATATCAAAATCGAGGTCTAATTTGTCCTGGACCTTGGCTAAAAGATCCGAGACCTGCCAGACATATCTGGCAGAAGGAGGAGAAGGAGGAGATTCCCGATTAATGTCGGGAGAGATAATGCCTTCCAGAGCGGAAGGGGGGAACAGGTTTTTGAGGGAATCTTCTGACATGGTAATATGAAGTATAGGTGGACTGAAAGAAGTACGCAAGGCATGTTCCATGGAAGGAGATTTAAAAAACATATACCTTAATTCAACATTCAGCATTCAACATTGCCTATAAATGGATGCATCTCGGGCTTTTTGTAGTATAATTATAATATAGGGTTGCCCAAAATCACTTCTTGTTTTAACCTTGAATAAGGTTCAATAGGTACCTTAGAATTTAAGGAGAAAACAGCAATGAATCACAGTGACGGGGAAGACTTTAAGGTTACGGACAAGAGACACAGCGCTGAGAAAGGCACAGATCAGGAAGATTCGAGTGACTCCAAGTCCACTGAATCGGAAAAGCCTGATTCATCGCCACTTCCTGATGTGAACTTTTCCACTTTTTTATTCTCTCTTAACACGTCAGCTCTGGTTCATCTGGGTGAGATTCCGGAGTTCGGCTCAGGCGAAACAAAGAAGGATTTCATTCTTGCTCAACACACCATAGATACCTTGGCTATGCTTCAGGAAAAGACGGTTGGAAATCTAGCTGAGGACGAAAAAGGTTTTTTGGAGCACATACTTTACGATTTGCGAATGAGATATGTCAAGGCTATATCCTGATCCTGGAAAAGGTCCATAATCAATAATATCAGAGATCACAAGAACTCGACTTTGGCCATTTTTCGATTATTATAAAACCAGAAAAATCAAGGAGTTAGCTGCACGATTTGGGAATTACAAGCACTCATACCCCGATTTTTTATGGGTAGATTTGATCCAATTCAAGCTAGATATAATAATTTCAGTAAGTTAGCCCAACAACCATGAATTAAAAATGGCCAAAGTCGAGAAGAAATGATCCTTCACATGAGTTCCTTGAGCCTTTTGGCCCCTGCCAAAATAAATCTGTTTTTGCTGATCAAAGGGCGCCGTCCGGACGGATATCACCTTATTTTTACAATGTTCCAAAAGATTTCTCTTTGGGACGAAATTGATCTGTCTGTGGAACAGGGTAAAAAAAAGGGAATTTATTTAGAATCTCCTGACAGTGAGTTGATCTCAGGCTCGGACAACCTGGCATACCAGGCAGCCGAGCTGTTTTTGGAAAAAGCCGGTCTGGATCTCGTGGTTAAAATCCTTTTAAAAAAGAGGATTCCCATAGGTGGAGGTCTGGGTGGCGGCAGCAGTGATGCGGCATCTGTGCTAAAAGGTCTGAATGAGTTGGCTGGCTTTCCTTTAAATGCGGCATCTCTCCATTTGCTTGGCTGTAGTCTCGGGGCGGATGTGCCGTTTTTCCTTTTAGAAGCGCCTGCGGCAGTGGGAAGGGGGATAGGCACTGAGCTTGAGGTCGTTAATGTTCCGCACGGATGGTATGTGCTGGTCTATCCCGGTTTTAGTATAAGTACTCGATGGGCTTATGAAAATTACGTATTGACAGGGCAGGATCAGGACACTATTTTTGACGCCGGTGAGGTCATTCAGGCCGCCATGTGGTTGAATGACCTAGAGAAGGTGGTTATAGCTGGATATCCCGAAATAGGCCGGATCAAGGACGAGCTTATGGCACTTGGAGCCGAAGCGGCCTTGATGTCAGGGAGCGGATCGACGGTCCTCGGGGCCTTTTTGTCTCAGGAAGCAGCCCATCGGGCAGCCTCCAGTCTTGAAGTCAACTGGGGCCTTCACACTTTATTGGTGGAAAGTTTATAATTGAAAAAAGGTTGTTGGGGTGTCGTCAAGTGGTAAGACACGGGTTTTTGGAGCCCGCATTCGGAGGTTCGAGTCCTCCCACCCCAGCCAGTATGTAATTAGTGTCTGAACGAAAAGGCCGTTCAGACACAATTCTAAATTCTAAATTTTGAATTTAAAAAAGAAGTAACATTAATATGTTAATTGTCCATGGCCTAAACTGAGAAAACAAAAGAGTTAAGAGTTAAAAACTGGGAATTGGAAATTATAAGATAATTGAGTTTGAAGTGCCTAAAGTGGGCTTCAGGCACTAACCCTAAATGGTTTAGCCTATGTCAAGAACGATAAATAATATGATCATCTTTACTGGAAATGCTAATCCTGTCCTGGCTCAGAAAATATGTGATTATTTAAGCATACCTCTTGGCAGGGCTTCCGTGCAGACCTTTAGTGATGGTGAAGTATACGTGGAGATAGGGGAAAATGTGAGAGGGGCGGATGTGTTTGTGATCCAGCCCACCTGTCCCCCTGTAAACGATAATATGATGGAACTTCTCATAATGGCGGATGCCTTGAGAAGGGCATCCGCCAGGAGAATTACTGCAGTATTGCCATATTATGGTTATGCCAGACAGGATCGGAAGATAGCCCCAAGGGTCCCTATTTCCGCCAAGCTCGTGGCGGATATTATTACCACAGCAGGTGCCAGAAGGGTCCTTGCCGTGGATCTCCATGCCCCTCAGATTCAGGGTTTTTTCAGTATTCCCGTGGATCACCTCTTTGCTGCTCCTGTATTGCTCGATTCTCTCAGAAAAAAATTTTCAGAAGAAGTAGTGATGGTGTCTCCTGACGCAGGTGGCGTGGAACGGACCAGGGCCTTTGCCAAGAGATTTGGGGCCGGACTGGCCATAATAGACAAGCGCAGGGATCGGCCTAACGAGTCACAAGTTATGTATATTATTGGAGATGTAAAGGGGAAGACGGCTGTCATACTGGACGATATGGTGGATACTGCCGGTACCCTTTGTAAGGCGGCTGAGGCCCTCAAGGAGCATGGTGCCAATGAGGTCCATGGTTGTATTACACATCCCGTACTCTCAGGCCCTGCGATAAGTCGTATCAAGGAATCGGTCCTAGAGTCCTTAGTTGTTACAGATACGATTCCTCTCAGCGAAGAGGCTCAAAAAGTTGACAAAATTAAGGTGTTGTCTGTATCCGCCCTTTTGGGAGAGGCTATAAGACGCATACATGATGAAGATTCAGTAAGTTCATTATTTGTTTAAAAAGGAGTTTTTTCAATGAAAAATGTGGCAATAGATATCCAGGCACGCACAGAGGCCGGGAAAGGGGTGGCCCGTAAGCTCCGTCATGCAGGGCAGACCCCGGGAGTGCTATACGGGCCGAAGGCCGAGACTATATCGCTTTCTGTGAATACTCATGAGTTCAACAAGCTTCTGAGTTCGGCAGGTGGGGAGCCATTGCTTTTAACTCTTAATCTGAAGAGCAATGGAGACAGCAGTAGTCATACCGCTCTTATCAAAAATCTGCAATTGCACCCGGTGGATGATAAAATACGTCATATAGACTTTTATGAAGTCCTCATGGACGAAGAGGTGCAGGTTGACGTGCCGATTATCGCAGTGGGTAAGGCTAAGGGTGTTGAAACAGATATGGGTGTCTTGGAGATCATCCAGCGGACAGTCAAAATATCTTGTCTTCCCTTGGCCATTCCGCGAAATATCCAAATCAATGTTTCTGATCTTGAACTGGGTGATGTTGTTCATGTTTCAGATATTACGGCTCAGGAAGGAATCCGCTTAATGGATGATCCTGAGACGACTTTGATGACTATCGTGGCCTCAAGAGCTGAGGAAGAGGAGAAGGAAGAGGAAGAGGAAGGGGAGATTGAGGGCGAGGTTGAGAAAGAAGAGGAATCTGAGTAAATGGCATGATCAGCGCTTGGACGAGGGGGTTTGGATTATCTGCAGGCATAGAAGGTGAAGGCTGATCTTGTTTAGGATACTCTTGGTGGGTCTTGGAAATCCCGGCCATCAATATAGGTATACCCGCCACAATGTAGGCTTTGCAGTTTTGGATCGTCTGGCCCATCAGTTCGGCCTTGGTTTTATCCCGCATAAAAAGTTTCCCTCATACGAGAGTGTATCAGTGTCCATGAGGGGCATTCCTGCTATACTGCTTAAGCCTTTTACTTACATGAACAGGAGTGGTGACGCCGTAGCCTCAGTCCTTAACTTTTACAAAATTTCTTTGGGCAGGCTCCTGGTGGTACATGACGATCTGGATTTGTCTCTGGGGAGTCTTAAATTCATGCAGGGGGGTGGGCCCGGAGGCCATAAAGGGATTGGATCCATTATAAGGTCTATCGGCAGCAAGGATTTCCCCCGTCTGAAGATCGGTATCGGAAGGCCTTTCAGTCCTGTGCCAATAGACAAATATGTTTTATCACCTTTTCTGTCGGAAGAAGTCCAAGTAATAGATAAGGTCCTTGATGTCAGTATAAAGGGGCTGGTGTGTTTTCTGGAGAAGGGTATTGAATCTGCCATGAACGAGTTTAATGGCCTTAAGATAGAAACTAATTTGAGCGATTAGCCTTTAGCGGTTAGCTATTAGCT
Source organism: Deltaproteobacteria bacterium (assembly GCA_003194495.1). Taxonomy (GTDB): domain Bacteria; phylum Desulfobacterota; class Dissulfuribacteria; order Dissulfuribacterales; family UBA3076; genus UBA3076. The sequence goes on from PQXE01000009.1 coordinate 16,852, forward strand.
GTAATGATTACAGGATGTTCTGCTATTACAAACTTTCACCCGTTGGGTGTTATTTCTAATTAATGTAATGCCTTGATTTTTCAAAGCTAAACCCTAATGGCTAATGGCTAATAGCTAACCGCTCAGGTCGGAGATTTTCAAGGGAGGAACAAATGGGCAAATTTTTGGGTTACACTGCATTAATAATCCTGGCTGCCCTTATAGCTGCCGGATGCTTTCTTGGATACTTTCTCTTGGAAGGAAGTCCTCCAAAGCTACAGGTGGTCTCAGTCCCGGAGACAATCGGGAGGGAGTACGTACTCACGGTTGAAGTTAAAGACGCCCGGAGTGGAATAAGATCGATTTCTGCCGTCTTGAGCCAAAGGGATAAGGTCTTTGAACTTGATCCTAAGATTTACAAGACAAAGGAGTGGTGGAGGGGATCCGGGGTAAAGGACGAAAAAATTTTCTGGGTTATCAAACCGTTCGAGTTAGGCATGACTGAGGGTAAAGCCCTTCTCCAGATTACCGCAAGAGACTCGTCCTGGCGAAACGGTCTCAAAGGCAATGAGCAGATTTGGGAAACTGAAGTCCCAATAGACATAACACCACCCAGGATAGCAGTGAAAAGTACTGTCCATAATATAAGGACAGGAGGTGTCGGTCTTGTATCTTATAAAATAAATGAGTTACCAAGCAAGACAGGGGTCTGGATAGACGAAAGGTTTTTCCCGGGTTATCCAAAACCTGGAGGGGCAGAGGATATGTACGTGGCCATGGTGGCGGTTCCTTTCAATGTCAGTAAGCCAAAAAAGGTACTCATCGAGGCGGTAGATCAAGCCGGCAACGTTGCCAGGGTCGGCTTCCCCCATCGTATCCTTCGTAAGCCTCTAAAGGTAGATACGATAAATATAAGTGACCGGTTCCTTGAGCAAAAAATGCCGGATTTCATGGCTAGATACCCCGAATTCAAAGGCTCTCCCCAGGAAGTATTTCTAGAAGTCAACAGCGAATTAAGGCGTCGCAATAATCAGGAAATTGAAAGTTATTGTAAGAAAAGCGTCCCTAAGATCCTCTGGCACGGAAGATTTGTTTGCCTTCCCAATTCGGCCTACAAGGCAGGTTTTGGAGACGAGCGTCATTACTTATACAAGGGTAAAGAAATCGGCCGGTCATATCATATGGGGTCAGACCATGCTTCAATTTCTCACGCTTTGGTCCCTGCAGGAAATGTCGGCCTTGTCGTGTTTGCAGACTACCTTGGAATCTATGGAAATACAGTAATCCTGGATCACGGCCTCGGCCTTTTCAGTATGTACTCCCACCTTAGCGAAATCCATGTATCAGCAGGTGATAAGGTGGAACGTGGAGATACGATAGGGACAACCGGCATGACCGGCCTTGCCGGCGGGGATCATTTACACTTCGGAATGATGGTCCACGGGGTATTTGTTAATCCTATAGAGTGGTGGGATCAAAAATGGATTCAAGACCATATTCTGACCAATTTGTCTGTGCAATAAGGCTTTTGTCCGTTGTTTTTTCTTGTAATGTAAATGGAAACTTGGAGGTATATTCATAATGGAAATATCTTTAGTGCTGGTGCCTGTAGATTTTTCAGATTGTGCTGTAAACGCATTTAAGTATGCGAAAAAAAGAGCTTCTTCATGGAAGGCGGAATTATTGCTCATTCATGTCATAGATTCAAGTGAGGTCTCTCGAATTGCTGATTACACCAAGGAGTCAATTGAGAATGTGAAAGAACGGCTTACGAACCAAGCCAAACAGACCTTGCGCCATTTTTTGAATGATTGGAACAGTGATGGTCTGGTAAAAGATACCATCGTCTCTTATGGTTCCCCATTTCAGGAAATTGCTATAAAAGCAAGGGAGCTCCAGACCGACCTTATTTTAATGGGCGGTTATGGGAGTACAGGAAAGGGACAGATCGACGAGATTTTTTTCGGTGGCACGGTGGACAAAGTGGTTCGCCTTCTACCCTGTCCTGTGCTATGTGTGCCCATGGGATGGCCCAGTGAAAGTATTTAAAAAAAACAACATTAATATGTTAATTGTCCATGGCCTAAAGTGAGAAAACAAAAGTTGGGGTTTTCGTTTAGGCACTAATCAACGTAATGCCTTGATTTATCAAAGCTAAACGCTAATGGCTAACAGCTAATAGCTCAACTTAGGTCAGACAAAGATTCCCAGTATTTCATAATTTCTAAGCCCTGCCGGCGTGCGGACCTCAACCTCATCTCCTTCATATTTGCCTATCAGTGCTTGGCCAAGAGGGGATTTAACTGAAATGTTTCCTTTTTGTACATCGGATTCGTCCGGCCCTACCAGCTTATAAACAACCTCATCTCCGCTATCTATATTTTCCAGTCTAACATTGACTCCGAATACAACCCTGTTACAGTCCTGGTTTTCATTTTCAATTACTTCAGCTACGGAGAGTTTGCTATGAAGGTACTGAATACGGGCTTCAAGCTGCCCCTGGCGTTCCTTTGCAGCATGATATTCGGCATTTTCAGATAAATCGCCGTGTGCTCTGGCTACTGCAATAGCCTTGATTGCTTTAAACCTTTCTACTTTTTCCAAGGTCTCAAGTTCTTTTTTAAGTCTTTCGAAACCCTCTTTTGTGAATGGGGTTCGCTCCATATACATATACTCCCCAATTATATTTTTTGCCGGTCGACGGCCTTGCGTAACAAAAATGCCTTACGAAATCGAGCCGGATCAGGGTAACTTCTCAATAAGTCCTGGCAAAGCATGTTTTGCGACTAGATATCTTATCTTACCCTGAGTTATTAAGAAATTACAGATCAGGCTTTGCAGATCAGGTTATTCCGAAATTAATAAATACCAGAAAAAGATATGGATGCAAGCTGTCGTCTCACCAAAGTCGGAATCTTTTTTATCTTCAAATCTTTTTGGTTCCACCCTATCCGGATTAGGAGGGTAGGGACTTTGTTTGTATGGCGAAAAATTTCACTTTAAACACTTTACATTCAAGGTCGTCGGACCTAAACTCTTTTATTAGTTTGCAACTAGTCAGGAAATCGTTTATATTTCCCTCTTGCCTTGTGGTCAAGATGGGGCAAATGAAGGAATTGTTTGCCATGGTCCGCATCAGCCATATCTTGGCCTAGCTTGACATATGGAACAATAACTAACAGAGTTTTATCCGGATGAAACTATGGCCGTAAAAGTAGTCCTCAAGAAAAAAAAACCGTCATCCAATGGTTATCTGGGTCGTCTGATTGAAGCAAGCCAAGAAGGTACTATTACTTATCAGGTACTGAATGAAATAATACCTGATGAGGAAAAAGACCTTGAAAAGCTTGAAGAGATATTCGATCTGCTGTGCCTTAATAATATCGAAGTCATCGATGGCCCAAAATTCGCAACTATTTCCAGAGAGAAGGTATTAAAAGAGTTTGCAGAAAAAAAGGGTTTGATCGAAAAAGGATCAGATGTTACTTCTGAGGAGACAGAATCTGAGACTCCTGCAGTGGTTCTTGATGCCGGAGGTCATACTGACTCAGAGGAAATTACTACCACCTATTTGCGAGAAATGGGTAGCTATGAACTCCTTACTCCTGAGAAGGAGCAAGATCTCAGCCGAACTATCAGAGATGGCTTTAATGGGATTATCAAAGCTATTACGGATCACCCCTCGGATCTGCCTGCAATGGAGGCGTTGAGGGAGCAAATTCGCACATGGAGGCGTCGTGATCCCACCCTTAAGCCTAAAAAGCAGCAGTTAAATTATTTAGTAAGTGCTGTTACCAGCGTTTTGGAGATTTATGTCGAGGATGACAGCCTTAAACCCCTCGAGGTTATCGTCAAAGGGCATCGGGCAAGAATAGAGGTGGCCAAAGATGAAATGATCAATGCCAACCTCCGTTTGGTGGTCAGCATTGCCAAACGGTATATGCATCAAGGCCTATCACTTTCTGATCTGATTCAGGAGGGTAATCTCGGTCTTATGCGAGCGGTTTTCAGATTTGATTATACAAAGGGCAACAAGTTTTCTACATACGCCAGTTGGTGGATACGCCAGGCTATTACCAGGGCCATCCTGGACAAGACCCGCACAATACGCCTTCCAGTACATTTTTTAGAACTTCGTAGTCAGTTTTTTAAGGCCTTTTATGCCCTCCTCAAGGAGCTTGGCCGGGAACCTACACCTACTGAGATTTCACTGCGAACAGGGCTGCCCCTGGAAAAAATTTTGTCTATTCTGGAGGCCTCCAAGGAACCGGTCTCTTTGGAAACACCGGTTGGAAATGAAGACAGCACTCTAGGGGACTTTATTGAAAACATGGATATTGTCTCTCCTTACGAGACTGTGCGGGAGAGGGAACTTACAGAGCGGATTAAGGGCATCCTGGCTACTCTCAGCCCAAGGGAAGAGAAGATCATTCGCCTCCGCTTCGGGATAGGTGAGGACAGCGAATATACCCTTGAGGAGATAGGAAAGCGGTTCAATGTGTCACGCGAGCGTATCCGTCAGATAGAAAAAAAGGCCCTGAACAGGTTGAGACACTCGAGTCGCCGGGAGCGTCTGAAGTTTTTTCTTGGCTAAGGACCCAGCCACACTGCTTTATTTTTGTTTACCGAGTTGATTACCAGGCCGGTCAAGATCTTTGGGGTAAAGTAGGTTGATTTGTGAGGCATGATAAGTCCTGTATCAGCTATATCCAGGACCTGATTAACCGGTGTAGGTCGCAAGATAAAGAGTACATCGTTTTCATCTAAAGCCTTAACGGCACTTGGTGCATCTATTGTGAACTTTATGGTCTTTCCCGCTTCGAGGCTCTGAGGATTAATTTTAAAGATTCCTTTAATAACGGCCTCTTCCAGCAGCATTACATCGAGTTCCGACAGGGCAGGGTGTAAGTGCGACAATAGCCTGTTTTGATCTGTTGCTTTCCGCCACCAGATTTGTGCTGTTTTTCTTTTTCCAAAAACCACTCCAATCCCTCGCCTCTGCGGTTTTTCATCAAGGCATTGAATCAAATTGGTGCATAGTTGCTCTGGTTTCAGATCTTTCGTATGAGAGATTGTTTCAACATCGAACACCTGAGACGCGGTGGCTTCTATAAGCTCTAGATCCAAGGCCTCCGGCAGGGTGACAACCCTGTGAACCGGCAGGACTACAAGGCCGGGGTCTTCTGAATCTACGAGATAAACCATCAGGTAGTTATACGGCTTTGACGGATCTTTTCCATAAACCTTTTGCATCTCGTTTCGGTATTTAATGGCAGTGGTGTAACGGTGGTGACCGTCAGCTATATACAGAACAGTTTCCAGCAGACACTCATGAAGAGATTTCAGCCTGTCCATGTCAGTTATCTTCCATAACCTATGGGTATTTCCAGCCTCGTCTTTTACGGTATAAAGCTCTTTTCTCTCGGACTCGGCTAAGATGCGGGCAGCATCCGGGCTTTGGCGATAGAGAATGAAAACTTGGCTGAACTGGGCCTCTGTAGCTTGCAGTAGATGAGATCGATCTTCCGTAACCCTGTCGAAGGTCCGTTCATGGGGGCGCACAATTCGATTTTCCCAGTCCTCCACGCGCACCAATGCCACAAATCCTTTTCTGCATGAATTGCCACCTGGAGTCGAAAAGCTGATATCATAGGGATAGATAGCAGGCTCATCTTTTTGCTCTAAGATTTTTTTGGATAACCAACCTTCAAATTTCTTTTTTGCGCAGGTATATTTGTCTGCATTATGCATCCCGCTGAAATCAGGCTTGGGTAATTCAAGGGAAAAGATGTTGTTGTGATTTCTTGATACAAGGCTATCCCGTTTCTCATCATCAACTACATCATAGGGCGGGGCCACCAGTTGGGCCATATCCCCGGCTTGATCAGTATTGTATCTTATTCCACGAAAGGGTAATACGATTGCCATTTCAATCCTGCTTGCAGTTTTTTGGTTTTTATAAAACGTCCTTTATCCCATCAAGTCCATAGAAATGGGTGGGGCCTTAGCTACTATGGCAGGAGTGGATCGTCAAGTAGCAGAGGCGCTTACAAAATCTTAAATTTTGCAAACGCCTCTGTAGTATGGGAGTCCTGGCAGGGGTTTACTATGTGTTATTTGATTGGGAGTTTTCACCACACAAACCGACAACTCTGTTTCTTCCGGAAGTCTTGGCTTTGTGAAGTGCCCTGTCGGCGCGAATAAGCAAAGAGTCCACAGTGTCTTCCAGGTTCAGTTCCGTGACTCCCAAGGATGCCTTGACTGTTAGGCGATGCCCTTTTCGCTTTACGGTAAATACGTGTCTGGCCACTCGTTTTCTGAGGCGTTCAGCCAGAGTTATTCCATCCCGGCAGTTAGTGTGAGGTATGAGGATGACAAAATTTTCACCACCATACCTGTATATACCATCAACCTCTCTCACAGCATTACGAAGGATATCAGCTAATTTTTGTAACACATTGTTTCCGATCCGGTATCCAAATGAATCGTTGACTTCCTTGAAGCGGTCAAGGTCAATCATTATGATCGACAGGGGAAACTGGTATCTCCTGGCCTTGGCCATCTCTCCTATTAGATCTGTTTCCAGTGCTCTGTGGTTATTAAGGCCGGTAAGGTGATCTATGCGCAACTTTTTTTGAAGACCCTTAATGAAACCGGCCTGTTCCATAAATTCTTTTTCAGCCTGTGCAATGTGCACTGAAAGGGTCTCGTTGTATTCCAAAAGCTGCTTGATTTTCCCCTTTAATTCTTGATCATGTTGAATTTTTTGTTCAAGTGATTTCAGGCCGACAGTTATGCTGTCCACGTGTTCCTTTGCATCTGACGTAAAGGAGCTGACCGTGTCCTTGACACCATCTAAAATTTGATCCGTTTGTTCCAGAAATCCCTCCACGACTTGGCTGGGGACTGTGGGAGGCTCGGTCTTTTTGATTATGATTTCGTCGTAACCATTCTCATGTACAACATGCCAGAATTCAGTTGAATATATGTCAGGCCAGGGCAGCAATCTTTTTTGAACTAAATTTTTTAGTGTATTGCGTACGACCTCAGTTACTTGTGTAGCTAAATAGTGTTCATTTTTTTTTGGCGCATGGTCTGTCATTAGATGCCTCTATCGTCAGTCCCCAGGAGCTGATTCAAGGCATTTTCCAAAGAACAGGTGGAGGGAAAAGATTCAAGCAAAAAACCTGTCTCAAGTTCCCACTCATTCTTGCATCTCTCTAACTGGTCTTGAATCAGGTCGGACAACTGCTGCATAAAATCATACGGATAGTTTGCAAACATTAAGTAATTCGATGCCCTTCGAAAAAGCAGGGCCTTGCCATCTATATCACGGTTTGTCTCAGAGAAGTCGCTTATGGATTGCTGTATATTTTCCCCAATTTCGTCCAATATCTGGTCTGTCCTGAGATAACCCCAATTCCGGTCTACTTGCTTCAAATTCTTGAAGTTGATTAAGATCATAAAATACTCGGGCCTATCTATACTAAGAGCAGTGATTTTGTCCAATGTTAATAGATAACGGTAGTTATAAAAGCTACACATAGGTTCCTTGAAATAGGTGATTCGCCTGAAGAGTTCAAGCTCATCTATGTCCCTGCATGGACGCCTCTGTATGGTCAGGGGATTCCAGTCATATACGACCTCTTCCAGGGCTTCTACGACATTTTGGTCAAGTCGTCCTTCTCTCGCCTCGTCTTTTAATATTTCTATGGCCTGACTACCGGGCATTGATGCCTTATAGGGCCGCTTTGCGATCAAGGCTTCATAGGTGTCTGCCACTGACACTATTCTTACCATGAGGCCTATAGCATTCCCTTTCAGGCCTTCTGGATAGCCGCTTCCGTCCAGCCGCTCATGGTGATAAAGGATTATCTCGGTCACTCTGTCATCAGGATAGCGGAAAGCAAGATACTTTGCCCCAATGGTTGGATGCATGTTCATGATTTGTCTGTCGACGTTGTTAAAACGGCCGGGCTTTAAGAGTACGTCGTCCGGTATTGCGATTTTCCCGATGTCATGGATAAGACAACCCATCTCCAAGACTTCCAGCTCTTCTGATGACAACCCTTGACGAAGACCTATTCTTCTGGATATGGCAGCGACCCTCAAGCTGTGTTCCCAACTATAAGGATCACGACTGCCCAGCATCTCTCCCATTACATCGAACAGGTCCTTGATCAGTGCCTGATATTTTTCTTCAAGTGCCATGACCTGATCAAGCACTGCCAATCTGGCGAATATCTGTTCAGGATGGCAGGGTTTGACCATGTAATCAGTAGCCCCGGCTTGCAGTGCATTGATCAGGGTCTGCCTGTCTTTGATTCCGCTGAGGACAATAGAATACAGCTTGGGCCTTGCCAGGTTTTTTACCTCTTGTAAAAGTTCCAGGCCACCAAGCTCAGGCATATGCAAATCAGTGATAAGGAGACGGATTGTATCGTCATTTATCAAGATAGACAGGGCTTCTCTGCCATCCGCAGCACCAGCGGCATTCAGCCCCCATTCGGAGAGGTGGGCGACCAGCAGATCTCTCTCCTGTGCAACATCTTCCGCTACCAGCACACCGTACTTGCTGAGAACCGGAAGATAACCGGCTGTAGTGGTGGAAAAGCCTTTTGAATTTTCGTAGATTCTCAAGGGTCCTCTCAGCTAAGGGATTTGGAAAAAAACAATTTACCCCAATATTGGATCAATAATGACATCCCATTTAGCCAATAGTCTTGATCTTTTTAATCGGCCTGCATATTTTTTCATTTCTTCTTTTGATAAACTGACTCCCTTTTGATAAACTTTATCTATTAATTTTATTGCTGGTTTAATTCCTTTCCAAGTCATTGTTCCGGCCCATTTTATTGTTTTTTCAACACTATCTAAAATTGTTCCATTCCAGTGTTTTTCCAAGGCTCCCCAACAACGCTCTATCGGATTGTATTTACTATGATACGGAGGATAATAAACCATATGAATCCGCAGGCCTGTTTCATCTGCAAATTCCGTCATTCTTTTGATAAACTGAGTTCTGTGACTACTATTTTGTGGTCCATTGTCTAAATTAATAACTAACTCCTTAATGTGTGGATAAAGATGCTTATTCGCGTGCCACCATATTAATAAAGCATCTACAATAAAATCACTTGTTTCTGATGAGTTACCAAAAATAATGGTCAGTAGTCCTGTCAGTACATCCAATATCCCAAAAGGCTTTAATATAGAATCAAAATTAGTATCGTGATCAAGTGCTTTGGGGGATTCTTTGTCTCGTGATTTCCCACCTCTGGATAATTCTCCTATTTTTACAGTAGCCTTACTATCAATGGAAATCCTTAATGTTTCAGGATCATTATCAGAAGTACTATTCGCATCATGAACATTATCAAATATTTTATTTACTTCTTTTATTTTTTTTAAAGGCCTTGTTTTTTCAACCTTTTTTAATGAGTATCCCATCCGATTTAACATGTTATGAATAGTTCTGCTTGTTGGAAGTTCATTATCGCTATACCCTCTGTTAATCAATTCCTCCCGAACGGCTTTTGCTGTAATTCTAGTATAAACAAGGGTGTTTTTGAATTGCGGGTCAACTTGACAATTGGGCTCTACGATTTCTCGAATGTCCTGTTCGATGCATGGCAGTTTTTCTTCTGTTTTTTTATTTCCGCACATCTTCGAATTGCCAATACATTCAAATCCACTTGAAAGTTCATTCATTCCCTGGGATATTGTTGCTCTGCCCCAATTTAATTCACGTTCAGCTTTTCTGGCATTACCGCTATAAAATTCGTTAGTTATTTCGGCCTCAAAAGTTCGTCGCTTATATCCTGTGAGTTTTTTA
>PQXE01000009.1:26961-65808 GCA_003194495.1 Deltaproteobacteria bacterium
TGATTCATAATTAAATCTCCTTGATGAAATTTTTTAATTATGACACTTAGCAGGTTACGCTCTGATTGTCTATTGCTTTTTTATAATACTCCTTTATGGGTAAATTATTTTTTTCTAAATCCCTAAAACCTTTCTATTTGTTTATGCAGAGGCAATTATTCAGGTGGATAGACTGAAGACTGAAGCATATCAACCATTTCGCAACGATCGAATACTCTAGTTTCGTCCCTAAAAGTCTTCAGTCTAAACACCTAATTTTGTGTGATCACGAATGCTTTGTCCCTATTAGCCTTCTACCTTCAGTCTATCCACCTGAATAGTTACTAATATCTGTTCTTTTATTATCGGACAATCAGGCCCGGGACTATAATAATTTAAGATATTATATTTGGTAAGCGTTCACGGAACGTTGAAATTAGAAAATTGAAATTAGAAATTTGTGGATGGTCCTACTCATCTCTTCCCAATTTCAAGTTTCATTTCAAGTTTCAAGCCGTGAACCGCTATTATATTCGGTTATTAGGATCTCGATGTACAGAATTGCGACCGGTCTTTACGATTTTTTTTGCCTTCACACTGCTGAAAGACTAAACTCCAGTATCATGAAAAAGCCCAGGGAACCATTCTCTCACTCTAAATCCAACTAATGAGCCTGATTTTACACTGACATCCAGAACAGGCGGGAGAAAAGAGCAATAACAATGAGTCCTGCTGGTGGCGGCAGAGAAAAAAGAAGACATATAAGGAAAGATTTCTATAGTTATATTGAAGGTGTTGTCCATGGCTCCACTTTCTATGCGACCATACAGAATCTGAGTCTCGGAGGTATGTGCTTTGAGGTGGATTATCCCTTCAGATCAGGACTCCATTTGCGCCTCATGTTCAAAGTCCTAGATGCTCAGCAGAGGCCCATAGAAGTAAAAGCCAGGGTCGTGTGGGCTCAACCATTGCATATGCTCTTCTATCGCGTCGGAGTCATATTCACCGAGCTTTCCCCCAAAGCAAAACACATTATCAAGGCATACATTTCCGCCCTGGAAATCGAACCTGAGAAGGGGGTCACCGGGGCTGATAAATATCCTCTCCTTTTCACTCCTTTTCGGATATCGAACCTGACACTCAAAAATCGCCTGACCTTGGCGCCGATGTTCCGAGGTTATGCTGACCAGGACGGGACCGTAAGCCGGACCCTCATTGATTCTTATCGCGAGGCAGCCCTTGGCGGCGCAGGTATGATTGTTGTTGCCAATGCAGTCGTTGATAGATCCGGTGTCATGGTCTCGAGGGTCATTAGAGTCGATCAAGACCGTTTTATCCCGGGATTGGCCAAGCTGGCAAAAGCGATCAAGTCTTCAGGGGCTGTTGCCTGCCTGCAGATCAACCATGCTGGGCGGTGGGCGAAAGTTGACAAACCACTGGCTCCTTCTGCGGCAAGAATGCAGTTGCCGAATGAACTTAGTATTTTGGACGGTATTCGGATGACGTTGTCGGACCGGTACCACATGCGACTCGTAAACAGCTTTTTTTTCGCGTTGCTGCGGTGCCGTCATGGCATGACTTTGGAACAAATTCACTTTATAAAGAAATGCTATGGTGAAGCGGCTCTGCGGGCCAGGAAAGCAGGCTTTGACATGGTGGAACTCCACGGGGCAACCGGATACCTTCTTCTACAGTTCCTTTCTCCGAGATTGAATAGACGGTCGGACGGCTATGGCGGAAGTCTGGAAAACAGAATGAGATTTCCGCTGGAAGTGGTTGAAACAGTCAGTGAGTCTGTCGGGCAAGACTTCCCGATAGGATATCGTTTTATGGCAGATGAACTGCTTGCAGGCGGACTCCATGTTAAAGAAGCCAAGATCTTTGCCAACAAATTGGAGAAATTGGGGATCGCTTACATCTCCGTAACGGCCGGCTCCTATGAATCTTTTTTTCTGCGCCATGTTATGAATCAAACCAGAAAGGAAGGTTATGCGAATAGTTTGGCCGCAGAGATAAAAGCCGCTGTTTCCTCAACACCTGTTATCACCACCGGGAGGATTATCCGGCCTGCCTTTGCTGAAGAAATACTCAAAGATAACAAAGCTGACCTGATTGGGCTTGCCCGGACCTTGTTTGCAGACCCCCTTTGGCCAAACAAGGTATTTGAGGGAAGAGAGAAAAATATCCTTTTCTGTAATTGCTGCAATGCGTGTCTTCTTTGTGTCATAAAAGATGAACCGGTCATATGTTCCATGTGGGACAAATCCAAAAGGACAAACATCAATATCCAGTTGAAGCAAGAGAAAAAGAAGTAAGGGAAGTCCTTGAGTCTTCGGCAAGGCCAAACGGTCCAGACGGTTACTTATCTTACTGCTTGTGTCTGGTTATAATTTCTAGTTGTTGCGCGTTGCACAATATGCTGTATTTTAGATATGGTCAGATCATTCAAATATAAAGGTTTCAAGCAACAGCATAGTTACCGATAACACAAATACTGATCATGATTTAGGAATTGGAGGTACTTTTTTGATTATAATCCCTCAATCCTTACATTAATATAAATTTGTATCAAAATAAAATGTAGAGGAAATTATGGCTGAAAAAATAGATGATATTACAATAAATTATGAAGATGAATCTGGAAAACAATTGGTAAAAGAACTCGACAAGATGATCCTGACCAGAGGGAGTTGGACCACCATCATGTTTAAGTACCAGGATATAGATCGCAAGACCGACCAGTTCGGGGATCCAAAAGTCACGATCCGCCGGTACAAAAAATCCGGCAATGAGTTCAGACAACAGAGCAAATTCAATATCACAAGCAAGAAACAAGCTCTTCAAATCGTTGATATTTTGAACAAGTGGTTTTTACCTTGAACAAATTAATGTCTTTTTTGCCGTCTTCATAGATGGAGCGAAGCGATACCTTAACTTTAGGCACTTTAAACTTTAGTTCACTTTAGCCACTGTTAATGTCTGACGAAGCACAATGATTCTCGATAACAAACCTTATACACTTGACCGAATAGTGCGGGTCGGCATAGCTGCCGGATTATTATGGGGACTGATTTGGCTCTTGGGATACCTGAGCGCAGTTTTGATCCCCTTTGCTGTTGCCCTGCTTTTAGCTTACCTGATTAATCCGCTTGTTCTTCTGGTCCAAAGAAAAGTCCCTAACCGTGTTTTTGCCGTGTTTATCAGTCTGTTTGCCGTATTGGCTTCAGTAGCGCTTTTGGCTTGGTTGCTTATCCCCATGATCATAGCCGACATATCGAACATGGGCAGGATTTTAACTGACTTTGTCAACGATTCTGACTTGGCTAAACAGGCTGCTCAACGCCTGCCGCCTCATATCTGGGAGGCGATTAAAGATTTTGTGGTGTCAAACGAGGTCCGGGATTTTTTCAAGACTGATAATTTCTGGAAGATTAGCGAATCCATTGCTCGCAAAGTTTTACCAGGAGCATGGGGACTCTTAACCGGCACTGCAAGTTTTGTCATGGGCTTGGTCGGATTGGCTGTGATCGGACTTTATCTAATCTTTTTGCTTCTGGATTACGAGAAGGTCAAGCAAGGCTGGAAGGACATGCTCCCGTCTGCTTACCAGAAGGCTACCCTGGCCTTTGTCAGCGATTTTCAATTGGCCATGAACCGGTATTTCCGGGCTCAGGCTGAAGTGGCCTCTATTGTCGGGATATTGTTCGCTGTTAGCTTTTGGCTCATTGACCTGCCGATGGGTATCTTGCTGGGCCTGTTAATCGGGATTCTGAATATGGTTCCCTATCTGCAGATCATCGGTCTTATTCCTGCTTTTTTGCTGGCCCTTGTTCATGCAGTGGAGATAGGGAGCAGTTTCTGGGTAACTCTTGGATTGACCGGTTCAGTCTTTGTGGTAGTTCAGACAATCCAAGATACTGTATTGGTCCCCAAGATCATGGGCCGGGTGACAGGCTTTAGCCCGGCCATAATTCTATTATCCCTATCCATCTGGGGCAAATTATTAGGTTTTTTCGGGCTGATCATCGCCTTGCCAATGACCTGTCTGCTCTTGGCCTACTACCGGCGTTTTTTGACCTATCAATCTGAATGTATACCTGAACCACTTGCAGAACATGCAGAGAAAGATCATAGACAGCAGTAACAGGAGTAATAGAAGATACTAAATCTTTTTTTTGCCGACTTAGTTGTGGCGGTACATGTTGCTTTTGTTTTATTCTCAGTGCTGGGTGGATTCCTGGTGTTCAAGTGGAAGCTCTGCGCATGGATACACATTCCAACGGTTATGTGGGCCGCACTTATCGAATTTTACGGCTGGGTGTGTCCGCTCACGCCGCTTGAGAACTGGTTGCGTGAAAAGGGTGGGGGGAGTAGTTACGGCTCAGGCTTTATAGAGCACTATATTATCCCTGTGCTTTACCCTGCTTCACTTACGCAAAATATGCAGATTGTCTTGGGCGTGTTTGTCTTGGGTATCAACCTTGTGATCTACGGATGGATATTGCACCATACTATGAAGGCTGGGACTTGAGCAATTTACCGGGTGGCTGTGAAAGCCACGATATCCTATGAGCGACTTTTCTTATGAATTCAGCAGATTGGGCCTTTGTGATCTTGACGATTTGGTTGACCTTGAAAAAATCTGTTTTCCTCACGCATGGACGGAACAGCAATTCTGGCTGTGTCTTAAGCAAAAGCAGTATTATATCTTTGGGCTCAAAAAAAAAGGTGAACTGGCCGCCTATATGTCCTTTTTTAATGTAGCCGACGAAATGGAAATCCTCAAACTGGCTGTCCATCCAGCGCACAGGCTCAAAGGCTTGGGCAAACGTCTTCTCGGGCTTGTGTTGCAGAATTGTATAGAGATGGGCATAGAACAGGCATATCTGGAGGTGCGGAGATCAAACACCGCGGCCCTGGTTCTGTACACCGGATTTGGTTTTATTCAAACAGGCACCAGGAAAGGGTACTATCCAGACAACAAAGAGGACGCCTTAATTTTTTCCTTAGACCTTATGCCTCAGTAGTCCTGCTTTTCTATTGATGATTGTTGCTTGGAATACCTCTCGGGCCAAGTGCAGTGCCTGCCTGTGCGTCGTACGCAGACAGGCCCCATCAAATTTAGTGGAGTCCGGCTCAATCTGCCTACGATTACACAACAGCCGATAGCTATCTTGAAATGGTGCGGGTCAGAATAGAAAGACACAAGAGGTATCCTGAAAATGCCAGGGTCAGACAGATAGAAGGCAGTGTGACAGTACGCTTTGTAATTATATCCGGTCGGCCGAGATTGTGAAGACGTCAGGAAACAAGACCCTGGATAGAGCGGCGCTCACGGCAGTAAAGGATGCTGTCCCGTTTCCAAAAGCACCAACAAGTTTTTTTAAAGGAGATATTCCACTGGAGCTTACAATAGTGTTTGAACTCTCGTGAGACATGTGCTTCGAAGGGCAATCAATCCGGATACATATATTTTTGCAAAATAAAGGAACGGTAGTAACGAAGACAAAATGGATAAATTGGGACCATAGAAAATCGTAAAGGTTGGTGTCCCTTGACAGATGAAGAGCGAGTCTGTTTTCGTCTTGTGTGGGAACCCGATATGTTTGTTAGATCAGCATAACAGTCTCTATCTGTTCCACCACCTCAAAATGCTTATCCCTTGTCAGTAGCGTCCCCCCGGCTTTCATACAGGATGCCGCAATCCATACATCATTAATCGGTATTTTTGCTCCCTTTCTTTGTAATGACAAAAATATAACGGCGTATTTTCTGGCAACATCTGCATCTACATTAATAATTTCAACTCTTAAGCGATTGATAAACTCATACAATTTTTTTTCGTTAAATTGCTGCCGACTCCCTTTCATGAACCCAAAATTGAGTTCTCCGAGAACCACAAAAGGTAGATATATCTGTTCGCCATGGATAGCCATAAAATTTACTGTTTCAGGCAGACCCTCTGCATAGTCGCTGTAGATATTGGTATCCAGTACAAGCTTCAATCCCAGTCCCCCTCAATAACCTGGTTGAAGACTTCGGTAGCTTTTCTTAATTCCTCTGCTTCAGCATGAGAGAGCCAGCCTGCAAGTCCGCGGATTACCTTTTCACGATTCTTCACCAAGCCCAGCTTTTCATCCACAGCCTCAAGAATAAACGCCGATTTCGTTTTTTTTGCTTTCACTGCGGCGCTTTTAATCATCCCTTCCTTTTTCGATGGTATCCTTAAGCTTAAAGGCATAGGTTCACCTCCCTGTATCGCATATTTAATAAATGTATCTTGAAATAATGGTGGTGTCAATGTCTGAAAAATAGAACCCCTGAAATAGGTCCCCCAAACCGGCGGTCCAGATTGCCCTGGCCTGGATAAGTAGGTACCTGTCTGCGCAGGCGAGAAAGAAGGAAATTAACTCGTCCATTATTGACTGATTACGAGGAACAAATTGCGCAGACATGTCTCTTGGATGTGCAATATATTCAAATGTCAGAAGACTACGCACAAGTTTTGAGAGAGTATGAGTACTATCTCGCTCAAATTGAGAGTACAGCACGGGACATAAGCCAAATTAGCTTTATTAATGGCGGGGTTACGGGTAATAATGGTATTGTAAGTTTTTTGGTAACCGTTCACAGGACACCGCATCTGCTTTGTTGTCGGGCACTTGAAGTACAGGGAGTACGTCTGCGTACCCGTATGCCTTTCATCTGCAGCACGATTACAGTCCGGTGGGTTGCGGTAAAACGGGGCGTTGTAATCCCGTGAACGGTTACCAACTGCGAAACTTTAGTTATTGATTACAGGAGGTACTTTCATGATTTCACAGTTGAAACTAACTGTAATATGCGAAAATAGTGTCTTCGGTCCATCCGGGTTGATCGGGGAGCACGGCTGGTCTTGCTATGTTGAGACTGAAGGGCATAGCATGTTGTTTGATACAGGCCAGGGCCTTGGTGTGTTGTCTAACAGCCTGATTCTGAGAAAAGACCTGAGGTCAATTGATGCTATAGCTTTGAGCCATGGGCACTATGATCATACATCCGGGCTTCCGGCAGTGCTGGGGGTCTCAGGGCCTAAGCCGGTCTATGCCCATCCTGACATCTTTCTCGTTCGATACTGGAAGAAGGGAGATGTCCTGAGGGAAATAGGGCTTCGATATAAAAGGGAGTATCTTGAGGCTATCGGAGCCGGGTTTGTCGATGTGGAAGAGTTCAAGGAAATCTATCCAGGCGTATACCTGACCGGTATGGTTCCCAGGATAACCGACTTTGAACCCCCTGATCCGAATATGCAACTGAGAGACACGGATGCCGGCTGGGTCCAGGATCCTTTGAAAGATGATCTCTCTGTAGTGATAGATACGGAGAAAGGTCTTTTTGTAATACTCGGCTGTGCTCATGCAGGGATCATCAATATTCTGAGGCACGTACAGATGAATCTTCCGGGTCGGCCAATTCACACTGTGATGGGTGGTACGCATCTGGGCCTTGCAGATCCTGTCCAGTTCGGCGTTACATTATCCAACCTTGAGGAGTTCGGTATTAAAAGGCTGGGAGCTGCCCACTGTACCGGGCTTGAGAATGGAGCGAAGCTTTACAATGCATTTGGTGAGAGGTTCTTTTTTGCTTCAGTGGGAGTGAGCATTAGTATCTAAGTGACCATTGTTTTCGGATATGCACTAGTACAATGTAAAATTTAAATCTTCGTATTTTGTATAATATTTGTTATTGATCGAAATAACCGTCAAACTGAGGTCAACTGGCAGTTTAGAACGAAAGACGCTAGCATAAGCTAAAGCGGCTATGTCCGAAATTTTAGAGTATACGCTGCACTAGCTCCATTTGCCGCTTGGAGCCTTACTTGGGAGGTCAGTCAGCTTTTCAAGTCTTTCCAGAAAAAAAGGCCTTGGTATTTCCTTTGCGCCAAGGCTCAAGAGGTGAAAAGTAGTAACCTGGCAATCAATCATGGCAAAGCCCCAGTTAGATAGTTGGCGTACAAGGGTCACAAATGCCGCTTTTGAGGCATCTGAAACTTTGGTAAACATTGATTCACCAAAAAACACCCTGCCCATTGCTATCCCGTAAAGTCCCCCAACGAGTCGATCCTCTTGCCAGGTCTCTACGGAATGGGTCTTTCCCAGATAGTGAAGGTCAGTGTATGCCTCAATCATTTCCGGAGTAATCCAGGTCCTCTCGCCCCTTTTCATTCTGGTCTCTGAGCAGGCCCTTATAACCTCCTTAAAGGCGTGATCCAAAGTGACTTGAAAGCGTCCTTGACGAATGATTCGTTCAAGACGCTTGGATACGTGGAGGTCTGAGGGTTCTAGAATCAACCTCGGATCCGGGGACCACCAAAATATTGGTTCCCCCGGGTTGTACCAGGGGAATATCCCTTGACGGTATGCGAGAATTAACCTCGGGATGCTCAGGTCCCCGCCAACAGCAAGAAGTCCGTCTTTTCTGGCAAGTTTGGGAGGTGGAAAGAGCAGGTCTTTTGATAGTAGATATACCGGCATAATTCAAGTGCTCCACGGGCATCTATACACAAAGTATTTCAGACCGGAGTTTTCTACACTAAATTAAAGGATGATTCAATCATCAATCCAATGAGGCATGCCACCATAAAGATCATGGTCGAAGTACCCCTACATTTATAATTACCAACAATCTGGAGGTTTAAGCTAAACGCTGGCGTATAGAAAATAAGCTTGCGGAACTTGCTGCATTTTTCAACCTTAATGCCCTTTCTTCACCAATTATGATTCGTAGCCATTTTGATATTCTATGGACATTAATAGCCGATACATTGTACCATCGTTTTGGACATGAGTTAAGACGTTTTGAGACAAATATTGCACCTACAATTTTCAGGAAGTTCATTTTCGAGTTCCATGGCTTTCCGGTAAAACCGTGGAGCTAGTCTGGACCGCTTGTTTGGGTGTTACTTTGACGATTAGACATCTCACCACGGGTCAAAAAAAGCTGTGGAACCTTTAGGGAGTGCCAGTAGGAATTGTGGCAATGTTGCTCAAGCTGCAGGGAGTGTGAACTGTTATGTTCGGTGGGTTGTGGTAAAACGGGCATTGTAATCCCGTGAACGGTTACGATATCTTGTAACCGTTCACGGGTTCAGAGGTTCAGTGTTCAGAATAATTAGGAGACGAATAGATGGCTGAAAAAGTATGTCCTGTGTGGGTTGGTTATCTTCTTGCGAGCCCAATAAGAAAATTATTTCAAAATTCCCAAAAGATACTTGGCCCGTATGTTGAGAATGGTATGAAGGTTCTGGATATAGGATGTGCAATGGGTTTCTTCAGTTTGCCCCTTGCACGGATGGTCGGTTCGAAAGGAAAAGTTATATGTGTAGATGTCCAGGAGAAGATGATCAGGTCACTTGAAAAACGGTCACGAAAAGCAGGATTGTCTAATAAAATTGAAACACGGACATGTCATCACGATTCTCTTGATCTGGATGACCTTAAAGAGGAAATCGATTTTGCTTTTGCATCCGCTGTTGTGCACGAAGTTCCTGATGCTTCCAATTTTTTTTCTGAAATATATAAGACCATGAAACTGAATGGAAAATTTTTAGTAATAGAACCAAAGGGACATGTATCAGAAAAACATTTTGAGATAACCGTTTCTGCTGCCGAACAGAAAGGTTTTAAGATACTCGAAAGGCCTAGAACTGGCCGGAGTCATGCTGTCCTGCTGGGAAAAGAAAACTCCAGTTTGCTGTTTTGAGTGGGAAAATTGAATAATATGAGAAAATGGATTCAGTCTCTGTAATTATTCTAATCATTGGAGTTTTACTCGTTTTCGTTGGTTTAATCGGGCTGATTCTCCCGATATTACCAGGCCCGGCCCTGATTTTCGCAGGCCTTGTTCTTGCCGCATGGGCTGAGGATTTCGCGCATGTCGGCAGTATGACAATCGCGATTTTGGCTGTTCTGGCTATTTTGGCCCATGCAATCGATTTTATTGCAGGAGCTTTTGGTGCTAAAAAATTCGGTGCGAGTCGATGGGCATCATTTGGGGCTTTAATCGGTGTTGTGGTGGGTGTCTTTTTCGGATTCATCGGTGTTCTGATCGGACCATTTATTGGAGCGTTTCTTGGTGAATTTATGGCAAAATATCATATTCATTCAGCCACTCGTGCAGGTATTGGTTCCTGGTTGGGCGTAATACTTGGTACTGCTGCGAAAGTAACGCTCGGATTCGTAATGATAGTAATATTTATTGTCGCGCGTTATTTTTAAAGCAAAGTAACTATTCAGGTGGATAGACTGAAGGTAGAAGGCTAATAGGGACAAATCATACGTGATTACACAAAATTAGGTGTTTAGACTGAAGACCGAAGATTTTTAGGAACAAAACTTAGGACATTCGATCGTTGCGAAATGCTTGAAATCCTTCAGCCTTCAACCTTCAGCCTTTTGTACTTCTCCGGTTGACACGGCCTTTGGTCAGAATTAGTGTCTTTCAGCATCCCAAGGTATTATTAAGTGCTGACAATGCTTGTGAGAAAAGTCACTTATGGATACAAAGCACATTGACCTATCCGAACGAAGCCGCAAGATACTGAAGACCGTCATTCATGCTTATATAAATGACGCAGAACCGGTAGGGTCCAGGACTGTTGCCAAGAAAGCAGGGCTTGGATTGAGTCCTGCTACTATCCGTAATGCCATGGCCGACCTTGAAGATATCGGCCTGCTATGCCAGCCCCATTCATCAGCAGGGCGCCTTCCAACTGAGACAGGTCTGCGTTATTATGTTGACTTCCTTTTGGATAAAGAAGATTTGTCTTGGGGTGACCAGATAGCCATAGAAAAAGGATTGATGTTCAGGCCTGCCGGTCTGGTGACAACCCTGAAGTGCGCTGTTCAATTACTGGCATCTTTTTCAGGGCACGCAGCAGTAGTAAGTGCTCCCCGGCTTACCTGTGACCGCTTGATACACCTTGAATTCCTGCGAATCCGGCCGGGCCTTATACTGGTCATCAGTGTATCTGACACCGGTATGGTGCAAAATCGACTTGTGCAGATCGATTATGACATCCAGGAGGAGAAGCTGGAGCAAATTTCCCAGTATCTCAGCAACAAGCTTGACCACATGTGCCTGGAAGAACTCAGGTCTGTGATTATAGAAGAACTAAAAGAAGAAAAGAGAATCTTTGACGTCCTTTTAGAGGACTTCCTTGATCAGATGAAGGTGTCAACTGAGCATGGAGAGGTCTTTATCGAAGGCAGACTCAATCTCCTTGATAAACCGGAGTTTTCGAATGTTTCTCGTATCAGGGCGATTCTTCAGACATTTGAAGAGAAGAAGGCCCTTTTGATCCTTTTGGACAGGTGCTTGGACTTAAGAGGAGTGCAAATATATATCGGATCTGAAGGGCTTGGAAATGAGGCGCTGGGCTGCGGTATGGTACTGGCTTCTTATGCTGGAAGTGACAGTCCCCTGGGGAGCCTGGGTATTGTTGGCCCGATTCGCATGAACTATGCCCGTGCAGTGTCCTTGGTTGAATATACCGCCTTGGTTTTAGGCGAAAAGATTAAGGAATCGTGAATATTCACGGGATTACAACGCGTTTTTACCGCAATCCATCGCACTGTAAGCGTTTACAGGGTGCTGCATATGCAAGGCGTACGGGTACGCAGACGTACTTCCTGTACTTCAAGTGCTCGGCAACAAAGCAGATGCGGTGCCCTGTAAACGCTTACAAGGAATCGTGAATATGGACAACAAAGATATGGAAGAAAAGCAGACAACCGTAGAGGAAGAGATCGAGAGCACAGGCGGTGATGAGATCGATCCGGCCCGGAAGCCGGCAGACAGAGAGGCGGAACTCAGGCAATGTCAGGAAAAGGTGCTGAGACTGGCTGCTGATCTGGAAAATTTTAAGAAGAGGATAGAGCGGGAAAAGTCGGAACATATGAAATATGCCTTAGAATCCTTTGCCAGAGAACTGCTGCCTTTTCTTGACAACTTAGAACGGGCCGTGACTTCAGCCAAGGATTCAAGGGATTTTGATAAGTTAACAGAAGGGCTTGATCTGACCATGTCCGGGTATTTAAAGACCTTGGAACGTTTCGGGCTCAAGGTCTTTACTGCAGAAGGGCAGAAATTTGATCCGAATCTGCATGAGGCCCTTACTGTGCAAGAGCATGAGGGAGTGGAAGAAAATACAGTGATAAAAGAGCTCTTAAAAGGTTATTCGCTTCATGAAAGGACCTTAAGACCTGCTCTTGTAGTAGTATCAAAAAATGCAACAGAGGGGAGTGGACAAGAAGAAACTAGTGCTTAGGTTTAGGAGCAGTAAAACTATAACTCGATCTAACTTTTTATATTGAAGCTTTTTTACAAGGAGGATTTTCAACATGAGTAAAGTAATAGGCATAGACCTGGGGACCACCAACTCCTGTGTGGCCATCATGGAGGGAGGTGATCCCAAGGTCCTAAATAATGCCGAGGGCGGGCGCACTACACCTTCGGTAGTAGCCTTTACGGATAAAGGTGAACGATTGGTGGGAATGCTGGCCAAAAGGCAAGCAGTTACCAATGCGGAAAACACGGTTTTTGCGGTCAAGAGGCTTATTGGAAGAAAGTTTGGTGATGCAGAAGTCCGGAAGTCCAAGGATATAGCCCCTTTTAAGATTGTCCAGGGTTCAAGTGGAGATGCGTGCGTAGAAATAGGGGGTAAGCAGTCCAGCTCTGCTGAGATCTCAGCCATGGTCCTCGGCAAGATGAAACAGACTGCTGATGATTACCTTGGTGAGAAGGTAACCGATGCGGTGATTACCGTGCCTGCCTATTTCAATGACAGCCAGCGCCAGGCTACCAAAGATGCAGGCCGTATTGCAGGATTAAACGTCCTGCGCATCATCAACGAGCCTACGGCGGCAGCTCTGGCCTATGGTCTGGATAAGAAGTCAGAAGAGAAAATTGCCGTATTTGACTTGGGCGGAGGCACTTTTGATGTCTCTATATTAGAGATCGGGGAGGGAGTTTTCGAGGTAAAGTCCACTAACGGAGACACGTTTCTTGGAGGCGAGGACTTTGACCTTCGGATAGTTGATTGGCTGGCAGATGAGTTCAAGAAGGAGCATGGCCTGGATCTCAGGCAGGACCGGATGGCCCTTCAGCGTCTAAAAGAATCGGCTGAAAAGGCAAAGTGCGAGCTTTCAAGCACTCCGGAGACTGAGATTAACCTGCCATTCATTACGGCTGACGCCAGTGGTCCGAAGCATATGGTCATTAAGCTCACCAGGGCCAAGCTTGAGTCCCTGGTGGCGGATCTGATCGACCGCGTTGAAGGTCCGTGTCAGGTAGCTCTTAAAGACGCCGGTCTTACTCCTGCCGACATAAACGAAGTTATACTGGTCGGCGGCATGACCCGTATGCCAAAGGTCCAAGAAAAGGTCACAGGATTATTCGGCAAAGAGCCTCACAAAGGTGTTAATCCTGATGAAGTCGTGGCAATAGGGGCGGCTATACAGGGGGCGGTCCTGAAAGGCGAAGTCAAGGACGTACTGCTCCTGGATGTAACTCCCCTTTCCCTTGGTATTGAGACACTTGGTCAGGTTATGACCAAACTGATTGAAAAAAATACCACTATTCCAACTAGGAAGAGCCAGATTTTCACAACTGCCGCTGATAACCAGAATGCCGTAACCATCCATGTGCTTCAGGGCGAGCGTGAGATGACATCAGGCAACAAGACCATCGGACGGTTTGAGTTGGTTGGAATCCCGCCGGCTCCCCGTGGGGTGCCTCAGATAGAGGTCACTTTTGATATAGATGCCAATGGCATCCTTAATGTGTCAGCAAAGGATATGGCAACCGGCAAGGAGCAATCCATCAGGATCCAGGCCTCCAGTGGTCTCAGTGAGGAGGAGATTCAGAAAATGACCAAGGATGCGGAACTCCACGCTGAGGAAGATAAAAAGCAAAAAGAGGCGGCGGAGATCCGGAATCAGGCCGACACCTTGATTTACAGCACTGAAAAAAGCCTGCAGGAACTTGGAGACAAGGTAGATACTGCTACCAAAGACCAGATCAATGATAAAATCAAAGATCTCAGAAAGGCCATGGAAGGCACAGACCTGGAGGCTATTAAAAAGGCCCAGGATGAGCTTATGCAGGCTTCTCACAAGCTGGCTGAAATGATGTATCAGCAGGCTGCCGACGCTCAGGCAGGCAGTGAAGGCGGTGCAGATGCTGCATCCGGCAAAGGTGAAAAGGGCGGCAAAGGTGGAGGAGATGACGACGTGGTGGATGCTGACTTTGAGGAAGTGAAGTAAGGGTTGATTCCGCATTGTGTCTGAACGGATTTTCCGTTCAGACACTAATTAAGCCGCGCGACAAAACTCCCATCATCCTGACTGTTGAACTCTATCCAGCCAGGATCTCTTAGCATCCCCGGATTGAGTATCAGGGTGTGTTCTATCCGATCTTCCCCTCTGGATTCATGTATGTGGCCTGTGAAGCAAAAATCAGGCTGTTTTTCTTCAATGAATTTTCTGATGGCAGTGCTGCCGACGTGGACTCCACCGCCTATCAAATCGGCAGCAGTGTTAAAAGGAGGAGTGTGGGATATCAGGACCTTGATCCGTGCCTGCGTCACATATTGGTATGCCTTGTTGACAATGTCCCCAAGTTCTTCTTCAGAAAACTCGGTTGGGGTGTTGAAAGGGGTGGGATTAGATCCTCCTACACCGAAGATTCCCAGGTCCCCCAGAACAAATCCTTTACCATGGATATTGATGCCAAGCTCATCCAGATAGTTTCCGATTGATGCCTTATCCATATTACCCGGGACAGCATATATTTTAGGATTAATGCGCTGGATGACATCAAGTATGGTTGATGCGTCTTTTTTTCCTCCACAATTGGTAAAATCCCCTGTAATTATCACCAGGTCTGCCTTTGAAAGCCCAGAGATCTTCTCAATACCGGCATACTCCATGTGAATATCTCCAAAGGCTATAATGCGCATTCGGTCCTCCTATTAACTGAATTTATTACTATCCGTTAAAATACAATTATATACAGAGGTTCGACAGAAGAGAATTATATCCTGAGTCATTTCCAGTGTCCAGATACCCACCTGCCGCTCGGGTTATGGTGCCCAGGTACCCATACAGTACCTGGTTTGGGACAGTGTTTGTGTTTCCAGTGTCCGGGTATCCACCGGCCATCAGGTGCGTGATGACCGGCTACCCATATCTTCCCTGATATATGAGGTCCCGCATACATCCAGTGCCCGGGTATTTGTCTGCCATCCGGTGTTGTGTGTGGTACTACCCAGACAAAATTAGGTCCCGGCCTAAGTGGTTTTGATTTTGAGCACGACGTGAAAAACAAAAGCATATAGAAAATCGAGACAATAATGGATATGATCGCAAGTTTTTTGAACATAATGTTCTCCTTGCAAAAAACATATTTTTTGAGAGCTACTTAGTGCCTGAACGGAAACCCCAAGTTTTGTTTTCTCAATTTAAGATTTTTCAAGTTTTTTCTTTTACCAGGAGCGTTTTTTGCGGCGGTCATTTCGTGCCCTTGCCTCGTTTACTTTTAAATTGCGTCCACCGAGGTCCTTGCCGTTAAGAGCTTTTATGGCGGCATCGGCATCGGCATTATCCATTTCGGCGAAGCAAAAACCACGCGGTCTCCCTGTATCGCGATCAGTAATCCAATTGAAGGACTCGATAGTCCCGTGCTGCTCAAGCATTTCGCGGACTTCTGCTTCTGTGGTACTAAAGGGCAAATTCCCAATATAAAGTTTCATTAATACATTCCTCTAGGAGCATCTGCTATTTTTTAATAGTTGTTTTGGATGAAACAAACTTTTAGTTTTAGTAGTTACTCAGGCTTAAGGGTCATTATAGATAAAATTGGTTGGAAAAATAAAACGAAAAAAGCGGGCCATCGAAAACAAACCCGCTTTTCGGTGCTGATTTTCGAAGCCAACCGGCACTAGGAGTGCACGTTGGACGCTTGGGGACCCTTGGGGCCCTCAACCACATCAAACTCTACTGTCTGCCCTTCTTCTAAGGACTTGAATCCGCTGCCCTCAATGGCGCTGAAGTGGACGAAGACATCAGGCCCATTCTCTTGAGAGATGAAACCGAAGCCTTTTTGATCGTTGAACCATTTCACAGTTCCTTTAGCCATGATCTTTACCTCCTTTCCTAAAAACTATGGGCTCTTTCGACCCATGTGTTGCACTTGCCATGGGTTCGAAACGCCCAAACGGAAAGGATCCGCCATGCAGGTAATTTCTGATCCATACAGAGTGTCTTGTTTCCTCAAGGGCTTACCTATAAAAAAAGAGGCACTATTTGTAGCCTCTTCATTTACAGACATGCCACTTGATAGCCTTATAGACCTACATATAGCTGTTCCAGCTATCCATCCATAAAATATACGATACGAAACATTTCTTCCAGTGTCAATAAAAAAACAGGAAGAGCCACCACGCCGCTACCAGGAGGTGTTGGAAACTGCCGACGATACTTATGGGGAATTTCATGTTCACGACAAGTCAAAAGTAGTTTGTGCCTGAACGAAAATCCACCCGAATGATTCGTTGGGTTTCGCCTGTTGAAATTATATTTTTGTAAGTGCTTGATTTTAGTAGGTTGGGTTGAGGTACGAAACCCAACATAACCTTGCATGCTCAACCCAACCAAGAAAACGGACTTTTCGTTCAGACACTAGTTTACACTTTGTTGATCTTGTATTTTGGCAGTGAAATTTGAAATTGGGAAAAATACAAGGATGTAGATACGTTACCTAATTTCAAAGTAACTTCTCAATTTTCCATTTTCAACATCGGCCTTCAGTTAGATAATACACATTTTTTCGAAAAAAGTGTAAACTGATGAATGAAGGATGCTGATTTTTCAAAGCTAAACCTTAATGGCTAACAGCTTAGTTTAGGTGTTAAAACCGATAAAAAATGAAAATAGAGAAAAGGGAAAAACTAAAGGAGCTATATAATCAGTATGAAGAAGACGTGGCCGAGTTTAAAAAATCAGCGGCATGTGTAAAGGGCTGTGCTGACTGTTGTATATACGTTGGTAATATTGATATTACAACTCTTGAAGGCATGATCATCCATGATCGGGTAGCTACGTTTGAAGAGCCGCTAAAATCGGAAATAAAGGCCGGGCTGGCTCAAAACAAGATGGAGAGAGAAAAGGGGAAACTTTCTCAATGCGCCTTTCTCCAGGCGGACAAGACCTGCATGATCTATGATATTCGTCCTTTTAGCTGCAGGTGGCTCTATTCAGTCAAAAAGTGCGATGGTGCGTCGCCTACCATTCACCGCAAGGCATTAAACTTGGCTAAACAGACAGTGAAAAAGATTCAACAGCTTGACCCCAGCGGATATTCCGGGCACATCAGTTACATTCTCTTTTTGCTGGACAAGGATGAATTCAGGAAGTCCTATCTGCGTGGCAAGTTCAAACCACAAAAAATAGCAGATTTCGGGCGAAGCCATGGGATATTGATCAATCGTTCCGTCTCGCGCTGAAATTCAGGTCAAGGCGAGAAGGTGAAAAAGGATATTGTGTCAATTAACCTTGTATTGTAACTATTCAGGTGAATAGACTGTCAGCCTGAATAGTTACGATGATTTTTCAATGGAAAGGAGATATAACACCATGAAATGTGCCTTGATTACAGGCATAACAGGCCAAGACGGTGCCTATCTGGCGGAGTTTTTATTAGGAAAAGGTTACGAAGTACATGGTATTAAACGAAGGTCTTCCTCGTTCAACACTGTTCGTGTGGATCATCTTTATAAAGATCCTCACGAAAAGGATATCCGTTTTTTCATGCATTATGGAGATCTCACGGACGCTACCAACCTGATCCGTATAATCCAGGAAATTCAGCCTGATGAGATCTATAATCTGGCGGCCCAGAGTCATGTCAAGGTCTCTTTTGAAACACCTGAGTATACGGCCAATGCGGACGCACTTGGGACCTTGCGCCTCCTTGAGGCTATCAGAATTCTGAAAATGGAGGAGAATACGCGATTTTACCAGGCATCTACAAGCGAACTCTTTGGAAAGGTCCAGGAGAGACCACAGCGAGAGACCACGCCCTTTTATCCGCGAAGTCCTTATGCAGCTGCCAAGCTCTATGGATATTGGATCACAGTCAACTACCGCGAAGCGTATAATATGTTCGCCTGTAATGGTATACTTTTTAACCATGAATCTCCAATAAGAGGTGAAACTTTTGTAACCCGCAAGATCACAAGAGCAGTTGCACGCATCAAGCTGGGCCTTCAGGAAAGACTATACTTGGGTAACCTGGATGCCAAGAGGGACTGGGGTTATGCAGGGGATTATGTAAAGGCCATGTGGCTGGTATTGCAGCAAAAGCAACCTGAGGACTATGTTATTGCCACTGGCGAATCTCATTCGGTGAGGGAGTTCGTTGAAAAGGCCTTTCAAGAGATAAAAATAAAAATTGTATGGGAAGGAAGTGGGACCGACGAGACAGGTAAAGACAGTGAAACAGGGGAGGGCCTCGTGAAGATTGATCCGGGTTATTTCAGACCCACTGAAGTGGATTTTCTCTTGGGCGATCCCACAAAGGCCCGTTCAAAATTGGGGTGGGAGCCAACGGTGTCTTTTGATGAGCTGGTTAAGATGATGGTGCGAGAGGATCTGAAAGAGGCAGAAAAAGACCGGTTATGTATAAAAGCAGGTTTTCGTACTTACAGTCAATTTGATTAGAGATATAAACGGATCAAACCGATGAATAAGACTTCCAAAATATATGTTTCAGGTCACAGGGGTTTGGTAGGCTCGGCTATTCTTCGAGAATTAGGGGAATTAGGATACGGAAATTTTGTCTATAGGACTCATCAGGAACTGGACCTGACAAGGCAGGAGGAAGTTGAAGAATTTTTCGAGATGGAGCAGCCTGAATATGTTTTCCTTGCCGCAGCAAAGGTGGGTGGCATACAGGCTAACAATATCTATCCTGCGGAATTTGTTTACAATAACCTGGTCATCCAAACAAATGTTCTACACTCTGCGTGGAAGGCAGGGGCCAAAGGGCTTTTATTCCTGGGATCATCTTGTATCTATCCCAAGCATGCCCCACAGCCAATGAAAGAGGAATGTATTCTTACCGGCCGGCTTGAGCCGACAAATGAGCCGTATGCCATTGCGAAAATCGCCGGTATCAAGCTCTGCGAGTCCTATAATCGCCAGTATGGGACCAGGTACCGTTCAGTTATGCCGACAAATCTGTATGGCCCAAATGACAATTTCGATTTGGAAAATTCCCATGTGCTTCCCGCTCTGATACGTAAATTTCATCTGGCAAAACTGGCTTCCAGGGCCGAATGGGAAGGCATCAAAAAAGATGAATCTCGCTATGGTCCCATCCCGGAAGACATTCGTGTCGCTCTTGGTCTTGCATCGCGGAACTCGAATCCCGGACAATCCCCACAGGTTATTTTGTGGGGAAGTGGCAGCCCTCGCCGCGAGTTTCTGCATGTAGATGATCTGGCTTCCGCTTGTGTTTTTATTATGACACTCGATGACAGTGTTTATGATAGTCAAACACAGCCGATGCTATCTCACATCAATATTGGGACCGGTAAAGAGATAACGATCAGGGATTTGGCTGAGATTATAAAAAAAATCGTTGACTATGAAGGCGAAGTTGTTTGGGATCATACAAGACCGGATGGTACTCAGCAAAAATTGCTCGATGTCTCAAAATTGACCAAACTCGGATGGAAGGCCGGAACAACTCTAACTGAAGGACTCAGACTGACTTACAAGTGGTACCTTGATCAATCGTAACTTCTCAATAAGTCCGGGCAAACATATTTTGCGACTATCTACTGGATTCCCGCAAAAGCGGGAATCCAGATCCTAAGGTACGGGAGATAAATAAGTTGATAGCCCATGACCGCCCACAAGCATCATAATATACATTCACTCGTGCCCCGCCTCTTTAAGGACCAAAAATTAATTTTTCTTTTCAGCATATTTATGGGTGCTGCCGCCACTGGAATTTTCTTTAGCAGCCTTAACAACTTCCTGGTGGATGTCTATGACATGAGCGCCGACCAGAGGGGAGTGCTGGAGACTATCAGAGAAATGCCGGGAATGTTGCTTATTGTACTCCTGGCCCCTTTCAGTGCAGTCAGAGAAGGAAGAATACTGTTTGTAGCCACACTTGTTATTGCCTTGGGCATTGTGGGCGTTGCCAGCCTTTCACCTGATGTCTGGAGGGTAACAACCTGGCTGTTTGTCTGGTCTGTCGGGGCCCATGTAGTAATGACCATCAGGGAGAGCTTCTGTGTAGCCCTCAGTGAACCCGAAACCAGGGGCCGACTTTTCGGAATAGTCAGAAGCCTCAGGAGCCTTGGGACCATAGTGGGAGCAGCTTGCATCTGGGTGGGTATGGGCACATTAGGACTCGGATACGAAAAGCTCTATTGGACCGCGGCCTTACTCACATTGCTTTCAGCCTTAATTGTACTCCTCATCAAGGAAAAAAGACATACCGGGACAAAACGCAAGCGCTTTGTACTCAAGAAAAAATATTCTCTTTTTTATTTACTTGCCGTCCTGTTCGGTGTGCGAAAGCAGATCTTCATCGTATTCGGACCATGGGTACTTATCAGGATCTTTGATCAGGATGCACCGGCCATGGCAAGGCTTATTCTTGCTTCTTCTGTTGTAGGCCTATTTCTAAAACCCTATCTTGGAAAACTTATTGACACACTAGGGGAAAGGACTGTGCTTATTGGTGATTCCCTTATGCTTCTGATGATCTGCGCCTGCTACGGTCTGGCGGAAACAACGCTTCCCCGGCTCCTTATCCTGCCGTGCCTGTTCACATGCTTCATCCTGGATGACAGCCTTTTTTCCTTACGTTCAGCCCATGTGACCTATCTTTCAAAGATCGTAGAATCGCCGGATGAGCTGACAGCCTCCATATCCACAAGCTATTCAATTGAGCACGTAGTATCCATGATAGCCCCGATAATAGCAGGACTTATCTGGGTACACTTCGGTTATCCTTGGGTATTTTTTATGTCTGCTGTGGTGGCCGGCCTTATGTTTCTTGCCTCATCAAAACTGCCTCGAAAAGCCGGCCGGTAACGTTCTCCTTTTCAACCACCAAGTTCTCTGGACCGCTCTGTTGCGGCCCTGACTGCATCCAGTAATATCCCGCGCAGCGCGGCACGTTCCAGGACATGCAGACCCGCAACAGTAGTTCCCCCCGGACTGGTCACCATCGTAGTCAGTTCTGCCGGGTGTTTTCCGGTATTCCGACACATAAGGGCTGCCCCAAGTACAGTCTGAACCACCAATTCTTGGGCAACAGTTCTTGGCAACCCTTCCCGCACTCCTGCATCAATCAATCCCTCAATAAATGTAAAGACATATGCCGGTCCGCTACCACTGAGCCCTGTAACCGCATCCATCAAGGCCTCTGGTACAACAACCGCTTTGCCCACTGCCTCCAATATCTGCCGCACTATATCCAGATCGCCCCGGCCGGCGGCAGTCCCCTTACACAGTGCCGCAGCTCCTGCCTGTACCAATGCAGGGGTATTGGGCATCACGCGCACTACTCTTGTACCCTCTGGAAGTCTTTTTTCCAAAGATAGAGTGGTTATGCCGGCAGCGATGGATACAACAAGATGATTGCTGCTCACAACAGGCCTAATGTCTTCAAGGACTATAGACATGACCTGGGGTTTGACCGCCAGGACAATAATATCAGATCCTTTGACTGCTTCCTTGTTTTCTGAGGTAGTATTTATCCCAAATGTTTCCTTGAGATGATTTCTCCTGTCCTCAGACAGATCAGATGCCGTGATCCGGCCCGGTTTCAAGAATTCTTTTGACAACAGGCCCTTTATCAGGGCTTCTGCCATCTGTCCTCCGCCGACAAATCCCAAGGTCTCGCGAATCTCAACTTGTTTTTTTGCTGTCATTTATCATCTCCTTGTATATAGTATCTGAACGAAAAGGCCGTTCAGACACTACACATAATTATTCGCGCCCTTTCCGGCTATGGACTGCCATGGAATGTGAAAATTATCCTTGCATAATACTGGGCATAGGCTTATTATGAAACAGTTGCTTTAAACTTGACTTGTCAATTTCCAATCAGTACAACAAAAAGAAAACATTGAATATGGTAGTCAGCAAAAAATGTATACCCAATAAGGAGTTGTTAATATTCATCGCAGAGCACACGGAGACCTCAGTATAATGAATTTATTGTATTTTTTCTCTGCGTCCTCTGTGGTAAATGATTTTTTTCTCTTGCCTATGTTTCGCGGTTTCAGCCACAATTCATTAATTTGTTAAAATCTGAAAATCGAGGGCTCTTGTCATGCAAAAAAAATCGGAATTACAAGTCTTTCGTGAGTATCTTAAAAAACACAAGCTACGATACACCCAGGAACGAGAACAGATAATAAAAGAGATCTTTGCAACCCATGATCACTTTGATGTAGATTCACTTTATCTGACCATAAGGCGAAAGGGTATAAATATCTCAAAGGCATCCATATACCGCCTTCTTCCCCTCTTAATAGAAGCCGACCTGGTCCAGGATGTGTTCTTTGAAGACGGCCATATGCACTACGAGCACATATATGGCCACGAACACCACTGCCACCTTCGATGTATTGAGTGCGGGAAGATCGAGGAATTCATAGACCCGAGATTAAAAGACATCGAAGGAAACCTGGGAGAACGTTTCGGTTTTAAGATACTGAATCATAAGCTGGATGTGAAAGGATTGTGCCCTGAGTGCCGGGAAAAAATCAGACAAATGGCATGAAGTCCCTTGGCGGGTCCGATTCTCGTCCTTCTCTCCATGTAGTACTCGTAGAGCCGGAAATACCACCCAACACCGGTAGCATTGCCCGGCTCTGCGGGGCAACCAATTCTGTCCTTCACCTTATCCATCCCCTTGGTTTTAAGACCGACGACAAGCATCTCCGAAGAGCAGGCCTTGACTACTGGCCCAGTGTAACTGTGAGACATCACAGCAGCTTGAAGACATTTATGATTGAACATGCCGAAGGCAATTTCTTTTATTTCTCAACCAGGGGGAAATATATCTATACTGAAGCGAACTTTACACCAGGATGCTTTCTCGTCTTCGGAAAGGAGACCGGGGGACTTCCTCGTTCTCTCCTCAAGACAAACATTGAGCGGAGTTTTTACCTGCCTATATGGGGCAAAGTGAGGAGCCTGAATCTGTCTAATGCCGCGGGGATAGTCCTTTACGAAGCTTACAGGAAGCTTGGAATCTGGGAGTGAATCAATAACTCACCGCACTGTAAGCGTTTACAGGGTGCTGCAGATGCGAGGCGTACGGGTATGCAGACGTACTCCCTGTACTTCAAGTGCCCGACAACAAAGCAGGTGCGGTGCCCTGTGAACGCTTATCAATCTTCTATGCTGAGATAAGGTATAAGCGCCCATCTCGGCTCAATGAAGTAATTACACCACTGGCTGACAGAATCCCTCAATTCTCTGTCTGCGGTGATTAAAAAGAGCTTTGTGTCAGGGTTATCTGCATTTAGTTCCCCCATTCGGGACTGAATATAGATATCCGCTCTCTGGGACTCGAACCTGGCATCCGTATAAACTACTATCAGGTGACCCCGTTCCTCGATCCAGTGGCGTTCCTCCTGGCCGTCAAAGACAAGTTCTACCCTTTTCCAGTCCTTTGCCCTTAGTTCCCATAGCTCAATAAAGCGATTTCTTGCCTTGGTGAAGTTCCGGCTGTCAAGTATTGCCCATTCAGCAGAGGACTTTATTGCATTATAGCCATCAACCAGCAGAACGGAGTTTAAACATAGATCGTGGTTTTTTAATACAAAGGCTGAAAGGTTTGAAATATCATCTACTTGATGGGGAAGGATGCGTACAGGCGGATGTTGGGCCAGTATGCCTGCCTGCCATATCTTTCTCCTTTCAGCCAAAAGCCTCCTGATATGGCGGTGCAAAAAAGCCCTTTCCTCTTCATTGAGCAATGACTCAATGGGTGGACGATCCAGCTCTGTCAACAATGCCTCAAGCTGCCTGATTCCTTCCTTATTCACATTGAAGGACCTTGCCTGCCCAAGGAGGCTTCCCGCCAAAGGCGAGCAGGCTTCTTCCGTACCTGGAAGCATCTGTCTCCAGTGGGCAATCTCAAGTTGCAGGTCCTTTCCGGCCTTCAGCAATGATGGGGCTGGGACAAGGACATCGCCCAGGGCCCTTTCAACCTGCTCGTACTTGGATTCAAGCTTTTTAAGCCTGGCGATCACCCTGGAGCGGGTACCATACCGGGCATCCAGATGGCTTTGGGCAGTGAGTGCCCTTTCCACCCTTTCCAAGAGGTCTTTGCTTCCACCTTCTTTCATGGAGTCCTTCCACAGTTCTTCCTCGCACATGTCACAGTTACAGAACTCCCGGTAAAAACCAGCGACCCTTGCCCCAACCTCTGACTCCATTTCAGTCTCATAGACCTTTATACGTCTTGACTGCTCCTTCACCTTTTCTTTGAGTTTACTGATAGATGATTCCTGTCCCAGGCACTTGGCCTCAAGCTCCCTGACCCCGGCCTCCAGCTTTTTTTTTGCTTTTTTTTGTTTTACTTCATCCTGCTCTGTCCTCTGGAGTTTGGCTGATATCTCTTCAAGCCTGATTTGCAGATTTTCCAATGCCCCTTTCTCGGAAGGATCTCTAAGCTCCTTAGACCCCAGAAGCCCTGAGAACTCAGCCCATGCCTCAGGCAATAACTCCTTAGAACCGGTTAGTTCTCCTGTCCATAGGGATCTTGTCTTTAAGGTCCTCTCACCTCTCCTGGCCAGACTCAGACGGTCGTCCATGGCAAATGCAACAGCCAAGGCAGGGTCCCCGGTTCCCCTTATGAGCTCTCTCCAGTTAATTTCCAGCCAGATCTCGTCGTGTGCGTCAATGACCTCCGCCCACCTGAACCACCTGCCATGTGGAAAGGATAGGATGAAAAAGGCGCTCCTTGCCCACCTTGAGGACACAAGAAGTGATACCAGCCTTGCGGAAATGGCCTGCTTGACGCCGGGCTTCTTTATTGAATTAGGAGAAATTCTAAACCCGGAGAGTGCGGCCTGGCCTTCCGGGTCTTGCTGTACAGCCTGGGCAAACCGCGAAAAGACTTGGGGAGAAAGCTGAGAAAGCAGCCAACTTGACGCTTCCTCACTCAGTTGAGGCGGTTCCCAATCCTCAAAGATCTCAAGGGTTGGCTGTTCTGACATACGCCTTAATCAAAACCTCTTTCGACTGTCCAACAGCAACGTCACCGGACCATCATTAACCAGATGTACCTTCATGTGGGCCTGAAAACGACCGGTCTTCACCTCAACACCCTTGGCCCTGATCATGTCAGCTACAAGCTCGTAGAATCTATTGGCCTCGTCGGGAGCAGCGGCCCTGACAAAGGACGGCCTTCTTCCCTTCCTGCAATCTGCACATAGAGTAAACTGTGATACCAGAAGCAGTTCTCCGCCAATATCAGCAAATGAAAGATTGAGACGGCCATCCTGATCATCAAAGACCCTGATGTTTGCGCATTTCTCCGCAATAAAGGCCGCGTCAACATCGGTGTCTTCTGATTCAACTCCAAGCAGCACAAGGGCTCCCTTACCGATGCGCCCCACAATCTCATTGTTTACCTCAACCCTGGCCTCACTGACCCTTTGCCAAACTGCTATCATGATTAGTTTTTCAGTAAGCGTTCACAGGGCACCGCATCTGCTTTGTTGTCGGGCACTTGAAGTACAGGGAGTACGCCTGCGTACCCGTACGCCTCGCATCTGCAGTACGCTTACAGTTCTGTAGGTTGCGGTAAAACGGGCGCTGTAATCCCGTAAATGGTTACATTTTTCATAACAGGTTATAATGGTCTCAAAGAAAAAATAACAGCATAAATCCATGCCTCAAAACGTAAAAAAATCAGAATTACATCTACCAGAAATCTCACCTGAAGTCACGGAGAGCTGTCTCAGGGATCACGATATCAAGATCCTCCAGCCAAGGCATGGTTACCGTTTTTCTGTAGACTCGTTACTGCTTGCGGACTTTGTAAGGCTAAGAAAGTATGATCATATCCTGGACATTGGCACAGGATGCGGGGTCATATCCCTGGTCCTTGCCAAAAAGCACAGTAATGTAAAAATAGCAGCGCTTGAGATACAGAAAAGTCTTGCCGGGATTGCAGAAAAAAATATCCGCTTAAACCATCTGGACGGACAAATCGCATTATATGAATCAGACTTAAATAGAATATCTGAGATATTTTCTGCAGGCATTTTTGACCACGTAGTGACTAACCCGCCTTACAGGTCTCCGGTATCCGGCAGACTATGCAAGAATTCCCAGGAGGCTTTTGCAAGGCACGAGATCCTGACTGACCTTGATCAGATACTCTCTGCAGCCCGTCATGCTCTCCACCCTGGAGGCAGGGTAAGCCTTATCTATCCTGCCGACCGTGCTGCCAGACTTTTGGCCGGCATGCATGAGTTGAGCCTTGAACCTAAGAGATTGAGAATGATTCACCCCGACCCGAATTTACCAGCCAGGCTGATCCTGGTTGAGGGATGTAAAGATGCAGGAGAAGAGCTCAGGGTTTTGCCTCCGATTTTTCTAAACCGCTGTTGATAATGTATCTCGTGGGCAAAACTAAAGTTAATCAGTTTGATTTGAAGCTGCTTTCAGCAAACGAAATTTCTACTCCATTCAATTTAATTTCATGTATCAGTGGAATCCATGTGTCGTGTTCATAAGAATCAAGAGAGATCGGTATGGGCTCAAGACGTGGGTCTATTGCCCCTGCAAGTCTAAATAGCTGCATACCCTCATCGACTCTGTCTTTCCCAAAGCTTTTGGAAACTACTGCCACATCAATATCGCTATCTTCCCGCCATTTGCCGCCAGCATAAGAGCCATACAGGATAATCCTGTCAAAGTCGATCCCATTTTCCAGCATGACCTTACAAAAATCATGCACTATTTTTCTAATTGATTTTTGAACCACAGGAAGATTTCCTCCATTTCGTTCATCTTTGCTCGGGTATATGTTTCAGTACATTTATTGTAAAATGCATGCTGGGCATCGGGATAACGGGCTTCGATATGAAATTCCATAAATTCCCTCAGCTTCAGTAAATAATTTTCAGAAATATTTAAATTTGCTTTTGAGGCTAACAAGGGAAGAGAATGAGTATAAGCAGCATGCTTTTTTGTGTTCTTGACAACTGTTGCTTTTAAAATCTTTTCAAGGGCAAGGTGTCCAAAAAAGAGGGAATATGGAAATTTCTTTGCGTCAATAAGGCTCTTGCCAACATCAAGATCATAAAGGGCGCTTTCCAACCAGTAATTGACGGTTTTTGAAATATCAAAATCGTTTTGACCAACTCTGTCAGTCATGGTCGCTCAATTTCCTTTCACTTTATTTTGAATACAACATTATAAAGTGTGTGCTCATATGTGTTAGCTATTTTCAAAATATATTAGGTATACAGTTACTCGCAGCATATTGATCCTTGTTAACTCAGACTTTTTGCAGTGTAAACAGCCCCAAGAGATGATTCTCTTGTAAATTCTCAATAAGGCAGGGCATTCCGACAGCTTCCCGATCAATTCCTGATCGGCTGACTTGGTTTGAGCCGGAACCCAGCTAGAGCGGTTCGGTAATGGGGCGGTCCTCCCATAGAAGTTGAAGAACAATACCAAACAGAATAGACATCATAAACTGAGACAAGTGGACTGACCAGATATAGTAAAAAGGTCTGCCGAAGAAAGACGGCAATGAACCATAATTGCTAATGCCAAAAAGCTTTCTATTATGTTGCTCTCTCAGAATTGTTACATTGTTATCATGCTTGGCGACTTCTTTCACTGTGCTGCTTATTGTTTGAAACTTCAAGGTATAGTCTTTGATCAAATCCGGCTTGATAACCGTAATCTCCACATCCTCATCTTTCGTAATATTCTGTAGTTTAGTTTCAGGCTTTTTTATTCCCAGATTTTCACTGGTTAGAAATCCCGAGTTTTCAAGCATGGGCTTAGCCATGAACTGAAGGACATAGAACCCTTGGACAAAGGAGATCAGCATTGCAAAAACGAGCACGCCCACCGTCCGCTTCAGGACCGCTCCATCCCTGACCCGGATCAGTTTATTGCAAATATCGGTAAAAACATAAAGGAAGAGAAGGACAAATAGAACTACGTTTACGACTGCGATTCCTCCCGCGTTTGCCACTACCGCCGCCTTCCAGGACTCCTCCGTACTCCAGAACATTGCCCAACCAAGCATGATGCCGAGAAACATCCTCGGAAGCATCAGCTTAAAAAGATTGATCCTGCGCGCAGCATAGTAGACTATCACACCTAAAAGGGCTAGAAAAGGCAGACCAAAGCTGAAAAGACCTGCCGGGAGGAGAATGTTCTTGCATATAAGGTCGCCTGTTGGAACAAGGATCATCAAGAGGGCGATCATGCCGAGCACTGATGGGGGAAGTAGCGTCCTGAAGGCATTATAAAGTGAGTACTGTCTGAGAAAAAAAGTGGCGGTCTGGTTTCTGAGCCTGAAATCATTCTGGGTGAATGTCTGCGTCCTCTTTCTCTTGATTGCTCCGATCCTGCTCTTAAAAAAAACTCTCTCTACTTCTTTCTCTACCGTGTCGAACAGACTGTCCGCCGAGGTGAAGACCTCCAGGTAGGGTTCCAGGAAGCAGGCGTTTAGCCAGGATTCTTCCGCATTGCGGAATTTTTTGGGAAGTTTTTTGTCCGGTCCGGTTCTTTTATAATCTCTAAGTTTGTAAAGTTCATCCAGGTAACGGCATTTTCTTGAGAGGGCGTCCAGGAGCTTGTTATTCTGCAAGGCCGGCTGTAGCTTGAAGAAATTCTCATCCTCGAAGGTATTCGTGTTCTCAAGCTCGTAGAGAAAATCAAGGAGGATTCTGCGGAAGTTGATATAGTGGGTTTTAAATTCACCTTTATCACTGATGACCCATTTATCTGAATATTTTTTCGCCCTTTCTTTTTTCCCTTCTTCTAAAACGTAATGAAATTCCAGAGATCGTTCCCTAAAATGAAAACCCTCTCTCCTTTCAGATATATCAAACAGCTTGGACTCTATGAATCTGTTGTCTTTTATATCGAAATTATTCAGCCTTGAAAAAAAACTGATCGACAGCAGACTTCTGTCAAGAAAAAAAAAGTCTTTTTCCTTTCCTTCTGCCTGCTCGGGTTTCGCTTTTTCCTCCGGCTCAGGGGTAGGCCAAAGCGGCATCTTCCAGTAATTTTCCACTTTCCTGGTGAGCATTCGCTGGTTCAGCTCGCCGTCAGCGACATAGAGGGAAAAAACGCGGTGAACCTTGTCCCCTGGCAGGCGATAGGAAAAAACAATTTCATCCTTGCCGAAATGGAGGAATACCGGGCAGATTTCTCTCCCATCCCGGTCAACGGTGTAGCCTTTATAAATATAATGCGGTTTGCGGATGGCATCCGCTTCAAATTCTTCCCGCTTGAAAAAGAGATGGGTTCGATTCATTCTTATCCTATCTCAATTTCCACGGAGTCCAGAGGCCCATCGTACAGGTTGAGAGTTCCTTCCCCGACTTTTGGGCTCTTTGTCCCATCGATAGATTTCCCGTTGGTTTTTGTAGAAACCGCAATATCTTTAAACACAAACACATGATATTCCCCTGCTTTTTGAAAATACACCTTTATCTGAAGCGGAAAATCTGTTATTTTGAGGGATATCTTCCGGCCGTCGACCAGAATCATAACGCGCTCAGCATTAATTTTTGAGTCCTTCAAGTTGAAGGTAATCAATCCAGCGGGAAGCCATAAATATCCAGCAAAACAGCTAGTTACACTCCAGGCCAGAACAATCCAAAAATATTGCCAGATCTCACTGTTGTTAAAGAAATCACAAATAGATAGGGTAGCCGTAAAGAAAACTCCGAACAGAAATACGGCCACAAACAATAGAAAAATCGGCCAATGGGCCCACCGCCATAGCCGCAATTTATTCCACAAATCATTTACCTTCAAGAATATGTGAATCAGACATACGGCCCAAAATAATAGAAAGAACAGAAATACGGCCCCAAATAATAGAAAAACCAGTAATATGAATTTAATCCACAAATCATTTACCTTCTGCAAGATACCTTTCAAATAGTTTGATGTTTTCCGCGATCGTATTGACATACCGGTCCCGGATCCGGCTATAGATCTCCCCTGCGGTGATTTCGTCATAAATATGGGTTGTCTTGTTTCTATCCTCCAGCATATCAAGAATGGTCTCGCCATCAGTCAGGAAGCCACGGCGCGCCCCTTCTCTGATGCATGACCGTGGACCGGCGCATCGGAAGCCCTCATACTCCAGCAAGACCTTGATAGTCTTCCAAAACAGCTCAAAGGTGAACTCGAATCTTTGGACAACGCCATCCCTGTCAAGCTCATCAATTGCCTGCTCAACCGCCTCTTTCAATCTCGCAAAGCCGGTATTCAATTTTTGCAGGGAATATTCCACCTCAGTTTTCATAAATGACTCTTCCAGTCTCAAGTATCAACTTTTTAAAATCAATATCCACCCTGGCAAGGTCGATCACATCAACCATATATATCCCCAGTCTGTCCTCAAGGGTCTCTCTCAAGCGCCGCTCCTTTCTGATATCCAACTCCACATTTTCAACAGCTATATCAAAATCCGAGTATCTGCTTGCCCTGCCGATTGCCCGCGACCCGAAAAGAATTATTCTTGCCGGGTGTAAATAGAAAACCACGGTCTCAACAATTTCGCTGATTATCTTTTTTTCATCATTAGGCAATTGGAGGTCAGGCATCCCTCTGGCTGAATTTGCGGTTTTCACCGACCCCTGACACATGATCCTTACTCCCTGCTCAATAGATTTCACTCCGCCGCTCTATCTCCTTGTTGATATAGCTGCACGAAAACTGTCTCTTGCCTTTAGCTTTCCTTAGCTTTGCATTGATGTAATCAATCTGGTGCTGGATGATCTGCCAGTCGGCCTCGGGTAGGAGCAAAAACTTAGTGATCGTGTCGTCCAGGAGCACCACTGCACTTTTATATTTGTCTTTTTCGTCCTCATCGTAAAACAGGGAATAAATATTATCGTACTCGGTCAGATAACGCTTGATTGCGGTCTGCATCTCCTTCAAGCACTTGTCTTTTTCGCATTTGCCCTGGCAGGCGGGGTCTTCCCGCTTAACACCTCTTTCATTTTTTGCCTTTACACAACATTCCGGTCGTCCCTCAGCATTTTTTACCTCGCTAAGCATCCTCTTAAAGATAAGATCCTTATAACTGCCGAAGCTCTTCAGCCGGGCGTTTATAAAGGTCAACAACTTATAGATGAAAATGATCTGCCTTTTGCTATTCGTTGGATCATCGCCAGCATTCACCACGGCTGATTCGTAATACTCAGCCAGCAACCCACTCTGGGAATACTTCACCACCGAGTCATAAACAGCAGAGGTGATGAAATACCAAGTGGTGGAATGATCCTGCTCCCTTTTCTTGATCTCAGCTACATCACGGATGAAATCGAAGGCAAGATAAGTATCTTGCTTGTTGAGAAAAAAATCGAGGAGGACAAAGTGGGCGGATTTGATTTTTTTATAAACCTTCGACAGGTAAGCGAATTCTTTGGCCTTCTTATCCTTTGCCACCGAGTAATCTTTTAATTCGTCCTTAAATGTCTTGGAATCAAATGTCTCTTTTTTCTTCAATATCTCATAGTTATCGTCATTCAGAGTCTTTATACTCCCCCTTTTTTTCCAAACCAAGTCCCCAAGCATTCTCAGCTCGAACATGGAGCAGTATTCACTATCAAATAATACTGATATCAATTCCCCCTCATCGTGACTGTTTTCTTTTTTTTTGACTTTGTCCATCTTATTATCAATAAGAAGCAGCTTTATCCGTTTATCTGCAGTTAATTGATTTTTTTCGATCTCCTTCTTTGCATCAATCAACTCCTGAAGTGGAAAGGGAACAGGAGCCCGGAAGAGTTCGAGTCTTACAGTATGCCCGCCCTGGTCTTTTTCTTCGATATTGTTAAGACAATTATAAATACGATTTGAAAGCTTTAGAAATGCCTCTGTCTTAATATCATTATATTCAATACTCTCATTTAATTCCGCAATCGATTCATTCAATTTTTTTTGACAATCTTGCTGCGATTGCGAATGCAAATTTCCTAAGAATTTACACATTATGTTGTCAGAATACCCAGGTTCGGTGATCTCTCTAAAAGGCTGATAGTATTTTACAAATGTTCGGTGATATTGCTTTATTAGCAGATAAGGAAATTGAGGCGATTCTTTTAGAATTTTGGCGAGTTTCTCTAAGGCATTTTCCCTCGCGAGATTTATGACGTTTAAAATTCTCTTTGTCTTTTCGT
Source organism: Deltaproteobacteria bacterium (assembly GCA_003194495.1). Classification (GTDB taxonomy): domain Bacteria; phylum Desulfobacterota; class Dissulfuribacteria; order Dissulfuribacterales; family UBA3076; genus UBA3076. The sequence goes on from PQXE01000009.1 coordinate 59,423, forward strand.
TATATCTCAACTCAGCAAGATAGACCGCCTTGTAGACGTCCATAAAATTGGGATTCCGTATTATTTCTTCCGCATGAGAGAGCATATCAAGCTCTGGGTTGAAGTGTTGCGGGATGCTATACTCGTCTAAGACGAGGAAAATCGGCACAAAATTAAGTTGTCTTTCTTGTTTTTGTCTCCGGTTACTAACAGTCTTTAAACCGGAGGGCTTAATCTTGTTCTTTACGTTTTCAAACAAGGGAAGAATAAGGACTGATGGCTCTGCGTGCGTATTGTCACCGGCATTAACAATTTCGATTTCAATATCATGGCAATGATCCAGGTACCTCTTTATTGCGCAACCAATACATTTCCATTCAAGAGTATCGCAGGAGAAGAGATATGTCATTGCCCCCTCTTTTCAGTGTGACGATGATGGTGGTAATGATGATGTCGATCTTCAGGCTCTCGGCCCAGATCGGGCCAGCGTTCCATCAATTTCTCAAAGTCTCTTTTCTCGGGAGGAGGACTTTTAAGAATTTCTCTTATCTTCCTACCCAGTTTACAGCTTCCAGGATTACACCAGAACGGCCCCTCCTCTGGGAATCCATCAGGAACGTGGTAGAAAAGCAGAAGGCATTTGATGCTGCCAGCTAGTTTGTAAGCATTCCTGAAACCTTCGGGATCAGGAGATTTATCATAATTCCAGGCATCTATTAGCCAAAGCTTTGCTTGAAGCATTTCTCTGGAATACGCCGTCTCTTTACCAAGTACAATAATCTTACACTCATTCCATCCAAATCCTATTACATAAACCAGATACCGCTTCAAGGCTCTACCGACTTCGCCAAAAGAAGTGAGGATATTTATTTTCATGTACTGTCTTAATCCGATTTGGACAACGCGTCCATGGACCTTTTAACCTTCTCTATGAAATTACGACAAAATTCTTCTATCCCCTGGGCCCCGAAAATCTCTTTTGCCTTATCAATAAACCCGTGAGCGCTTAATGGGCGACTTGTTTCCACTGCTTCAACAAATCCTAAAACTTTGCGAATCTCATTAAGAACTTCACATGTCTTGGCCTTGCTGCCTTCGTCGTCAATTGATTCCTTGCACACTTCCAGTTTTCTTATTAGTTCTTTTAGAAACTCAAATCTTGAATCGTCAGAAAGAATTTGTAAAACATAATTTTCACAGTTGGGCTTGGTAGTTATTGTTTCACTAAGTCCTTCTATATCTAATTGAAGTGATATCAAAATAGCTTGGATTTTATGTATTAGTAAAGGAATTTTCCACTTATAGTCTTGCGTTGCGGGATGAAGTAAGTCATTCATGACGTTTACATATTATTTAAGTTCTGTTGAATCTCATTGCACAATTGTCTCACCAGTCTGTAGTACTTCATATATTCACTGACATCCCCATTGTCTATTCCTCGCTGACTGCAATAGGGCCAGTAATTGCAAAAAGAATAATTGTTGATGTCCCTTACGGTATCAAAATCTATTGTATGGATAAATATAACTACATCTTTACAATTTATTACTTGGCAACTGCAAAATTTGGTTGCTCTTACAAGTCGCGTATTAATATCTTTACTTGTGGGATTTAAAACATAGATGTAATCTATATCTTTATAGAACTTATCGATTGACTCAGGAACTCTATTAGTTACGCCATATCCTTTATAGTTGAATGTTAAAATGTTACTCGATGTTCCAGGCCAATCATTATTAAACTCTGCCTCTTTTCTAGGTAAAAAAAGCAACTTATAACTCATTTGATTCACACAATTCCTCTTTTCTTTTTAAGTTTTTAATAGCTTGTGTCAATAAGAATTTCTCGTGGTGTTCTTTTATAAAAAGAGATGACTCAAGTATTGAGAATGGCAAAAATTTTGCACCTGGCCATAGGTCTTTTGGTTTACCACGGCCTGAAGTCACAATAATTAGACTACAATGATCTTTAAGATCCATAAAATCTTTATTAGAAATAGGATGCTTGTCAATCAGCCCCTGATGAATAATGAATGCACCTATCTTTTTTTTGATAATCTCGCCCTTAAAATCCTCATTTTCCAGATCCAGTTGATAAATTTTAGAATAATTCGAAAAGTTCTTGTGCGTATCAGATAATTCGACATATTCTTTCCATCTTTCGTCGCATATACCTATGTCCAGCAATCCGTTTTCTACTAGTTGCAACATGCTCCGTAAACTTGCATATTTATTTAGCTTATCGGTGACATTTTTAATCAAAGGATAATGGTATGATACTCCTGATATATTCTCTGAATAAATGGACGCTCGTCGCCAATCATGCCTAATATATAAAATAACATCATAATAATTGCCCGAGACCTGTTTATTTTTATTTTCATTGCACTCCCATGGCGCCATCAATTTGTTATTTTGGTTTTCTGCCTCAGACAAACTCTGTCCTCTGCTTGGAGAATCATACATAGAAAATGATTCTGGTAGTGTTATACTCGACTTTGGCCATTTTTAATTCATGGTTGTTGGGCTAACTTACTGAAATTATTATATCTAGCTTGAATTGGATCAAATCTACCCATAAAAAATCGGGGTATGAGTGCTTGTAATTTCCAAATCGTGCAGCTAACTCCTTGATTTTTCTGGTTTTATAATAATCGAAAAATGGCCAAAGTCGAGTTATAGGAACATGCCATTTTTTTGTATTTCCATTTCCCAACTTAATTTCGATCTTAATCTGTTTTTTAATTTGTTTCGTCTTCTTTGCCAAATGTACTATGTATCGATAATACAACCATAGTCTGAAGCTTTCTTCCTTACTCAATGCACATCCAAAATCATCTTCTTGGATTTCGGGAAAAGATTCCAAAAATAAGCTATATTGTTCCTTAAACATTATCTTTACAATGTTATTATTACTTTTGGAAAGAGATATGGTGCATTTCTGTAACGCCTTTTCAAACTCTTGTTTCTCAATCCAACAAATTCTTTTATATAGAAAAGGGCTTCTGAGCCATTTTGAAGGCTTCTCGTGTGGTGTTTTACCACTTAACCAGAATCCGTCTTGCAGTGGATTATGCGTATCAACTTTCCACCTATGAGGATCAATCACCACAAAAAGCCTGTAGGGGTATCGTTCGATAGCTATCTTGAGCCAGTTAAGGGGGTTTATGAGTGCTTTGTCGTCAAGACCGTCAGACTTCAGCCATTCCTCTAATTGGCCCTTATGACTCTCTACTTCAAAATGCCTTTCGTTTTTGGGTTGGGAAAGTTGTCCGTTACTCCATTCCCAGCCACACAAACAGTGATAGAGTTCTGCCAGGAATTCAGAATGGTTTTCTGGCTGGGCAATAAAGACAAAAAACTCAAAGTCTCGATCCTTCTCATCATTAGACAAGAGAAAGACAGAATTTTTTCTGAATTCCATCTCCCGCCCATATAGGCTGTCACAAAGTCCTTGTATGCTTCCTCCTATCTCTTGCATACTATACCCACCTCTTTTGGCTTGGGGATGCGAAATTCATAGGCAAGGGTTCCAAGGGGCGAGACAGTGGCCCGGATGATGAAGCCTTTATCGTTATTATCCGAAACATCTCCATTCCCACTTTCCTCACGTGATTCCTCCTCCTGTACTACTGGATCGTCTGTGATTCTGTCTCCTCCCATGCCGATCTGCATGATGTCTTTCCGCTGGAGATAACCAGCTGAGATCTTCATTTCGCCTAGTCCCCAGTTACCTTTTTTCAGTTCTCCTGCGTCGGTGATGATGTGTTGGCGGAAATTATTGTTAATCTTGACAACTAGATGGTTGTATAAATTGCTTACTGCTTGCAGAGGATCAGGCACATCGGCATTCCATCTTATGCCCCACCTATTTAGATCATCTTTGTACTGGTCGTAAAAAACAGATTTGATCGGATGATTGGCGTCTTTCCATTTCTTGATTGTTTCAAGCCTATCATAATCTTCTTGGATGAAAGGATTAAGTCCTTCTTTTTCGGATTCATTTTCACTGGAAAGCTTCATAAACTCCTCGGACTTCGCAATTTCTTTTTCTGTGACAAAACTCACGTTATCATAGACCTTGAAGCGATAGCAGTTTCGATTCTCTTCCTCGAAAAATTCAACGATTACATCAAAGTGAATGTCATCTATCTGTTCACCAAAGGCAACCTGCAGTTTCGCCCTTGTCTTTTTGTCTAGTTTTGCATCCATTTCGTTCAGGGAATCTCCCAAAAGCTCATTCAGCTCCTGCCTCTTCTTTAACTTCACTCGCTCTTTACCCTTGATTGTCCCATTTCCTGACTTCTCATCATTAGCAAACTTATCGTTAGAAAGAATTTTGTATCCTATTCAAATTTCCTGGTATTTGACCAAAATGGTGTATAAGGGCCGAAGGAAAAACAACTTGGCCTTTTGCATCCCATCTTCGACATAACACTGCTATACCTGCGGTTTTGCTCAATCAGATCAACTAAATTTATGGCAAATCCGGGCAGAAATTCTACCCATTTATTTTTTACCCGGCCCTAAGTAAATCAAAGAAAGTTTCAAAGAAGTGCCATCGGGGGGTAGACAAAATGAAAAGTGAGATTATCATGGAAATATGAATGTTTCAGAGATTAGGAAAATACTTGACGATATAGACGTCCGTTTTGATGTGGTTGATAATGAAAAGGGCTTATGGGCTCTGCGCAGCCTTTTAGAGCTTGTTGAACGTTTGAATGAGGAGAACGAAAAGTTAAAGGTCGAGAATCAAAGACTGCGGGATGAAAACAATTTACTAAAAGGGGAGCAGGGCAAGCCTAAGATTCGAGGCAATACAAGTAAGAACAAAGACGTGTCTTCTGAAAAAGAAAGAAAGAAGAGGAAAAAGAAGAAGACCAAGAAATCGAAAGCCAAGAAACACAAGATCAAAATTGATCGGACCGAAGTGTGTAGAGTTGATCAAAAAGAGTTGCCCAAGGACGCTAAATTCAACGGATATGAAGATGTAGTTGTTCAAGAGATTTTGATCACAACAGACAATGTTAAATACAAGAAGGAGGTATACTATTCGGCTTCGGAGAAGAGGACTTATGTTGGGAAATTACCGGCTGGGGTTACAGGGGAATTTGGTCCTGGAGTGAGAGCTTTGGTATGTACGCTTAAATATGTGGCTAACATGTCAGAACCAAAGATATTCGAGTTTTTTGAGAACTTCGGGATATATATTTCTCAACCGACAATATCTCGAATTCTGACAAAAAATCAGGACGAGTTTTATCAAGAGAAAGAGGATATTTTTCGAGCGGGGTTATGTTCCACGATATACCAGCAAATGGACGATACTGGTATACGAGTAAACGGCCAAAATCAGTATTCACAAATTGTTTCGAATCCATTCTATACTGCTTATTTTACAGTACCCTATAAGAACCGGTTAACTGTTATTGATATTTTGTTATGTGGTAAGGAAAGAAAGTATCGCTTTAATCAAGAAGCCTTCCTTTTACTTGAGCACTGTAGGATTTCTCAAAAGATGATTGCACAGCTTAAAGAAGCGACTGAGGATAAAACAATCTCAGAAGAGGAAATGCAGGTTTTGCTGGGTCAGTTTTTCCCTGATCCTTTGAAGGGCAAGAACAACCGGGCAAGGATTATGGAGTCGGCTGCGATTGCATGGTATCATCAGCAAACAGACATTCCTGTAGTTAAAGTTCTTTTGACCGACGACGCTCCACAATTCAAAAAAGTTACTGAAGAGCAAGGTTTGTGTTGGGTCCATGATGGGCGGCTATACAAGAAGTTAAATCCTGTTGTGCCTTTGTACAGAGAGCAACTGGATGATTTTTTGACCCGGTTCTGGGACTATTATGAGAAACTTTTGGAATATAAAGAGCAACCAACATGCGTCCAAGCAGAAAAGCTGTCAGCCGAATTTGATGAATTGTTTTCCAGCAAAACAGGGTATTATGCCTTGGATGATCGGATAGAAAAAACCAAAACCAAAGAGGAAGAGTTGTTAAAGGTACTGAAATATCCTGAATTGCCGCTACACAACAATGGTTCGGAGTTGGAAGTGAGGGCGGAGAAACGCAGGCAAGATGTGAGCTTGCAGATCAAGACGGAGGAGGGCACAAAAGCTAAGGACACATTCCTGACCATTATCCAGACGGCCAAAAAGCTAGGCGTGAGTGCCTATAAATATATCTATGACCGAATAAGCAGACAATTTAACATGCCTTCCCTTGCCGAATTGATCAAACAAAGAACTTTGCCCCAGTTAGAATAATGCCATCGGAAGGAACTCTTTTACTAAACATTGCCAAGACGTCAAAAGCTGCGCATAACTCTACATACTGAGAATTGTCGTGAGAAGTATTTTTGTGCTCATATTTTGCAGCTTACCTTGGTTTTTGAATAGGATAC
>PQXE01000009.1:65911-90432 GCA_003194495.1 Deltaproteobacteria bacterium
AACTCTTTTACTAAACATTGCCAAGACGTCAAAAGCTGCGCATAACTCTACATACTGAGAATTGTCGTGAGAAGTATTTTTGTGCTCATATTTTGCAGCTTACCTTGGTTTTTGAATAGGATACAGAATTTTGTTCAACTCTGCTATGATAAGGGCTTTAAATTCATCATTCATGCCCTCATCATTTCTGAGCCGGTCTCGAGGACAAATTTGTTCATTGTCACGCAGAGATTTAATAACTCTAGACCAGTTTTTGATATCAGCGTCTGAAAAGCCTATATAGCCATCCCATGTCTTTTTCATTTTGGTAAATGAATGCTTGGTACCGTTTCTGATTACATTCTCAAGGATGGTATAAAAAGCATGATAGCCAACGATCCCCCCGGGGATTGCAAGTTGAATGTCCTCGTCAAGGCAACAGTATTCTTTATTTTTCAGGGTATGGAGCAATATGTGTTTTGAGACTTCAGCCGAAGAACACTTCTTATTTCCTCTTCTTACGGGGCATATACTTTCAATGGCATGCTCCCCCGGTTGAATGCCAGTACCTTTTTCAGCCGGAAGTTCATTTATTTTCTTCTTAACATCTTGTCTCCATAACAACTTGTCCCATATGGTTTCACATGAACGGAAGACATGGAATCTTATATCCGGTTTTTCCTGCTGGTTGTCCTTATAGAAGTGGGCCCCAAGGTCTTCGGAGCTGGCAATGTAGTTAAGCAAATGTTTCTGTGAGAGAAACCACCTCATGAGGTCTTTCATAAGCCAGGCTGGATATGTCCACCCAGGCCATTCTGTCGCAATTTGGGCAGTAAAGTCCTGCCTCTGCTGTAAATATTGAGACAAAAACTGAGTATCCTTTCCCCAATTCTCCCAGTTTCCGTTCTCTGCCCCCCTGCTTGAAATCTTCGCCAACACATGACTGCCAATGTTGTGAGACATATTCCGAGAGATGATGGCAGCAATGGCTGATTTGGTGGCGTGCTTTTTCAGTTCTTTATTTAGAAAACCAAAAACAAACAAGGAAATATTTGAACTGCCAAGTTCCATTGCAGTCGTAACCGCCTCTAATGGTAGAGCTGCATCGGGTTGGGGTTTCTTAAAGCATGCAATTAACGCAACGCTTCTGAATCGGCGTTTCTCTCCTGGCGGACGCCATGACGGGATAGTGAGAATCAAGGAGGCTTCACCTTTGGATGAATCGTGCATCATGGCCAGATAATTGCCGATTCTTTCTTTGTACTGAGTAATATCAGAATTTTTAAAATGTGATGGAATTTTGTTTGCGACTTTTTTGCCGCGGACAAAAAGTTTGGGCAGGTACTCTTTTTCGGCAAACGTATCGAATACTTCTTCATTAAGGAAATCAATCAACCGATTCTGAGCCTGCCTAGTAACGTTGTATGTTCTAACTTTGGAATTCTCTAAATTCTCTAATTCGCTGAAGGCATCATGCCAATCGGCGACAGCAGCAAATTTACTGTCTTCCTGTTGCCACCTTTTTGGAAGCTCGATGTTTTCTAATCTTATACAAAAAGGAAGAGTTTTTGAAATTTCAGATTTGCGGGCATTCCTTTCGTTTTCTAGCTTTTTTTCTTGGACTTCTTGGTAAAACGGAAATGACAAAATAACGTTTTCTTGTAAATTTTTATCAAAGAAGTCAGTTCTGCCAATCAGGGAGAATGTGGGTAAAATGTTGTTTATATAGTCTGTAGTTGTAAAGTATAGCCAATGTGGCTTTTCCTGAAGGCCTTCATATTCGAAAAGACCAAGGCAAATCCAGCAGATCTGGTCTATTATTTTTTCTATAAGGGGCAAAAATACCCAATACCAATTTTCTCCTAACCATTTACTCTTTTCCTTAGCCTTAGCTAACCATTCAGCCTTTTCCTTAGCCTCAGATAACGCCTTAGATAACGCCTCAAATTCCCCTTCAATTTGTTCTAAACTCGTATCTAAGATAACACCTTTCGGAAGTATTTCTGCTTCGCCCTTATAAGAGCTAAACTCCTTGGCACGAAGACTTACTTCACGAAAGATCTCCTCCCATGACCTCCCTGCAGAATCCATTTCTCACCTCTCACTATTTTGCTCGCCATTCTTCAATGACACCTTCTTTGTTGAGGTATCCGATCACCAATGTCGAACTTAGGTCTCTTTCGTCATCGAGATCGATTCTGCCGACTATTCCATCAAAAGGCATGACAGATCTGATTCCTTCGAAATCAACCTTTCTCTCCTTACTATGAGCGTCTACGATAATGCGTGCCGTATCATAGGCATATGCATCTACGTAGCTTGGCAGGCTTCCGTAACTTTGCCTGAACTTTTCACGCCATCGTGCAAATTCTTGAACCTTTCCAGGTATCTCGCACTCAGGCGAAGTAAAGGCGATATTCTTCAGTTCATCTTTCGGGGTATTACCGTGTAGGAGATCTATGTAATCAAGAGTACAAATTACAGCGGATTTGTTAATGAGATCGTATTCCCTCAGTGCCCTTATGATTGGATAAAGGTGGAATGAATAGCCACTTATAACTATTACATCGGGATTGTATTGATTCGCTTTTGCAGCAATTGGACGATAATCTTTTTGGTTGAATTCAAATAGTTCACGCTTGTAGTCAATGCCCTTTTGTTTCAGTTCCGGCAAAATAAGCTTATTAGATTGTTCAAGATAGGCCTTAAGGTTTGGCGTAAAGAAAAAGATCCGTTTTGAGTCTTTTCCACTGATAAATTTTAGAAATAACGGAGCTTCGATCTTGAAATTTGGTAAAACTCGAAATGTCAGAGGGTTATCTCGAGTCATAAATGCATCAAAGGAGACCAGGAAATGCGGGATATCTTTACGAGAAATTTCCGGGATGATAGCGTCCGACATGCCAGATGTTCCAGAGACATAAACATCGGGGACATCTGACATGAGCTGCTTTTGCATTACTGTTACGGCTGTAGTTGGCTGGCCAGCATTGTCCTGAAAATCTGTTTTGAACCCTTTTCTATCAATCCCAAGTTGAGCACATGCATCATCAATCCCCATTATGAAGCCTTTTGAATATTGGCCACTAAAACTGGCTATTGGCCCAGTCAATGGGATATTCCCTGCAATATAAAACGGCTTTTCCGACTTGCCACTATCAGGACCGCTACAAGCGCAAATAATGCATCCTATAATTCCTAGGATAGCAATAATAGTTACAGCTATCGACAGCTTCTGCTTCATGATTCAAGCTCCTCTATGCTTTATGTCAAAAAATTTAATCTTCCACTCGATCAAAGCGAATTATCCCTTTTGTTGGTTCGGTTTCCAATCTGACAGTAATCCGCTTGACAACTCCTTTTTCGTCCGTGGCCACTTCTTTAACATCATAGTCATAATGTCCTCTTTTCTCAGAACGTGGTAAAGCGTATCCCACGGGAATTCGCTGAACGTTGTCCAAAAGCAATTTATCTGTAGGCTGGATTTTTCCAGGAGTCCAGGTTTCAAAGCTTCCTTCGAGGATAAGGGCATTCTTCAACTTTTCCGGAGTGGCTTCAGGGAAAACGATGGTAATCACACTGACTTCATATATTTTTGTTTTTTCGTTCCACTTGAGTTCGGCAAGTCCCCTTGCCATATGCGGGGAAAGCAATTTTTTGTAAGGTTTGAAGGTGCCCGACCAATAATACTTACCTTCAATTATCTGCGTTGCTTCCATTCTGCCGCCTCCTAAGCTATTTTATTACCTGTTTTCTACTACTCGGTCAAACCTAATCGTGGCCTTTGTCCTGTCAGTGTCCAACTTGACAGTAAACCCTTCGATTGTTCCATTTTGGTCTATAAAGTCGACCCGTTCGACGCTGTACTTGTAAGGCCCAGCGTGAGTGCCGCTTTGGGAATATTCTACCCCAATTCGTTTTAAATATCTCAGATGAAGTGTGTCTCCTTCGCGTATTTTTTCTAGCTCTCCAGTTTCTAAATTCCCCTCAAATGCAATTCCGGCGAGCGGTTTATCTGGACTGGCAGCAGATGTTAAGACAAGTATCACGTTCACTTTATATTCGTTTCCGCTCCAGTATATTTCAGCAAGCCCTTTTGATTGGTGTAGTTGGTCTCTTCCCAGATACGGCTTGAGGTTGGCAGTCCAATAGTATTTTCCTTCTGCTTCTTTGGTTGTAAAGGTCATATTCCCTCCTCCTTTTCTCTTCCTTGGGTTTGGATTCATCCAACCACATCATTGCGGTTGAATAATTATGATCGTATTAAGGTTTTTTCTGGGCTTGGTCCTGTGGAATTCACGCTGAGCAGAAAACTTCTTTTGAGTTCACATATGAATAGTGAAGTGCATCAATAACTTGGCTGGGCTCCGGATTACGACTCAGCAGCACAAAATCCTCTCCCAGCTCCGATGAATACGCTCGCACGTTTCCTGTTATCAAGGACCTATCTTTCGCATAAATTAAAACACGATCAATAGATCCTTCCGTCACTTTCCTCAATCCGTAGTTGATGATGTCCCGTCTTTGGACTGCGTCTGTATGGCAGCACGGGGTCAGCAGGAACACCGGCATTTTCATTTCTTCTTTTTCAAATTGCAAAGGCACAGAGGACATATCTACCTCGGTTCCGCAAGTCCCCATAAGTCTGCTCTTCATGAACCCATCAATGACGGTATGATACTTCATTTTTATATGGCTGCGATGAGACTTAAAATGTTTGAGGTCGAAGAAATAGATACGATTGAAATAATCTTTACCTATCTCCACAGGGAAACGGATACGCCATTCTCTTTTCCCAATTTGATAGCTTTTTTCGTATACGGCCTTGATGTTGGCGGCAGGCTTTTGCTGTACTATCCCCTTAATCATCCACTCTGTATGGCTGTACGATCCAGTCCTGTGGTTGATCTCTCGATTAAGCATTTCATATTTTTTATAATATGGAGAATATTCATTAAAATCAATGACATCAATTAGTGAATGATTTTTGCGGGACTCAGCAATAATGTCGTCAATTCTCTCTCGAGGGACTTCTCCGCAGACACCTGGTACCACCACCGCAAGATAAGCGGAAATCCAATCCGGCATCTCGCCAATTATATCCAGACAAGCAAGGTCGACCATTGGTGTCAACAAAGTTTCAAAATCGTTCTTATCGGCAAGGATATCCCCACCAACATCAACTGCTATAATGGTGTCATATGCTCTGGTTTTTATAAGCCGACGGAGACGTTCTGCTAGCGTGTAAGTTCCATACTGCATTGAAAATAAAAAAACGCTGTCAATTCCAAGGTCGAACTCATAATTCCATTTGCTAAATAGCGGTTCAAAAAATCCGCCTATCGGATTTGCATCCTTATTAAGAACTCGACTTTGGCCATTTTTCGATTATTATAAAACCAGAAAAATCAAGGAGTTAGCTGCACGATTTGGAAATTACAAGCACTCATACCCCGATTTTTTATGGGTAGATTTGATCCAATTCAAGCTAGATATAATAATTTCAGTAAGTTAGCCCAACAACCATGAATTAAAAATGGCCAAAGTCGAGAAGAATAAACTTCGTACATTTTTTTGAAGGCAGATTGACCGGTTTTTCGATTTCGTCGTTGAAGCTATGAAACGCCCAAGGAGTGAGAAAACCTGCCACATCAACGCTTTGGCAGATTTTCCTGAGATACTCCCTCATGAGTATGCATGCAGCGATATCCCGACCGCTTCCGGTGCCGATTATCAGGGTTTTTGAGCTATGCAGGTCATTAATCATTTCTTAATATTCGATCTTAATGTAGTCCTGCTGCAACATTCGTTTATGAAGAGACCTTTCGTATCTGGAAATCATGAGTTCCACGAAGTCCGGGTTAACTCTGTATTTCCAAATTATGCTTTTTGCATCAACCTGCTTCTCAAAAAGAAGAAAGGCGAGGGCGTCCTGTTCTTCAAGAGATGCTCTCAGTTCAGCCTCATGGGTCTGACCTTGGTAATAACCAGTTGTTGGCGTTGAGTCGATTATGTTTTTAGGTACGTTTAAAAGATTCGCCAACTCAAACACATCGACTTTGTATAATTCATGCAGTACGTTGTAGTCGCAGGAAAAAGGGGTACCATATTTGGCAGCAAAACCTTGGACAAATTCCGTTTTATTCCCTGCGCCCAGGACTCTTCCGTTGAGCTGCCGGGCTAAATCATACATTATTGCAATCCTTGTTCTAGCTGCAAAATTGCCGAGACGGATTTTGTCGTCAAGGCTTTGAGCGAGCGAGGAAGTTTCTATGGTTATGTCTCCATATCCGAGGCCATTGATCGTTTCGATCTGTTCCTTTATGATGTCCCCAATCGGGATAACAAAGGGGAAATCCTGTTCGTCTATGCCTAAATTTGATCTTACCAACTCCGCATTATGCAAGCTCTCAACTTCATCTTCCCTGGCAGGCATTGTTATTGGGAGGACATTCTCTGGTCCAACTGCCCGCGCTGCCAAATATGTTACAACTGTAGAGTCAATTCCTCCTGAGAGACCTATGATGAGTTTGGGCTTGTGTTTGCTCTTCTTTTCACCATCTGAAAGGTTTAAATGATATTTCGAAATTTCGCCAACAAGATGGTTGAGTAACGCTTGATAGCTCTTACCATGTCTTCCTCTTATTTCGTCCAAAATCTGGTATACGCTCGCTGGATCAGCAAAATGACTGAGACGTTTCCCGGCTGCAAAGTTACCGTACATAATCTGGTTTAGTTTCCATTACCATAACAACTGTCAACAAAAAAAGGGCGATAGAATTTACCCAAAAAACTATCGTTTTTTCTTGCCACCTCAAAGCCTTTCATAATGTGCTCCCGTTCTATGTTTATTCTCTTTAACTCGTCATAAGCTGTTGGTATATTTATTTTTCTATATGCCAACAAAAGTTTACGAAACAAAATATCTTGTCCAAATTTCTTAGCCAAAATTTTTGCAGCAACTAACGTTCCAATTGACACAAGCTCACCATGGGTTGGGTTCTTTCTGTCATATCTTTGTTGTCTTTGCATCTCATAGTATAGTTCATGTTCGCCGCCTGCACTCAGAGCCGTATCTCCTCTCCTTATCACGGAGAGTCCTGCAGCGTGAAGAATGAATGCAACGTGTGTTAAAGTAGTAGCATCAAATTCTCTGAAATCGTTTATTATCCAATCCAATGTTTGCAGGCAGTCGCGGGCATGTCTGTTTAGAGTTTTTAAGATATCTTCTTGACCTTCATTAAATAAATATTCTTTCTCTTTAAAAAGAAAGCTTATAGTCGCGCTTATATTGGCCAACAAATCTGCAAGTCCAGAATGAGTCCACTTTTCAACTAGTTCTGGCCCAGACTCAGTTAAAATAGGCATACTAACTATAACTTCATGAGGTATCGGACTTACAACAGAGCAGTGATGACTATTAAGATATAGAATACTTCGATTAAGACTAATACAGGATGTAGATAAAATTGATGGAATAAGATATATATTAATACTATTATCTGCACAAGCTCTTCCAAAATCTAGAGAACTACATCCACCAACTGCAATTATATCATTGTAATATATCGTTGATTTTACTTGATCAATATGTCTTTTATTGCTATCTCTGACAAATATTAGTTTCTTGAATTTTAGTTTATCAATGGCTTGTATTTTAGCATAATTATATTCATCAGCAACTATTAAAGTATTTATGTTGCTTTTATTTTTGAGTATTTCATTTAATGAGTCATTGGTAAATATTAATTTGGGAGTTCCTCTTTTTTCTCTATAATAATTGATCTGGTCACGCGAACAGCTCTCCTGCTCTTGGGATACGGCATAATAATGGCTCATTACATTCCTCTAAAATCTTGATCTTAAATAAAACTGTATCAAGAAATATGCCAACTTGTCTCGCGATCCAAATTTCAGTTTTGATTTTCGGTACTCAGGGGATCAATCGTTTGGGTCTCAGACTTTTTCTCATTCCAATAACATCGGCATTTCTTATTGAATGTTTGAATAATAATGTTTCTAAAAGTAAAGTCCTTCCATATTGCCATATTGCCTGTAAGTCTGAAAGTGCATTTCTATGGTAGCAACACAAATTAGAAAATATTCAAATTTTTATCATCGCTGTCTTGCATATTGCGGGAATCTTACTTGGACTCTCTTGCCCAGACTTTCTATATCGAGCTATACGTGCTAATATCGTCACATGAATGTGAAAAATACGCACATATTAATAGTGGATGACGATCGGGGTTACGCCCTTGATCTGAAAGAACGTCTAAGTGAGATCGGCCAGATAGACGTCGTCTACTCAGAGCGTGACTTCAGAAGAATTTTTGCCCCTTATAAATATGACCTCATACTTCTTGATTTAAGGCTTCGGGAAGGAAAGGAAGGGCTTGACCTTCTTGACTATATCATCGGGGAAGATCCTTTATCTGTAGTTATCGTTATCTCAGGTTATGGAGATATAGCCACTGCCGTTGAGGCCTTGCAAAAGGGGGCCAAGACCTTTCTTGAAAAAGACAAGGTGGGCTCTGAGGAAATACGCATCAGGGTCGAGCATGCCCTTAAAGAGAGCATTGCTGAAAGAAGGATAAGGCAGCTTGAGGCCTCTCAGGAAAGGGATGAAATCATCGGTGATGATCCCAAAATTCAGAAGATAAGGGATTTGATAAGGCTTGTCGCCCAGGATGGGGAGACAACAGTTCTCATCAGAGGTGAGACAGGCACAGGCAAGGAGCTTGTTGCCAGAGCGATCCACAGATTAGGCGTCAGGAAAGAAGGGCCTTTTGTCAGTGTAGCGCTTACAGACATAAACTCAGACACTGTCACCTCAGAACTCTTTGGACATGAAAAAGGGGCCTTTACAGGGGCACATAATCGGCATTATGGCTTTTTAGAGCAAGCACACCGGGGCGTGCTCTTTATGGATGAGATAGGAGACCTTCCCACTGATATACAAATTAAGCTGCTCAGAGTTCTTGATCAGAAAATGTTCAGGCGAATGGGCGGCCGGGAAGACATTAGCGTTGACGTTCAAGTAGTGACAGCAACCAACAGACCTCTTGAGGAAATGGTAAAAAATGGCCTGTTCAGAGAAGATCTTTATTACAGATTGAAGGTATTTGAGATACATCTTCCGCCTCTTAGAGAAAGAAAAGGAGATATACCGACTCTGGCCAGATATTTTTTCCATCAATTAAGGCGAAAAGGTAGGACCCAGGCGGAGAATATTAAAGAAGATGCCATTGTATTGATGCTCAGCTACCAATGGCCTGGAAATGTGAGGGAGCTAAAGTCAGTCGTGGAGAGTGTAGGTCTTAGATGTCGGCTTGAGGGGGACAACAGGATTTCCAAAAATCATCTCATCCCCCTTCTTATGATACAGGATGTGACCTATGATGAATCGACAACGGATATATTCAAAAGGCTTGCCGAAACGGAATTAAGTATGATTGAGGAGGCCCTCCTTCGCTCAGGTGGCCGGAAGACAGAGGCATGGAAATTGCTGGGTTATTCAAACAGATTCACTATGCTTAGAAGGGTGAAGCGGATCATCGGTGAGTATCCGAATCTTACTGACAAATTCCCTGAATTGAAAAGGAGCTATTCATAGCGTGAAGAAGATTCTGATTGTGGATGACATCCCCGAGTATATCGATACCATAGAGCCCTATCTTGAAGATCGCTTCGAAATCTTGAAGGCCAAAAGCCTAAATGAGGCCAAAAACCAGCTTTCTGAGCATCAAGTTGCCCTTGCCATAATTGACATTCGGCTTAAGGAAGAAGACCCTGAAAATAAGGAAGGGCTTGAACTTCTCAAGTGGATGAAAGAAAAGATGTTTCAGGTCCCGGTGATTGTCATGAGCGCCTACCAGGAGTTTGATTATGCCGTTGAGGCACTGAATCTGGGAGCGGAATACTTCATGCGCAAACCCCTTGATCCTGATGAACTCCATTCCATAGTCGAAAAGATACTATGATCCTCCTTTCTCAATTGCTCCTTAATGCCCTGGTAAATGCGGCCATTTTCAGCCTTCTTGCCGTAGGTTTTGGACTTATCTATCGTTCCATGCGCTTTTTTTACATTGCCTATGGGGCCGTTTACGTCATTGCCTCCTATGCTGTAGTAGCCGCCATGCAGATCTCTGGATTTCCGCTCTATCTTTCCATAGGGGCAGGTGTCTTTCTTGGAGTCCTGGCCGGTGTCCTGATGGACCGGACCGTCTATCTGCCCCTTGAACGGTCTGGGGCCACACCTGGGGTACTACTTATTGCCTCTCTTGGCCTCTATATTCTGGCTGTCAATGCCGTCGCCCTTATCTTTGGCAATGAGGTCAAGATTCTCTCAAGGGGGATAGAACCCTCATTTTCCTTGGGGCCTCTGGTAATCACCAGGATGCAGGTCATCCAGTTTCTGGTGGGCTGGATTTTAGTCACAGGTTTCTGGCTGATTATCAGAAAAAATACCTTAATGAAGGGCATATGGGCCATGGGGGAGACTCCGAACTTGGTGACAGCTCTTGGCCTTCCCTGCGGACTGATGAGGCTTTTGGTATTTGCCCTGAGTTCAGTGTTCGCCGGGGTGGCATCTCTGGTGACGGCTCTTGATGTAGGCATTGACCCCCACGTGGGCATGCACGCCCTTTTAATCGGGGCGGTGGCTGTTATCGTGGGAGGAGTGGATGTCTACTGGGGCTGGATCGGCGGGGCATCTCTTCTGGCTCTCCTTCAGGGTATGGCTGTCTGGCAGTTCTCATCCAGATGGAATGACCTGATTACCTTTGGGATACTGATCATCACCCTTCTTTTCAGACCCCAGGGGTTGTTTTCTCCCAGGAAACGGAGGGAGGAACGGTGAACTACGTACTGCATCTCCTCATAATGATCGGCATCTACCTCATCTTAAGCTACGGCCTCAATCTGGTGGTGGGCTTTGGTGGGCTCCTTTCCCTCTGCCATGCAGTCTTTTACGGTATCGGGGCATATACCGGCACCCTTTTGATGATCAAGGCAGGGCTTCCTTTTCTTCCTGCCATTTTCTTGGGGATGGTTATTACGGGATTATTTGCCCTGATAGTGGGGCTTCCGGCCTTAAGATTCAGAGGAGATTCCTTTGTCCTGGTCACTCTTGGCTTTCAGATGATCGTCTTTACCATCCTTTATAACTGGATTGATCTGACACGAGGCCCTTACGGCATCCCAGGGATACCACGGCCTGTAATAGCAGGGGTTGAGGTCACAGAGCTTTATCAGTATTTCATACTGGTTTCCTTGTTTCTGGTAGTCATTGTGGCCATCCTGTTCGTTGTTTGCCGGTCACCCTTTGGCCTAGCCCTTAAGGCCTTAAGAGATGATGAGATGGCCGCCGAAGGGCTCGGGAAATCTCCGGTGCACCTTTTTCTCTATGCCTTTGTTATCTCCGGGATGGTGGCCTCTTTGGCCGGTGGGCTTTACGCCACCTACGTTACCTACATTGATCCCACATCGTTTACTCTGGATGAGAGTATCTTTCTGCTTGCCATCCTTCTGGTTGGGGGAACTGGTAACATGATCGGCCCACTGGTTGGAACAGTGTTTATGATTCTCTTGCCGGAGGCCTTAAGGTTTCTCGGTCTTCCCGACACCGTGGCCCCCAATGTAAGACAGATGATCTATGGTCTCACCCTTATCACCCTTATGTTTTTAAGGCCTCAGGGAATAGCGGGAGAATTCAAGCTGAGATGATGAATCGTCATATAGCTGTGGATTAATGGACGGTCGGGAATGAAAGGGCTTAAGATCAAGAAACTCAGTAAGGCCATGAACGGGCTTAAGATAGTCGAACAGGTCACGGCCAACTTTCTTCCTGGGCGAATAACTGCCCTGATAGGGCCTAATGGTGCCGGCAAAACCACCCTCTTTCATCTTATTACCAGTGAACTCAAGGTTGATAAGGGCGAGATAGTCTACGGGGACGAAACTATTACAAATCTTCCTCCCTATCTGGTTGCCAGAAAAGGGGTAGGAAGATTGTTCCAGGACATAAGGGTCTTTGGGAATATGACCGCTTTTGAAAATGTGGCCACTGCCTGCTATGGACCCTGCTTCGAGACTCCATGGTTTCCCTTTTTCAATCTGAAAAGGATGAAATCCATCAATAATGATATCCGGGAGAGAGCTTTTCACTGGCTCAACTTTGTGGACCTTGCTGAAAAGAAAGATCATCCGGCAGCCTCTCTGTCTTACGGCCAGCAAAAGCTCCTTGCTATTGCCAGACTTTTGGCTGGCGGCTTTTCACTTCTCCTTCTTGACGAACCAACGGCCGGGCTCAATCCGGTAATGATCAAAAATGTGCTTCGACTCCTTGAGAAGATTATTACTGAAGACCGGAGCAAAACCGTTATTCTTGTAGAACATAACATGGGCGTTGTGAACGAAGTGGCTGACTGGGTCTATTTTATGAACGAGGGTCGTATTGCCTTTTTCGGCCGGACCGATCATGTCCTTGGTGATAAAGAAGTGAGAGAGATTTATCTGGGATTATAATATGCTCGAAGCAAAGGGTATAAATGCCTTCTATAGCAGAAAACAGGTTCTCTTTGATACCTCAATTTCCGTAAAGGAAGGAGAGAAAGTTATTTTGATCGGACCGAATGGGGCCGGAAAGTCTACCCTTCTTAAGACTATAGTGGGACTTCTCGCTCCAACAAAGGGTCAAATAGCCTTTTCGGGAGAGGATATCTCCTCATGGTCGCCTCAACGAAGAATAAATTCGGGAATTGGCTATCTGCTTCAAAACGAAAACATCGTCCCGGGGCTTACCGTAGAAGAAAATCTCCTGCTCGGCGCTTACCCCATTAAAGGAGACCTGCTGAAAAAGAGAGTGGAAGAAGTTTTTGAGATTTTCGGATTTATGAAGGGAAGACTCAAAGACCGGGCAGGTTTTCTCTCAGGCGGCGAAAGGCAGGCCTTGGCCGTAAGTATGGTGCTTATGAAACACCCGAGATTGCTGCTTCTTGATGAACCCACGGCCGGCCTTGCGCCAAAAGCCGCTCAGAATATTCTGGAGCATGTCAAAAAAGCTCAAGATGTGATTGGAGTGAAAGCGGTTTGCCTGGTGGAACATAATCTGAAGTTGGCACTAGAATGGGCCAGCAAAGTAATAGTGCTTGTTCAGGGGCGCGTTGTGTTTACTTCAGACACACCAGAGCTTTTCATAAATAATCCAGAGGAACTGGAAAAATATTTTTTTGAATAGCACATGCCGAAATCCTGTCTCTGCACGGCATATCAGGTCTGAAAATATATTTCCTTACCGTATTCAAATGGATGATCCTTGTTTGGGGATTTCTTCGATTGCCCATGACATGGACGCAGTATAAACTGATTACAGCTATCAGGACAGGAAGTTAATCTTCATCTTCATCCATTTTCCACGCCTTTTGAATCTCCGCTTCAACCTTCCCCTGATGACAGCCGTAGCGTTTTCTGGAAAGAGTTAGGATCTCTTCCTTGATTTCAGGGGTTCAGGGTTGCTTTTCTTTCGTTCAGAATATTTCAGGTAAAGGTCTGCCATTGCCTGCCTCAGCTCCTGATCCCGGACAGGTTCCATCATGTCCTCTGCAGCATCCAATACACGTTTAGGGAATTGGACCTTTCCTTTTTTCAGCATTTCTTTCTTCGGTATCTTATGGGAAATCCACCTGGACCGGACCTCTGCCACGTCACCCAAAACAAACCTGATATCCTTAATCTCGGTCCCGGATGGTAAGCGTACATTCAGCCCATCAATAAAGAGCTGCCTTTGAAAGCAGAGCTGCTGCATCCAAACTGAATCAGAGACCACGACCACCAGGATGTCTCGCTCTGTGAAGCGTTCCGGCCACGCATGGATCGAAACCTGGGGACCTACAATTTCTTCCCAGACATCCCAAATCATTCCCCTTGATAGCCTGGCCCCCCATCCGTATCTAAGGGCAAGATCCTTGACTATTCCAGTAACATTGAATGGCATCTTATCAGAATCTTCTTTTTTCATTTTCTGCCGGACAGGGTGGACAGTCCCTGTAATGCTCAAGCCTTATGGATTTAATGTCGTTCATGTAATAGCCATATATGAGTCTTCGTACTGGATTTATCAGAATCACTTGACCACATAATAACCGTTCATTCCCGCTATTGCGAGGGGAATGAACGGTTACGTAGCAAGTATTTCTAATCGGCGGGCGTTAGAACCCGACAGCTAATTGGAAGGTCGCAATACTCTGGTCGTCCCTGTCACTATCTTGGTCAACATAGGTGTAGTCCATGCTGATCTTGGCATTGTGCCCCTTAACAAAGTAGTTTAATCCGGCACTCATGAACTCCGTATCGTCCTTGTCATCTACGTCAACTGCCTCATACCTGACATAGGGCTGGAAACGGCCCGGACCGACTTTGCCGGGCAGGAGATATCCCGACTGGATGTACCAGTTTTCCGCATCGTCGCCTGCTGCCAACTCGGAGAAATTATGCGTTTGAGTGCAATTCTGAATGTCAATATAGGCTGCTTCTACAGTTACGGCACCCTCTCCCAGCGGATGGTCAAAGAAGACATCCGTGGTCCATACGCGGTTATCCTGGTCCTCGCGGCCATTCAAGGTCAGATCATTCTGGGTATCGTAGCCAAAGCCAAGGCTCAGGACTTTTTTCTTTCCGAGATACGTCCCCTTGTTGAACCAGCCTTTTTCAGGTTCAAGGAGACTGACGGCCACACGACCTACAAAGCGGAGGTTGTCATCAGGATTGTCGTCATTCTCAACCCCTTCAGAAACCATAAAGCGGTATTGCAGGAGCCCGTCCAGGGGGTTGCCCCATATGGTCACACCGTCATCTCGACCTACCTTCTGGGCATAAAAGATATTTCCGCGAATACCGCCCTGAAGAAACGGGAGATCAGTGGTCAACATGCACTTTGTCGAGGTTGTGCCATAGTTGCGGGTTAGTGGAACATACATTCGTCCCATCTGAACCTTGAGGGCCTCGTCCAGCTTGAAGGTAATCCAGAGGTCCCGAAATGCAATGCCGCTTCCAAGCCCCAATGAGGGCCTGTCCAATCCTTCCTGTCCAATCCGGTCAGCAGCGATGTGAGTAAAAAAGCTGAAATAAGGAGTCACATCGCCTTTCAGATACAGATAAAATCTCCGCGCCATAAAATCGTTAAGGTTTCCGCCATCCTTCTTTCCGTGCTCTACATACTGGTACCAGACCTGTGTCCAGCAGCCGATTTCCCCTCCGAGTTGCTTGTCTTTAATTTCCTTCACTACCTCCTGTACCTCCTGCCGGCGTTGTTTTTTCAGCACAACCGCCTCTTTCTGTACTTTTTTCGCCTCCTCTTCGGTAAGGACACCCTTACGAATCAGAATATCGATTAGCGGATCTTGTCTACCGTATTCCTTGACCTGCGAAACACCATGGTCTTCCTTACCAATTTGGTCGTCGATTTTGAACCTAAATCCTCCCCAGGCAGAACTCCCTGCCCAGAAAATACATATCATGAAAACAAACAGAATTTTTACAAATTGATGCATCTCCCCACTCCTTTCCTCTTGATGTAGTTTTGCCACTTTTTGCCCGCCATATCGGCGGGAAAACGTCTGCGTGTGTCTGTGGCTAATTCAATAATATAGAAATTATCGTTTTTCAAACAGGATGAACGGGACTGGCCACGGCTTCCAGCTCCAAAAGGAGTCCTTCCAAGCTTAGGTTATATTTTCCCGCTACCTCCTCCAGAGTTTCGAACAGGGCCTGACAACAGATACATACCCCGGCCTGTTCGTCGTATTTCCTGAATACAGTCTCTGTCTTTCTATGCCGGTGAATAACCTCAAGCACAGTCATTTCAGGACTAATTCCGCAGTCTTTGCCTGGAACAATTTCACTACGATGACTGGAATTCAGTTTTGGATACATTTCTTGCCTCGGAGAAGATCTGCCAACGCCCTTGGTATGTGGTGAATAATCTCAGTGACCTGAGTGGCTGGTGAGGGTCTTGCATAGTGTCCGGCCAAGCGGTTTACCTTTGCCGCAATGACAGCGCTTTCATCTATTTCCCCACCTGCATTAATCAGGGCGGCCACAATACCCGTCAGTGTGTCGCCAGTACCCCCTATGGCTTCCATGGCCTTTTCTGCCGGATTATCAACAGTGGCCCGGATCCCTTCCTGATCAGCCAAGTAGTCCTTTCTTCCCTTGACCAAGAGAAAGCGTGAGGCATTCTCGTGTCTGTAAGCCCGTGAGATCAAATCCGGAACACTATTTTCTTCATGGAGGATGAAACCACGGGTATAGAAAGGGTGGGGTGCATTTTCATCCGCCAGGAAGGCCAATTCCCCAACATCAGGTGTGAAGAGGTCGTATGCCAAGGCCTGGCCACTCATCTTGGCTGCATACATGAACCCGGCATCCGCAATCAGGACCGGACGGCGATTCATTTCTTCCACGGCAAACAGGACCCGGTTGTGCCAATCCACGTCCGGTTGCATGTAGTGAAAGACAATTGTGTGAAAATCATATTCCCTGATGTGTTTGGTGAGATATTCATAGAGCAGTCTGCTGCCATCTCCCAGACCAATGTCCCCGACCAGGTAACCAAATGTCCCTGAATGGCCCAAGGCCTCTGCGGTCTTGATTGCCGCAGCCAGCAGGGCATGGGTCCCCCGGTTCACAGAGACGTCATTGCCCTGGATATGGATCCGGTCTCCATGCAACGTGACCTTTCCGGCAACCAGGGGAAAATCCTGATCAGGTGTGGTTCCGACTACAGCGAGCATCGACGTCCCATGTCCTCGCAGGCCAAATCGAGGGCATAGCCACAGAGCGTGTGGCCGATTTCTCGGGGCCTTGGTGTATCCTTAAGAGTTTTTCCCACCATCTCTTTGGCCAGGTAGGGGACATCCGGACAGCCGCCACCGGAGATGTTCACTATTGTCAGCGTCTCCTTCTCTACAGTCAGTTTCATGTTGGCGGCCCGTACCATCAGGTAAGGGCCATAGTCTGTAATTTGAAGAATATCCACTGGTTGCAGTAATGGACTGCTCGCCGGGACTGCCTCTAAAGGCGAAATTTCCGCCTCTTGAAGGGACCTCAGGATGTTCAGCTCTTCAATAAGGGGAAACTCAATGACCAGATCACAGCCGTGCTGAATCTCAGGAGGAGGCCCCATGACCCGGATTTCCCATCCTTCAGTCTTGAGAATGTTCTCGGCCCGGATCACCTCGCTGGTATTCTCAAATACCAGGATCCCCCGGTCCGGATTTCGTTTTTGGGTCTTTGGCAATCTCTGCCTGAATAAAAGATTCAAAAGAGGCATGGTTATTCCTTTGAGATGGTAATTCTGTAATCATCATCATCCGATTGGATGTCCGTCACCTGCCATCCCTGGCTTGCCACGGCCCGGACCACATTTTCTCTGGCGGCCTCAGCATCAACAAGGACCAAGATCTCCCCCCTGCCAATCGCACTGATCTCATCCAAGGTCATCAGGACGGGTTGAGGACATGAAAACCCTCGCGCATCTATGGTTTTGCCCATCTGTATCTCTCCTTATAAAGCCTTTCTTCTCATAGTGAACCCGATAAACAGGCAGAACAGAAATCCGATGATCACTGCGGCAATACCGTGAGGCCCGATTCCATTGGGTGAGCTGGCCAAACCGAAGTTGTGGGCGAATGCGGCCCCTGTAATCATTCCAAGGCAGAACACCGCAGCATCCCCATCCCCTTCCCCGGCCATAAAGAGCTGGCGTCCAGGACATCCTCCAGCCAGAGCAAAGGCCAGACCGGCAACCAACATGCCTGCAAAATTCCAGAAGCCCATGGTGTGGGCTACCGGCTGATTTTCAAAGCCGGGGTGAAACCGGCCCACAATCAGGTTTGTGACAAAGGCGGCAATCAAAAGGGCCATAACCCCTGAGAAAAGATGGGCCTGCTTGAACAGGATCAGGTCCCGAAAGGCCCCCATGGTACAGAAGCGGCTCCTCTGGGCCAGAAAGCCCACGCCAAGTCCAATGCCCAGAGAAATGATAAGTTGGGCGTGCATGGCCCCAGGACCCTTGATGCTGTAAAAGAGTATCCCGCTCTTATCCTGTCCCTGGATCTGTGGAAAAATCAGCATCAGTATCAGTAACCCCAGCATGGTTAGGGATAAGACCCATCCTGCTGAGGTGTGAGTCTTCCGAGAGCGTCCCAGGTCATAACCGGCCTTCATAAAAAAAGTGCCGATCCAGATGCCGGTGATCAGGCCAAGCATGCCTAAAATGGCATTTCCGTCCCCACCGGCAAGACGCAACAGGGCCCGCCATGGACATCCCAGAAAGACTAAGGCCCCGATCATGGCAAAGACACCCAGCATATATCTCACTATGGGGGACGAGCCTGAACGGGACCGGAATTCTCTGAAAAGATATGCTGAAATGAACGAACCCAGCACAAACCCGATAATTTCAGGTCTTATGTACTGGACCACGGCTGCCCGGTGGAGCCCGAGTGCTCCTGCGATGTCTCTCTCAAAGCAGGCCACGCAGATCCCCATGTTCCCCGGATTGCCCCATTTCTGCAAAAACGCGGCAAAGACCCCGATCAAGACGCCTACGCCGATTATTCCCCAGCGGGTTACAAAGTAATTTTTAGACAGCATTAACTAATCACCTCTTTAAGGAAATTGTTCACCAAAAAGAGACTCCCTCATCCACTGGATGCGAGCAGGAGCGTCTTGGGAATCGTCATAGACTCCAGGTGAACTTGGCCACAATCTTTACATTAGGATGACCAATAAAACAAATAGGAATAATCAATGCGAAACAGAAGGATTATTGGATTTGTCTATTATAGGACTTAACCGAGTATTTGTTCCGGATTATGTTATTGTCGAGTTTGCCGAAAAATTATTCTTTCTGCATTAGTAGAATCTATTTGACTTTAATAATAAAGTGCTAAAAAACGTACAATAAATAAGTTGAACAAATTAATGTCTTTTTTGCCGTCTTCTTCGTTGCTCGTCGATCACATAACCCGTTATGCTCGCTCCTCGTGCCTTGAATACAACAAAAAATCCTGTTAATTTTTGTTCAACTTATTTATCTTCCGTTCCTAATCTTCAAGAATCAGGTAAAGAGTTAAAGGAAAATTCAATGATCGGACAGAAGAAGCTTCGTCTCACCGAGACGGTTTCCGGGGCGGGGTGAGCCTCAAAAATTCCTCCAGGGGACCTGGACAAAGCATTGTGCGGGTTGGAATACCCTACTGATCCCAATCTTATTGTGGGATTGGAGAGGGCTGACGACGCAGCCGTATACAGAATCACCGATGACATTGCCATCATCCAGACGGTGGATTTTTTTACCCCGATCGTGGATGATCCTTACTGGTTCGGGCAGATTGCCGCAGCCAATGCCCTGAGCGATGTCTATGCCATGGGAGGTGTTCCCAAAACAGCCATGAATCTGGTGTGCTTTCCTCTCAAAAAGATGGATTTGTCTATCCTCCGGCAGATTCTGCACGGGGGTCTGGACAAATTGAAAGAGGCGGAAGTCGTCTTGGTGGGAGGGCACAGTGTGGAGGACAATGAATTGAAATATGGTCTGTCCGTCACCGGGTTCATCCATCCGGATCGTATCCTTACAAAAAAGGCCATGGAGCCGGGAGATCAGTTGATCCTGACCAAAGCCTTAGGTACCGGGATTATCAATACCGCTATTAAGGGTGGGATTGCCTCCGATGAGACCATTGAAAGTATCACCCGTCTCATGGCTGCCCTTAACCGGGATGCGGCTGAGGTTATGGGACATTATCCTGTCCATGCATGTACCGATATCACCGGCTTTGGTCTGTTGGGTCACATGTGCGAGATGGTAGTAGATACCGATATAGGAATTAAGTTGCAGGCCGGACTGGTCCCATACTTCCCCAAGGCCATGGAGTATGCCCGGATGGGGCTCGTGCCGGCCGGAACTTACAAGAACCGGGAATTTCGCGAGACATTCGTGGATTTTGCCCCTTCTGTGGACAGGTTCATGCAGGATATCCTTTTTGACGCCCAGACCTCCGGCGGGTTACTGATTTCTGCGGCAAGAGAGAAAGCCAATGAATTGCTGAGTGAATTAAAAAGAAGAGGGATGGCCGGCGCAACCGTCATAGGTGAGGTAGTGTCTGAGCCAAAGGAAAAGATTGTAGTGGAATAACCGTTTGGGAATTTTTTCTTTAAATTCTCTCCAGAGATTCACTAAGCCAAGTCCTTTGAATGTCTTTTTTGCCTCATCTGGATAGACTGAAGGTAGAAGGTGGAAGGCTTTTAGGGACGGAACTTAGGGCATTCGATCGTTGCGAACCGGTTGAAATTCTTCAGCCTTCAACCTGAAGAGTTAAACATCCTTTAATTCCGGATGGGAGGGATAACTTGTGCAGCCCAAAATCATAGTTATTTCAGTGCTTGCTGCTTTATTATTGATTGTTTTGATCCAGAATACCCAGCCTGTAACCTTTCGAATACTTTTTTGGAAAATTCATATGTCCCAAATTATCTTTATGCCCCTGATGGTAGCTCTTGGCTTTGTGGTTGGTTTTATTTGCGGCAAGGTGAATAAATTCCGGCATAAAAACAAAGAGACATGACAATTCCCCAAAATCACAGGGGGCTATGCCTCCATAAGTATACTTGCATTTATGCCGCCAAATCCTGAGTTGCAGGATAATATGGATAAATGATCCAGGGCGAGGGGTTGTTGCCCGGTTACATGGCCAATACCTGATTCCGGTGTTGTCAGCCCAACGCTTGGAGGAATCAGGCCTCTCTTCAGACTTTCAACAGATAAAGCCGCCTCAATTACGCCTGCAGCTCCAAGGCAGTGGCCTATTGCTCCTTTCACTGAATGAAAAGGCGGATTGTTTTTGCCCCACAAGGTGGTAAATGCGCATATCTCCATGGCATCGTTATGCCGGGTGCCGGTACCGTGGGCATTAATGGCGCCTACTTGACGGCGGCAATTGTCTGTAGCCTTTTTTATGGAAGCTATCAGCCCGCTCGCTTCCCTGTCCGGCGCTGTGATGTGAACTGCGTCACAGGCCGCCCCCCATCCGGTTATCCGCGCAAGGATAGGCCAATTGCGTTTATGTGCCTCTTCTGTGGCGCACAGGAGCATGATTCCCGCTCCTTCGCCCAGGGTAAGCCCATTACGTCCATGATCAAAGGGACGGCAAGGTCGAGGGGAAAGCGCCATCAGACTTGCAAAACCAGCCAGCACAAATTTGCTCAATATATCTATCCCAATCACAGCGACCATTTTTGCATCATCACTGATAATCCTGTGTACCCCTTGGATTACAGCTATTGTCCCGGATGCACAGGCAGCGCTGATGGTGCTTACAGGGCCTTTAAGGCCAAGTTCTCTCGCTATATAACTTGCAGTATCACAAGGTTGGCCCGGCCTGGGACCGGCTGACCCGGTAAGGAGTTCGTCCGGAGCGCCTTTTGTAATGGCCAGAATGAGGGTGGTGTCATCCAAAATCAAGGGGCTGTCAGCAAGAAGCAATTTTATCAGTGAATGAAGTCGTTTGGCTGTTCCCGGCTCTCCTTCAAGCCTTTCTATTGATCCTACCGGCCATTTACCAAACAAACCGTCTGATTTAAGACAGGCAAGGGCAGAGCGTCCTTCCATCAGTCCGCTCCACGTCTCGTCTAAATTGCCAAGAGAAGTTATCGCTCTGGTGGCCACAACAGCTACTGATTTCATTCCAGCTTACCATCTTTCCACTTTTGCCGGAAATCCTCAATCCAGGCAGTCGGCATGAGCAAAACAAGTCCCTTCATATCCGTCAGGAGCTGAACAGTATATCCAGTGGCCATCAGACGTCCGTCCTGCCCTGTAATATGATATTCAAAGTTCAGCCTCATGGCATCGCACCAGTGTAGCGTGGTTTTAATGTTCATTATCTCATCAAAGCGTAACGAAGCCTTATAGTCGATGTGCATTTTTACAATAGGAGCCGCCAGCCCTTCATCCTTGAACTTCATGTAACGCAGACCATACCTGTCTCCAAATGCCACCCGGCCGTCTTCCAGATAACTCACATACCGGCCGTGCCATACCATCCCCAATGGATCTATTTCTTCAAACCTGACCCTGCGGGGAATAGTGACTGTAAGAGGCCGTGGAGCATCAGGCTCTTGAGGAAAGTAGCAATGTTGAGATCTCATGTTTGCATCCATCACAAGTTCAAAGGGTCAGGGGTCACAAGAGCTGGGTTGTTTTTGCACCGGATCGACTAATGAACATCGAACATCGAACGTCCAACATCGAATGTTGAATGGAAAAAAAGGACTTTATCCATTAGCTTCGTATCTTAATTAAAGAAACTTCGAGAGACCCGGAAATAGTTAAAACTCATTCAGTGTGTACCGTTGAATGTTCGGTATTGGATATTCGTTTTTCATTCGATGTTCATTTTTTAATGTAACCTGTGAACGTTTACAAAACAACTTAATGCTAACCGCTAACCGCTAATCGCACAGATCCAAAATTTTTTCACAGAAATCTATTCTACCGGTGGCTACGGTCTCATTCCCACGGGAGATGCTGAATACGGCTCTCCATGTCGTTTGGTGTTTTTTCAAGTTCACGGTTATTGATATCTGTTCCTTGGGCTGGATAAAGCCCCGGAATTTGATTCGTCCCGTAGTAGTGGGCACAAGCTGCTGGTTCAGGGCCTTAGTGGCCAATGAACGAACCGCCGCCATCTGTATGATGCCCGGAAGTATCGGTTGATCCGGAAAGTGGCCCTGGAAGCATGGAAAATCAGGCTGAAAAACATACGTGCCATTCACTGATACATCTTCACCTCTATCTACTGTGTATTCAGTAAGAGATTCCAGCAAAGCCTTTTCTATTGAATCAGTATTGAGTTTTTTCATCAGTAGGCGTTCAAAGGTTCAGGGTTCACGGTTCAGATTTTCCTTGACCCCTGCCCCTTGACCCTTGTATGTCACTTTCGCCATAAGTCAAACAATATACTCCTCACCAATTACCGAAGGGTCGTAAAGATCCGGAAAGTAATAGGGAAGAACATCAATCGGCAGCCCGATTGTTAACGGCGCACGGTGGCTTTGTGACTGCAAAAGACCGTTCTCGATCAGCGCGCTGACGATTCGGCGTGCACTGCGCTCGCTCATGTTCAGGATTTCAACAGCCATGCCTCTTGGTATGGCACCCCGCATAAATACGGCCCTGAGTAGTTTTGCCGCCTCAATCCGCAAAGGTTTTTTATCATGTTTGGCCCGCGTTTCCACATACCAGTCGATCCGGCTTTCGATTTGGTCAAGCCGCAGCAAGTCTTCCATAAAGCGTATTTGATCCAGACAGATTTCAAAGAAAAACCTGCAGAACTCCGCCAGCAGGTCATCATCAAAATAGTGAACGTCATTCTGTTCATCAGGAGAATCAGTAGCCCACAGCTCAAACATATACTGTTTTTTATTTCTTGATAAACCTCGCGACAAAGACCACAGATTGCTTTTGTTAACGCCTATCCCGGCAAGATACAGCCCTGAAAAAAGGCGGACAACCCGACCGTTTCCGTCCCGGAAGGGATGCAGCCAGGTCAGCCGGTGATGACTTGCCGCCATTGCGATTAAACGTTCGTCACCATGAAACTGATCAGGGGAATAACTCTGGGCAAAGGCTTTGAGCAATGCCGGCAAATTCTGATGGGACGGCCCATGAAGTGACCGGCCATCCACGGAGACATTGACATCCCGGATTTGGCCGGGATTGACCGGCGCTTTGGAAAATCCTTTGGGGGTATGTGTGAAAAGATGTTCTTCCGGTAAGTTGGCATAGAACGCAGCATGAATTTCAGACAAAAAACGCCTGCTGCAGATATTGAGCTTTTGCGGCGCATTCACAAATTCCATAAACCGTTTTTCGGTTTCTACATGGGCGGCACACAGTTCCTGCGCATATTTTTTCTCCGGGTCCTGAGAAAATTTATTTTTTAAGGCCATATTGATGTCCGGGATAGTTGTTTTATGGCCTTCAATAAGATTGCTGTAGTAGCTGTTGATGAGCCGGAGCTCGTCACCGAGCACAACGGCGGTCTCCCTTGCCACTTCACTCTCCAGCCCCGCAGAGGCTGCTATGATTTCCTGCGCCATATCCTTCAGGGGACCTATATTGCCTTTTTCAGGCAGAAGAGGTGTTAGATAATAAGCAGGATCTTTGCTTTTTCTGGCCGGTTCATTGGCCAGTTTGTTATTTTCCATAATATGCTATTAATTAACACTATTTTTCTATTATGGCAATTCATATTTTAGCTGTTTTAATAAATATTGGCCGGTTCATTATAATTCTTTTCTTTTTCGGGTGTTGTACAATCTAACGGGCGCATTTACGCGTTGGGGGACCTAGGATTTTAGGCCGATTTGAGGGTTGGTCAGCTATCACAAAAGGCCGATTTGAGGGACCTACGTAAACCTCATCAGCTGACAAAATGGCGTTCAGAAGCCTCTCCCCCAACCTCTAGATGCGCCCC